>DATEFX010000026.1:0-95374 GCA_035280405.1 Candidatus Acidiferrales bacterium | reverse complement strand
GGCATCCCTCTCACTTCGAAAGTGATCACATATCTTCATGGAGAAGAAGTTCCGCTACCAAGAGCAGGACTGCCCTCTCACTCTGGCCCAGGGGCTACAGGAGTATTACGAAGGACATCCCGGACTCTTCCGGCCGGCGCAACTCTCCGAAGAATCGGCGCGATTTTTTCGCTCGCATGATGCCGCACATGTGTTTTTCGGGCTGGACACGACACTGGACCAGGAGGCGCTTGCAGATTTTTGGACGATGTTCGGTTCGGACGTGGGAATTCGCCGTTACATTGGATATCTCGTCTCGAATCCGGAAGCGAAGCAGTTGCTGAAGGAAATCGGCTGGCCGAAAACTATTGCGCTGACGTTCCAGGCTGTGCCAAAAGCCCTCAAGGTATGGTTGCGCGCTCGAAAGATGAGCCAGAAATGGCCCTGGGAGCCTGGCGATGGCCTTCGCGACAGACCTCTCGGACAAATCCGCAGGGAAATGAACCTCAAATTACTCGATTAGAACCGGCTTCTAGCTGGGGCTGGACATGGACGAGAGGAATTCCGCGTTCGTCTTCGCCTTCGACAACCGGCCAAGCAGCAATTCCATCGCCTCCACAGTCGAGAGCGGGCTGAGCACTTTGCGCAGCACCCACACGCGATTGAGTTCATCAGCGGGCAAGAGCAGCTCGTCCTTTCGCGTGCCCGAGCGGTTGATGTCGATCGTCGGGAAGACGCGCTTATCCACGAGCCGTCGGTCGAGGTTGATTTCCATGTTGCCGGTGCCCTTGAATTCCTCGAAGATGACGTCGTCCATGCGGCTGCCGGTGTCGATTAGCGCCGTGGCCATAATGGTGAGCGACCCGCCTTCCTCGACGTTACGCGCAGCGGCGAAAAAGCGCCGCGGACGCTGCAAGGCGTTGGCATCAATACCGCCGGAGAGGACTTTGCCCGAAGGCGGCGTGACGGCGTTATACGCGCGGCCAAGGCGCGTGAGCGAGTCGAGCAGCACGACGACGTCGCGCTTGTGCTCGACCAGCCGCTTCGCCTTTTCAAGCACCATTTCCGCGACTTGAATGTGTCGCTGCGGCGGCTCGTCGAACGTGGAGCTGATGACCTCGCCCTTCACTGTGCGCTGCATGTCGGTGACTTCTTCTGGCCGCTCATCAATCAGCAGGACAATGAGCGCGATTTCGGGGTGATTCGCCGTGATGGAATTGGCGATGGATTGCAGCATCATCGTCTTTCCGGTGCGCGGCGGCGCGACGATCAATCCGCGCTGGCCTTTGCCTAGAGGGCAGAGCATGTCGAGCACGCGGCCCGTGAGATTTTCCTTCGTCGTTTCCAGACGTATGCGCTCCTGCGGATAGAGCGGCGTCAAGTTGTCAAAGAAAATCTTGTTGCGCGCAACTTCCGGATCCTCGAAATTCACCGCTTCGACTTTGATCAGCGCGAAATAGCGCTCGCCGTCTTTCGGCGGACGGACCTGGCCGGAGACGGTGTCTCCAGTGCGCAAATCGAACTTGCGGATCTGCGAAGGCGAGACGTAGATGTCGTCCGGGCCGGGAAGGTAGTTGTACTCCGGCGCGCGGAGGAAGCCGAAGCCGTCAGGCAGGCATTCGAGAACGCCTTCGGAAAAGATGAGGCCGTTCTTCTCGGTCTGCGCGCGGAGGATCTGAAAAATCAGCTCCTGCTTGCGCATGCCGCTGGCGCCCGGGATGTTCAGCTCCTTGGCGATTTTCGCCAGGTCGGTGATGTTGCGGTCTTTCAGTTCTGCAAGGCTGATACTCATTGTATTACTTCCTTTTTTCAATTGTTTTTAGTCGTGATATTCAACTCGACCTGAGGTTCCACGGGAACGACTGCACTCGGGATCACCCTCGGACAGGTGAACTTAACTGCCAGCCGGAATTTCCCCCTCCGGCCAAAACTCGTTTTAAACTTCGTGGAGAACCGCAGGCTTTAGTTGGTGATCTCCAGGTCCTGCGGCACGGATTCGCCGAATTTTGGAGCGACGTCCGGGACGGGCGCGGCTTCCGGAATCGGCAAGGGCCGTTCAAGCGCCAGGTGCAGCACTTCATCCATCGTCTCGACAAATTTCACCGTCATCTCCGCCTGCACTTCCGGCGGGACCTCGGCGAGATCTTTTTCGTTGTCCTTCGGCAGAATCACGGTGCGCAGGCCCAGCCGGTGCGCGGCCAGCAATTTTTCCTTCACGCCGCCGATGGGCAGCACTTTCCCGCGAAGCGTGATTTCGCCGGTCATGGCGATGTCACAGCGCACGGGAATTCGCGTCAGCGCGCTTGCGATCGCCGTGCACAGTGTGATGCCGGCAGAAGGGCCGTCCTTCGGAATCGCGCCTTCCGGCACATGAACGTGAATATCGAGGTGGCGGTAGAAATCCTTTGGCAGGCCGACCACATGGCTGCGTGAACGCACGTAGCTCATCGCCGCCTGCGCCGATTCCTGCATCACGTCGCCGAGCTTGCCGGTGAGCGTGAGCCGGCCTTTGCCTTGCATCAGTGTGGCTTCGGTAGTCAGCACCGAGCCGCCAACTTCCGTCCACGCAAGCCCGATCGCCATGCCGATTTCATTTTTCTTTTCGGCCCAGATGTCGCGGAATTTCAAAATGCCGAGGAAATCCGAAATATTCGCCGGCGTGACTTCTACCTTCGTCGCGCTTCCTTCCGTGACAATCTTGCGCGCCGTCTTGCGGCAGATATTGGCAATCTCGCGATCCAGACTCCGAACGCCTGCTTCGTGCGTGTAATGGCGGATGATGTGCAGGAGCGCGTCATCGGTAAACGCTAAATTCTCTTCGCTGATCCCCGTTGCCTCGCGCTGCTTGCGCACCAGGAAGCGCTTGGCGATCTGCAGCTTCTCCTGCTCGGTGTATCCCGGCAGCCGCAGGACTTCCATGCGGTCCTGCAATGGCTGCGGAATCGTGTGCAGCACGTTGGCGGTGCAGACGAACATCACGCGTGAGAGGTCGTATTCAACGTCGAGGTAATGGTCGGTGAACGCGTGATTGAGCTCGGGATCGAGCACCTCCATCAGTGCCGCCGAAGGATCGCCGCGAAAATCCATGGACATCTTATCCACTTCGTCGAGCACGAACACCGGATTCACCGTGCCGGCTTTCTTCATCATTTGAATGATCTGACCAGGCAGGGCGCCGATATATGTGCGGCGATGGCCTCGGATTTCTGCCTCGTCGCGGACTCCTCCAAGCGAAACGCGCACGAATTTCCGTCCCGTAGCCTTGCCGATCGACATCGCTAAGGAAGTCTTGCCCACCCCAGGCGGCCCGACGAAGCACAGAATCGAACCCTTGGGATTCTTAACGAGTTGGCGCACGGCGAGAAATTCCAGAATGCGCTCCTTGATTTTTTCCAGGCCGTAGTGGTCCTCGTTCAGGATTTGCTCCGCGCGCTTGATGTCTCGGATTTCCTTGGAGCGCTTCTTCCACGGCACCGCGAGCATCCAGTCCAGGTAATTGCGCGATACGGTGGACTCGGCCGACATCGGCGGCATCATTTCCAGCCGCTTGAGCTCCTGCATGGCCTTTTCCTGCACTTCCTTGGGCATGCCCGAAGTCTCAATCTTCTTCTTCAGCTGGTCGAGTTCGCCCGCTTCGCCGCGGCCCAGCTCCTTCTGGATGGCCTTGAGCTTCTCGTTGAGGTAATACTCTTTCTGCGCGCGCTCCATCTGGCGTTTCACGCGCGTATTGATGCTGCGGTCCACGTTGAGCTTTTCGATTTCCGCGTCGAGAATGTCGCCGATGCGGTTCAGGCGTTCAAGCGGGTCGAACAGCTCGAGCAATTCCTGCTTTTCCTCGATCGGAATCTGCAGATTCGCGGCAATTGCATCGGAAAGCTTTGCGGGATCGTCCACGCGAACCGCCGCGATCATCGTGTCGTAGTTCAGCGATTGCGAAAGCTTCACATACTGCTCAAATAGGCCGGTCACACGCGTCGCAGCCTGTTCGAGCTGCGGGCTGGGCTCCGCCTTCGACGAAATGATGCGAATCGAGGCGCGGAAGAAGCCCTCCTCGTTCGTCACCTGCACAATTTTGGCTCGCTCCATGCCTTCGACGAGCACTTTGATATTGCCATCAGGCAACTTCACGCTCTGCACGATATTGGCGAGCGTGCCCACTTGATATATTTCGTCGGGCCGCGGGTCGTCTATCGAGGCGTCATGCTGCGTGGCGAGGAAAATCTTCTTCTCGCCGGCCAGCGCTTCCTCGAGCGCCCGCACCGAGGCGTCGCGTCCGACGATGAACGGATTCATCATCTGCGGGAAGATCACCAATTCCCGCACGGGCATCATTGGCACGCGCTTCATTTCGAGTTTTTCACGCGTAAACATGAAATTTCGTGGAATCTCCTCGTGGCGATCAGCCCGCTTTTTCCAGCAGGCTCCAGTTGATCTCGCGGCTCTTCACCATTTCCGCGGTCACCATGAAGTCGCGCATTTTGCGCTGCGAGGGGAGGTGGTACATCAGATCGAGCATCAAATCTTCCAGGATCATGCGCAGGCCGCGCGCCCCCACTTTGCGCTGCAAGGCCAGTTCCGCCACGGTTTCGAGCGCGTCGTCCGTGAATTTCAGCCGGACGTTCTCGAACTCGAACAGCTTTTGGTACTGACGGATTAGCGCGTTCTTCGGTTCCTGCAAAATTCGGATCAGTGCTGACTTGTCGAGGTCACTCAGCACCCCCATCACCGGCAAACGCCCGACGAATTCGGGAATCAGTCCGTAACGGATCAGGTCCGTCGGCTGCGCCTGCTCGAGAACTTCGATATTCCGCCGCGTCGGAGTTGAAGGCTGAACGTCGGCATGGAAGCCGAGCGATTTTTGTCCCGTGCGCCGCTCGATGATTCTCTCTAGGCCCACGAACGCGCCGCCGCAAATGAACAAAATATTCGTCGTGTCCACCGGCGTGAATTCCTGGTGCGGATGCTTGCGACCGCCCTGCGGTGGAACGTTCGCAGTCGTGCCTTCGAGAATTTTCAGCAGAGCCTGTTGGACGCCTTCACCCGAAACGTCGCGCGTGATCGACGGATTCTCGTCTTTCTTCGAAATTTTGTCGATCTCGTCGATATAAATGATGCCTTGCTGCGCCTTCTGCACGTCGCCATCAGCGGCTTGTAACAATTTCAAAATTATGTTCTCGACATCCTCACCGACGTAGCCGGCTTCGGTCAGCGTCGTCGCGTCGACGATGGCAAACGGCACATCAAGCATGCGCGACAGCGTTTGTGCCAGCAGAGTCTTGCCCGTTCCCGTCGGCCCGATCAGCAGAATGTTCGACTTCGTCAGTTCAACGTCGCTCGGTTGCCTGTTCAGGAAAATCCGCTTGTAATGGTTGTAAACCGCTACCGCGAGCTTCTTCTTCGTTTTATCCTGGCCGATTACGTAGCCATCGAGGAACGACTTGATTTCCGGCGGACGCGGCAGGCGTTTGTTCACCGGACTCGTCTGCTCGCGCTTCTCTTCATCGAGGATCTGCTGGCAGACGCTCACGCATTCGTTGCAAATATACGAGCGCGGAAATTCGGAAGGCGAACTGATCAGTTTCTCGACCTGCTCCTGAGTCTTGTGGCAGAAGGAGCAGTGCAGGGCTTCGTCAGTGCCGAATCTTTTCACCGGACTCTCTGCCTCCCGTCGATGGCGTGAATCGTTCCACTCACTTCAGCCATTATACGGTATGGGGGTGGCGTCGCGCGCCTGCTCATCGGAATAGGTACTTAACCTTTTGGAACGGGTATCAGCGGTTCTTGGATATGATCTCGTCGATGAGCCCGTAATCCCTCGCCTGCTCCGCGGACATGATGAAGTCGCGCTCGACGTCCTTCTCAATTTTCTCAATCGGCTGGCCGGTGTGGTGCGCGAGCAGATTGTTCAGCACCGACCGCATGCGCAGGATCTCTTTCGCGTGAATGTCAATGTCAGTGGCCTGGCCGGAAAGCCCGCTCAGCCAGGGCTGGTGAATCAGGATGCGCGAGTTCGGCAGCGAATAGCGCTTCTTCGGCGCTCCGGCCGTCAGAAGCAGAGCGGCAATCGATGCGGCCTGGCCCACGCAATACGTCACCACGTCCGGCTTGACGAACTGCATCGTGTCGTAAATCGCCATTCCAGCTGTAATCGAGCCGCCGGGCGAATTGATGTACACCGAAATGTCCTTTTCCGGATCTTCCGCGGCCAAAAACAGGAGCTGCGCCGTCACGAGATTCGCGACGTGGTCGTCAATCGGCGTGCCGATGAAGATGATGCTGTCCTTCAGCAGCCGGGAATAAATGTCGTACGCTCGCTCGCCACGGTTGGTCTGCTCGACCACCATCGGCACAAGCGTCGTGGCGTGCGGATTGGCGAATTCCGGGTCTCTCATCGGGAAGCCTTCGGCGCGGTCATCAATCGGAACGGAAGATTATTTTTCACGTTTGGTTATGGTGTGAATTTTGGCCGTGCGGTGCAGCAATTCAATTGCTTTGTCGCTGCGCAACTTCGATTTCATCCTATCGAGCGCCCCCTGCTTTGTCAAGCGCGCGCGAAGCACTGCCGCTGATTCGCCACTGTGTTGCGCGAGCGTTTCGATCTCTTTCGTCAGCTCTTCTTCGCTCACGTCCAGGTTTTCCGCGGTCGCGATGCGGTCGAGCAGGATTTCCGCCTTCACGTCGCGCAGCGCCCGGTCGCGCTGGCGCTGCCGCAGCGAAACCCAGTCCACATTCACCGCCCGCGGATCCACGCCCTGCGCCGCAAGGGAGCGCACCACGCGCTCCAGCCGCGAGTCCATTTGATGCTCCACCAGCGCCTCCGGCACCGGGAAATCGTGCCGCTTGATCAGCTCTTCCAGAACTTTCTCCCGCGTCCGCGCCCGCTGCTCTTCGTCGCGTGCGGCGCCTAGCCGTTCGCGGATTTTCTTGCGCAGCTCGTCGAGCGTCGTCGCGCCGCCAGCGCCCTCGCCGAGTTCCTTGACGAATTCATCGTCGAGCTCAGGCAGCTTCTTTTCCTTGAGTCCTTTCACCTCTACGGCGTAATGGAAAGTCTTTCCCGCGAGCTTTTTGTCCTGATAATCGTCGGGATATTTCGTCTCAAACCGCTTTGTTTCGCCGGTCGCGCCTCCGCGCAGACTCTCGGTGAACGCTTCGAGCGTCTCCTCCGCGCCGATGTGGCACGTGACGTTGTCGGCTCGAATCGGCTCGCCCCCGCCCGCGGGCGTGGCCATGATTTTCAGTTGAGCGAAGTCGCCGTCTTTCGCTGCGCGGCCCTCGACGGGAACGTAACTCACGTGACGCTCTCGCATCTCGTCGAGCGTCTTGTTCACTTCCGCGTCGCCAACTTCGATGGCCTCGACTTCGGCTTCAAGATTTTTGTATTCGCCCAGCGTGAACTCTGGCAGCACTTCAAATGTCGCGCGGAATTTCAGCGGACCTGCCTGGCTGAAGTCCACCTTGTCGACTTCCGGCCGCGTCACGGGCGTGAGCTTTTTCTCCGTCAGTTCCTTTTCGAGGAACTCTGGCACCAGCGACTCCAGCACTTCGCCCTTGATCTCTTCGGCGAATCGCCGGCGGATCAGCGTCACCGGCGCCTTACCCGGGCGAAAACCGGGAATGCGCGCCACGCGCGCCAGGTCGCGCGCCACTTTTTCCGTCGCCTTCTGCACGTTTTCCGCGGGAATTTCCATTTCAATTTCGCGGCGGCAAGTCGCTTCAGTCATCGGGTTTCCATTGGAAGGAAATGCGCTGGCAAACCACGCCTCTCATGCTTCCTTTTGCCTCTTCAGGATTCTTCGCGGGAAGGGCAGTGACGAACAGCCTGCCAGCAACAGAAATCTCAGTATAGAAGATGCGGAAGCCAGCGTCAACCGCCGCACGCGCGTGCCCAAGGTATCAGTCAGAAGGCTGTGGGAACAGCGCAGTCGCCGCTGGATACAACTACTCAATTGATTTCATCAAAAGTTCCATTTGCTCAGGGCTGTTCGTGAACGGAAGCAGTTTCGCAACTTTTAATTGCTTTTCGATCTTTTCATTCGCTTTAGAAATCTTGAATTCACGGATTACGCTCATCAGCGACTCCCAGTAAGCAGTCGCCGCGATGTGAAAAGCATAGGCGCACAGGTGAACAAATGTTATAGCTTGCACGTTCAGCATACCGGTAAGTCCAGAATGCGCATACCAACTGAGTCTCGGGTAATCAACCGCATAAACCTGGCCGAACGGTGATTTCACGAGCGTGACTCGTCGGCTCAGTTTCAACCCTGACCAATGTCTCAGCTTGTTGACGCCGAGCCAGATAGACTTCTGCAACTTCGTAGTCCTCAGTGAGTTTTGAGCGACAAATGAATCGTAGACAGCAGTTTCGATCTCAGCACTCGGATTCATCTTCTTGAAGTCAATAATTTTGTTTGCGGCACGCAGCTTCTCGACGTCAGCGAACGCAAGCATCTTGCCCCAAGCGTCGGGGACAACTTCGAGCAATTTGCTATCAACCGAAAGTTCAAATAGTGCTCGCGCAAGCATGGAAATGGCTTGAAAATCTTTCGACTTATCCAACCGGAGGAGCGTCTCGACATTACCTAGCGTACGGTAGTACGTTCCGACGAAACAATTGTCACGGTGCGTTGGAGACACAAGCGTATCGACTACGCCTTTTACTTCATGTGTGTTCAACGCATGGATGCTTTTCACCACCGTGTAGAATCTATCGGCGTTCGTCGCTGAGTCTAACGTAGCACTTGTTGAAACGTCACGTGGCCCCCGTTCATTTCAGCCAGACCTCGACGCCAATCTGCCGTAAACGAAATTCATTTTTTGCGCGTGTAAATTGTTTCCTGAAATGGCGTCAGCTTGCCATCAGCTCTGGCAGTGGAAAGCGTGACGGTGAAATGATCCTCGTCCGTGCGGTCAAGCCGCGCGTGCATGGTCATGCCGCCTGCGGCGGGCGATCCCGTCTCGCCTGCATAGTCAATTGTTTTGCCGCCGTCGCTGCTTGTGCCCTTCATCATCGTGATGCCCGTGGACATCGTGTACATTCGCGCCATTTCATACTGGCCCGTGGCGTTGTTGTATCCGTAGATGCGCAAGCCTTCGACGGGCTGGCCGAAGACAACGTCCTTGACTTCTTCGAGAACGAACCGGCCGCCGAGGATGACGGAGAGTTTCGATGTTCCCGCGGAGGGAGCTGCCATCGCGCCCGTCTGGCCGGCGAATTTCACCACGCGGTCGTACTCGCCGGCAAGTTTGGCGAGCGAAGCCTGTTCCACGCCCGGAGCGTTGGAATTATTCCCGACCTGCGCGGGCCGCGCGGAATCGGCACTATGATTCTCGGCGTTCATTTGGGCGAGCCCCGGGCTGGGAAGCATCAGGACCGCGCTCACAGCTGCCGCAAGAAACAATTGCTTTCGCTCGATCATTTCGTTTCCTCCAGCGAAGTGAATTCGTTCGCTGCGTATTTTGCACGAGGATAGGAAAATTGCCAGGCAATTTGCGCCGCGGCTGCCTCAGGCTCGACAGGCAACTTTCGGCTTACGGACTTGGCTCCGTTTCGACGCCGCGCAACCGCTCGGCCCGCTGCGCTGGCTCGGGAAGACCTTTCCTCGCGGGTAAGGTTATGCGGAAGGAGGGAGTTGAACCCCCACGGCCTCGCGGCCACAGGATCCTAAGTCCTGCGCGTCTGCCAGTTCCGCCACTTCCGCGCGGAATCACGAAATCTTAGCAGTAATCGCGCGATTCTCAAACGGAGGGAACCAATCCGCCTGATGCATGGAAACGCAAAATCTACGGCCTCTGCTCTACAGGCGTCGCAATGGATTCAGTCTTGCGGTAACCGAAGTGAATCACCCATTCGCTCGCGACAGTCGCACCGTCCACGCTTGGCGGGCGGAATTTCCACTCGCGCGCCGCCGCGATCGAAAGCTTCGCAAAATACCTGCTCGGCCCCTCAGGGTCGAGTTTCGCGCCTACCACGTTGCCCGACGCGTCTACGCTCACCCGTACTCCGACGCGCACAGTGCCCCAAATCGTGTCGCTCGCCGAATGCGGCACGTCTGGCATCACGCGATGGACCACGTCTCCTTTCACGATTCCGCTCGTTGATACCGCTCGCGGCGTATCAATCTTTGGCGGCGCAGCCTCGCCAACGCTTTCCTTCGCAACACTCTTTGTTGCGGCGCGCGTCGGTCGCGCAGTTTCACGCTTTGGCCTAACAGTGGGAGCAGTCTTCGGCTGCACCTCGGACGATGCGGTCGCGGCGTTTGTCGAAACCGGCCCGTTCGTGCTCGAGCTGCGATGAAAAAATGCCATGCCAACCAGGACCACTGCCACGGCCACGCCCGCTATCGTTAGCGCAACGGGATACGGTTTCTTCGGAGTCGCCGACGTCGGCTTTGGCTGCACCTGAACCGGAGCCGCCGGAGCCTTTTGGGGCGCCGTTCGTGACTCCGGAACTCCAGGCCGCTCCTGCGTGATCTTCTTCTGCAATCGCGCCTTGAGTTCAGCCACGTCCCAACGTCGTTGCGGCTCGGCGGCCAGGCAATGCCTCGCCATCTCCAGAAACGGCGCCGGCAAATCGGCCGGCACGGTGACGCCGTTGTGGCCAGCCGCTCCTGATTTGTCCAGCGAGCCTGTCAGGCATTCCACCATCGTCGCGCCCAGCGACCATATATCGCTCGCCGTTGAGGGCGCGCTGACGGCGTACTCGGGCGCCGAATACCGCGTGCGCCCGTTTCTATGCTCCGTCATTTCATCGATACGGCAGATGCCATCGCTCGAAAGCTTCACCTGGTCGCCAATGGCCATGATGTTCGAAGGCTGTATGCGCCCATGTACGAATCCCTTGCTGTGTATGTACCCCAGAACATCCAGAACCGCGCTGAACAAATCGTGTGCCTCGCTTGGCGTCAGCGGGCGCTCCAGCAGCGTGTCCGCCAGGTCTTCCTCGGCGCATTCCATGACCACGTAGAGCATGGGCGTGCCATCAATCTTGCAGCGGTCCATCTCGAAAATGTGCAGCAGGTTGGGATGGGAAAATTTTGCCGCCAGCCTCCAGCGAATCAGTTGAGCCTCTTCGTAGCCCGGGAGCGCTTCCACGAGTTTGATCGTCGCCTTCCGGCTTCTGCCCTCCGAATATTCGTACTCGGTCAGAAACACGCTGCTGTGGTCCGTGCCGCCCAGGTATTGAAGTAGCGGGAAACGGCGGTCAACGAGCTGGCCCTGTAAATGTCTCTGGACCTCTATCATCTCCAGCTCCTGCTACTTACCGCGATGCGCGGCAGCGAGTCCTGTCAACTGAGTCAAGACTGTTGCGCGTCGACACTTTGGCGCACGTCTGCGGTGATCTTTCATTGTGGCTGGGCTTAGTTTTGTTCGAGAGGCGGCCTTCCCCGTACCACCCCTCAATCGCTTCAGAGGAACTGCCCGTATTATAGCCATCTTGGTGGAGGAGAGAAGTCAAATCTTCATCGGTGGTGCTGTTGAGAATGGCGTTGAATTTGAGCGGCACCGCTCGACGACCTGGCTTAAGAGCCTTTGCAGGGGGACGTTTCTCGTCGTCGGGCGATGCCGCCGAATCCTTAAACTACGGTCTGCGTCTGCCGCGTCATCTGCGGCAGCGCCGGCCAGTACAGATTTTTCAATGTTCCCAGAATGTCTTCTGCCGTCAGCTCCGGAAACTTGCCCGCCCGTGACGTCTGCGCGTGCATCACAATGTCGTCCATCGCGAGAATTCCCCGGAGCTTGCGCTCGTTGTCCACCACCGGCAGCCTGCGCACCTTCTTGTCCCCCATGATTCGGAGCGCCGCGTGGATGTCGTCTTCCGGCTTGCAGTAGAAGAGCTGAGGAGATACGACTTCACTCACCGTGAGGTCACCTGCAAGCCTGTTTCGCGTGCCCATGGCGATGCAAAGATCGCGATCCGTTACCACGCCGATCACTTTTTCCTGCTCATCCACCACGGGCAGGAATCCGCAATTGCGGTTCCAAAGGATTTCAATTGCTGATCCCAAATTTGTATCGGCGCCGCAATATGCCGGCGTCCCCACCATTACATCCCGCACTTTCATTTTCGTTCTCCTTTCCCCCTTACGTGGAATGCCTGTTGTTGCGGTTTGGCCGCTTTCCTGCATTGCCTCTGATTTCGATTGCGGCCGGTTATATTCGCGTTTCTTCATAGGTAAAGCTCAGGATGAGGCTCAAGCACGTAGTTCTTCCCGGCTTGCCCCTTCTCTGGGATGCGCCGCTGCCGCTTCGCGTGGCCAAACTTCCGCTTGGTCGCTGCCGCGACGCGTCCTCCTCTCCTGCACGTCCAGCTCTTTCGCTTCGTCCCTTCTCTCATTGGCCTTCTCATTGCGTGCTTAAGTGCTCTTACTCCGGCGATTCCGTGTACCGCATCAGGACTTCCTCCGGCACGGGCCCGCCGGCCTCGATTCGCTTTAGCAGTTCCATCTCGAAGCTGATGTGCTCCAGGACTAGATGGACGAGCTCTTTTCCCAGCGGAACGAGGCTCGTCGTCGAATCAGCCGTCGCAAACTCCAGCTCCTCGCGGAAATTGTAGAGGAGCCGCAACAGCTCTTCGTGCTCGGCTACAATCCGCGAGTATTCCTGTCGGGTTGCGTAACGGCGAAACGTGGATTCCACGATCCGTTCTTCCGAGTGACAGTGTTCCGCTATCCCATCGTAGGCGTGCTCGAGTGTGCGCAGTTCCAGCAGCCCCTTGATTCGCTTTGAGAAATCGCCGGCGGCTGCGAGTTCGAAAGCGTTCTCCATTCTTTTTACTGCGCGGAGGATTTCTGTTTGCTCTGCGAACAAATACTCGAATCTGCCGTTGGGTGCCATAGCGAACCCCTTTCAAACCGCTGCCCTGGTTCGCTGCGGTTGTTGTTTTGCCGGGCGGGGCTGGCCTATGGCGCTGACTCTGTAGCCCCGCCCGGCTTTTCCTAGCGGTGCTCCGCCGGGCCCTTCGCTCCCGGTGAGCCTCGCTCGACCGAGTGGTTCCAACTCCTGCGAACAACGTACATGTTCGACGCATGCGCGCACCGGCGCTGTGACGCGAATCACTCCACTCCGTTAGATTGCGTACATCCCTAAGGGCCTATCTTCGTAGTGTCGAAATCATGGCCGCGACGTCGATTATTTTGACCGGCCACATGTAAGGCTGGCACAAATTGAATGTGGCGTTGTGAAATTGCCAGCGAGCATTTCGTTTTCGCACTGACCGCGTGTATTGTGACGGCGCGCGAACAACTGAGCATAGTTGCAGACTCGTGCGCGATTCAGCATAACTGTCCTTTCGGCCAGTAGTCGAAAGGGCTTTTCAAAGGGAAACTACTCGTTCGCCGGAATGATGCCACAGCACGTCTGCGACCATCGGTATCACGCAGATTCCGCGGCCGGTTTATGGATCCCCAACAACCAACAACACCAGCCGCACCTCCTGCCGCGCCAGCGCCATTGCCCACGCCAACTCTCATCTCGGCGATGCTCAAGTGCGCGCGGCATGTGAGCGACCTGATCTTCTCGCCCGGCAGGCTCCCCCAGGTGGAATCCAATGGCCAGCTCGTCGGCGTTAGGGTCCCGGGAGTGGACGTCCTCAAGCCCGAAGACACGGCCCGCATCGCCGCGGATCTCATCGGGAACCACAAGCAGGCCGTCGAAAAGCTCCGTGAGCAGGGCGCGTGCGACATTTCTTATAGCCTCCCGAAACTCTCGCGCTTTCGCGTCAACATATTCACGCAGCGCGGCACCTGCGCCATCGTGATGCGCGTGATTCCCAGCCGCATTCCCAGTTTTGCGGAGTTGAACCTGCCGGCACAGCTCCAGGAAGCCGCAGACCTTCGCAATGGCATCGTGCTTGTGACGGGGCCGACCGGCTCCGGGAAATCCTCCACGCTCGCCGCAATCATCGACAAGATCAACGCCGAAAAAGCGATCCACGTCATCACCATCGAAGACCCCATCGAATTCCTGCACGGCCACAAGAAAGCGACAATCCACCAGAGGGAGTTGCATAGCGACACGCCTTCTTTTGGGCTCGCGTTGCGCGCCGCCCTCCGGCAAGCGCCGAAGGTGATCCTGGTCGGCGAGATGCGCGATCGGGAGACGATCGAAATCGCGCTGGAAGCCGCCGAAACGGGCCACCTGGTCTTCTCCACGCTCCATACGATCGACGCCTCGAAAACGGTGGAACGAATCATCGGCGCTTTCCCTCAAGGCGATCAGCACGTGATCCGCAACCGGCTCGCAAAGGCTTTCCGTTACATCGTTTCGCAGCGCCTGTTGCCGCGACGCGATGGCGAAGGCCGCGTGGCCGTGATTGAAATCCTGAAGTCCACGATGCGCACCCGCGAATACGTGGAACGCGGCGAGACCGAAGGGAAGTCGCTGCTCGACGCCATGCGCGACGGCTCGACCGAGGGAATGCAGTATTTCGACGGTGAAATCGAGCGGCTGATTCGCAGCGGCACAATTGATTTTCAGACTGGCATCGCTTACGCGACGAATCCCGGCAATCTCCGGCTGCAGCTCGCGGACTTGCCGGAAGCCGCGCCCGACGCGGCGTCAGGCTACTCTTCCACTGCGAACGAACTCGAGGGTGAAAAGACTTCAGCTTGAGAATCGCCCAGACTATTCGAGTTGCTTGCCGAGAGTTTCCGGCAGGGTCAACGTCAGCAGCGCGCCCAGCATAAACGCGGCTCCCAGGATAATGAAGGAGTGCCCCAGGCTGAGGCCGAACAAGTCCGCCAGCGCGCCAACGATTGGCGGCGCAAACGCGGAGATTCCCCGGCCGAAGTTGTAACTCAAGCCCATCGCCGTGGCGCGAATCTCCGCGGGGAATATTTCCGAAGCGATCGCGGGGAAGCCGGAAAAGAATCCCGTCCCGAAAAACGCCACCACTGGCCCGAGCGCCAGCAGCCACAGCGGGCTGCGGATCCAGCCATATAGCGGAGCCACGATCGCCGCGATGAACAAATACGCAAAATAGGTCCGCCGGCGGCCGAACAAATCCGCCGCGAAGCCGAACAGCGCGTATCCAAGCCATTTTCCCACGCCGGTCACGAGCAGCCAGGCCATAGTTTTCGTCAGGCTCAGCCCGCGTCCTCCATCGGAAACCGGCAATGAAAAATACGCCGGCATCCAGATGAACAGTCCCCAGTAGCCGAACATTCCGCACGTGTTCATGGCCGTGGCAAGGATGCCCGTCCAGCGAATTTCCTTGGCCCACAAACGCTTGAGCGGCACGCGCGGCGCGCCGCCCTCCTTTTCTTTCCGTCGCTGCCAGAGTTCCGGTTCCGGGACTCGCCGCTGAATCCAGAACGCCAGAAGCGCCGGCAGGACGCCTACGAAAAACACGGCGCGCCAGCCGTAACGCGGCAAAATGGACAGCGCCACAATCGCGGCGAGCATTTCGCCAATGGCCCACGAGGATTGCATCACGCCGAGAGCTTTGCCACGATGTTCGGCGGGCCAAGTTTCCGCGACGAGCGCTGCTCCGGCGGCCCATTCGCCGCCCATGCCAAGACCCAGAATCAGCCGGAAGATAGCCAGTTCGAGAACGGTGTGCGAGAAGCCGCACGCCGCCGTCGCCAGCGAATAAACGAGGATGGAAATCGAGAGCGAGCGAGTGCGCCCGATGCGATCGGCGACAAATCCGAAATACGCGCCGCCGATTGCCGAAGCCACCAGCGCGAGCGCCCCGAGCAGCCCGGCGATGCTCTTGCTCATGTGAAATTCCGGAATGAGCGTCGCCAGAACCATCGAATACAGCATCACGTCGAAGGCATCGAGCAGCCAGCCAAATGATCCGGCGAGAAGCGAACCGCGCTCGGCGCGCGTCATCTGGCGCGGCCATTCGAGGCCCATGATCTTGCGCGTGGGCCGCAGAGCAGCGCTGGCGAATTCAGCAGACACAGAGTTCATCTCCGATTAGTTGAAATCTTCGGCCAAACGTAGCGAGTTGGCTCGGGCGGGATTCTACGGAAGCAGCTACGCAATTCCAAGCAAGATTCCCGGTGGTTCGAGTGCGGAATGAATGAAATTCATTTGCGATCAGAATTTCGTAAGTGTCCTGTTTGCAATTACTTGACTCTGCGCGACTGTGCGTTTCATTTGCGATCAGGGAGGGCAGTCCAGAGTCGAGAGTTGAGAGTCGAGAGCGAGAGGAAGGATGCAAAGAGGCAGGGATGCAGGGAGGCAGGGAGAAAGGGGCAGAATTGAAAGGCTCTAGCGCGTGTTGCGCGTATAGTACTCGAAAATTATCGATTAGAAAATGTGATGTGCCATGTTTTCTGTGAGTTAGCATTGGGTCTAATAATTTGGGGAGCTCTTCGCAGATTAGCGGGCGTAGGGGCGAGGCTCGCCTCGCCCGGGCGACCCAAGGGTCGCCCCTACGGGAGCACCGAAGCAAGCAGGGCCAAACAGAGGCGCCAGTCGGAACGGCGAGGCGATTGAACGAGGCTCCTGCAGCAGGCCGTTGCTGTCTGATCGAACTAGCCAGTTTCATCATACGAGCCGACGCTAGCATGGAGGCCAGAGGTCTGCAACAGGAGCTACCTGTGGAATCGGAGAGCATAGGTATTGAGTTCTGATCACCAGGGCCATTCGAGCTGTTTGTATGAAGTACAGGGAAGAAATAGGAATCTGGCCCCTTGTAACTTTCATGAGCAGGTATTGTGGAGCCAGTGTCCCAGCCGATGGCGTTCAATGCGCAAATCCATTGTCATTTAACGGTGGGCAACCGATCGTAACTTGGCTTATTGCAAACATCTAAAATATTTTGTGCGTAAATAAGAGTACCCGTCGCAGAAACGGAGGGTGCCACTGTGACAACGATTTCGAATAGCGGAACAATTAGAAAGCTAGCTTTTACGATTCTTGCCGTATCCCTGATGTCCGGATGCTACCAAAGGCTGGGGCTCTACGAGGTGGGTGGTTCCTCGACTGCACAGACTCCCGGTCCTGTCCCCGAGATGGGAGTCACGGGAGAATTTACAACCGGGACTGCAACCGTTCGGGTGAACGATGGCGAGGTTTGCAAAGGTCAATGGAGGCAGGTCCAAACGAGCGCCGACAATCCCATGGCTTCTGTGTGGGACGAAATTTACGGCCAGGGGTATTACGTAGCGCACGTCCTGGGCGAGACACTATATGCGGAAGCTGTGCTCAAAGGAAACCGCGGGACAACGCTGACGGTCGAGATGTACAGGCCCACATCTGGCGATGCTGACCGCATCACGCCGATCAGAGGGATCGCCAAAGACAATCACGGCAACATCTTCAAAGTTGCATCCTGAATGCTGGAGAATAAGAGACGGCGCTAGCAGGGACATGCGCGGGCCCGCAACAGGGACAACCTGTGGAATGCAGGGATTGCGGATCGCGACGCCGCATTCAGTTCCACAATGAATCCCTATCGCGCGTTGGGGCGAATTGTCGCCCATGTTGAGGCACTGGGGAGGTATCTACAACGGTGAAAAGAAGCGGCTACTGCCTCGCCACGCCTTCAGATCCGTAGATAGCGCGATATTCCTCGTATCCTCACAGAATTACCGCTCACAGAAGGCACACGAAAAAATGGGCGGTTTACGCTTTCCCACGCAAGCTGGGGGAGCCCGGACGAATTTTATCTACGAAATCGCTGCCTCTGCGTTTGCACACCAGTTTCGCGGCGGCCATCCGTTGTAGGGGCCTGCTACGCACCGAGCAGCCGTGTCAGAAGTTCGTTCATCGCATTTCTACCCTCACGCGCCGCGATTACAGGATCAGGTGCGCGGGCAATCACGAATGCAATTTCGATCAGACTTGCAAGCACGATGTGAGCGAACATCTCCGACGAATTTTCAGGAATCCGCCCCGTCGCGGCAATCGCCTTGAAGGCTTGTTTCAATCGACCGAAGCCGTGGCGTTCTTCAATTTCCCTCCACGTCTGCCATCCAACCACCGAATGTGCATCGATCAGGATGATTTGCCGCACCTCGGGATCGCAGGCCATTTGGAGGAACGCATCACAGGCAGCACGGAGCGCTTGGACAGGTTCAGTGACGTTCGCGCGGGCGCGTGCCGTGGCCGCCGTAACGTCCGTCTCGACCGCCTCTAGGACAGCGGCAAATAGCGCCGCCTTGTTCTCAAAATGGTGGTATAGCGCACCTCGGCTAACCCCCGCTTCCTCCAAAACGGCTTCCGTCGAGGTGCCCTCATAGCCCGCCGCGGCGAATAATCGTCGTGCGACCGCAACAATCCTGGCTCTTGTAGCGGCAGCCTTCTCAGGTTTCGTGGTCATTGCGATTGACACACCGACTGTCTGTATGTATTATAGCTATATAGACCGATTGTCGGTCTCATTTTAGCATGACACAAAAGGAGAAGCGGCATGAGAAAAGCGATACTTGGAACGATTCTTTTTGGCTTGCTGGCCACACTCGCACCCGTCGTTGCCAACGCCAGTTCAGCGAAGGACGAAAAAACAGTCGCAGCCCTCGACACTGAGTACCAAGCGGCCGTCAAGAATAACGACGCTGCTACCATGGACCGAATACTGGCCGACGATTTCGAGGTGGTAACTGGCTCCGGCAAAGTGTACACAAAAGCCGATCTGATTCAAATGGCGCAGACTCGTCGAGTTCAATATGAGCGCCAAGAGGATTCGGATCAAAGCGTCAAGGTTTGGCGTGAAACCGCTGTGGTCACAGCAGAGTTGTGGATGAAAGGAATTGACCAGGGGAAGCCATTCGATTTTCACATCTGGTTCAGCGATACATACGTGCGAACTCCCGCCGGATGGCGATACGTGCATGGCATGGCCTCATTGCCCTTGCCTAGCGCCAGTAAATGATCAGGATCTCTCGGACCAGAGTGGAGTCGATCAACGGAGGTTGGGGCATGTGATTTCGGTTTGGGACACTCGTTCTGGTGGCCGCAGCGCGAATAGCAGCGCGGCCGGTCGCACCACGTCCAGCACGGGATGATCTCGCCTGTCGTTTTATCCCTGCCGCCAGAGCCTCACGAAATCGCTGTCGGCGCATGAGCCGCCAGTGCGCACGTCCACCTTCGGTTGACTGTGGAAGGAGTGTTCTTTAGGCTCGTTCGTTTTCTTGCGGGGCGTTGCAGATCGATCGACGGTACAGGGCCGACTTAAGAAATTCCAATAGCGGATGCTTTACGGAATCATAGGAGGAATTCTCATGCTGAGATTAGACAAGCTCGGTTTTCTCTTAGCGCATGCCAGTGTGTTAGGACCTTTCCTCTCCTTTACCGGAGGAGAAGCCACTGATGAACGTGCGATCCGCGAACTTGACACCGCATGGTCCAGCGCCCTCCAGAACCGGGATCTGGAGAAGGCCATGTCGAACTATGCTGATGACGCCGTTTTCCTGCCTCCCGATGCGCCGTTGGTTGAGGGAAGGGGCCGCATTAGTGAATGGTTTGCTCAGCGGATGTCGACGCCTGGATATTCCCCAAGATTCACTCCGACCAGGATAGTAGTCGCGAAGTCGCGAGACATGGCATACGAGCTTGGAACATTCTCGGTAACCTCCACAACGAGCGCGGTGAGCGAATAACAAGATCGGGAAAGCATTTGGTGACCTGGGGGAAGCGCTCAGGCCAATGGAAAGTAACTGCAGAGAGTATTAATTACGACCAGCCGGCAGCATCTCGCTAGCGAATGATTCGGGACTCGACGCGATTACTGCCCCAGCTGAAAAGTTGCTTTCGTTGACATCCCAGGAAGCGTCCGTTACGCTCGTTTGCTTTCCCGCGATACAAATGAACCGTTGTGCGTCACGGACAAAGCGGAGAAGCTGATGGCGGACAGGAAACTTCCAACACGGGCGGAGGACTTCGCCGAGTGGTACAACCAGCTCGTCGTGCGGGCGGAGATGGCGGATTACGCGCCCGTGCGCGGCTGCATGATCGTCCGCCCGTACGGCTGGGCGCTGTGGGAAAACATCACAGCGGCGCTTGACCGGCGGTTCAAGGCCACGGGGCATTTGAACGCGGCGTTCCCGCTGCTGATCCCCCGCAGCTTCATTGACAAGGAAAAGCATCACGTCGAGGGATTTTCGCCCGAGCTGGCCGTGGTGACGATTGGCGGCGGGGAAGAGCTGGAAGAGCCGCTGGTGATCCGTCCGACTTCGGAGACGATCATCGGCCACGCGTACGCGAAATGGATTCAGTCGTACCGCGATCTGCCCGTGCTGATCAACCAGTGGAACAGCGTGGTGCGGTGGGAGCTGCGGACGAAACTCTTCCTGCGCACGCTGGAATTTTTCTGGCAGGAGGGCCACACGGCGCACGCGACGCTCGAAGAGGCGGAGGCCGAGACGCGGCAGATGGTGGACGTGTACACGGATTTTGCCGTGAAAGAGGCGGCCGTGCCCGTGATTCCGGGACGCAAGTCGGAATCGGAGAAATTCGCGGGAGCGGATATCACATATTCGCTCGAAGCGATGATGGCCGACGGCAAGGCGCTGCAATTCTGCACTTCGCACAACCTGGGGCAGAATTTCGCGAAGGCGTTCGATATCAAGTACCTGGACAAGACCGGAGTGCAACAGCACTGCTGGACGACGTCGTGGGGGCTTTCGACGCGCGTCGTCGGCGCGATCGTGATGGTCCATGGCGACGACCAGGGATTGATTTTGCCGCCGCGGCTCGCGCCGTATCAGGCGGTGATCGTGCCGATATTCAAATCAGATGATGAGAAGCGCGCGGTGTTTGAGGCAGCGCGGAAGATGAGCAAGGAGCTCATCGCCGCGGAGATTCGCGTCAAGATTGACGAACGCGACGGGATGAGTCCGGGCTTCAAATTCAACGACTGGGAGATGCGCGGCGTGCCGTTGCGCATCGAGCTGGGGCCGAAGGACGTCGCGAGCGGAAATTGCGTGCTGGCGCGGCGGGATCGTCCGGGCAAGGAAGGGAAGACGACTGTTCCGCAGCAGGGAATCGCGCCGGTTGCCGCCAAGTTGCTGGGCGAGATTCAGGACGCGCTGTTCCAGCGCGCGCTGGAATTTCGCAAGGCCAATACGGCGACGCCGGCGGATTACAACGAATTCAAGGCCGCGGTGGAGAAAGGCTTCGCGATGGCGCACTGGTGCGGCAGCGCAGATTGCGAAGCGAAAATCAAGGAAGAGACCCGCGCGACGATGCGCTGCATCCCTCTGGAGCAGACCGCGGGGCCGGGCAAGTGCATTTATTGCGGCAAACCCGCGGCGGAACAGGGAATCTTCGCCCGGGCGTATTAGGCGCACGTTACCGCTTCTGCGCAGTTAACTCCTGCGAAACGCAAACTTCAGGCTGCCTCGACGGCGTCGTCCCCTGGTGTTAGGCTTTTTCAGCGGGGAAATACCAGATTTCAGGGCGGGAACGGGACCGTGTCAGCCAATAATCGAGGCACCGAGCGGGGCGGGGCGAGGGCAAAAATGCTTCTCGCCGTTATCGTTTTGGCCGGGCTGGTCTTCTCTGCGGTCAAGATAGTGCCGATTTACGTTGAGAACTACGACCTGCTGGATGCCATGCAGCAGGAAGCGCGCTTCAATTTCAATCCGAATACCGGGGTGGCGAAAAGCCCGGACGATATTCGCGCGGATATCTTTAAGAAAGTCAAGGAACTCGGCATACCAATTCAGCCGGACAACATTCAAGTGACCCGGGACGGCAATCGCGTCACCATATCGGCGGACTATAGTGTTCCGGTGGACCTTGTCGTTTACCAGTTCGACCTTCATTTTCATCCCCAGGCAGACAACACTTCGATTTAAAATAGCACCGAATCATTAGGGGGCCTGGGGCCGGGGAGTTCGCGCGCACCCGCTCTCGCGCCGGCGAGCCCAGGGACAAAAGCAGCCGCACTCCAGCATGCGGCGCCATTTCCGCGGTGGAAATTAGGGAGGATTATTTGCAGATTCGGATTACCCGCGGTTTTTGGTCTTCGCGATTCGGGCTGGGACTGCTCGGCCTGGTGCTCTGCGCGTTTCTTATCGCCGCGACCGTATTCACAGTCTATTGGGTCCGCTTCAGCCACATGATTGACGAGCGGCTGTCGGGTCAGGTCTTCGGGCACACCTCGCATATCTATTCCCAGCCGGAGAAGATTTTCGTCGGCGAAGCGATGAAGGCGAACGACCTCGCCGGATATCTCGTGAACAACGGGTATTCGGAAGCGAACGGAGAGGCCGGGAAGTTTCGCGCGGGGAAATCTTACGTAGAGATTTATCCGTCGCAGGATTCCTATTTCGAAGGCACGAACGCGCTGCGCGTGGATTTCGCCGGCGGAGGCATCAGCCAGATCCAGGAGCTTTCGAACCACGCCTCGGTGGGTGCGGCGGCAATCGAGCCGGAGCTGCTCACCAACCTTTTTGATGACTCGCGCGAAAAGCGCCGCGTGGTGCGGTTTCAGGACTTGCCGCCGCGGCTGGTGGATGCGGTGCTCGCCGCGGAAGACAAGCGGTTTTTCGAGCACGGCGGATTCGATCCGATCCGCATCTTCGGCGCGGCGCTGGCGGATTTGCGCCGCGGCGCCCGCGCGCAAGGCGCCAGCACGATCGACATGCAGGTGGCGCGCAGCTTCTTTTTCACCACGCAGCGCGTCTGGAGCCGCAAAGTTGCCGAGACGATCGTCGCGCTGGAGCTGGATCATCGCTTCGACAAGCACCGCATCTTCGAGCTTTACGCCAACGAAATTTACCTCGGCAATCGCGGCACGTTTGCGATTCGCGGCTTCGGCGAAGCGGCGGAAGCGTATTTCGGCAAGGACATCCGCGATCTGGATCTGGCGGAATGCGCTTTTTTGGCAGGAATCATTCGCGCGCCGAACCGATATTCTGGCGCGGAGCGGTATCCGAACCGCGCGAATGAAGCCCGCGATCGCGTCCTGAAACAAATGCTGGAAGACGGCTACATCACGGACAAACAGGCGCGCGTCGCGCGGGAAGAGAAACTCAAATTTGTCGGCGGCGGGGCGGTGAGCCGCGCGGCGCCATATTTCGTAGACATGGTGCGCGACTCGCTGATGGACCAGTTTTCGCAGAGCGACCTGACCACGCAAAGTTACCGCGTGTACACCACGCTCGATCCGCAACTGCAGTCCGCAGCGGACCAGGCTGTGCAGATCGGCATGCAGAACGTGGATGAAGAGCTCGCGCACCGTTACGCATTGTTGAAGCGCAAGGGATTGCCGGTGGTGAAGCCGCAGGTCGCGCTGATTGCCATGGACCCGCGAACGGGCGCGATTCTGGCGCTCGTGGGCGGGCGAGACTACGGCGAGAGCCAGCTCAATCACGTGCTTGCGCGGCGGCAGCCGGGCTCGTCATTCAAGCCATTCGTGTACGCGGCGGCGTTCGACAACGCGGCTGTGGGCTTGCAGCCCGTGGTGACTCCGGAAACGACAGTCGTGGACGAGCCGACGACGTTCACGTTCGACGGCAAGGACTACACGCCGAACAACGACGAGGGCCAATTCTTTGGCACCGTCACGCTGCGAGACGCGCTGACGCATTCGCTCAACGTGGCAACGGTGAAAGTCGCGGAAATGGTCGGCTACGACCGCGTGCGCCAGTTTGCGCTGCAGATGGGACTCACCCCGAATATCCAGGCGACTCCGGCGATGGCGCTGGGCTCTTACGTGATGACGCCGCTCGACGTTGCCGGAGGCTACACGATTTTCGCGAATGACGGCGTCCGCACGGAGCCGCGATTCCTTGACGACGTGGTGAGCGGCGATGGACAAGTGGTGCAACGCTCGACGCCGCAGAGCCGCCCGGTGCTCGATCCGCGCATCGCGTATATCGTGACCAACGTGCTCGAAGACGTGATCAATCACGGCACGGGCTACAGCGTCCGCCAGCGCGGATTCGTCGCGCCCGCCGCGGGCAAGACCGGCACGTCGCACGACGGCTGGTTCGCCGGATACACTTCGAACTTGCTTTGCGTGGTTTGGGTTGGCTACGACGACGATCGCGATCTGGGACTTACCGGAGCGCTTTCCGCCGGGCCGGTCTGGGCGGAGTTCATGAAACGCGCCGCGGACCTCCCCGCCTATCACGACATGCAGGACTTTGTCGCGCCCGCTGGCGTCGTTTCGGTCTCCGTGGATCCGGAATCAGGCGACGTCGCCACGCCGAATTGCCCGACGAACCGGCCGGAAGTTTTTCTCGCCGGGACCGAGCCGACGCAGTTCTGCCCACTGCACGGGACGCACACAATCGCGGACGTTCCGCCCGTCTCGTGGCTCTCGCATCTGTTCGGAAAGCAGAATCCGCCGCCGCCGAACGCGGCTGGCGGTCAGCCAAGTCAGAGTCCTAATGCGAATCCAAACACCAATCCGAATGCGCCTCCGGGTGCGGTAACTCCCCCCGGCGCGAATCCGTCGAATGGGACGCAGCCTCCAAACGCAGCGGCACCCGGCCAGACGCCCCCGGATGCCACGCCTCCTCCGGAAAAGAAAAAGGGGCTATTGGACAAGATTTTTGGTATCTTTGGCAGCAACGACAAGAAGAAACCGGCCCCCGGCCCCACCAAGCCAAACGGCTGAGGCCCCGAGACGGTTGGGGAGGTTGTTCATGAAGCGCTTTGTCCTGCCCACCCTGTTATTGCTCTCCTGCATTCCCATGGTCGCGAGCGCGCAGGATTTTGGCGGCCAGCAACAGCAGACCACGGCTTCCACGGCAACCACGGCGCAGCCGGCGATGACTCCGCTGCAAATGGATGAATTGCGCGCGGACATTCTGGTGGCGCGGAAGCTGTATCCCGAGGCCGTCTCTTCCTATGAGAAGCTCGTGAAGGAGGAGCCGAAGAACGCCGTGCTGCTGAACAAGATCGGCGTGGCTTGCGTGGCCTGGGGTCAGAAGGGCTGCGCGGAGAAATATTTCAAGAAATCGATCAAGGCCGACAAGAACTACGCGAATCCGTTCAACAACCTGGCCACGGTGGAGTACGACAAGAAGCATTACAAGAAGGCGATTGAGCTCTACGACAAATCACTCGAGCTCCATATGGACCGCCCCGCAACCGTGTATATGAATCGCGGCTATGCTTTCTTCGCCGAGAAACAGTATCCGGAAGCCATGGGCTCATTCCAACAGGCGATTGCGCTCGATCCGACAGTATTCCAGGAAGCCGGAGGCTTCGGCTCCATCGTGGAGGATCGTCAGACCGCCGATCCCGGAGCGTTTTATTTCTTTCTTGCCCGCACGTACGCGGAACTCGGCAACGTCGATCGCACCGCGCATTATCTGAAGATGGCGCGCGACGACGGTTACAAGAAACTCGAGTCGGCCAAGACCGATCCGGCGTTCGCAAAGGTGATCAAGGCCCCGGAGGTGCTGCAAGTGTTCCAGCCAGGGCCGGGGATGCAACAGAAGCAGCCGTAGATTTCTCCCCCCGCGATCCGGCTGTCAGGTGCTCCGCGGCACGTGTGTGCGCAACATCCCATTGCTTTCCCGCACTCCTGCTATAATACCCGCGCCATGAAGCCCAGGCCGATTTGGGGCGCCCTTGCGGTCTTTTTGTTTGCTGCAGCCGTGCCTCTTGGCGCGGAACCCCCCGCGGCCGAAATCACCGCGCCGGCCAGCGCGGAAGTTTACGAACTTCAGATCAACGGCGAAATCGAACCGATTCTCGCGGAATACATCGTCGGCGGAATCCGCGAAGCGAATCTGGCGCACGCGAAGCTGATCCTCATCACCGAGGA
Source organism: Candidatus Acidiferrales bacterium (assembly GCA_035280405.1). GTDB lineage: Bacteria > Acidobacteriota > Terriglobia > Acidiferrales > UBA7541 > DAHUXN01. Next base: position 69,714 of record DATEFX010000026.1, on the reverse strand, counting down.
TACTCCGGGCGGGCTCGATTCCTCGATGCGCGACATCATCGCCTCAATTCTGCATTCCAGCGTTCCCGTCGCGGTGTATGTGACGCCGTCCGGCTCACGCGGCGCCTCGGCCGGGTTCTTCATCCTCGAGTCGGCGGACATCGCCGCGATGTCTCCCGGGACGGACATCGGCGCCGCATCTCCTTTGCTCGAACTCTTCGGCTCGCCCGTGAAAATTGACGACACGCTCGAACGGAAAATTATGAACGACGCGACGGCGTATTTGCGCAGCTACGTCTCCCGCCGCGGACGCAACGTCACGCTGGCGGAAACGGCGGTCACGGACGCCAAGGCGTTCAGCGAAAAGGAAGCGCTCGACGGCAGGCTGATTGATCTCGTTGAGCCGGACACGGAAGCCCTGCTCGCGCAGCTCGACGGCCGCACCATCACGCGACTGGACGGGTCGGCGGAGACGCTGCATCTGGCGCGGCCAATCGTCGAAATTCACCTGATGAGCAGCCGCGAGAAAGTCCTCGACCGCATCGTGCAGCCGGATGCTTTCTTCGTCCTCTTGCTCATCGGCGTGCTTGGCCTCTACGCAGAATTCACGCATCCGGGTATGTTCGCTCCGGGCGTAATCGGCGGAATCGCGCTGATTCTGGCGCTGTTTGCGATGCATATGCTGCCCGTAAACCTGACGGGGCTGGTGCTGATTCTTCTTGCGCTGGTCTTTTTCGTGATGGAGGCGAAATTTCCCACTCATGGCATCCTGGGCGTTGGCGGCGCGATTGCTATGCTGCTTGGCGCGCTGCTGCTGATTCATTCGCCAATTACGGGAGGAGGCGTCCATTTGAGCATCGCTCTCGCGGTGACGATTCCCGTCGCCATCATTGTGATATTCCTGATGCGGCTGGTGCTGCGCTCGTTCAAGTGGCGGCAATCCACAGGCGCGGAGCAGCTGGTCGGTTCCATTGGCGAAGTTACAGAGGCAGTGAAGACGCCGGGCGCGAACGGGATGGTGCGAATTCATGGGGAATTGTGGCGCGCCGCGGCGGGCGTGCCGATTGCCAAGGGCGCGCAGGTGCGCGTGAGCAAAGTGGACGGCTTAACGCTGATGGTTGAGCCGGTGCAGGGCGGCAGTTCGGCGCATTAGATTTCGACGCGGACGTTCAAGAGACGGAGGGAATCATGGATTTTGGAATGTACGTTGTGCTGGTGGCGATTTTCATTTTCCTGATCTGGTTTTTCAATTCCGTTTTCGTCATCAAGGAATGGGAGCGGGGATTTGTTCTACGTCTCGGGCGGATGCTGCCCGTGCCGAAGCACTCGGGTCTGCGGCTGGTTTTCTGGCCGATTGACAAGCTCACGCGCGTCTCTCTGCGCATCGAGACGCTGGATGTGCCGCCGCAGGACGTCATCACCAAGGACAACGTCTCGGCGAAAGTGAACGCCGTTTGTTATTTCCGCGTGGTGGACGCAAACCTTGCGATTTCGCAGGTGCAGAATTATTTGTACGCCACCTCGCAGCTCGCGCAGACCACATTGCGCAGCGTCGTCGGCCAGTTCGAACTGGACGACGTCCTGTCGGAGCGCGAAAAGGTAAACTCCAAGTTGCAAACAATCCTTGACCAGGATACGGAGCCCTGGGGTATTAAAGTAACGAAGGTAGAAGTCAAACAGGTCGATATTCCGGAGAGCATGCAGCGCGCCATCGCGCGGCAGGCCGAAGCGGAGCGCGAGCGCCGCGCGAAGATCATCAACGCGGACGGCGAATTGCAGGCTTCGGCGAAGCTCGCGGAAGCGGCAGAGGCGCTGCAGCGCCAACCGGTGTCTGTGCAGTTGCGCTACTTGCAGACGCTGACGGAAATCGGCTCGGAGAAAAATACGACCGTAATTTTCCCGGTCCCGATGGATTTGATCAGCCAGTGGCTGAAGCCGGCATCAGGAAAGTAGAGTCGAAGGAGACTTGGAGACATATGGGATTTGGAACGAAGCGCGGAGGCGGTGACCGCGTCCTCGAGAGCCGGCATCTTGTCGGCTTGTTCTTGGGCGTCGTGTTGCTCTGCTGCGTATTCTTCACGCTGGGATACGTGATGGGACGCACGCAGTACGGAAATACGCCCGTGCAGGCCGCGCCCGCCGAGCGGCCGCCGCTGATTTCACGCTCACCGCAGACTGCCGCGTCGCAGCCGCCATCTTCGCCTGAATGGGATTTCTACACGAACAAGAAGAACACCGACATTCCGCTGAAGCCCGCGCCGACTATGTCGAGCCGGCCAATCGAGTCCGTTGCGACGCCGCGCGCGCCGGAGCGCCAGCCCGTTGAATCCGTGGTTAGCTCGCGAAACAGTTCCGCAACGCCTGCGCGTTTTCGCCCGCCGATGATTCCGCGCGGCGCGATTGTGCTGCAGGTCGGAGCGCTGAAAAGCGAGAGCGACGCCCTCGCGCTGGCCGACGCGCTCCAGAAAAAAAGCTTTCCTGCATTCGTCATGGCGCCCGCGAGCGACAGCTTTTACCGCGTGCAGGTGGGGCCTTACGCCACGCAGGCCGCCGGCGACAGAGCCAAACAATCGCTCGAACGCGAAGGTTTCAAAGCCATCTTCAAGCGCTGAATGAAGCGATCCCGGATTGTCCGCCTGCTCCTCGCGATTGGTTCGGGAGTCGCGCTCGCCTTCTCGTTCCCCAATTACAATTTGCCGCTGCTCGCGTGGATTTCCGTCGCGCTGCTCATGCTCGCGGCGCTGAACGGCAGCACGCGCGAGGCGGTGCTTTACGGCTTCATCAACGGCGCGTTTTTTTATCCCGTCAGCGTGCCGTGGATTGACACGGTGATGCAGCAGTACGGCAGCGTCCCGCCTCTCCCCGCGGCGGGGATTCTCGCATTGATCGCGTTACTAGGAACACTCTTTCCAATTGTTTTCGCCGTGCTTGTTTCGCGCCTGGGAAAATCGAGCGTCGGAATGGCCTGCATGCTCGCGCCGTTCCTCTGGGTGGTGCTCGAATTCGGGCGAACGCATCTGCCGATTATCGGATTTCCGTGGAACCTGCTCGGCTACGCGGCGTCCGGAAACCTGGCGCTGGTGCAGCTCACGAGCATCACGGGAATTTACGGACTGTCGCTTCTCGTCACCGCGTTCAATGCGCTGCTCGTGTGGGCCGTCGCCGCGCCTTCGACGCGCAGCCGATTGACCACAGCGAGTGCCGCCGTCGCGCTCATCCTTATTGCTTGGATTGGCCCGCGTTTCGTGCCGAGCGCAAAATCGGATCACGTCGCGCATCTCGTGCAGACGAATTTCCCGCAATCCGAAAGCTATCCTTCGAACTGGATGGACCTGCACGCCGCCGACATGCAGCAACTCGAAAAGATGAGCATTGACGCAGCCAGAAAATCGCCGGGAATCATCGTCTGGCCTGAAGTCCCCGCGCCTTTTAGCTTGCAAGACCCGCAATTCGCGGCCATCGCTCAGAATATCGCGCATCTTTCGGGCGAAGATTTTGGTCAATATTTTCTGGTTGGCGTCGTGGAGTGGCAAGGCGGAGTGCTGTGGCAGGGGAACGCCTCGAACGCTGCGGTGCTGCTCGGGCCCACGGGCCGGCGCGAATTCGCCTACGATAAAATTCACCTCGTGCCCTTCGGCGAGTTCGTGCCGTTGCGCAGATGGCTGAAATTCGCAAACAGTCTTGTCGCGGGCATCGGGGATTTCACGCCCGGACAGAACTACGAGGTTGGCACTCTTCCCGGCGGACGTTTCAGCGTTTACATATGTTACGAAGCGATTTTTCCGGACCTGGTGCGCCGGTTCGTCGCGCGCGGCGCGGGATTACTGATCAACATTTCGAATGACGGTTGGTTCGGCCACGAGGCGGCGCCGGCGCAGCATCTGATGATGGCTCGCGTGCGCGCGGTGGAGAATCGGCGCTGGCTATTGCGCTGCACGAACACGGGATTTACAGTGGATGTCGATCCTTATGGCCGCACCGTCGCGAGCCTTGCGCCATACATTCGCGGCGAGCTCGACGCGCCGTACGCTTTTCGGACCGACCTGACGCCGTATTCGCGCTGGGGCGACTGGCTGGCGTGGCTTTCAATTCTGATGGTGATTATGCTTGTCGGAGGAGATTTTGTGCGGCGCGGCCAGAAAGCCGGAATTCGATCTTGATATTCTTCGCGCGTTTGTGTTGAACGAGCTCTAAAATGCCCAACTCTATGCCGATTTCGCGAGCCGAGCTGGTCGCGTTCCTGCGCGAGGTGCCGTTGCTGACGCTTGCCACTCTTTCGCCCGAGGGCGCGCCGCAGGCCGCGCTGCTCGGAGTGGCGGTCGGCGAGGATCTGGAACTCGTCCTCGATACGCTCGACACGACGCGCAAGTTCCACAATATTTGTACTGACTCGCGTGTCGCATTCGTGTTCGGCAAAGCCGGCGGCTACATTTCCGGGAAACACGACGAACGCACGTTGCAATATGAGGGCGTCGCTGACGTTCCAGCGGGCGAAGAACTGAAACGCGCTCAGGCACTCTACTTCGGCTTGTTTCCAGAAGGGCGCGAGCGGCTGAAATGGCCGCATATCACGTATATTCACGCGCGGCCATCGTGGATTCGCTTCAGCGACTACAACCGGAACCCGCCGGTGATCGCCGAACTCGGCGGGAAAGAATTGCAGAAATGGCGGACGAGCAAGTAAACATTTGAATGGATGTTGGGGCATTATCTAGTCAGGCGTCGAAAGGGAAAACGTGGGAAACTTCATCGAGGATTTGGAATTCCGCTTCACGGAACTGAAGAAGCGCATCGAACTCGTGCGGAGTTATCTTTGACGCTGCCGCCAGCCGCGGACGCCTGAACGACCTCGAAGAAAAATCCAGCGCGCCTGATTTTTGGCAGGACCAGCAGAAGGCGCAGTCCATTCTCCAGCACCGCAAAATTGCCGAAAACAATATCGCCGCCGATGAAAAACTCGCGCGCGCGATGAGCGACATCGAAACTTTTTTTCACATGGCGCATGAGGAATCCGACGCCGCGCAGCGCGAATCGGTCCTCAAGGAAATCAGCGGCGAACTCGATGCCGCCGACAAATTCGTCGGCGAACTTGAAACAAAGACTCTCCTTTCCGGCGAAAACGACGCGCTCAACGCCATCCTGACCATCAAGCCCGGCGCCGGCGGCACGGAATCGCAGGACTGGGCCGAAATGCTCCTGCGCATGTACTTGCGCTGGGCGGAGAGTAAAGGTCTCGGCGCCACGGTGATCGATTCGACTCCGGGTGAGGAAGCGGGACTGAAGTCGGCCACCGTGCGTATCGAAGGCGAAAATGCTTACGGCCTGCTCGCCGGCGAAAGCGGCGTGCATCGGCTCGTGCGAATTTCTCCGTTTGACCAGGCCGCACGCCGCCACACGTCGTTCGCGTCCGTGTTCGTCATCCCGGAAATTGACGATCGCATCGACATCGTCATCAAGCCTGACGAGATTCGCGTGGATACATACCGCGCGGGCGGCCATGGCGGCCAAAACGTGAACAAAGTGGAGACCGCGGTGCGCATCACGCACATCCCCACGGGCATCGTCGTGCAGTGCCAGAACGAGCGCAGCCAGCACAAGAATCGCGAAATCGCGATGCGCATCCTGCGCTCGCACCTCTATGAGCACGAAGTCGAAAAGCGCCGCGCGGAAACGGACAAACTCGAGGAAGCGAAGCCCGAGATCAGCTTCGGCAGCCAGATCCGCTCCTACACGCTGCAGCCCTATCAGTTGATCAAGGATCACCGCACGAAAGTCGAACGCGGCGACGTCCAGCGCGTCCTCGACGGCGACATCGACGGCTTCATCCGCGCGTACCTGCTCTCGCGCCGCAGCGCCGCTCCCGTCGTTGCATCGAAAAACTGATTGCGTTCGGTGGCATGCGGAAACAACTGCGCTTGCTCTGAACCGTCCGTGCCTGGGCGCATTTTTCCCCGCAAGCGACCCACAGCAGTCCTCGCAGCGAAACCGGTTCGCGGGAGAGTGGGCCAACGGAATTTCTAATGGATCGGATCTTTTTCTTGCAATGCAGGGCGGCGGGATGGGTCGCGCTTCATGCCGTAGAGCGCCTGATCCGCGGCAGACATCAGCGTTTCGATTGTTTTCCCGTCCTCGGGAAATGTGGCGGCGCCCACGCTCACGGTGATTGGCGGATTCTCGCCATCCGATGCAAGCCGTTCGCGGATTCGCGCGCCAATCTGTCGCACCTGCGCCAGGTCGGTTTCGGGCAGCACGACGGCAAACTCATCGCCTCCGAATCGCGCGGGAGTATCAATTTCCCGGCAATGGGCCCTCAGAACTTCCGCAAGTCTGCACAATGCCCGGCTTCCTGCCAGATGGCCAAGCACGTCGTTGACTTTCTTCAACTGGTCGAGATCGAGCAGCAGCAGGGCGAATGGGCGTCCGGAGCGCGCGTGTCTCTTGATTTCCGATTCGAGCGCGCCAATCAGCCGGCGATAGTTCGCAAGACCCGTAAGTGGATCCGTAATCGCCAGCCGCCGCACGTGCTCCTCTGCGCGTTTGTGTTCGGAAACTTCCGCAGCCAGGGCCAGGCTTGTAATGGAAATGATGCCCAGAAACAACTGAGCCAGAAGGAGCGACGTGTTGGCGTCCCTCTCGGCGAATGGGCCAAATCCGTGCACCGTTCCCCAAGTCGTAATCGCCGCCAGCAGGCAAATGGCAGTTGCCGTCTTGCGGCGGCCAAACCGAAAGGCCGCCCAGATTAAGAATGGCACGCAGATATACTCGAGCGGATAGTTCCGCACAACCGCATGAAATCGCCCGCCGAAGACAATCCATGCGATGAACAGCATTCCGAAAAGCAAGCAGGCGAGCTCGATCATCTGCTCGCGCGTCCAATTTAGCCGGGGGTTTTCCCGCCACAGGAGCACGAGCGGCGTCACTACCACGGCTCCCACGCCGTCTCCGAGCCACCATGTGCGCCAGATGGCTCCATACATGGGCCAATGAGCATACCCGCCCAGCGACAGGACCGTCACACCTATCGTGGCACTCACAGCCGTTCCGATCATTCCGGCGAAGAGAGTGAACTTGAAAATGTCCTGCGCTCTCTCGAACACATGATGGCCGCGCGCAAATCGCCGCAGCAGGTAACAGCCGGTTACGCCTTCGAGGGTGTTGCCTGCGGCTATGCCGAGCGACGTGAGAACCGTTCCTGCCGTCGTAAAATTCGCGAGGAAGGCACCGGCAAATATGCCCGGCCACACTCGAAACCCGAAAATCAGGAACGCCGAGAGAGCAATTCCCGTGCCTGGCCACACCGCGGTGGCGCTGGGATGCACGAGGGCGAGCTTCAGCCCCAGCTTGGCGGCGATGAAATACACCACTCCCAGTACCGCGGAAGTGGTCAGGTCCCTGGATTTTCTGTTCACGCCTGGTTCGCCCGGTGAAGTTTGCTTACCCTATATGATGTTCCATCCCACTCCGCCGATAGACATTAGCTGCTCCAATGAGGTTTATAAATTAACTGGACTCCGTGAATTATCAACTGACCTTATGGTCAGGTCGGTGGATTTCGTGGAAAACAAAGGGCCATCGCCCGTTTACTTCTCCTTCTTCCGCTTCGATGCGGATAAAGCGTCATTCCCTGCAAACCGTTGACACCGATTTTGTCGCATGTTAGCTTCTTTATTTATATTTCCCGCTGTAAAAGGTGCCGTGCCGCATCCTTGCCCGCAAATCGCTTGAGGAGAATGTCTTGACGCGCAAAGACGAGAAGTTTCTGTTCACCTCGGAGTCGGTCACCGAGGGACATCCCGACAAAATCGCCGACCAGATTTCCGACGCCATCCTCGACTCTGTAATGAAGGACGACCCGATGGGCCGCGTCGCCTGCGAGACGCTCGTGACCACGGGCCTCGTCGTCGTCGCCGGAGAAATCACCACGAAGACCTACGTGGATTTCTCCGACATCGCCCGCAACGTCATCCGCGATGTCGGTTACACGCGCGCCAAATACGGCTTCGACGCCGACACCTGTGGCGTCATCTCCACGATCAAGAAGCAGTCCGGCGACATCGCCATGGGCGTGGATACCGGAGGCGCGGGCGACCAGGGCCTGATGTTCGGCTTCGCCTGCGACGAAACCGAAGAGCTGATGCCCATGCCGATTCAGCTTGCGCATCGCCTCGTCCAGCGCCTCTCCGAAGTTCGCCGCGCGGGCGTCGTGGATTTCCTCCGCCCCGACGGCAAATCCCAGGTCACAATCGAATATATTGACGGCCATCCGGTTCGCGTCGATTGCGTCGTCATTTCAACGCAGCACAGCGATTCCGTTTCCTCTCGCGATCTGCACGACGCCGTGCTCAACGAAGTCATCAAGCCCGTGATTCCGGCGCGCATGATGGACAAGAGCACGCGCGTGCACATCAATCCCACTGGCCGCTTCGTTATTGGCGGGCCGATGGGCGATGCGGGTCTCACCGGTCGCAAAATTATCGTGGACACGTACGGCGGCTACAGCCGTCACGGCGGCGGCGCGCTTTCGGGCAAGGATCCGACCAAGGTGGATCGCTCCGCTTGTTACATGGCGCGCTACATCGCCAAGAATCTCGTCGCCGCGGGCGTCGCGCGCAAGCTCGAAGTCCAGCTCGCTTACGCCATCGGCGTCGCCGAACCGGTATCGGTAATGGTGGAGACCTTCGACACGGGCAACATCCCCGACGCGCAAATTACGGAGTTGATTCGCAGCACGTTCGCGCTCACGCCTCGCGGGATTATCGAAACACTCGATTTACGTCGTCCGATTTACCGCCCGACGGCCGCGTTCGGCCATTTCGGCCGCACCGGCCCGGGCTTCACGTGGGAAAAAGCGGACCGCGCCGACGCGATTCGCAAGGAAGCGGGCCTGAGCGGCGCCGCCGTCGCCACGCGTTAGTCGTCAGTTGTCATTCTGAACGAAGCGAAGAATCTGCTTTTGTCTTTCTTCAGGAGAAGGAACTGTGGAAACCGTCACCAAGTTGTCGAGCGACGTGAAAGATCCCGGCCTCGCCGATCGCGGCCGCCGCAAAGTCGAATGGGCGAATCAGCAGATGCCCGTCCTGCAGCTCATCCGCAAGCGCTTCATCAAGGAGAAGCCGCTCAAGGGCGTGCGCATGTCCGCGTGCCTGCACGTCACGAGCGAAACGGCCAATCTCGCCGTCACGCTGCGCGACGGCGGGGCTGACGTTGTGCTCTGCGCCTCGAATCCTCTTTCGACGCAGGACGAAGTCGCCGCCTGCCTCGCCAAGGAATACAACATTCCCACGTTCGCCATCAAAGGCGAGGACAACGCCACTTACTACGCTCACATCAACGCCGCGATTGATCATCATCCGCAGGTCACGCTCGACGACGGCGCCGATTTGGTCAGCACGCTCTTAACGAAGCATCCCGAGCTCGCCGCAAACGTCATTGGCGGCACGGAAGAAACCACCACGGGCGTGATTCGCCTTCGCGCCATGGCCAAGGATGGCACGCTGCCGTATCCCATCATTGCCGTAAACGACGCGCTCACCAAGCATCTCTTCGACAATCGCTACGGCACGGGCCAGTCCACTCTCGACGGCATCCTTCGCGCGACGAATCTTCTGATCGCCGGCCTGCACGTTGTCATCGCGGGCTATGGCTGGTGCGGCCGCGGCGTCGCCATGCGTGCCAAGGGCCACGGCGCGGACGTCATCATCACCGAAATCAATCCCACAAAGGCCATCGAAGCCATCATGGACGGCTTCCGCGTCATGCCCATGCACGAAGCCGCGAAAATCGGCGACGTCTTCGTCACCGTCACCGGCAACAAGAACGTCCTCGCCGCCGACCATTTCGAAAATATGAAGGACGGCGCGGTGATGTGCAATTCGGGCCACTTCAACGTCGAAATCGACATCCCCGCGCTCGAAAAGCTTTCGAGCGCGCACAAGCCCGTCCGCCCGTTTGTCGAGGAATACTCGCTGCGCGACGGCCGCAAGATTTATCTTCTCGGCGAAGGCCGCCTGATCAACCTCGCCGCCGCCGAAGGCCATCCCGCCGTGGTCATGGACATGAGCTTCGCCAACCAGGCGCTTTCCGTCGAGCACCTCATCAAGAACGCCGGCAAATTCCAGAAGCAGGTCTATTCGGTGCCCGAGGAAATTGACAGCCAGATCGCGCGCCTCAAGCTCGAATCGCTCAGCACGCAAATCGACAAGCTCACCCCCGAACAGGAGCAGTATCTCGCCTCCTGGTCCGAAGGCACGTAGACTAACTGCGGAGTTGCCTCCGGAGTGAGCTGATTCTTTCCGTGGATAAACAAGCCGAAACGAAAATTACAGCACTGACTGGTCCCGTCGAGCGTCGGGATGGCAATCTTGTCTTACTGATTCCTCTCGCAGCAGGTGGCACTGAACTAATTAATTGCTCCTGCGGTATAGGCGAGGTCGAAGGCGAATATCTTAAAATTGTCCTCCGGGATTGGCTCGCGGAGAAGCTTGGAATCAGTGAGGGTAGCAAGGTGCATGTGAGCAACGAAGGCGGCAAGTTCAATATCCAGCCAGTCGACGAACCGAGCAGTTCGAAACCTAATTGAACTTCTTCATTCAGTTTGAATACCCTGGGACGCCAGGGTCTTCTATTTCTTGATCGGCATCTTCAGCGATGATGTCTTCGTCGGATCGTTCATCGCAGCGACCGCCGCGTGTTGCGCGGCCATGTGCTCGGCGATCAGTTCCGCCGTGAACCGGCTAATCGTGTCCTGATCAGTGATGATGGACTGCGTGTTGTTCTGCGCTTTGTAGCCCGCGCCGCTGGGCTGGCCCGTGACAACGAACACGCCTTCGCCAGATGTGGACCAGTTCGTCGAGCCTTCGCCCGCCACCTTGCCATCCGCGACAAATCCTTTTGTGTGGCTAATTTGATGCGTCGCCGATTGCCCGATGACGAAATGCGTGTTGAACGCCGACAGACTCTTCGACTGGTCGGCCGCAATCAAATTCTTCTCGGTCTTCGAGCCGCTCTGACTCTTGTCCAGCGTTATGAGCATCGTCACATTCGGGTCCATCGCCTTCGCCATCACGATGTCGTTCAGCTCCGCGTCGTCGTAGCCGAACATATTCAGGTAGAGCGACACGCTCACGCGCGAGAGCACGTATTTCAAAATGTCATGCACGTCGTCGCGCCCCACGTAGAAGAGATGGAAATCCTTGCTCGCATCGGACGCGTAAGCTTTCTCCCGCGTGAATTGCTGCAGGTCCAGCAAGTTGAACGTCTGCAGACTTTGCGTCGGGTCGCCTACGGCATTGGCTCGGCTCTTTCTGGCGGCGCTCATAGAGATGTCTCCTTTTCTCTGGTGGTGGCGTGGGCTCCTGTTGTGATGCTTCGCTTTCACCGGTGGCACGCTCAGGTAGCGGCTGGGTTAATTGCGCCACTGTAGCACAAGATCTGCATTCTAGAACCTGGCCGTCTCTGCCTTTGCGATTCGCCTTCGCGTCAGTTCCACAGCATCCTCCGCTTGCATTTCGCCCCCCGACTCTCTAGCATATTCGAGTGCTATATCATGCAAATCTGGGATATCTGCAGGTCGCTTTTGGGGGCCTCCAGGGGTGCCGTCCCTCCATTTCTAATCGACAATGTCCGGAATTAGAAACGGACGTAAGTTATTGAAAACAAAGGACAGAACGTTTTCTAATCGCCAAATTTCGCCCTTTGTGGCGATTGGCGGTTAGTCCGATTTGCGTCCTTTGAAAGCTGGTCGAAGGGGTTTAGGGGTCAAGAGAGGCGATGCGAGACCTGGCCAATTTGGCGGTTGAATCGGCGCTGGCGCGCGGCGCCACGTACGCGGACGTCCGCGTCATGGACGTCAAGGAACGCAACCTGTCTGTGAAAAACGGCCAGGTCGGCCACGTTCTTGAAGACGAGTCCCTTGGCATCGGCCTCCGCGTCATCGCCGAAGGCGCCTGGGGCTTCACTTCGACCGACCGCTTGACGCGCGAAGGCATCCAGGCGTGTGCTGCCGAAGCCGTCGCCATCGCCAGGGCCTCCGCCCTGGCGAAACGCCACGATGTCGTGCTCGCTCCCGAGCAGGCCTACGTCGACACTTGGCAGAATCCTTTCATCAAGGATCCTTTCCAGATTTCGGTCGAGCAGCAAATCGATCTTCTTCTCCGCGCGGACGCGGAGATGCGCAGCGTGAATGGCGTCACGCTCGCCGAAGGTTCGATGGAGTTTCGCCGCATCGAGCAGCTTTTTGTTTCCAGCATTGGCTCGGCGATTCACCAGGTGAAAATGCAGTCTGGCGCCGGCATCGTTGCCACCAGCTTCGAAGGCGAGGAGATTCAGAAGCGCTCTTATCCGAATAGTTTCGGCGGCCAGCACATGCTCCGCGGCTACGAACTGATCGAAGAGCTCGATCTCGTTGGCAACGCGCCGCGCATCGCCGAACAGGCTGTCGCGCTGCATCGCGCCGCGCCATGCCCGGAAGGCCAGCACACCATCATTCTCGACAGTTCCCAGCTCGGCCTGCAGATTCATGAATCCATCGGCCATCCCATCGAGCTCGACCGCGTCCTTGGTATGGAAGCGAATTTCGCCGGCATGAGTTTTCTCACGCTGGAGAAACTGAATTCACTGCGATATGGCTCCGACATCGTCAACGTCGTTGCCGACGCGCGTCTCGACCACGGCCCGGGCCTCGGTACCTTCGGCTACGACGACGAAGGCGTCCCCGCGCAGTGCACTCCGATTATTTCAAACGGCCTCTTCACTGGCTATCTGACGAACCGCGAAACCGCCGCCGCAATCGGCCAGTCGCGCTCCAACGGCACCATGCGCACCGAGGGCTGGAACCGCCTGCCCATCATCCGCATGACCAACATCAGCATCCTCCCGGGCAAATGGAAGCCCGAGGACTTGATCGCGGACACCGACGACGGAATCTATTTCGAGACGAACCGCTCGTGGTCAATTGACGACCGCCGCTACCATTTCCAGTTCTCCACGGAAATCGGCTGGGAAATCAAGAACGGCAAGAAAACGCGCTTGATCAAGACGCCGAGCTACAGCGGCATAACCACGGAATTTTGGAACAGTTGCGATGCCATTTGCTCGCGCGATTACTGGACTCTGTGGGGTACGCCGAACTGCGGCAAGGGCCAGCCCATGCAGACCATGGGCACGGGCCACGGCGCCGCGCCGGCGCGATTCCGCAACGTGAAAGTGGGTATCGCGCTTTCCAAATGACGCCGAAGAAGAGAAGCCCGCGCTCAGCAAAGGCAAGTGGACGGAAGGCGATTAAGGACAGTCGCGCGGTTGCCGCGGACCACCGCCTGGGAGCCGCGGAACTGCGCCGCATCGCCGAACGCGTGTTCAAGTTCAGCGAGGCTGACGAAACGGAAGTCGAGATCAGCACGGAAACCAGCGCGCTGACGCGCTTCGCCAACAACACGATTCATCAAAACGTTGCCGAGCAGGGAATCACGATTTCCATTCGTGCCGTCACCGACGGTCGGACGGCCCGTGCTTCCACGAACAAGACGGACGAGGAATCCCTTCGACGCGTTGCTGCCGCTGCGCTCGAACTCGCTCGCATGCAGCCGAAGAATCCAGAACTTCTGCCGATGCTCGGCAAGCAGAAGCTGCAGAAGGTGAATCGATTCTCCCGCGAGACAGCCACCGCCACGCCCGCGGACCGTGCCCGCGAAGTGGCTCGCGTCTGCGAGCTTGCCGAGAAGAATAAGCAGACTGCGGCGGGGATTTTCTCTACTGGAGCGGATGAGACCGTTCTCGCGAACTCGCGCGGGCTATTCGAGTTCTACGAAGATACTCGCGCCGAATTCTCCGTCACTTTCCTCGAAAAGGACTCCTCCGGGTGGGCCAAAGCCTCATTTGCAAATATCAAAGATATTGATCCGCACGGTTTGTCGCTGCGCGCCAGCGAAAAGGCCGCGAGTTCGCGCGCGCCGCGCGAGCTGCCTCCCGGGCGGTACACCACGATTCTCGAGCCCGCCGCCGTTCTGGATCTCGTGGGGTTCCTTTTCTACGATTTCGCCGGTACGTGCGTTGCGGACCAGCGCTCCTGCTTCACGGGCCGAATGGGCAAGAAACTTTTTGGTGAAAATATTTCCATCTGGGATGACGTCTATCATCCGCTCCAACTGGGAGCCCCGTTCGACGGCGAAGGGGTGCCGCGCAAGAAAGTCCTTCTCGTGGATAAAGGCGTGCCCGTCAACCTCGTTTATGCGCGGGCTACCGCTGAGAAAATGAAGGCCAAGCCCACCGGCCACGGCTTTTCTTTGCCCAGCGAGGACGGCGAAGCGCCTCTCAATCTGGTTTTTTCCGGCGGGAAATCCTCGACGGAAGAAATGATCCGCTCGACGGGTCGCGGCCTGCTTGTCACGCGCCTGTGGTATATACGCGAAGTCGATCCTTACGCGAAGATCTTGACTGGAATGACGCGCGACGGCACATTTCTGATTGAGAACGGGCGCATCGCGGGTGCGATCCGGAATTTCCGCTTCAACCAGAGCATCATCGAAATGCTTTCCAACGTGGAGATGATGGGCCTGGCCGTTCGTGCCGCCGGTGAAGAATCATTCGATATGGTCGTTCCCGCAATGAAGGTCCGCGATTATCACTTCAGCGAAGTCACAAAATTCTGAGCGGAAAAAAGGCGGCTTAAGGCGTGGTGAATTGGAGGCTGGCAATCGTGCGCGAGATAACGTTCTGTTCCATTTGCACGAGGTCTGTGTTCGTCGAAGTGACGCCAAGAATGGTCAGGAAATTTCCTCCGCGCTGAATCAGCGCGACTGTGCCGGTCCATTCTTTGTCGTTGGCGGCTCCGTGGAACTGATATTCGTGAGCCGGCAATCCCGCAATGTTCGTCTCCCGAATCTTTCCCGGGTCATAGCCTTCGAACGAACCGGCCAGCCGGTCATTCGTCGCCGCGATTTGCGCCTGTAGCGTTCCGCTGGCCGGCACGAGGCCGATGATCAAGTAGGTCGTCTGGTCGCTAGTCCCCATGGCGACGATTGATCCGGGCAGCGCCGCTCGCGCTCCTGCGATTACGTCCCAGTCCGGCGGTTTGTACATCTGGAAGCCATAGGTCTCGTTGATGTACTCGTTTCCTCGCACTTCCTCTTTAACCGGAGCCGGCTCCGGCGCAGTTACAGGCGCGGCGGCACCGGCATTCTGCATCGCTGGGGGATTCACACTTGGAGCGGCCGCAACCTGACCCGGCGGCGCTGAGGCCGCCGGTTTTGTTTCCGCCGTAGCTACCGGGGAAGGGAAGTTGACTGCGGATACGGCGGGCGGATTTGGCTTCGCGGCTGCCACGTCTGCTTTCTTCTCTGGCGCTCCCTGATGTGAGTCGGCGGATCTCGCGCTCTCTTCGTGTTTTGCCGTATCTTCAGCCTTTGCGTTGTCCGGCTTTGGCGGAGTTTTTTCCTCTTTGGCGGGGGTGGAAACCGTAATGGACTCAACGGCGCTGCGCTGGATCTCCGCGTAGCCATAGGCCGTCTTCACGCGGAACGAGTTCTTCTCGTAACCGACAATCGTGCCGATGATTTTCGTGCCGTCCTTCAGGTGTATCTCATCCGCCCGGGCGGCAGACACGAAAACCAAGCATGCAGCGATGAATAGGAGTACTCGCTTCATTCGTTTCAGTATGGCGATTCGCAATGAGGCGGGCAAGTTTCAGAAGGGCAGCCGTGTCGGTTTGGTCAGTAGTACTAATTTCGTGTCAGCAGCGCTGTGCGATGAGTCATCCGACTCGGGGAAGCCATGGGTCTTGCCCCGGGTAAGTGCGTGCAAAATTCGGGGGCGAGGGTGATCCGTGAGAGTCCGAGGGACAATGGGGCCATCCTCGCCCGCCTTCCCGTTTACTGCCGGAGAGAAGTCTAGGCGAATAAAAAGCGAATGTCAACAGCCTTTAAGAAAAAATCTTGATGACGGGAAAAGCAGGGAGCGAAGCGCGGGCGGAGGGATTATGCGGAGAGCGTGAAGCCGAGCCAGAGCGCGACCATCAGGATGCCGGCGAGAAGAAACAGCATGCGTGCGCTCTTCTTGCGCACGGCGAGAAGGATGACGCCGAGACCGATGGCGAGGAACACGAGTTGCAGGAGGAGCATGCTGGAGCCGAGGCCCAACTGTAATTCGCCGACGGTGCGCGTATAGAACGCAGATCCCATTGCCGTGATGCCCATGAACGCGGCCCCGACCATGCCGGCCAAAGCCGCGCCGGCGGCCCACTCCGGAAGCGCCTCGCGGCGCTGGACCTCGCGCCAGTCCCACCAGGTGAAACCGACGACGAGCGCAACAATCAATACGATAAAGAGAGCCATATCCCGCCTAGAGTTAGCGCTACCAAGTAGCGCAAGGGCAATTCAAACGCCACGAGGCGAAGTACTAGAATATATATCAAAGTCTTGATTTCCATAGGCTTATAAATGGGTGCCAGGGCCAATGCACCGAGTGCGCCCAAATTTTGCACATTTTGGGAGGATGAATTGACACCGAGCGTATGGAAATGCACACAGAAGATGCGGCGCCGGGGCGGTCGAAGACGAGGATTCTGTTAGGATACAACTGGGGATGAAGCGTCCATGGAATATCGGGCATAGAGGTGCCTCGGGGCACGCGCCTGAGAATACGATGGCCTCGTTTCGCAAAGCGGTGGACCTGGGCGCGACGTTCATCGAGACGGACCTGCGCCTGTCGCACGATGCGCATTTTGTGGCGATGCACGACGCAACGCTGGACCGCACGACGAACGGCCGAGGTCTGGTGCGGGACTTCACGCTGAATCAGTTGCGCGAGTTGGATGCAGGGTCATGGTTCGGGCAGGAGTTCGCCGGCGCGAAGATCCCAACGATCGAAGAGATCCTCGCCTTTGCGCGCGAGGCCGACATCGTGTTCTACCTGGAAATCAAGCACGATGCGGCCGCCTGGGGAATGCATCACGGGCTGGCGACTGCGTTACGCGCGGCCGGAGAAGCGGCGCGGACGGTCGTAATCTCGTTTGACCCACGAACGCTGGAAAACCTCAGGCGACTGGATGCAACGCAATTGACGGGATTGCTCTATGAGTTGCCGCTGGAAGATCCGGTGGAAGCCGCAATGAAAGTAGGGGCAAGGCAGCTGGCGCCGCGCGCGGACCTTGTCACGCCGGAACTGGTGACCAAAGCACACGATGGCGGCATCCAGGTGGTCACATGGACCGTGGACGAGCCGGAGCAGATGCTGGCGCTTGCGGCCGCCGGCGTGAACGGGATTATCACGAATTATCCTGACCGAATGCGGGACGCGTTTCGTCAGCCTGCCACGGCGCGCTAGAGCTTGCTGTTTGCGTGCAGCAAATTGAAGAGAGCAGCAAACTTCGGGAGGCTGAGCTCCTCCGCGCGAGTATGCGAATTAAGATTGCAAGTAGCGAGAGCGGTTTCCACACGCACTTCACCGTAAATGGCACGCAAGTTGTTACGGATGGTTTTGCGTTTTTGAGCAAATGATTTCTGAAGGAATTTGAGAAACGCGGCGTCTTCCGCAACGTCGAGGGCCGTGCGCTGGCCGGGCAACCTCATCTGGACTAACGCAGAAAAGATCTTCGGCGGAGGACGGAAAGCGCCCGGGGGAATCCGAAGCAGGACCAACGGGTCTGCATAAAACTGGCAGAACGCAGAAAGATAGCCGTAGTCGCGACGGCCTGGCTGTGCGGCAATGCGGGCTGCGACTTCAAGCTGAACAACGATGTGGATGGAGTGAATCTTATCTGCAAATTGGAACAGGTGATGCAGTATCGGCGAGGTGATGTAGTAGGGCAGATTGCCGTAAATGAAAAACTTATTTTCGATAAGCGCATGGAGATCGAGTTTCAGAATATCGGCATGAACGATTTGGACGTTCGGCCATAGAGTCGCGCGTTCGCGAAGGCGTCGGGCAAGTGACGCATCCGTTTCTACGGCAATGACGCGATGCGCAAATCGGGCAAGGAATTCCGTCATTTCGCCGTGCCCCGCGCCAATCTCGAGCCAAGTAGCATCGGGCGCGACCGGAAGGAATTTAATGATCCGCGCGAGCCAAGCCGGATTTGCCAAGAAATGCTGACCCAGTTTTTGCCGCGACATAGCGCGAAAGTGTAACAATTTAGCGAATCGGTGTCTGCCGGGTTTGTCTTGACGCGCCTTGAACGATTCAGTACCGTTTATGTTTCGCGCGAGGATTGATGAAGATTCTTTTTGTGTCTCCCGAGGGGCTTCCTTTCTCTAAAACCGGCGGTTTAGCCGACGTGGTCGAGGCCCTGCCACGAGTGCTCGGGCAGATGGGCCATCAAGTAGCCGTGCTTCTGCCCCGCTATCGAGGGAATCAGGCGGCGCGGACCGTAATCCCAAGTATGAGTATTCCCCTCGGCCTGGAAATGCGCTTCCCGTCGCTCGCGGAGGCGGGCACGTTCGAGGGCGTCCACTATTATTTCGTTGACGACCCTGAGTTTTTTGACCGGGAAAAGCTGTATGGCGACAAGCAAGGCGATTACCCGGACAATCCGCGGCGCTTCGCGCAATTGAGCCGCGCCGCGATTGAATTTGCAAAGCAGGTTTGGATGCCGGACGTGGTGCATTGCCACGATTGGCAGTCGGCGCTCGTGCCGTTGTATCTGCGAACTTTGTACAAGCATGATCCTTCAGTTGCTGGCCTACCTGTGATTCTCACCGTCCACAATCTTGGCTATCAGGGACTCTTCGCCAGGAGCGTGCTCAAGGAAATCGGATTGCCCGAAGAGCTATTTTGCATGGAAGCGCTGGAATTTTATGGGAAAGTGAACGTGCTCAAAGGCGGGCTGGTTTTCGCGGATTACCTCACGACGGTCAGCCGAAAATACGCGCAAGAGATTCAAACACCAGAATTCGGATATGGCCTAGAAGGCGTGATCGGTTCGCGCGGGGATCGAATGGTGGGGATCCTCAATGGCGTCGATTATGGCGCGTGGAATCCGGAGTCGGATACGTTCATTGCCGCGCAATATTCGGCTAAGAATCTCGATGGAAAGCGCCTGTGCAAGAAGGACCTGCTCGCCACATTTCACCTGCCTGCCGAGAACATGGAACGGCCGCTGATCGGAATCGTTTCCCGGTTCGTGGACCAGAAGGGATTCGACCTGCTGGCGGAGAGCGCCATGGAATTAATGAAACAGGACATGTTGTTGATTGCGCTGGGAAATGGCGATCCGAAGTACGAAAAGCTGTTCTTGGAGCTAGCCAAGAAATATCCGAAGAAGGTCGGGGTCAAAATCGCGTACGATAACGCGGTGGCGCATAAGATTGAGGCCGGCGCGGATATGTTCCTGATGCCCTCGCGTTATGAGCCTTGCGGACTGAACCAGATATACAGTCTGCGATACGGTACGGTGCCTGTAGTCAGGGCGACGGGCGGCCTGGACGACACCGTCGAAGAGTTCGACCCGCGCACGGGAAAGGGAACTGGTTTCAAGTTCAAGCCGTATACCGGCAAGGCGCTTGTGGAGTGTCTGGTCCAAGCCATTGCTACCTTTGCGGAAGTCCGGCTATGGCGAATGATTCAAGCGAATGGCATGGCAAAGGATTTTTCGTGGAAACCGTCAGCAGCAGCCTATGTAAGGGTTTACGAGGCTGCGCGGCGGTCCAGAGTCGAAAAGGTGGCAGCATCATCTAACTCTTAGCGGGCCAAGACTGAGGGGCTGGCCCGCCGAAAAACGAGGAGCTTATGTCCGCGAATATCACAGAGGTTAGCGATTCGAATTTTCAAGCAGAAGTGATTGAAGCTAGCAAGACGCAGCCGGTGATGGTCGATTTCTGGGCCGTATGGTGCGGCCCGTGCCGGGTGCTTTCGCCAACGGTTGACGCGATTGCAGCGGAGCGCGCCGGGAAGCTGAAGGTGCTGAAAATGAACGTCGACGAAAACCTGAATACTCCTGGAAAGTACAACATCCGCGGAATTCCCACGCTTTTGATCTTCAAAGGCGGCCAGGTGGCGGATCAAATCGTCGGCGCGTTGCCGAAAGAGCAGATCGACAGAGTTCTTACCAAATACGTGTCATGAAGCAAGCCAACCGTCTAGCAAGCGAAGTACTGAGGCCCGATGACTCGCGAGTTAAAGGATGAAGAACTTGTTATCGCGCGCGCGTATTCTTATCGCCACGAAGCAGAAATCGGCAAGTCGATGCTTGAAGCGAACGGCATCGACGCAATGATTTACTCCGATGACTCCGGCGGCGAATACCCCTCGTTAAGCTCCAGCAATGGAGTTAGGGTGATTGTCCGACGCAGCGACGTGGAAACAGCGAGAAAGCTTCTCGGCTGAACTTGTGCTCATTCTTCTGCGGGTCGAGTGACGCCTTGCCTTCCAACCACTCCAAGCGTACGATGGTAATTCTGCTTTTGCCGCGTATCCCTCTCTAAAAGCTTTCCGGTAGGGAATGGAGAGGTTAGGGTGCGGCTAGGCCACTCTACGGGCGGGGCACGCACGAATGAAGGCAATCGCGATAGTGGGCGCGCAGTGGGGCGATGAAGGAAAAGGCAAGGTCGTAGACTATCTTGCCGGTTCGTTTGACTACAGCGCGCGCTATGGCGGCGGCCACAACGCGGGTCACACGGTCATCACGAATGGCCAACGATTTGTGCTGCAACTGATTCCCTGCGGCATTCTCCGCCCCGGGAAAAAGGCGATCATCGGAGCCGGTGTGGTCGTGGACCCCGCTGCGCTCGTTAGCGAACTGGAAAGCTTGAAGCAAGGGGGGATTAGCGTTGAAGGGAGGCTGTTTCTCAGCAATCGCGCGCATTTGATTTTCCCGTATCATCGGGAACTTGAAAAGGCATCTGAGGCCGCGCGTGGCCCACATCGCATCGGGACAACATCGCGGGGGATCGGTCCCGCGTATGAGGACAAAATGGCGCGGCGCGGGCTGCGCGTGTGCGATTTGGTGGATGCCGAACGCTTTGAGAGAAAGCTTGAGAACTTAATTGAGGAGAAGTCTGCATTTAGTCAAACCGTGTACGGGCAGACGCTGGACACGGCGGGGATCGTGGATAATTACCGGAAGCTGGCGGGGTGCATCCGGAGTTTGGTGGTGGACACGTCCTCGCTCTTGTACCAAGCGTTGAAGAAGGGCGAGTCCGTATTGTTCGAAGGCGCGCAGGGAACGATGCTGGACATTGATCACGGAACCTATCCTTTTGTGACTTCTTCGAGCGCGACCGCGGGCGGAGCTTGCACGGGATTGGGAGTCGCGCCGACGCGAGTAACGGGCGTGATCGGCGT
This sequence comes from Candidatus Acidiferrales bacterium, assembly GCA_035280405.1. Lineage (GTDB taxonomy): Bacteria > Acidobacteriota > Terriglobia > Acidiferrales > UBA7541 > DAHUXN01. Next base: position 48,465 of record DATEFX010000026.1, on the reverse strand, counting down.
GACAAAGGCGTACACGACGCGCGTTGGCGGCGGGCCGTTTCCGACTGAGATGCCGGATTTAGACGCCGAAAGCGTTCGCGACCGCGGCAAAGAATACGGCGCAGTTACGGGACGCCCGCGGCGATGCGGTTGGCTCGATCTGGCGATGCTTCGCTACGCGATTCAAGTGAACGGAATTGATTCGCTCGTGGTAACGAAACTCGACGTATTTGACACGCAGGCCGAGATTCAGGTGTGCACTGGTTATCAGTACAAGGGCGCTAAGGTTGTGGATATGCCGGCGGAAGTTGAGATTTTAGCCGAAGTCACGCCAGTCTACCGCACTCTTCCCGGATGGAAAACTCCCACGGACCATATTCGCGAGACGGATAAATTGCCGCAATCGGCGCGCGATTATCTGAGCTTCATTTCTGATTCACTTGGCGTGGAAATCGGCATGATATCCACGGGGCCGGAACGCGATGCCACGATTGTTTGCCCCGGCTCGAAACTCGCCTCCTGGTTGTGACTCCGATGTTGTCCTTCGAGGACGCCCGGAAAATAATCATCGAGAAAGTTAGGGGAATTTCGCGCGCGCCTGCGGTCGAGAGAGCTCGGCTGGGAAGCGCACTCCGCAGGATTCTCGCCGAAAACGTGATCGTCGATCGCGACTACCCTCCTTTCGATCGTGCCGCGCGAGACGGATTCGCCGTGCGCTCGGCCGACTGTGCGGAGGCGGGAGCGAAGCTGCGCGTGGTGGGCGAGACTCGCGCCGGAATGGCCCCCAGCACTGCGGTGGGTCCGGGCGAATGCGTGCAGATCATGACGGGCGCGGCGATGCCCTCGGGGGCCGACGCTGTCGTGATGATCGAGCACACTCATGCTGATGCTGAGAGTGGCCGAGTCATCATCGAGCGCACACTGCAACCGGGGACGAATTTCGTTCCGCGCGGCTCCGAGGCACATGCGGGAGATATATTGCTCAAGTGTGGCACCCGGCTCGGCGATGCGGAGCTTGCGTTGGCGGCGCAGGTTGGCCGCGCGGAATTGGCTGTGCATCGCCGTCCTCGCGTCGCAATACTTTCGACAGGCGACGAGATTGTGCCAGTGGAAACGAAGCCGGGGCCGTTTCAGATTCGCAATAGCAATGCTGTTTCTTTGGCGGCGCAAGCTGGCCTCGCAGGCGGCGAGCCGGTCCCGCTCGGCAACGCGCCGGACCGCAGCGATGAACTTCGTAACGCGATTGGACGCGGTTTGGCCGAGGACATTCTGGTCATCAGCGGCGGAGTTTCGATGGGGAAGTACGATCTCGTAGAAGGTGTGCTCCACGAGCTTGGAGCTGAGTTTTTCTTCGACGCGGTAGACATTCGCCCGGGACGACCCGCCGTGTTCGGTATTTGTCGTGGGAAGCCAGTCTTTGGGTTGCCGGGAAATCCTGTCTCGACGCTCGTCACATTCGAACTGTTCGTAATCCCTGCGATCGACATTCTCGCGGGTGCGCAGGCCAGGCCGCTGCAACTGCTCAAAGCGAAACTTGCTAACGCGATCGAGAAAAGGGCTGCGCTGACGCATTTTGTACCCGCGCTTCTTGAATGGCCGGATGGCGGGGCTATTGTTAAGGAACTCGATTGGCAGGGATCAGGAGACATTGGCACAGTGGCCCGCGCGAATTGTTTCCTGGTGGTGCCGCAGGACAAGTTGAAACTAGCGGCCGGCGACTGGGTAGACGTCTTGCCGCGCCGGGGACTATTGTAGAAGGGCCTCGTCAGAGCCATGAAACGCACGCTTACACACTACGATTCCCGCGGCCAGGTTCGCATGGTCAACGTAACGGCGAAGCCCGCGACCGAGCGGACAGCCGAGGCCCAAGGCTTCTTGCGCATCGGGAAGGCTGCGCTGGCGAAGGTGCGCCGGATGAAGACGCCGAAGGGAAACCCATTCGAAATTGCGCGAATCGCGGGCATAGCCGCGGCAAAACGCACGGCGGAGTTGATTCCTCTTTGTCACCCGCTGCTATTGACGCACATAGATGTTCGCACCCAGCTATGTCAAAATGGAGTAGCAATCACCGCGCGGGTGACCGCGACCGGACCAACAGGGGTCGAAATGGAAGCGCTGACCGCCACGGCCGTGGCGGCGCTGACGCTCTACGATATGTGCAAGGCGCTTGACCGAAGCATGGAAATCACCAACATTTGCCTGCTTGAGAAGGCTGGAGGACGTAGCGGGCATTATGTACGGACGGGCGCGCGGCGGGGACAAAAATGAAAGACGTCAAAGTTCTCGTCATCGACGATAATCCGCTGGTGCTCGACCTCATGGTGAAGGCGCTTGAGCCGCACAGCGACGTGCGTTCGGCGGCCGACGGCGGCGACGCGCTTTTGAAGATCGTCGACGATCCTCCCGACCTGATTCTTTGCGATTACCGCATGCCTGGCCTCGACGGGCGGCAGTTGCATGATAAATTGCGCGCGCGATTTACTTCGAAGCCGATTCCGTTCATGTTTTTGGCAAGCCGAGCAGACATCGAAGAAAAGCTGCGCCCCATGGTGGACGGCGTTGAGGAGTTCATTCCCAAGCCGTTCTTCGTGCACGAGCTCGTGCGTCACGCGAAAAAAGTGATCGATCGGCTGCAACTGGAGAAGCTGCAGAAGACATCGGCACGCCCGGGCGTGATTCAAGGGCGCTTGGAAGAGATGAGCATCATGGATTTGATGCAATCTCTCGAGATGGGTCAGAAGACCTGCAAGCTGACTGTCCGCAACAGCGGAAGCGCCTGCGAGATGTATTTTGGTTCCGGACAGTGCCAGGACGCGCAGATAGGCGATTTGAAGGGCGAACCGGCGGTCTATGAAGCCGTGCGCTGGCCGCAAGGGGAATTTGAGATTGATTTCAACGCGGCGCCGTCGCGCGCGACAATCGAACGTTCGACCACGGGCTTGCTGATGGAAGCGTTGCGCCTGATTGACGAAAGCCAGCAGGATGTGCCGGAAGGCCAGCCAGACGCGGCCGGTGACTGAGCCGCGTGCGCGGCGTTCTCCATGCGAGTTTCCGTCATCACTGTGAGCGACTCGGTTTCGGATGGCAAGCGTGAGGATCGCTCGGGAGTCGCGCTCGCTGAGCGTTGCCGCGAATTAAGCTGGGAAGTCATTTCGAGCTCGCTCGTGCCAGACGAAGAATCGCTCATCCGCGCGCAGCTCATCGCGTTGGCGGATTCGGGCAAGATGGATCTGATTCTGACTACCGGAGGGACGGGGCTTGGCCCGCGCGACGTAACTCCGGAGGCGACCGTGGCGACGACGAACCGGCTTGTACCTGGACTTGCGGAGCGAATGCGGCAGGTCGGATGCGAAAAGACAACTAAGGCGGCGCTGTCTCGCGCTGTAGTCGGGATTCGGGGTACGACGCTGATTGTCAATTTGCCGGGCAGTCCGCGCGGGGCCGTTGAGTCGTTGGACGCGATTGCGGAACTGCTGCCGCATGCAGTTGCGGTCCTTCACGGCGCCCGGCATGACTAGGTAATTGTCAAACGCGAACGAACCATGCCCTTGCCGTCCGAACAATCTCGCAAGGAACGAGCTGGATTTGCGCGACAGTTTGCCGTGGCCATGCAGGCGCCTTTCACGTTGGTTGCATTCGTGGCGGTGGGAGGAGCGATCGGGTATTTTGCAGATCGCTGGCTGCATACATCTCCACTATTCCTGCTCCTGCTGTTGATTCTCGGACTTGTCCTTGGGATTCGAGACATTTTGAAAAGTCTGACCGCGGCGGAAAACAAGAACCATGAATAATGCTGATTCCCAAGCCGTGGAGCGTCGTCTCGAATATTTCTTGCTAGGCTCCGGGGCCGCTGCGACACTCGCTGCGGCAATCGGCTGGGGGTTTCGCTCCGCGGAAGGAGCCGCGATTGGCACGGCTCTTTGTTGGCTGAATTTTCGCTGGCTGAAACAGGGTGCTACCGCAGTGATCCGCCTGGGCATGGCGCAAGCGGGCGCCGAAGTGGTTCGAGTCCCCAGAATTCTCCACGCAAAGTTCTTCGGGCGCCTCGTGTTGTTGCTCGTTGCAGTATATGTTACGCTGGTTTGGCTACGATTGCCGGCAATTGCCACGCTGTGCGGACTGGTGGCTGTGTTTCCCGCCGTAGTGCTGGAGCTCTTTTACGAGGCTTGGCAGGGTCATCATCACTGGAAAGAGCAGTAAAGTAGCGTCTTGCGTTGGATTCCCTAAACTCTATCCTGCGGGAGATTCATGGGCGAAGGACAAGTTTTAGGCATAACGAAACTCGTTAACTTGCTGCTGGGAAAGCCGGTCGCAGCGCTGCTGGCGCTGCTGCACATTCACCCCGCAAACTCCGAATATCCCATTCCGAATCACATTGCGATGGAGTTAGTCGTTGTCGCTTTCTCTATTGTTTTTTTTCTTTGGCTGAAGCGTCGGATGTCCGCGGAAAGCCCCGGTGCTACGCAGCAATGCATGGAATTCGTGCTGTCCAACCCGATGGGCGTGGGCGTAAAGGACTTGCTCGACGATATCGTCGGCTGCGGATCAGAGAAGCATCTGGCCCTACTGGGAAGCATTTCGATCTTCATACTCTTTTCCAATTTGATCGGGCTCGTCCCGGGCTTCACTGCACCGACGGCAGACAAAAGCATACCGCTTGGCTGCGCTACGGTCGTTTTCATTTATTATAATCTTCAGGGAATCCATCATCATGGTCCTGCTGGCTATGGAAAGACGCTGATGGGCCCGGTGAAATGGATTGCCTGGCTGATAGCTCCCATTGAGACGATCAGCCACTTTGCAAGAGTCCTATCCCTCACAGTTCGGCTTTGGGCGAACATGATGGTCGGGGAATTACTTTACGGATCGTTTCTCGGCCTTTCCGTGGCGTTGTTCATTTATCTCGGAAGGCTGAACCCGGTTGGCTACGTCGCGGCCGTGGTTCCCGTTGGCATTCCACTTCTCCTGATCGGCTTCCACGTCTTCGAGGCCTTCTTGCAAGCGTTCATTTTTACGATTCTCCCGGCCGTGTATTTGGGCTTTGCGGTCTCTGAAGAACATTGAACCGGAATCATCGGTTGCAAGCGTGAGCCCGGCTGCTCGGTGTCCGGGAACCACCAACTGGCAACTAATTCATACAGAGGAGAAGAGATGACAAAGAAAGCAGCGTGGATTTTGCTGGTCCTCGTCGTAATGCTGATGATCGCGCCTGCGGCTTTTGCACAGGGAGCGCCATCGCCTGCCACGAGCGCCATTGATTGGGTTGATGTTGCCGCGGCCATAGGCTTGGGCATAGCCGCGGCAGGTTGCGGAGTCGGCCAGGGTAAAGCTACAGCATCGGCCTGCGAAGGTACAGCGCGGAATCCGGGCGCAGCTGGACCAATTCGAAATGCTTTCATCATCGGCGTGGCGCTGATCGAGTCGCTCACGCTTTACGCGCTGGTTGTGGTCTTCCTCAAGTAATAACTGAAAACAAGAAGAGCTTCAGCCCGGAGGCTTGTGGAGGCGAGCTTCCGCGCTTTTTCATTCGCAGTGCTAGAGTTCAGAATTTCCGCACGATTCGGCTAGTGCAATGACAGCGCGGAGTTTGTGGCCCACTGCATGACCGTGTTGGGCCAAATGCCGAGGTAGAGCGTGCCAATTGCGGTGAGCACCAGGACGGCGAACATGGGTGCTTTCATGGGCGCGGCGGACCATTCCTGATTCGGTTCCCAGAAGTACATGGCCACGACGACTTTCAGGTAGTAATACGCTCCAATCACGCTATTGATAGCGGCGATGACCACAAGCCAGACCAGCCGCTGATCGAGCGCGGCCGAGAACGCATAGAACTTGCCAAGGAAGCCCGCTGTGGCCGGCAAGCCCAGCAGCGAAAACAGGAACAGAGAGAAGCAGGCCGCGACCCACGGCTGCTTCGAGCCGAGGCCGGCGTAGTCGGAGATGTCGAGCCGCCGCTCGTCCGTCCCTCCGACGTGGGCAACGATAAGGAACGCGCCAAGCGTCATCGCTGCGTAAGCCGCCAAGTAAAAGAGCACGGCGGCAATTCCGATCTCCGTCGCAGCCACGAACGCCACCAGGATGTAGCCCGCGTGCGCGATCGAAGAATACGCCAGCAGGCGCTTGACGTTGGACTGCACGAGCGCTGCAAAATTGCCGATGCACATCGTCAGCACGGCGGAAATCCAAATTGCCCAGAACCAGATGTGAGAAGCGCCGCCGAAGGCAGTGTAAAAAATTCGAAGCATCAGGGCGAATGCCGCGGCCTTCGGTCCGCAGGCCAGAATCGCCGTCACGGGCGTTGGCGCGCCTTCGTAAACATCGGGCGTATAAATCTGGAACGGCGCCGCGACAACTTTGAACCCGAGGCCGACGAATATCAGGCCAAGACCGAGAATCAGCAGTATCCCCGCACCCTGCGGTCCTCCGATTGCCCGGCTCACCGCATCGTATCGCGTCGAACGAGTGGCGCCGTAAACGAGCGCGATGCCGTACAGGAAAAATGCCGTGGCGAACGAGCCGAGGAGGAAGTATTTCAGCGAAGATTCATTCGATTTCAGCGCGTTGCGCCGGAAGCCGGCGAGAATATAAGTGGAAATCGAGCTCATCTCGAGCCCGACGAACGCCGTAATGAGCTCCGTTGCTCCTGCGAGGATGCCCATGCCGGCGGTAGCAAACAAGATCAACGCGTAGTATTCGGCGTGCTGTAAGTTTTCCTGGTCGAGGTATTCAAACGAACCCAGAATTGCCAGCGCCGCCACGCCAATCACGATTCCATGGACAAAGAGACTGAACGCGTCCATCCGAATAAGCCCCGAATACGCCGCGCCTTGATTCTCCGCAGCCCAGCGCAGCGAGAGAAGCGCGACAACCGTTCCCGCGAATCCGAGCCAGCCCATCGAACGCTTGCGATTCTCCGCGACAAACGGGTCGAAGAGCATGATCGCCATGCCGAAAACACACAAAACCAGCTCAGGGGCGATTCGATAGAGATCCTGAAGCGGAGGAATCATTACGGCCGGGCCTGCCTTTCTAGTGTAACGCTGCGCATCGCGAGCCCATGCTGGGACCGCTTCTGGATGCTTGCGACGTCCGTGGGACGTGCAATCTGTCTTGTATGCGCTTCGGCGCTCTCGCCGCGGCTTACTTGCTCGAGCAGCGCGTTTGTCGTTGCGTCCATTCGGTGCGTGAACATGGGCGAGAAAATGCCCATGAACAAAATCACAAGCGAGCCAGCAATCAAAATCACCCGCTCGCGGGGCGAAGCATCCGGCAGGGAATTGTTTTTCTCGACCGTGATTTTTTCGAGCGCCACTTGCTGATACGCCCAGAGCAGATAAACGGCGGAAAGTATCGCGCCGGTGGCAGCCCATGCCGCCCAGCCCGGATGTTTTTCGAATGTGCCAATCAGGATCATGAACTCGCCGATGAATCCGTTGAGCATCGGCAACGCCAGGGACGAAAGGCATGCGAACAGGAAGAATCCACAAAGCACCGGCATGGATTTCGCGAGCCCGCCCAATTCCTTCATGTCGTAAGTGTGCCGGCGGTCGTAGATCATTCCGCAAACCAGGAATAGCATTCCGGTTGAAACACCGTGGTTCAGCATCTGGTAGATCGCGCCTTCCATGGCGGTGGGGTTAAAGACGAAGATCCCGAGTACCACGAATCCGAGATGGCTGACGGATGTGTATGCAACGAGGCGCTTGAGGTCCTTCTGAATCATCGCCACCAGCGCCGCGTAGACGATGCCGATAATCGCGAGCGAGGCGATCTCGGGAGCCAGTCGGTGCGACACGCCGGGGAACAGAGGAAGGCAAAAGCGCAGCATGCCGTACGTGCCCATTTTCAGGAGCACGCCCGCCAGGATTACGGAGCCGGCCGTCGGTGCTTCCGCGTGCGCGTCGGGGAGCCAGGTGTGCAATGGGAAGAGGGGCACTTTGATCGCGAACGCAAAGAAAAACGCGAGGAAGAGAAGCAGCTCCACGTTACCCGACAAAACAATTTGGCCTGATGAGAGCATCCCCTGGATTGCGGGTAAATCAAACGTGGCGCTCGATGGTCCCACCGCAGCGCTCAGCCGGTAGAGCCACAAAATGGCGACCAGCATCAAGATGGAGCCGAGCATCGTGTACAAAATGAATTTCAGCGCAGCATAAATCTTCCGGCCGTGGCCCCAGATGCCGATCAGGAAGTACATCGGAATCAGCATCACTTCCCAGAAGAGGAAGAAGAGGAATAAATCGAGCGCGCAGAAAACCCCCACCATCCCCATTTCCAGGACAAGGAGCATGGCGAAGAATTCTTTCACGTGCTCGTGAATGGAATTCCACGAGCAAAGCACCGCCAGCGGCGTCAGGAACGTGGTCAGAATAATGAGGAACAAACTGATGCCGTCCACTCCCATGTGGTAATGAATGTGCAGACTTGGGATCCAGCTGTAGTACTCAACGAGTTGATATCCGGCCGCGCCTGAATCAAATCCGCTCAGAAGGAACAGCGAAAGGAGAAATTCCACAATCGACGTAACAAGAGCAAGACGCCGGATCCAGATGTGGTCGTCGCCCTTCAGCAACAGCAGGGCGAACATTCCCAGCAGCGGGAAGAACGTCAGAACCGTCAGAATGTAACTTGTGTTGCCCACGTCAGCGCACCATCCAGACGAAGAAGATTGTCACCGCCACCGCTCCGGCGACTACCCAGGCGGCGTAGCTGCGCGTATTGCCTCCCTGAATATGGCGCAATCCTCCACCGACTCCGCGGGAGAGGAAAGCCAGGCCGTTCACCGTGCCGTCAATCAAGCCAACGTCGATGATCTTCCAAAGGACGTTCCGCGATAGCCAAACGCACGGTCCGATGATGACCGCTTCGTAAAGCTCATCCACGTAATACTTTTGCAGCAAGAGCTGATGAATCGGGCGGAAGCTCTGCGCGATCTTCTTGGGCAGTTCAGGCTTCAAAATGTACAGGTACCAGGCAATCAAGAAGCCAACGAGCGCGACGCCGACGGCAATCGCCGTCATCTGCAATTCGAGGGAATGACCCGGCTCGATCCACTGCGGGTGCAGCTTCGAAGCAAGATCCCATGAAGAACTGAATACCGGAGCGAGGAATGATTTGAAGTAATTCTCTCCGCTCCAATAAGGAGGCAAAGCGACCCAGCCGCCGAAAATCGAAAGAATCGCCAGGATCACCAGCGGCACGAGCATGTTCTTCGGAGATTCGTGCACGTGAACGTGATGCTCGTCGTAGCGCGGCTTGCCGTGAAAAGTCAGAAAAATCAGGCGGAACATGTAACACGCAGTCAGCAGCGCGCCGGCAATTCCGAAGCCGTAGAGCACATGGTTTGCGTTTGGCCCCGCGTAGGCCTCGAAAAGAATTTCGTCCTTGCTGAAAAATCCCGCGAAGAGCGGCGCGCCTGAAATCGCGAGAGTCGCAATCAACATCGTGGCGTAAGTCCACGGAATCTTCTTCCACAGGCCGCCCATGTTGCGCATATCCTGCTCGCCGCCCATGGCGTGAATCACGCTGCCGGCAGCGAGGAAGAGCAGGCCCTTGAAGAATGCATGAGTCATCAGATGGAAGATTCCTGCGGCGTACGCGCCCACGCCGCAGCCGAGGAACATGTAGCCAAGTTGTGAAACGGTTGAATACGCAAGAACCTTTTTAATGTCGTTCTGTGCCAAACCGATGGTCGCCGAGTAAAGCGCGGTGAGGGCGCCAACGATGGCCACAGCCAATATCGCCGCCGCGGACCGGCTGAACAACACGTGCATGCGGGAGACCATATACACGCCCGCGGTCACCATCGTAGCTGCGTGAATCAGTGCGCTGACCGGCGTCGGGCCTTCCATCGCATCGGGCAGCCAGACGTAGAGCGGAAGTTGCGCCGATTTTCCGACCGCCCCGGCGAAGAGCAACAGACAAATCGAAGTCAGCACGCCCCAGCTGTGCAGACCTTCCGGCGGCATGTTCGCGGCCTGTGCGAACATGGTCTTATAGTCCACGGCATGGAAGGTCCAGAACGCGAGAAGAATGCCCAGCGTGAAGCCGAAGTCGCCAATGCGAGTCGTAATGAAGGCCTTCTTGCCCGCATCCGCCGCGGATTTCTTCTGGAAAAAGAAACTGATCAGCAGGTAGCTGCATAGTCCCACGCCTTCCCATCCAACGAATAGCAGCACAAGGTTCGCCGCCATCACGAGCGTCAGCATGAAGAACATGAAGAGGTTCATCTCGGCGAAGAAGCGGTAATAGCCTTCCTCGTGGGCCATGTAGCCGGTGGAATAAATGTGGATGAGCATGCCGACCAGCGTGACGACGCCGAGCATGACCATGGTGAGCTGGTCCACCTGGAGCGCGAAGTCCACGCGGAAGTTCCCCGCAGTCATCCATGTGAAATAGTCTTGGACCCACGGCTGCTGCGGAGCGAGATGAATGAATTCCCGCGCGAGCTCACAGTAGGCAAGGAAAGTCAGCACGACGGCGGTGACGCTCGACAGATTGACGTATTTGTGCGGCCAGTGGCGCCCCGCGAGCAGCGAGATCGCGAAGCCCGCCAGCGGCAGAGCCAGAATAATCCACAGATGATTCAGTATGAACATTCGTTTAGGTTCAGAACTTGAGCAAATTCACGTCTTCAACGTTCAAGGACTTCCGATTGCGCGCAACGACAATGACGATACCCAATCCCACGGCCACCTCTGCCGCGGCTACGACAATCACGAAGAACACGAACACCAGGCCGTCCAGCTGATTGAATTCAGTGCTGAACGCCACGAAGGCGAGGTTGACGGCATTGAGCATCAGCTCGATGGCCATGAAAATCGTGATGATGTTCCGCTTGAAAACGAATCCCACCACGCCCAAGCCGAAGAGCACGGCGCTCAGGATCACGTAGTATGAGATTGGTACCATCTATTGAGGCTCTTTTCTGGCAAGCACCATGGCCCCCAACACGGCAATGAGAATCAGAATCGAGGTGAGCTCAAATGGCAGCACGAACTCGGTAAAAAGTTTCATCGAGAGTTCCGGCGTGGATGCCACAACAGGCGCTGTTGCCGTGGCCGCGTCACCAGCTCTACCCGCGTATTCGCGGAAAAGCAGGTAGCCCATCTCGGCAAGGAAAACGATCCCCAGCGGCATGCCTACCCAGCGCGCCAAATGGCTCAGATTCGTCCGCACTTCTTCTCCGGCATTGAGCAGCATGATGACAAACACAAACAGCACCATGATCGCGCCGGCATAAACGAGAATCTGAATCGCTGCGATGAATGCGGCGCCAAGCAAAAGATAGAGCACCGCAAGCGCGACCATAACAAGAATGAGCGAAAGCGCGCTGTGGACCGGCTCCTTGGCAAGAATCAGCCCAATCGCGCCTGAGACGCACAGCACACCGCAGAGGATGAAGAGCGCCATCGCGATGCTCATCGGCGCGCTCCGAGGAACATCACAACAAAGCTTGTAATCACGAGATTCGCGAGTGAGACAGGCAGCAGGAACTTCCATCCGAAGGACATGAGCTGGTCATACCGGAAACGCGGAAGCGTCCCTCGCATCCACACGTAAAAGAAGAGAAGCAGAAATACTTTGCCAATGAACCAGAACGGTCCTTGAACGATGGGCATAACCCCGGGAATCATGCAAAGGCCGCCCGCGATGAGGCAGACAATTCCGAGGACAGGAAAAACCAGTTTCGCATTCCATTGCCAGCTCTTGATGCCACCGATGATCAAAGTGAGTCCGCCAAGAATCAGCCCTGCCGCGGGCAAATAGAGCTGCCAGCCCCACCCCGAATTTTCATACGATGGGAATGGTGAAAGCCATCCGCCAAGGAAAAGCAACGTCGCGAGGCAAGAAACCGTAATCATGTTCGCGTATTCGGCCATGAAGAACATCGCGAATTTGAAACTCGAGTATTCCGTGTGGAATCCCGCGACCAGCTCGGTTTCTGCCTCTGGCAAATCGAAAGGAACGCGGTTCGTCTCAGCAATCGCGGCCGTCAAGTAACATAGGAACCCAAAAAACTGCGGGACGATTTGCCATTTTGGGATGAAATGAAACCAATGGCCGGATTGGCTGCCAACAATGTTGTAGAAGTCGAACGACCCGGCGAGCAGGAGCACGCCCACCACGGACAGCGTGAGCGAAACCTCGTAGCTGATCATCTGCGCCGAGCTGCGCAGGCCGCCCATCAGCGGATACTTGCTATTTGACGACCATCCGGCCAGTGCGACGCCGTAAATTCCCAGCGAGCTGATGGCGAAAAGCAGAATCAGAGCAATATCGCTATGTGCGATGACGAGCTGCGTTTTTTGCCCGAGGATGCTTATCGTAGCCGGGCCGATGGGAATCAATGCCAGCGTTGTCAGCGCAAGCGCTAGCGCCAGAAACGGTGCCAGTACATAAGTGATACGGTCCGCCGATGGAGGCACCACATCCTCTTTGAAGAGGAACTTGATGCCGTCCGCGAGCGGCTGCAGCAATCCGTGCGGCCCAACCCAGTATGGGCCCCAGCGCGACTGGATGCGTGCCACGACCTTGCGCTCAAACCACGTCAGGTAGGCGAGCGCCGTCATCACCACAAACAGGGCGATGGCTATTTTTATTACCGATACCACCAGGATTGGATGCTGGGAGACGAACTCCACGGTCTATCCTTCGATTCTTCACATGAATTGAGCTTGGAACTGTACCGCCCCAACGTGCCGCTGGTAAACAAGTTGTCCTGCGAAGAGAAGACCAAATCTGCCGCCACATCGTAAGAACTTTCCGCCGCCGCTGGAGCGGGAGTCACTTGTTCGGAGCCCCCTGCCAGCAATCCCGCGACGGGAATGTCGTAACCGCGCACGTTCTGCCGTATCTCCTCGAACACAGCCTCCGGGGTGCGCTGCTTCATCGCCGCGCCAAGCCCGAGCTGCGACAGCTGGTGAATCATGATCCGCAGCAAATCGAAATCACTGCGCGGCCCCTGTGCGTCGACCGCGCGGCGGACCATCTGCACCTCTCCTGCCGTATTCGTCAGCGTGCCGTCCTTTTCATAAGAAGACGCCGCGGGCAGAACAACATCCGCGCGTTTCGCCGTCTCGGTCAAGAACATCTCCTGCACCACAAGAAGATCCAGTCCAGCGATTTTGTCCGCCGCCTCGACACCGAATGTCTTGATTGGATTTGCGCCGACGACGTAAAGCGCCTTGAGCTTTCCATCGAGCGCGGCACGCAACATCTGCCGCGCGTTCATGCCGGACTGCGTGGGAATCTCCTTGGCCCAGAGCTGGCTGAAGCGCTTGCGCTCTGCTGCATCGGTCAGTTGCGCGTAGCCGGGCAGCCGGTCGGGAAAAACCCCCATATCAGCCGCGCCACGAGAATTCGAGTAGTCGCCAAGAGCCATGTAGCGCGTCTGACCGGGAAGGGAACTGCCGAATGCGACCAAATCGCGAATCGCCGGGCCGCGAAGCCCCGCGCCGAACAGAATGACTACATCCCTCTCATTCCCGAGCGCTCCCTTGAGTTTCGCCAGCTCAGAAACTGCTCCAGCGGCCAAATCTCCGATTCCACTTGCGAGCCAGCGAACTGCCTTCGCTTCGGCATCGTTCGGAATCTGCACGATCTGGGCTGCTTGCCGGTGCAATTTGATCTGGCGCGCGTCGACGATGTAAAGATGCGTTCCATGGTGCCTCGCCGCAGTGCGAATCTGCCACGCCACGAGCGGATTCTGCTGCGTCGCGTCGTTGCCGATGAGCAGTATGGCGCCAGCCGCGTCAATCTGGGCCATCGTCGCCATCGAGTCTTTCGCCTTCGGCCCAAGCGCGGCAGCCAAGCCCACGTAATCTGCCGTACGGTGGTGATCGAGATTGTTCGTGCGCAGCGTTGCGCGCGCGAATCGGTTCAGCAGGTAATTCTCTTCGTTCGTCGTGTGATTCGAACCGATCACGCCGATGGCGCCGGCGCCGTGCTTATCATGCGCTTGCTTCAGCCGCCGCGCGACTTCCTCGATCGCATCTTCCCAGCTTGCCGGCTCGAGCTTTCCGTTCTTCCGCACCAGCGGCTGCCGAATGCGCTCGGCGTGGTAGGTGAAGTCGTGCGCATAGCGGCCCTTGACGCAGAGAAATTCGCCGTTGACGCCGGAATGATCGCGGTTATTCGCGCGCAGAATTTCATTGTTGCGGATCGAAAGCGTCGTCTTGCAGCCATTCGAGCAGTGTCCGCACACCGTGCCAAAATATTTCATTTCCCACGGGCGCGTCTGGTATCGATAGGTTCCGCTGGTCAGCGCGCCGACTGGGCAGATGTCAATGCACATCCCGCATTCTTCGCAGGCAAGCTGGCCGTAATTATTCGGAACGATGACAGAGTGAACCCCGCGCGCGGTGACACCGAGCGCCTTTACATCCATTCCTTCATCGCAAACGCGGACGCAGCGGAAGCAAAGTATGCAGCGCGGCGCGTCGTAGTACACCACCGGTGACCATTTCTCTTCCGGATAGTGCAACTTTTCTTCGATGAATCGCCCGTGGTCAATGCCGTACGTGAACGTCATGTCCTGCAATTCGCACTCCCCGCCCTTGTCGCACACGGGACAATCGAGCGGATGGTTTGTCAGGACATATTCCAGCATGTCCTTGCGCGCTTTGTGGACAGCGGGTGTGTCCGCAAGGACGACCATGCCCTCTTCCGCCACCAGCGTGCATGCGGGAGTCAGTTTCTTCTGCTTCTCAACTTCGACAAGGCACATCCGGCACGCCGCCTGCAGCGCAAGCCCAGGGTAATAGCAAAACGAAGGTATCTCGATCGTGGCTTGCTTTGCCGCATCGATTACAAGAGTTCCGTGCGGAACGGTGAGCTTCTGGCCGTTCAGCGTGAACGTAATCATCTTGGTTTGTGTTTCCGCCATAATTTCTTCGCGTCTAGCGCGCCATCGCCAGCACATCCGCGGGCTTGTATGGGCACTTTCCTTTCAGGTGTTCCTCGAACTCGTGCCGCCACTTTCGCACGATGCTCATCGTCGGCATCGCCGCTGCGTCGCCCAGCGCGCAGAAAGTCTTCATGAACATATTTTCCGCCACTTCATCAATGATCGGAATATCCGACTCATGACCGTCGCCTGCGTGGAAGCGATCGAGAGCTTTCCTCAGCCATTCGGTGCCCTCGCGGCAAGGAATGCACCAGCCGCACGACTCATGCGCGTAGAAATGCATGATCCGCCGCGCGACGTCCACCATGCACGTGTCCTCGTCAATCACGACGAGACCGCCGGAGCCGAGCATCGAGCCGATTTTCGCCACGGACTCGAAATCCATCGCCACGTCGCACTCCTCAGCCTTGAGCAGCGGGCACGAACTTCCACCCGGTATCACCGCCTTAAGTTTCTTACCGTTGGCGACGCCCCCGGCAACGTCGTCTATCATGCGCTTCAGGTTGAAGCCAAGCGGCAGCTCATATATTCCCGGCCGGTTTACGTGCCCAGAGATCGAATAGAGCCGCGTGCCCCCATTCTTTGGCGAACCCAGGCTCGCGTACCATTCGCCGCCTTTGCGGATGATCGCCGGCACGGTGCTGAGCGTTTCGACGTTGTTGACGACCGTCGGGCACTGATACAGCCCCGCAACTGCAGGGAACGGCGGCTTGATTCGCGGATAGCCGCGCTTGCCTTCGAGCGAGTCGAGCAGGGCCGTTTCTTCCCCGCATTCATATGCGCCAGCGCCCGTGTGCGTGCAAAGCTCGAAATCGAAGCCTGTGCCAAGAATGTTCTTGCCGACATAACCAGCTTTACGCGCTTCCGCGATTGCTGGGTCCAGAACGTCGATAATATAGCGGTATTCGCCACGGACGTAGATATAGCCTTGATGCGAACCCAGGGCGCGTCCGGCGATGACCATTCCTTCGATCAGCGCGTGCGGGTCCATCTCCATCAACGGCCGGTCCTTGCTGGTTCCCGGCTCGCTTTCATCGGCATTTGCGACCACGTATTTCGGCTTCGGCGAATCCTTCGGCACGAATCCCCATTTCATGCCCGTCGGGAAGCCCGCGCCGCCTCGCCCGCGCAATCCCGACTTCTTCACTTCGTCGATGATTTGTTCAGGCGACATCTCCTTCAGTGCTTTTTCCAGCGCTTTGTAGCCTTCATGCTGTTCGTAGACCTTGATCGAACGCGAGTCACGGATGCCAAATCGGTTGCTGATTACGATTTTTTCCGCGGGATGTCTTTCATGTAGCGCGCCGGAGATTACGGGCACAGGCGCCGGTCGTTTGCCGGCGGCAAATTCGTCGAGGATCTCGTCCACCTTATCGGTCGTCAGGTTTTCGTAGAAATCGTAATTCACCTGCATTGCCGGCGCGCCCGTGCACGCGCCCATGCACTCGACTTCCTCAAGCGAGAAAATTCCGTTTGCAGTCGTCTGGCGGTTCTTGATGCCGAGACGCTTCTCCACGTGTTCCAAAATCTGATAGCCACCGCGCAGCTGGCACGAAATATTCGTGCAAACTTGAACGTGAAATTTGCCCGCTGGGTGGCGCCGCAGCATCGAATAATAGCCGAGTGTTTCCGTCACCTCGGTCATGTTCAATTCCAGCCGCCGCGCTATTTCTTCCAATATTTCGTTGCTTAGATGGCCGTATTCGTCCTGCGCGTACAGCATCATCGGGATTAGCGTCGAGCGCTTCACGGGATAGCGGCTCACGAATGCCTGGAATTTCGCTTCGAGTTGCGCAGGCAATTGCATCAGCGGTCCACTTCTCCCAGAACGATGTCGATCGTGCCGATGCATGCCACCACATCGGCAATCAAGCGGCCCACGACGAGTTTCGGCAGGGCTTGCAGGTTTATGAACGACGGCGTGCGGAATTTCACCCGGTATGGCTTATTTGATCCGTCGCTCGCCACAAAAGTTCCCATTTCGCCGCGAGGCGACTCAATCGCCACATACACCTCGCCCGGCGGCGGCGCAAAGCCCTCCGTCCAAATTTTGAAGTGATAAATCAGCCCTTCGATGGAAGTCTTCATTTCTTCGCGGGAAGGGGGCAGCAAGCCACGCGCTTCTGCGCGGAATGGTCCATTGGCGGGAATCTTCTGAATCGCCTGTCGGCAAATCTTCACGCTCTCCTTCATTTCGGCAACGCGCACCTGATACCGTGCATACACGTCGCCAGCGCTTTGCGTTTGCACCCTGAAATCGAATTCTTCGTAACTCGAGTAAGGGAAGTACTTCCGCACGTCGTAATCCACTCCGCTGCCGCGCAGCGAAGGCCCTGAAACTCCCATTTCGATTCCGATCTTGGGATCCAGAAAGCCGACTCCCTGAGTGCGAATTTTCCAGATCGGGTTTTCCGTCAGCAAATCTTCGTATTCCGCGATATGCCCCGGGAAGGAATCGAGGAACCTGGAAATCCACTCGATGTAGTCGGGAGGCGGTTCCAGCGCAAGTCCACCGATGCGGAAATAGCTCGTCATCATCCGCTGGCCCGAAATCCGCTCCAGAATCTTAAGGATTTCCTCGCGCTCTCGGAAGCAATATAGGAAAACGCTCATTGCGCCGAGGTCGATCGCATGCGTACCGAGCCACACCAAATGCGAAGAAATGCGCGTAAGTTCGGTCAGGAGGACGCGGATGTACTGGGCGCGTTTCGGAACCTCAATCACCGCCAATTTTTCGACTGCGAGGCAATATCCCAGGTTATTCGACAGGTTGGCGAGGTAATCCATTCGGTCGGTCAGGGGAATCGATTGCGAATAGGTCAGCTTTTCGCAGTTTCTCTCGATGCCCGTGTGCAAATAACCGATTACCGGCTCAGCCTTTACGACGACTTCTCCGTCCAGTTCTAGGATCACGCGCAACACGCCATGCGTGGAAGGGTGCTGCGGTCCCATGTTCAAGACCATCGACTTGGTCTGGCCAGTGACGGTTTCGATTGTCGCGGGCACTAGCGGTAACCCTCCACTGGATAATCCTTGCGGTGAGGATGGCCCTCCCAATCGTCAGGCATGAGGATTCGCTTCAAGTCCGGATGTCCTCCAAAACGCACGCCCATCAGATCGAAAATCTCTCTTTCGAGCCAGTTCGCCGTCGGCCACACTGTCGTCACGGTTGCAATGTTTGCATCTTTTGTCGTCACTTTGACCTGGAGCCGCAGACGCGCCCGATGCTTCAAGCTGGTCAGGTGATAATTCACTTCAAAGCGCGGCTCGACGGGGAAGCGATCGACTGCCGTTATATCGGAAAGAAACTCGTAAGCCAGATCGGCGTCGGTTTTCAGGAATTCCGCCACGCGCACCAGTCGTTCGCGCGGCACTACAATAGTTGTTTCTCCACGGAAGGAAGTTACTTCTGCGGCCGCTTGCGGGTCCCGTTCCTTCAGTTTACGCACCGCAAGCGTATTCGTTTGGTTTTCTGATTCCACTATAAATCCGGTCCGGGCGTTCTATTTCCAATCAAGCGCGCCCTTCTTCCACAGATAGATGTAGCCTATGACGAGGATAAGAATATACACGAGCATTTCCACGAAGCCAAAGGCTCCGTGCTGATTCAACTGCTTGTAGACGATTGCCCAGGGATAAAGAAAAATCGCTTCGATGTCGAACAGCACGAATATGATGGCGACAAGGTAAAAATGCACGGGAAACGCCTCCCGCGCATCGCCTGTCGGGCGGATGCCGCATTCGTAGGGCAGATCCTTGGCGCGCGTCCGGAGGTGCCGGCCTACCAGCGATGAAGCAGCGATGAGAACAGCCGACAGCCCGGCGGCAAGCACGAACATGATGAGCAGCGGCGCATAACCGGCAAGGTAACTTTCGCTCATTTTCTTTACGCTGCTATAATAACGACGCGGAAGCGATTTGGTCAATTGGACTCGCAAACTTTTTTGCGAGCCGTCCTCGATGGTGATTTTGCAGTAGGTATTCGAGTGGCCGCCAGATGAGTTTTGGATTCAATTCGGAAGTCAGCGTCGGAGATGTGGTCTGCCACGTTCAGACCGAGAGTTACGATGCGCCTCGATCGGTAATTGAAACGCTGGCGTATTGCCGCGGCCAGATCATTCATCGTCGGAGCACGGATTCCTCCGGGCTCGCGGGTAATTCGGAAGCGGAGAACGAAAAGCTCCGCGTGCGCGCCGAAGTTCAGCATCGTTCCGTGATCGACGCTTTGCGCAACGGAAGAATCGCGATTCCGTCCGTTCCTAGCAACGTCCCCACGGATTTCTCAGGTGGCATTCATGTCCGGCTCCGTAACGCGAATTCATGGTTGAGCAAAGGCAACGCGTCCCTCGAAGTCGAGGTCATCCGCACTGACAATGGCCACCCGGTTGGTGAAGCCAGCGTCGAGGCGCACATGGAAGGCGCGCAGGACGAGACGCATTTCACGGCGGTGACCGACGCTGACGGCGTGGCGCGTATCCAGTTCCGGCTTCCGCCGTTGAAGGGAGAAAGCGCAGCCTTGGTAATTCGCGCGACGGTCCGGGCGGGTGGCGACGAGATTCGTTACGCGCTGCGCTCCCGCCAGAAGCCGTCCCCCGCGACGCCCGCACCATGAAAGTTACCGTCAACGGCGAACAACAAGAAGTTCCTTCTGGCCTGAATGTGGCCACGTTACTCGACCTTCTGGGAATACGGGCAGAACGTGTCGCGATTGAACGCAACTTCGATGTTCTCCCCAGGGACCGCTGGGTGGGAACGGAAGTCGCTCCCGGCGATTCCTTCGAAATTGTTCACTTTGTCGGCGGCGGGTAGGGCGAATATCAAATCAAGTGTGGGGCATCTTATGGGTCACTCAATCCAGCCGTAGCGTATGCCCCATCTTTTCCTTCTTGGTCATCAAATAGCCGCGATTGCCATGGTTCATTCGCGGCTGGCAGGGAACTCGTTCAACGACTCGAATCCCCTCATCCTCGAGTTGCCTGACCTTATCCGGATTATTCGACATCAAGCGGATCTCGCGTGCGCCTAGCAGCTTAAGCGCGGCAGCGCAAAAGCCATAATTGCGCTCGTCGTCGGCAAATCCAAGCTCCCGATTTGCCTCCACGGTATCCCTTCCGCGATCCTGCAACTCATAGGCGCGGAGTTTATTCATCAACCCGATCCCACGCCCCTCTTGCGGGAGATAGATCACTATGCCGCAGCGCGCTTCCGCTGTCTTCCGCAGAGCAAGTTCCAGTTGCGCCCGGCAATCGCATCTTTGAGAATGAAATACATCCCCGGTAAGGCATTGCGAGTGAATACGCACCAAAGGTATCGCGCCCTTCGAAATCTTCCCATGCTGTAGAACGACCGCGGAATCAGATGGCACTCCGCCTTCGATGCCCAATATGGCAAAGCGTCCGTACCGCGTCGGGAGTTGCGCCCTCGCGACGATTTGCGCTCGATTTTTCTTCCTTTTCTTCGTCATAAGTGAAAATTCGCCGCCCGTCAAATCAGGTTATTATAACAAGAGTGGCGAACTAACCTCGAACGGCGTGGGAATTTCTAGCTTGCAGTGGGAGCCGCGGATACAAGTTCCGGAATTTCGATGCGAATTTGCGTTCCTTCGCCTTCGCGGCTCTCTATGTCCATATGGAACTGGTCTCCGTACAGCAATCGCAACCTCTCGTGCACATTACTGATCCCTATGCCCTCGCCGTAGATTTGCGCCAGCCGTGCGCTCGAAATCCCCATCCCGTTATCCTCGATGTCGATCCTGAGCCGGCCATCGGTGAGCATCGTCTTTAATCGAATCTCGCCGCCCTCAAGTTTCGGCGCAATCCCGTGCCGGATGGCGTTTTCGATAATCGGCTGGAGCAGCATGCTGGGCACAAACGAATCAAGCGTGTCCGCAGAGACCTCTTTGAAAAACTGCAATTTGTCTCGCCCAAATCTCGCCATCTCGATGTCCAGGTAATCGTCGATGAATTCGAGTTCGTCCCGCAGCGCCACGAACGTCTCATGCTTGCGCAAAAGCCGCCGCAGAATATTGGATAGCTTCAGCACGACCACCCGCGCCATATCCGGTTCGTAACGCACCAGCGAGCTGACCGTATTGAGTGTGTTGAACAGGAAGTGCGGATTGATCTGGCTGGTCAACGCGTCCATGCGCGCCTTGAGCAGCAATTGCTGATTCTGCTCGAGGTTCAGTTCGATTCGCGTGTTGTTCCAGATTTTGATCGGCATGGCCACGCACATCACCGTCGCCAGGATGATCAGCAGCAGCCAGGGCCATTTCGGATACGCAAGCGTGAAAACCCATTTTTCAGAAACTCCCTTCGCCAGCGCGTATCGCCCCAGTTCCAATACCGCGCACGCTCCCAGCGGCAGCATCGCCCAATTGACTTGCCCGCGGCGCACCAGCCGCCACAGCGATTGTGGGATGTTGAGGAAAAGAAATGGCCCGAAATGCCAGATGTCTTCCGTATTGGGAATCCCGTCGCGGATGAACCCGGCAATCAGGCCCACAAGTGCCGCAATCGGAGTCGAGAGCCACTCGTGATTCCCAAACGCAGGCAGACTAAGCATTGAACCGCCGAGCAGGCCCACGATTCTCCCTCCCACCAGACCCATCAGGAATGAGCCCGAAAGCATTATGTCGAAAAATTTGTAGCCGGCCATCCGCAGGAATATGCCAAGGGCGAGCGGCGGAGTCAGGAAAAGAAGCATTAAGACTTTCTGGTCGGAGTCGCGGTGCTCCTGAAAGAGAATTCGTCGAAACCGCGTGAACCGTACGAGCAGAGCTGCGAGCGAAGCGGAAAAGCCAACCTGCAGCACCAGCGTGAATAGCAGGTCTTTTCCCGAAGTCAGGGTTTCCATCGGCGTGTTCGTCCAACTTAGCCAATCCGGGGAGGGAAGTAAAGTCCGCGTGCGACGTATCAAATAGAATGACACGCGTCTTCGTTATTTCCTTCGGCGCTTCGCAGGCCCAAGCGAAAAAGTCATCAGCGCCTTTCCCACCATTCGCTCGCGATCATCCCGCAGATCGCATTCGACTACCGCAAGATACTTTCCCATCCGCAGGACGCGCGCCTCGGCAAAAACCGTGCCTCGCTCGACAGGTTCGAGGAAATTCATCTTCATTTCGACGGTTGCAGCACGCGTCCCGCGCGGCACGGAGAGGTATGTCGCCAGGCCCCCTGCCGTGTCGGCCAGCGAAGCCAGCACGCCGCCATGGACCACCCCATGGATCTGCATGTGCTTCGGTTGGACTTCCATTCGCAGCACCGCTCGCCCCGGTTCTGCGTCCGCCAGATGGAAGCCGAATTGCAATGCCGTGTTGCTGAAATGGAATTTTCTTCCGAGGGCTGTGACGGTCAGCGGCTTCATTCCATCTTTCTTTCTGTGCCGCATTTCAGTACGCCGTGACTCCGCCATCGATTGGAAACGTCGTCCCTGTAATCCACGCGGATTCATCCGAAGCAAGGAATAGAGCGAGCTGCGCAATGTCTTCCGGCTGTCCCATTCGCCCGAGCGGAATCTGTGCTTTCCTTGCTTTGCGATACGCGACGGGATCGGGCGCTCGCGATATGGATTCTTTCGCCATTTCCGTCTCCACAATCGCAGGACAAATACAGTTGACTCGAATCTTTTCGGGTGCGTGGTCCAGCGCCATCGCTTTCGTCAGCATGCTGACCCCGCCCTTTGCCGCGCAATACGCGGCGCGGCGATTCAACGCGACGAGGCCCAGATAAGACCCGACGTTCACAATCGAGCCGCCGCCGGCTCGTCGCAGTGCCGGCAAAGCCGCGCGCGAAACGTAAAAGGTGCCCGTCAAATTTGCTGCGACCGTGCTTTCCCAATTTTCATCGGAAGTTTCTTCAGCGGTTCCCACATGCACGACCCCCGCATTATTCACGACCACGTCCAGCCGCCCAAAGCGCTCTTCCGCGGTTCGCAATGCGCTCTCCACCGACCTTCTGTCCGTCACGTCGCACGGGAGCGCGATCGCCTCTCCGCCTCCGGCGTTAATTTGCTTGGCCACTGCGTCCAGTTTTTCTTTTCGCCTTGCCGCGACAGCCACTTTGGCCCCTTCTGCGGCAAACAGGATGGCGCATGCCCGCCCGATTCCGGTTCCGCCGCCGGTGACGAAGGCCACCTTCCCCGAAAGTCTCTGCATCGCAAGGCCACCCTGTTACGTCTAAGCAAAAGACGCAGAATCGCGAATCTAGCATCGTCCTTCAGGTGGAAGCAAGCAGGCTTCAGAGCGTGGACACATGAAAATCGGTATCACTTGCTACCCGACTTACGGCGGCTCCGGTGTGGTCGCAACGGAACTCGGCATGGAACTCGCCGCCCGCGGCCATGAGATTCATTTCATCAGCTACGCGATGCCCACTCGTCTCAATCCTGCTCACGACCGTATCTTTTTCCACGAAGTCGAGACGACCACCTATCCACTCTTCGACCATCCGCCCTATGCTCTGGCCCTCGCCGTCAAGATGGCCGAAGTCGCCGAATCAGCGCCTCTCGATCTTCTCCACGTCCATTACGCAATCCCGCATTCCGTCAGCGCCCTTCTGGCCCGCTCGATGGCCGCGCCCCGCCGTTTGCCTTTTATCACCACGCTCCATGGCACCGACATCACCCTCGTCGGCAATGACCTCAGTTATTTGCCTATCACGCGTTTTTCGATCGAGCAGAGTGACGGAGTCACCGCCATCTCAAGCTACTTGCGCGATCGAACGATCAAGGAGTTCGACGTTCGCCGGCCCATAGAAGTCATCCGCAATTTTGTGAACTGCGACCAGTATCATCGGGCCGAGGACCAGAGCCGTCGCAAGCAATGGGCGGCCAATGGCGAAGCTGTCCTGATGCACCTCTCAAATTTCCGTCCCGTAAAGCGCTTGCTCGACGCCATCGAGATCTTCGCCCTCGTCCGTGCGAAAATGCCTGCCAAGCTCGTGCTCATCGGCGACGGCCCGGATCGCGGCGCTGGCGAACATCTGGTTCGCCAGAAAAAAATCACCCGCGACGTGTTTTTTGTCGGCAAGCAGTCGAACATTCAGGAGTTCCTCGGCCTCGCCGATTTGTTTCTCCTGCCGTCGGATCTCGAATCCTTTGGCTTGGCCGCGCTCGAAGCGATGGCCTGCGAAGTTCCCGTCATCGCCACGAATGTTGGCGGCGTTCCGGAAGTCGTAACGCACGGCGTGGATGGTTATCTTGTCGCTCCTCGCGACGTCTCCACCGCCGCGAAATATGCAATCGAAATTCTTTCGCGAGCAGACCGCGGCCGCGAAATGGGGCAGGCTGCGCGTGTCAGCGCCCGCAAGAATTTCTGCTCCAACGACGTGATTCCGCTATACGAAGCCTACTATCGCCGCGTCTTGGAAGCTCCAGCCATCGGCCAGGCTCACGCTTGAACTTTACCCACCGACTAAGATTCAACCGATTGGCTTCTTCTAACGCGCAGGGTAAAGCGACTTCAGAGAGTCCACCAGACAATTGATATCGGACTGAGGGATAGTCCCCGGCTGGCCGGAGACTGAAGTGATCAGGAGCTTCAACTGCATGCCTTGTTCGTCAAAAAGCTGCTCGATCACCGAGCGGTCCCGCGAAGGATCGCCCAGCTGAAATCCGCGCATATTGCTCGTCTGAATGTTGTAGATGGTTTGCGTTCCATTTAGCCCGATTCTCAGCTTCCACATCAAGAGCGTGTTGACTCGTATGGCCTTGATTCGCGATGTGAACGGCCACACGTCGTTCGGAGCGGCGCCGTAAATTGCGGAATAGAGCGAATAATTATCGCGGAAGAAATTGGCCCCGAAAATTCCCTCGTATCGGCTGTACTCGTGCGGGTCGCCTCCGCGAATTCTGCCAACCAGGTCTCCTTCTTTTGCGGGATTGTAGATGATTACGACAGGCCCCCGCTTAAACTCGACTTCTGAATGTTGATCCCCGTCTTTCTGCTTCCCCACGCTTTTCCAGGGCGCGTCGAATCCGAAGCCATAAAATTGTAAGTTTCGTTCCGCCGCGGGGGACGCAATCGTGGTTGGTAAAGTTTGCGGAACCTCCTTCAAATAAAGCGAAGACCATGCCCAGCGATGCGCCTCAAGGCAAATCAGCGTCTGCAGCCCGAAAACGATGACGTAGAAGCCGATCGCGACCGCGCACACCGCCAGAATGACCGTCGTTCGCGCGGAACTCTGCTTTTCTTGCATTTTCGGCAACGCGAATGTAACAGGCCAGGCATCCGCAAGCAAACGGACGCGGCGTCGGCCTGAGACAAACGGGGAAACAGGCGTCTCGCGCCGGTTACATCACGGGATTGCCGTTCCCGTTTCCATTCCCGTTGCCGCCCTGCGCGGCGTCCTCACCGTCCTTGTAGAGGTATTTGATTGTGTGCTTGTAAATCAGCAGGTTTGGATTGCCAAAACGCGTCAGCTTTATGCAGTCGCGGTCGTACCACTCCACAATCCCGCGAAGCACCTCGCCGTCGTTCAATACCACGGCCACCGGCGTGCGCGCCTGCATTTGTTTGACGTAGTAAAAATTCTCCGCGTGAGTCTGCTCGGGAGGCGCGGGCTTCTTCCTCTGCCCAGGCCCTTGCATGGCTTGAGGTCCGCGAGCGGGATACTGCTCCTTCACTTCGGTGAGCGAGGGGCGAAACAATTTGCGGTTCACGTTTCTTGCTCCTTCTATGTATATGACGTATGAGACTGCGCAAAGGGCCGGTTGGTTTCTCCCGAAATCGTCATCATTAAGACTTTTTCGATCAGGCCGGCAAATCGATCAACGGACCCCAAGCGATACCGCCAGCGCATCCATGCCCAGCTGCCGGCCAACGTTTCGCCGCAGCCGGCCCTCCAGGCGGTCTAGGTTCTGCGTCGCCTGCGCAATCCAAGCGTCATTTACTCTTCCTGCCAGACTCTCCAGTTCGCGGCGCAAATCCGGATTGCGCGGAACAACATGCTTTGGGCCACGGGTGATTTCGAGCAGGTCTGACAACAGACTATAGAACAAATGAACGATATTTTCAAATGATTCCGCTTCATTTTTCAACAGCCTCGCGCTGGCCGCAAACGTCGCTCGGTACGATTTCCCCGTGGCAGCCTGACTGACCAGCTCGAATACCTCTTTGCGTATCCTCGCCGATTCTGCCAGATCCAGCTCCAGCGCAACTCCCGGACATCCGTCCGCCAGCTGCGCGGCCAGTGCGCGCTCTGGCTTCTTCATTTCCGTCCGTTTTTCAAGGAATGTTTCAATCGTTTCCGCCGGGACGGGCGCGAACCAGAATGTGAGGCATCTCGAACGAATCGTCGGCAGCAGCGCATCGGCGCGCTGCGCGAGCAGAATCAAAGTGGCCGATTCCGGAGGCTCTTCCAGAATCTTTAGGAACACATCGGCATCGTTCCAGCGCATCGTATCCGCGCCGTCGAGGATGAAGACTCGTCGCCTTTTCTGCGGCCGGAAAAAAGCCGCCCGCTGCACCGCGCGGAGCTGTCCCATCCGAATCATCGGCCGCGCCACCGGATTCCGTTTCCTCACGGGATCGGGCACGATGGCCCACACGTCCGGATCTGTCTCCAGAATCAGCGGCACGCGCTCGATGGTTGCCGCATCCGCACTCTCTCCCCTCTCGCCTAATCCCTGTTCAATCAGCGGCGCCGGATCAGCGAGGCGCGCAATCCGCTTGCAGCTCTCGCACTCGTCGCAGAAATCGTTACCGCACTGTTCGCAATTCGTCGCCTGCGCAAACATCCTCGCCAGCGTGTATTTCCCCACGCCCCGTGGCCCGACGAACAAAAGCGCGCTCGGCACGTGCTCCCTCTTCAGCATCCCGCGCAGCGCTTTAACCGCTTGTTCGTTCCCGAGAAATTCAGCGAATCCCATTTCCCATCCTTAGCGTCTCCTGCGTCCGCGGAAAACTCCTCGTCCCACCGCCGCCAGCACTCTTCGATGTATCGCTTCCGGCGACAGAAGCCCTTGTCCGCTTGCGTCTGCGCAATCCACCACTTTCCAGTTCCGTTTTCGGGAAAGGAGTTCGTAGATCCCGGCGGCTGCTTTCAAATGTGCCAGACTGGCCTCCTGGATGTCTCGCCGTTTCCGCGTGTATTTCCGCGTACCCTTCTCACCGACTAACCGTTGGGCCTTCTCCGCTGGCACTCTCAGGTAAACAACTGAGGTCTCGCGCGGCAACCCATACACTCTGTATTCCAGCTCCTCCAGCCACTTGAGAAACTCTCTCCGTTCCCCCGCCGGTACGCGCGCCGTTTGATGTGCAAGATTTGAGCCAACGTATCGGTCTGCAATCACCGTCTTTCCCGCGGCAAGATGCTTCTCCATCTCTGCCTTGTGTTCCAGTCGGTCTCCCGCATAGAGCATCGCCGAAAAATGCGGGTCCACATCCTCCAGCCCGCCAAACTCTCCATTTAAGTACTTGGCCACCATCCGACCGAAAAATCTTTCGTACCTCGGGAAGCTGATGCATACATGTGCCACGCCGCGGCGCCGCAACTCCCGCGACAGCATTTCAAGCTGCGTGCGCTTTCCGGACCCGTCGATTCCTTCAAACGCTATGAATTTCCCGCGGGCTGGCATGAGGATAGGCGACAGTCTAACACATTAGACAACTCGCTTCTTTTCCGGCGCATGCCCGCCGATTCATCTAAATCTCTCGTGCTAAAATCAAATCCATGCCCCGGGCAGGCACTTCCGTCTCCGAAAATGTCGATCGAGTCCGCGAACGCATCGCCCGCGCCGCGCTCCGCGGCGATCGCTGCCCGGAAGAAGTGGTTCTAATCGCCATCTCGAAAACATTTCCCGCCGACGCAATTCGCGAAGCATTTGAAGCGGGCGTGAAGGCTTTTGGGGAAAACCGCGTGCAGGAGTGGGAGACGAAACAACCTCAGCTCGCCGAGCTTCAGGCCAGTTGGCACCTCGTCGGCCATCTGCAAAGTAACAAGGCCCGTCGCGCCGCTCGCCTCTTCGACTGGATCGATTCCGTGGACGACATTGCCCTCGCGGCGAAGCTTGACGAAGCCGCTGGCGAAACGAATGAATGGCTCGCAGTTCTCATCGAAGTTCAGCTCGACCCAGCCGAATCTAAAGCCGGCGTCGAGCAGCACAAGCTTCCGGCCCTTGCGGAAGCCGTCGCTCAATTGCCGCATCTCCAGCTCCGTGGCCTCATGGCCCTTCCGCCGTATTGTGAGGACCCCCGCGACGCTCGTCCCTACTTCCGACGCCTTCGCCGCCTCCGCGACGACCTTCAAACGCAACTCGGTCGTCCGTTGCCGGAGCTTTCCATGGGCATGAGCCACGATTTTGAAATCGCCATCGAAGAGGGCTCCACGCAGGTCCGCGTCGGCACGGCTATCTTTGGCGAACGCGCCTCGAAATAGAACCGTCATGATCGAAGTCTCCTCCCGCGGCGCCTCCGTCGTCTTTTCCGTCCGCGTCGCGCCCCGCGCTAGCCGCAACGCGATAGGTGGCGAGTATCAAGGCGCGCTGAAAATCCGTCTCACCGCTCCGCCGATGGATAATCATGCCAATGAAGCGCTCTGCCGCATTCTCGCCAACCGTTTGAACCTGCCTCGTTCCGCTGTTAGAATCCTTTCTGGATTCACGAGTCGCACTAAGCGCGTGGAAGTGACTGGCGTCGCTCCCGATCAAATTCAATCGCTCGCCTGACCTCTTCACCGCTCGTGTCCACAGAAAAGAGAACGCCCATGCCTGATCTTGCTGCTATCCAAGCCGAACTTCTCAAGCAGAAACTCGACGGCTGGCTCTTCTACGATCATCATCATCGCGATCCCATAGCCGGTCGCATTCTCGGCCTTTCCACCAGCGACAAGGTCACTCGCCGCTGGTTCTATTACATTCCTGCCCGCGGCACGCCGGGAAAGCTCGTCCATCGCATCGAATCGCGCCAGCTCGACAGCCTGCCCGGCCGTAAAACCGAATATTCCAGTTGGGAGGAATTGCACAAAGGTGTCGCAAAACTCCTTCGAGGCTCGAAGCAAATCGCCATGGAATATTCCCGCAACAACGACATTCCGTATGTCGGTCTCGTCGACGCCGGCACGATTGAACTCATCCGCAAGTGCGGGCCGAAAGTTATCAGCTCCGCCGACCTGGTCCAGCAGTTTGAAGCTGCGTGGACTCCGGATCAATTCGCATCGCATCAAGCCGCCGGCAGAGTCATCGATCAGGTCACCCGCGAAGCCTTCGCCCGCGCCGGCTCGTTCGTCCGCGAACGCAAGCCTCTGACCGAGTACGACCTCCAGCAATGGATGCTCGGCCAGATGCGCGCGCATTCTGTGGTCACCGACGACCCGCCGAACGCCAGCGCCGGCCCCAACTCCGGTAATCCGCATTACGAACCGAAGACCAGCGGTAGTTCGCCAATCCGCGAAGGCGATCTCCTCCTTCTCGACGTTTGGGGCAAGCTGGATCGTCCGGGCAGCGTCTATTACGACATCACTTGGATGGGCTATCTCGGCAGCGTCGTCCCAGCGAAATATGCGAAGCTATTCCAGGTTGTCCGCCAGGCGCGCGACGCCGCCATCAAAGTAGTGAAGGACTCCGTCGCAGCGGGCCGCGTCATTCACGGTTGGGAAGTGGATCGCGCCGCCCGCGGCGTTATTCGCAAGGCGGGCTACGCCAAGAATTTCACGCACCGTACCGGCCACAGCATCGGCCAGGAAGTCCACGGCAATGGCGCGAACATGGACGGCCTCGAAACGCGCGACGATCGCAAGCTCGTCCCGCACACCTGCTTCTCTGTCGAGCCGGGCGTCTATTTCCCCGATTGCGGCGTGCGCACCGAAATCAACATGTACATCGGCGACGGCGAAGCCGTCGTCACCGGTGCGATTCAGGAAGAAATCATCCCCATTCTTGGATAGCCGTTGGACGACAACAGTGCCAGCAACGATTCGTTGACCATCCTGCCGCAGGCGTATCTCTATTCTCTTGCCGCCTGGCTTGTCCCCGGCCTCGGCCATTTGCTCCTCAAGCGCTGGAGCCGCGCCGTGCTTTTGTTTATATGCGTCGGCACGCTCGCCGTTGTCGGATATGTCGTGCGAGGTCGGGCTTATTCCTCCCGTGGCGAAGACGTCTTTGGCATACTCGGCTTTATCTCCGAGGTCGGAACCGGAGTCTTCTACTTTCTCGCTCAATTCTTCGAGCCCCACGGCTCCAACACCGCCCGCCTCATCGGGGATTACGGCACTCGTTTCTTGACTCTGGCCGGCCTCTTAAACTATCTCTGTGTCCTCGACGTCTGGGAAATCGCCCATCGCCACAAGCGCTGACCAGAAGATGCGCCCACTTCTTTCACCGTTCACGCTATTGCTGGCCGCCTTGGTTCCGGCTATCGCTTCGGCCCAGTCCGTGCGCCCTCCCGCCGTGCCTCTACTTACACACGACCCCTACTTCAGCATCTGGTCCATGAACGACCGTTTGACAGACGGCCCGACGCGGCACTGGACTGGCGCGCCGCAGCCTCTCACCGGCCTCATCAGGATTGACGGCCAGGTTTTTCGCTGGATGGGTGATCGACCGGACTCGGCCCCGCCAATGAAACAAACCGGCCTCGAAATCACTCCTACTCGCAGCATTTATCGCTTCGACCAAAGTGGAGTCCATCTGGAAATCACATTCCTCTCGCCTCTTATCCCGTCGGACCTCGATCTGATGTCGCGCCCCATCACTTACATCACGATGGTCTGTTCATCCGCGGACGGCGCCAGTCACAAAGTTCAGCTTCTCATCGAAGCCTCCAGCCTTCTCGCGGTTGACACTCGCACGCAGGATGTCGTCTGGTCCCGCTCGCTTTTGCCCGGAATCACAGTCCTGCGCGCCTCAGATTTCGAGCAGCCCATCTTGGCGAAATCCGGAGATAATCTCCGCATTGATTGGGGTTACGCTTTTCTCGCTCTCCCAAGCCAGCCAGCGACTGTCGCTGCAGCCCAGTTTCCCGAACAAGTTGAATCCGCCTTCGCCACTGGCAAGCCTTCCGCCACCGATAGCCTCGACATGCCCCGTCGTGCCGACCGCGCAGCGGTGCTCTCCGCCGCGTTTGACCTTGGCGAAGTCAGCTCCTCATCCGTCTCACGACACGTGCTTCTCGGCTACGACGACATCTACTCCATCGAATACCTGAAACGTTGGATGCGGCCCTATTGGCGACGGAATGGCATGGACACCGGTCAGCTCATCGAAACTGCTGAACGGCAGTACTCTGAAATCAACCGCCTTGCCCGGGAATTCGACGCCCAGCTTCTTGCTGATTTCCAGAGAGTCGGTGGCCCAGCCTATTCGGAGCTCGCAACCCTCGCCTTTCGCCAGACTCTCGCGGCTCACAAGCTTGTCGTCGACGCCGATGGCCAGCCCATGCTTTTCCCCAAGGAAAATTTCAGTAATGGCTGCATTTCAACTGTTGACGTCATCTATCCCTCCTCGCCGTTTTTTCTTCTTTTCAATCCGCGCTTGCTCGAAGCTCTCCTGCGTCCGGTAATGGAATATACGCAGACCGGCCGCTGGCATTTCCCATTCGCTCCGCATGACCTTGGCACGTATCCCAAGGCGGACGGCCAGGTGTACGGCGGCGGCGAGACCTCGGAGGAAGATCAAATGCCTGTCGAGGAGAGCGGCAACATGCTCATAATGTTCGCCGCGCTCGCAGAGGCCGAAGGCAACGCGGATTTTGCCAATCAGTATTGGTCCGAGCTGCAGCAGTGGGCCGAATACCTGAAAGCCGAGGGCATGGATCCCGCAAATCAGCTATCCACTGACGATTTCGCCGGCCATCTTGCGCACAACGCGAATCTATCTCTCAAGGCAATCCTCGCCCTTGAAGGGTTCGCCACCTTAGCCGACAAGACCGGCCGCGCCGCTGTGGCTGCGTCCTATCACGCCTTGGCGCGGGATATGGCCAGGCGCTGGGTCGAACTTGCTCGCGACGACGGTCATTATCGCCTCGCCTTCGACAAGCCCGGCACTTGGAGCATGAAGTACAATCTCGTGTGGGACCGCATCCTCGGCTTCAACATTTTCCCTGCCTCTGTCGCCGAGACCGAATCCCGCTTCTACCAAACTCATATCAACCGCTTCGGCCTGCCCCTCGACAATCGCAGCGACTACACCAAGCTCGATTGGGAAGTCTGGACCGCCACGGTGGCAAACAATCGCGCGGATTTCGACGCCATCCTCTCCGCCATCGCGCATTTCCTTAACGAATCTCCTAGCCGTGTCCCTCTCACCGATTGGTATTGGACCTCAACAGGAAAACAGGTTGGCTTCCAGGCACGCTCCGTAGTCGGCGGCGTTTACATCCCTCTCCTCGCCGACTCCGATATCTGGTCCAGATGGTCCCATCAGTCCCATTAGCGCCGGGATTGCGCCCGCGGTACCTCTGGATTCGGCCCGGTTTTAATGTAATCTGTGTTTGGACGACTCTTTCAAACGTCAAGGGAGCTTTGCGCTCGTGCACTTCGGCCATTTTTCCGCCATGCTTTTCTGCGCCGCTATAATCTCCATCGCTTTCGCCTGGCTCTCCCGCCCCACTCGCAAGGAACGCCTCCTCTGCGCTCTCCGCTATTTCCTCTACTTCGTCATCGTCTCCCTCGCCCTCGCCTGGCTCATGTTCCCCTTCTCGCGCTAGTGTTTTTCGTTTGCGTGCGGTCGCGTTTCCACCGGCGAGCGACGGTTATTGCTTTGTCGGGTCTTGTTTGACGCATCCTGTCGCGGATGCTAAATTCAAATTACGGCCGAGGTAGCTCAGCTGGTAGAGCAGCCGATTCGTAATCGGCAGGTCGCCGGTTCAATCCCGGCCCTCGGCTCCAGATTTTCAAGGGTTTAGCCAGTCCGATTCTCCTGCGACCTCTCCGACCTCAATTAAACTGACCAGACCGAGTTTTTGTACCAAAGGGTGTGAGAGAGTGTCTGCGACAGCTTTCTAAATTCTTCGCCGCGTCCTACTCCGTTGCTCTTTCGCACCTAAGCTGCCCGCCCGCAGCACTTCTTGTATTTCTTACCAGACCCGCAGGGGCATGGAGCGTTCCGCCCAACCTTCGCACCGCCAAAAGTAATGTGCCGTGGAACCGCCAATCCCATAACTCCAGCCAGCAGCATGTCCGCCTCGTCTTGAATCTGCTGCGCTCTCATGGCTACCGACATCGGCAACGGCACATCCACGCCCGGAACTGTGTTCAGCACTCTCGTCTTCTCGGAGTAAAGGTCTAACGCCTTTCTCAGGCGCGGATCATCCCTTAACGCGACGCGGACGTTGTCAGCCAACTCTTTCGTATCAAAATCATAGGTTTCGTCGTTCGGTATGAACAAAATCTCGCCGGGTGATCCAGTATGGGGCGTGCAGTCGATCCATCCCTGTCCGTCGCTGGGAATGTAGACCGCATGCGGCTCGGCTTCAATGAAAAGGTCGCCGTGCTGCCAGACCGTCCATCCAAGTTGCATCCTTCCGCCGTTCCTGTCGATTCGTCGTTGGACGTTCATGTAGCAATCTCGGTCGCGATCCCCCGGTTCGGTCATGACTCGCAGTCTTACGGCTTCTTGATTGGTGCCGAGACTCTCTCGCAGCTTCTTTACGGACTTCGAGTCCACATTTGGGACGAAGTCCCGTGGCAGGATGGATGGAGGAAGCATTCATGCTCATTTTAGTTCAACAGCGAAAGTCGGGAGGACGAGAAACAGCGTGACGCGCGGCTCGCACTAGCTGAGTTGTCCGTCCTGCGCTGCTGGTCTTTCTCCGGGCAGTGCCTTGGCGAAGCCTTCCTGCACTTTGATACAATTCCAGACTGATGCCCCCACCCAAAGTAGTTTCTACTGAACGCTACTTCGACGCTTGTCGATTTGTGTGTAAGCATTCGATTGCGTTCCTTGAAGAACGCAATGGCTTAATCCACCTCCGGGGCAGCGGCACTCTGGTCACCATTGACGGAGAGAAATTCATCCTCACTGCTAATCACGTATGGCGCGAACTGCGGCAAGAAACAAAAATCTACATCAGCATGATTGATAGAGTCATTCACAAGACTGAAATGTACGTTGCTGCGCTGGAGGAATGCTCACTAAGCGAAGTGCCCAAGCCCGATTCATTGTCCGCAGACTTGACGCTGCTAAAGATAAACCCTATCGACCACGGACATTTGGACGCTCGTCTTTCATTCTACGGTTTCAGTCATGAAGAACGAGGACAAGCCGATTTGTCAAACGACTACGTAATCATCGGTGCGCCGGGTCACGTTGCAACCTACGATCCGATTGATCCTACCGTTCTCAATTTTGAAATGAGAGCCACGCCCGTTGGGAAGATTGAAGAAGAGAACCGTCCCGACCTTGGGCTAGATTTTGTCACCGTGTATCCCCAC
The DNA here is from genome assembly GCA_035280405.1 of Candidatus Acidiferrales bacterium. Lineage (GTDB taxonomy): Bacteria > Acidobacteriota > Terriglobia > Acidiferrales > UBA7541 > DAHUXN01. The sequence continues at coordinate 14,211 of DATEFX010000026.1, read as the reverse complement.
ACAGATCAAGATAGCCCACTCTATGAATACAACGGGCTGAGCGGTGGTGGATTGTGGGAGTTGAGTTATGTTCCTGATGAGACTGCCGTTGAAGGCTTTCGATATGAAACGATGTTTTTGGGCGTGAACTTTCTTCAGGAGCGAGACGACGTAACCAAGCCTTGGACGAGAGTGCGGTGTTTGGGGCGCAGGGCTGTGCAAAGCCTAATCAACAAGTACCGCCAAGAAAAGAAAAAGTAGCGGATTTCAGCCTTACCCACGCTGGACGGAGTTTCCTCAATCGAATCTCAATCGAATGCCCAAAAACGACCCGAAGCGACCCAAAGCGAACAGCACTGTGCTTCCTGATTTATGTTAGGTTTGTGGACGATGGCTTTGATTCGTTTAGGCGGGCAACGCCTTCGTAATCGGCAGGTCGCCGGTTCAATCCCGGCCCTCGGCTCCGCCGCTCCTATTACTCGCCTTTGCGGCTCTAGAATTCGCCGGGCTAGGGTGCTCAGCGTCGTCTCGAGGTCCGCGTGGCCGGCTCTGTGAATGTGCACGGCGGATCGGCCAGCGCGCTCGACGGTACATGCAGCGGATTCAGATGGTTTTTGCTGAGCAGCGTATTGAACGTGGCCAGATCCTGCAACTGCATTTTCTTCCATGCCGTCACCGCAGCGCTGAAATCCTTGCAGTCAGCCTCCCACGTATCAATTTCTGCTGGCGTCGGCGCTTCATCGAGTCCCACCTGCGACAGGCTGACAATCGCGTCGAAGCTGCCGTTAAGTGTATTGAACGGCTTGATCGCCCCGGGAGGAAGCTCATTGCCGCGGCGGAATCCGCCAAAGCCTCCGCCCTCGCGATTGGCTACCACGCCGCCGAATGTGGCGAGCTTGACGTCGATCGCCTTTGTCGCCTTGGCCACATCATCGGGAAGTTTGTTGCCGCTCAATGCCGTCACCTGTTGGCGGACGGCCAGCACCTCCGAATTTCCCGCGTACGAATCCTTGGCCTCTTCGTACGCCGACATCATGAGCTTGTTCTTGAGCTGCAGCGCTGCCATGACCTTGGCGCTCTCGCCGACGCGCGGATCGTTGCGAACGGTCACCGGCTGCGTGTAAGTGTGTCCATCGACCGTCAGCTTCAGCGTATAGACGCCGGGAATCACTTGCGGTCCATGCGGTCCAGGAGTGACAAATCCGCCCGGCGCCACATTCATCTGATTTTCGAGGTCCAGATTGAACGCCGGAGGATCGTCATATCGCAAATCCCAATTCGTGCGGTTGGTGCCCACTTTCGTCGGTAAAGCAAGATCCGCCGCTGTGGCTACCCAGTATGTAGGGAAGGGCCAGCGCTCCGGGAGCACCGGCGGCACGCTCGACATCGTGCGGACAAGACTGCCGTTGCTGTCGAAGATCTGCAATTTGATTTCGCCGGTCGGCGGGCTGCTCAGGTGGTAGTAAAGGATTGCGCCGTACGGCGGATTCGGCGAGTGCGGCAACTCGGGATTGAGCGGCTGGTCCCAGTTGTCGCTGACGCGTGCTCGGATGGCATCGCCCGGTTTGAAAAAATAGGCCGGGGCGGCCGCGATTGCCTGCGATTTCGCCGCAATCTCGCGCAGCGGAGTCGTGTCATCCATCACGTAGAAACCGCGCCCGTACGTCCCAACCACTAGATCGCTCATGTGATCGTCCGTGTGAAACACCATATCGCGGATCGAGGTGCTCGGCAGATTCTGCCGCAGCGATTGCCAGTGGTCGCCGTCATCAAACGAGACATACACCGTCGTCTCCGTGCCGGCAAAGAGCAGGCCCTTCTGCTTCGGATCCTCACGGACCACGTTCACCCAGCTTCCCGTCGGCTGGTCACTGGGCAATCCGTTGACGATCTTGCTCCACGTTTTGCCGCCGTCGTGCGTGCGCCATATCAGCGGAACGTTCACCACCGTGCCGTTTCTTCCGCCGGACTCCTTCCGCCCTGATAGATAAGCCGTGTTGACGTCGCTGTGCCCCGCTTCGATCGTGTTGAAATTGACGCCAGCAGCTTCCGCGATATTGCTGACGTTGTTCCAGCGAACACCGCCATCCATCGAATTGTAAATCTGTCCGTTGCTGCTCACTGTCCAGAACACGCCCTTCCGAACAGTCGACAACGCGAAGTCGTTGATGGAAGGTGGAGGCGGAGGTGGCGGCCCTCCAGCGCTGCTGGTTCCGGAAGATGGCGTGGAGGCTGTCCGTCCGCCCACTGGCGCTGCCTTAGCCGGCGCCGCCAGTTTTCCGCATGCAACCTGCGGCTTGCCCTTCTCCACGGTCAGGTCAGGACTGAACGGCTTCCACGAATGTGCCTGGTCGCGCGAAACGAGCAAGCACTGCATGTCCGTATAGATCGCACGCGCATCGAAGGGATCGATTCTCCGCCAGGCGTCCCGGCTCGAATGGTACTTCTCGGCATCCGTTCCAAAATTCGGCGCCGCGTTTTCCCACTGGCCCGTCGCCATGTTGATTTTCACCAAGCCGCTGCCGCCCCCCGCCGCGCCGTAACCGACGCCATAGATGATATTGGGATCGAGAGGATCCGCTGTAAGCGTTCCGAACTCCGATGAGGGCAATGGTGACCAATCGACCTCCGAAACCGTGCCCACGTCGCCGCGCTCCCGCGTCATCACCGCGCCGGTATCTTGCTGCGAAGCCATGATCCAATAGGGATACCGGTTGTCCGTCGAGATGTGATACACCTGCGCAACCGGCAAGGCGTAATAGCTGCTCCACGTCAGCCCGCCGTCAAGAGTAACCGCCGCGCCCTGGTCGACCCCGAACAACATCCTCTTGCTATCAGTCGGATCGATCCAGACGTCGTGCATGTCTTCGCCGCCCGGAGCGCCCTTGAACGCGATGAACGTCTCGCCGCCGTCGGTCGATCTATACATGGCCGTGCTTGCTGTGTAGACGATGTCGGGATTCTGCGTGTCCACCCAGACTCCACAGATGTAGTCCCTCCCGCCGATTCGCGTATCGCTGCCGGCCATGTGTTTCCACGTCGCGCCCTGGTCGTCCGAGCGGTAGAGCCCGGACGCATTCTGCTTCGGCGCGCCAATCAAATAAATCCGCTGTCCGTTCGAGCGCATTGCCACCGCCACCCCAATGCGCCCGGTGGTCAGCGGATTCGTTGTGACTTCCGTCCAGCTCTTGCCTTCGTCGAGCGACTTGTAAAGCTTGGTGCGGCTCGGAGCTTGCGCACCCGGAGCCGCGCCGACGCTGCCGGGAGGGACTCCCCTTGTTTCCGCCTCGGTCGTCGCAAAAATCACGTTTGGATCGTCGAACGGCGAAGAAAGATCGCGGCCGCCGGTCTCATCGTCGGGGTGCAACACGTTGGCCCATGTCTGGCCGCCGTTGTCTGTGCGAAAAATTCCGCGTTGCGTGCCGGTCGTGCCTCCCATGGCGGCGACAATCACGATATTCGGATCTTTCGGATCGACGATAATCTTCGGGATCTTGGTCGTACCCTCCAGGCCGATGCGCGCCCACGTCTTGCCGCCATCCGTCGTCTTGTACATCCCGTCGCCATTCGTTCCGGTGTTGTTGCCCGCCACCGCGTCGCCGCTCCCCGCGTAAATGATATTGGGGTCCGAGGGAGCCACCTGGATCGCGCCAATGCTGTCAACTTCGGTCACCTGATCGAATATCGGGTACCACGTCATGCCGCCGCTCGTTGTCTTCCAGATTCCGCCTTGCGGCAAGCCGGCATAAAAGGTGCCGGGCTCGCCGATCACTCCGGTGACGGCCGCAATGCGCCCGCCGTGATACGGGCCCACGTTGCGCCATTGCATGCCCGAATATAAATCCGGGCTCACCTGCGCTGCTGCGCCGATCGCAAGACAAATCACAAAAGCCAATTCCGCCATAACGAGACTAGAAAGCCGGGCGATCCGAGTCATATGAATTCCTCCCACAGCGGAAAACTTTCGAACTGCTCCGCGGCCGCCAACTATACATCAAGTGGCTTCACCGCACTGCACGGATGCCCATGCGCGCGGAGGAGCCTGTGTCGACGGCTCTCCCCGGGCGACAAAGGAAAATCCCGCCTTCGATTCTGTCCAACGATTCATCGCTTGCGATAGACTACGAACTCGCTGATGCCCACTCTCGCCTCGGAAAGCGCCTGATGGCCGCCGCCCAGCCGCAAACGAATCTTGGCGGCGTCGGCCTTCTCCGCACGCTTGGCCTCTGGGACTTGATTCTCTACGGCATCGTCATCATCCAGCCCGTTGCGCCCATGCCCTCGTTCGGCGTGGTCAGCAACGCGGGCCACGGCCACGTTGTCACGGCAATCCTTATCGCCATGGTGGCCATGCTCTTCACGGCCATCAGCTACGGCCGCATGGCCCGCATTTATCCCAGCGCCGGCTCCGCGTTCACGTACGTTGGCCGCGAACTCCATCCCACTCTCGGCTACGTCACGGGCTGGAGCATGGCGATGGATTACATCCTGAACCCGCTGATCTGCACGATCTGGTGCAGCAAAGCCGCGCAGAACTTCTTTCCGCACGTTCCCTATTTCGCTTGGGCGATTTTCTTCGCGCTCCTTTTCACGTGGCTCAACTTGCGCGGCATCGAAACCTCCGCGCGCATCAACGCGATCCTCGCCTTCGGCATGGGCATCGTCATCGTGATTTTCGTCTTCGAAGCCGTGCGCTACATCTTCCACATCCCTCATTTCGGTCCCGGATTCTTCACGCACCCGTTCTATGATCCGCGGACTTTTTCCTCTTCTGCGGTCTTCCGCGGCACATCCATCGCTGTTCTGACTTACATCGGCTTCGACGGCATTTCCACGCTTTCCGAGGAAGCGAAAAATCCGCGCCGCAATGTCTTGCTCGCCACCGTCCTGGTCTGCGTCATCACCGGTGTGCTGGCCACGATTGAGGTCTACCTCGCGCAACTCATCTGGCCGGCCTCTCAGCCCTTCCCTGAAGTGGACACCGCATTCGTGCACATTTCGGGCCGGGTCGGCGGCGTATTTCTCTTCGGCCTCGTCAATCTGACCCTTCTCGTCGCGAACATCGGCTCAGGCATGAGTTCCCACCTGGGCGCGGCGCGCCTCCTCTACGGCATGGGCCGTAGCAACGCTTTGCCCAGGAAATTCTTCGGCGCGATTGAGCCGAGGAATCGCGTCCCGCGCAACAATGTCGTCCTTGTCGGCGCGATTGCCCTCCTCGGCGCGTTCCTGATGAGCTATGAACTGGGCGCGGAGATGCTCAATTTCGGTGCGCTCATCGCGTTCATGGGAGTCAACGCTTCCGCTTTCGTTCGTTTTTTCCTGCGGGAGGAGAAGAAGCGCCCGTCGAATCTTTTCCCGCCTGTCCTTGGTTTCTTCATCTGCCTCTTCATCTGGCTGCACCTCGGCCGCCCGGCCATGATTGTCGGGGGAATCTGGATGCTCGTCGGCATCGTCTACGGTGCAATCAAGACGCGCGGCTTCCGCGGCGACCTCGTCCAGTTCAGCTTCCCGGCCGACGAAACTTAACCAGCCCGGAAACCCCGCGATCATCCATAGACGCCGCAACTTGCAATTCCCATCGCCGGTCACTTTCCGCGCCGTGTGTTCCACAGGTACCACGTGTGGCGTCCAGCGCCGCATTGTGCTAGCTTCCCCGCATGAACACTCAAACTAAGTTCGGCAGGCAACCCGTAAGCAGAAATACTTTGTCGGCACTGTTCAATACGCGGCGAACTCTTCTCAGTCTGCGACGCGCTAACAGAGAAGCCTTTCCGGCCTCCAACGTCGAGCCTCTGGCTTCCAGGCGTAATCGCCAATCCCAGGAATTAGAATCGCCCGTAAGTTATAGAAAACAAACGCTCAGCTATTTTCTAATCGCCAAATTCCGCCACATGTTGCGGACGCGGCCGGATTATGTCGCCCTCCTGAAATTATTAGACTTCTTCCTAAAGGCCACAAAATCAACCACATCCACATTTCTAATCGATAATTTTGAACGCGCTCTTGCATTCACTGCGCCGGAGCAGCTCGGTGTGAAGGCGGGCTTGTCGCGCGGCAGTCGCTTCTCGACGAGGGCTGTTCCAACCTCCAATCCCAAACGTCTAACCTCCTTTTCTCCTAATCGTCCCTATCCGCGATTGGAAATCCCCGTAAGTCATAGAAAACAAACGATCGCTCCGAGTTCTAATCGTCCCCCATTCGCGGTTTGCAATTCTTCTCCTTTCTTTGCGTTCATGCTCCCTCGCCTCCTTGCCTCTTGCCTTCTCGCTCTTACATTCAATCCCGTTGCCGCCGCCCAGTCCCAGTTCCAATCCGCGAGTCATCCCATCGTTCTCCATGCCGCGCGCCTCCTCGACGTCGAATCCGGCAAGATCATTTCCCCGGGCGAAGTCCTCGTCCAAGGCGAACGCATCGCCGAAGTCGGCTCTCACGTCTCTCATCCAGCCGGCGCGGAGACAATCGATCTGGGCGACACGACTCTCATGCCCGGCCTCATTGATGCTCACGTTCATCTTTTCTTGCATCCGGGTGCGGAAGATTTGCAAACCGTGGAGGAGTCTGTCCCGAAGCGCACGATTCTGGCCACGCTCGCCGCTCGCGCGGATTTGATGGCTGGCTTCACCGTCGAACGCGACATGGGCACCGAAGGCGCCGGCTCCGCCGACACAGCCGTTCGCAATGCAATCAATTCAGGCGAGATCCCGGGTCCGCGTCTCCGCATCAGCGGCAATGCCATCAGCATTCTTGGCGGCCACGAGGACGCGATCCACTATAATCCTGCTCAACACGTGCTCCCCAACGCCACCTACGCCGACAGCACCGACCAGCTCATTTCCGCGATTCGCGAACAGCTCAAGGAAGGCGCCGATTTCATCAAAATCTACGAATCGGGCCGCGACTCTTTTCGCAACGGCCAATTTTCCACGCCTTATCAATTCACCGAAGCTCAGCTCGCCGCCGCTGTCCAGGAAACTGCTCGCGTAGGTACGCGCGTTGGCGTTCATTGCACCGGCGAGCCGGGGGCGCTTTATGCTGCTCAGGCGGGCACCGAGTCAATTGACCATGCCTTCCAGCTCAGCGACGAAACCATGCGCCTGATGCGCGAAAAGCAGATCCCTGCGGTCCCGACTTTCGCAATTTCCGAATACTTTGCCGATCATGCCGCCACTCCCGCGGCGTCCGCCATGGAACATCGTGTCCTCGATTATCACGTCGAACAGTTTCATAAACAGCTCGCCGCCGGCGTTCCCATGGCCGTTGGCTCCGATGTCGGCCCGTTTCCCCACGGCACTCAAGCGCGCGAATATGAGCTGATGGTCAAGTACGGCATGACGCCTCTGGCCACAATTCAGGCCGGCCTGCTGAATGGCGCGAAAATTCTCGCCTGGCAGGATCAAATCGGCCAGCTCAAGCCCGGCTTCTTCGCCGACGTCATCGCCGTCCCGGGAAATCCTCTCGAAGATATCAGCGTGCTGGAAGAAGTTTCTTTCGTGATGAAGGGTGGCGTGATTTATCGCAAATAATTCACGATAGTTTGATTCTCTGACACGTCATCGCTTGAATGTAGGAGCTTTTCGGACGAAGGGATTTAGAACTGCTAAGACTCTTCCGGATGGCGAAAAACAGAAGGCCCGCCTTGCGGCGGGCCTTCAAGGGGAGAAAAGCTCCAGGGCCAATGCGCGGATGGCCACGAAACCTTTCTTCGCGGCCAGTTTATGAGAGCTTCATCGTGGAAGTCAAGAAGGAAAGGACTTACGGCTGCAGCATTTTAAGTGCTTTATTTACACTAAGTTGGGCGGCTTTGATAGGGGCCTCAGACAGCGACCTGACAAATTATGCACAACGAAATACCCCAGTTCAATAGAAATCCTTTGCTTTGATTGGCTTACTCGACAGGCCCATTTGCAATATTTCGAACTGCTGCGGCCTGTCAAATATCCTTCCCGGCAGTACTCGTTTCACTCCCAAGCGGATGATTGTGAACACCACGCCTCCCACAATCGTGAACAGGCAGATCTCCCCCGTCCCCACGATCGTCCCCACAACAATCGCCGCAATCGACGGCTGCCCGGGCTTCGCCACCGGCTCGTTCCATGTCACGATTATCCCGGACTCTATTTTATCGAGCAGAGAATTGGCAACGGCTGCCGATGGTGCGCCGGAAACCATGGCCACCAATGAGCCATCGCGCCGGGCGAAGAGCCCTCCCTCATGCGCATCGGGGGAATTGATCGAGAATTGCTTTTTCATTTTCTCCACTTGCGATGCGGCGATCTGCGGAGTCGGATAATCCACCACCAGCAACGTGGCGTCGCGGCCGCCAAGCCGGTATTTCGCAGTTTCGGCCTCCGCTCCGGATGAGAATCCCACCCAGTCGCCTTCCTCGCTCGTCCCCGGCCAGAATTCCACGAGGGCAATTGGCCCCAGAAAGTAATGATCAGTCCTGGGAATCAAATCCGTCCTTGGCAATCGCATGGGCAGCGAGGGATAAACAACTTGCTGCGTCTGCGTCTCCAATGAAGCCGCAAGTTTTTTGATGATCGCCGACTCACTCGTGAGGTCATTTCCGTTCACATCCAGTAGCGTGCTTCCCACCAGTACAAGCGCGCGATTTCGCGTCCTTGAAGAAAACTCGGAATATTTGGCTGGAGCCATATCCGGCGTGCGCAGGAACGAATAGGCGCCATAAGCTCCGCTCGCATCCTGAAATGAGTACACCGTCGCTATAAAAGTCCGCCGAGGATCTTCCCTAAGGGCGTAAATTTTCTGCTCTGCCGCTGTCGCTCCATATTCAATAAGCGCTGGAGTTGAAACTCCCGCGATAGCCTGAAGATTGGCGGAAGTAGCCGACATCGCTTTGGCGGAATTCCAGCCGGGGAGGGAACCGGGGAGAATGTCTTGAGCCAAAGCGCACTGCACCAGAAAAATAGCTAGAGCAAACCCACAAATGGCGATGAGCGAGCGGCGCATGCGATGTTCTCTTATGGAATTATACGCCGGAATCGCGAATTCTAGTTTTTATCCGTATCGCTTGTAGAGGACTGGCGGTCGCTCATCAGCTTCGGCCGGTTATAGTTGAGGCTGTTCAGGCTGGATAGATAACTCTCAACTCCGTGGAAAATTCCTTGTGCTATTTTCTGACGCTCCGCGGGCTTCTGCATCATTCGCTCGTCGTACTTGTTGCTCAGGAAAGAAATTTCAGACAGAACCGACGGCATATCAGCGCCGATCAGTACTACGAACGGCGCTTTCTTCACGCCGCGGTTCTTTTCCGCTGTGCTGATCAGGCGAAGCTGGTGCGTGAGAGAATCCTGAATGTCGATCGCCAGTTCGCGCGATTCCTCTACTTTGTCGTTTCGCGCGATCTGCTTGATCAGGTCCTGCAATTCATGAATCGAGGAATCGGAGAGCGCGTTCTCGCGCGAGGCCACTTCAAGGGCATCGGCGGAAGACGTAAAATTCAAATAGTACGTCTCAATTCCTCGCGCGGCGTGATCGTGGCTGGAATTCGCGTGAATCGAAATGAACAGGTCAGCCTTGGCCTGATTCGCGATCGCCGTGCGCTCCTCGAGCGGCACGAAAACATCGGTTTTGCGCGTGTAAACGACCTGTGTTCCCGGCAGCTTTTTCTGGATCAATTTCCCGAGCCGCAGTGCCACGTCGAGGCAAACATTCTTTTCCAGCACGCCGTGCGGGCCGATCGTCCCCGTATCGTGGCCGCCATGGCCGGGATCGATCACGATGCGATTGATTTTGAGGCCCAGCGCGCGAGTGAGCGAGCGCTCTCCATCGCGCGTCGGCTTCGCGGCGGCTCCCGGGCCGAGCGGCAGGGCCTTGCCGCTGAGAGTTCGGCGCGGCGCGACTGTATTTCCTGCATCTGTATCCGGTCCGGTTACAGTAGTTGAATTCGAAGGCAGGGAATTCTGCGCCCCGGCGACCTGCGTCGAAGTATCGCCGGCAAGCTTTCCGACGCCCGGAACGGCCTTCGCCGTGCTCACCACCGGTTCCGCGCCGTGGACGTCAATCACCAGGCGATACGGATTCGGCAGCAGAAACGCCGAATAGCCTTCCACGCTTTTCACGTCGAGCACCAGCCGCACAACTCCGGATTTATTCTGTGCGACGCGAACGCTCCGCAAAAAACCATTCTGCACCGGCAATTCTTTGTCCGTAACGCTGTGACTGAGGCGCGCCTTGTACAAATCAAAATAAATTCTATCGGGACTCTTGATCCGCGCAGCCTGATATTTGACGGAACCGTTCAGATCGATGACCACTCGCGAATAGTCGTCCGCGTTCCATGTGCGAATGTCGAGGACGCTCGAAGGCTGGCCCGGCTTCGGCGGGTTTTCCTTGGCATCCGTCGAATCATCATCGGTTGCAGCGCCGGCCGATTTCGCTGACTGTGCTTGAACGGATGCCTGTTGCACAACCGGCGCTCCTTCGTCGTCCGCGGGCTGGTTTTCCTGATTCTGCAGCTCCGCGAGATCCTTGCGGGCTTCATCCGCCTGCGGCGTATGCGGGAATCTTTTCACGTATTCCGCGAACACATCTTTCGCATCGGCATATTGATGGAGGTCATCGCCTTCGATCTGTCCAATGGCGAAGAGCGCATCGGCGCGAAACCTGTTCGTCGGATATTGCGCGAGTAAAAATTTGTACGTGACGACCGACGATTTGTAATAAATGCTGTCGAACAAATCTCCCATGTCGTGATACAGCTCACCGGCGGCGAACAGCGCCTCCGTCGTCTCTGGGGCGGAAGGCGTCAGCAGATAAACTTTCCGGTATGCAGTTACGACTTTCTTGTATTCGGCAAGAGTCCGATTGTCCCTCGGCTCGACTTCGAGAGTCTGGCGCATCGTCTGCGCCGTCGCGAACAGCGCCTTTGCCTTGGCGTGTTTGGAAGTCTGCGAATTCGCCGCCGGCGAAAAAACCGTGAGGGCAGACACAAAGAGAATCGCCGCTGCAATTTGCAGCAGCCCCCGTCCGATTTGTGCGTTGGCTTTTTGTTTCGGCAGCTTCATTCGTTTGTGAAAACTGTCCGGCCTTCTCGATTCGTCATTTCACGAATCTGTATGCGGCGGGCTTCGCCTGTCGGCGAATGCTCCGGGCCGGACTGGAAGTAGGTGTTTGTCACTTTTCTCACGTAGTCGCGTGTCTCGCGGAACGCGGGAACGCCGCCAAACCGCTCCACGGCCTGCTCGCCGGCGTTGTAAGCCGCCAGCGATTTTTTCAGGTCGCCATTGAACCGGTCGAGCAAGTCCCGCAGGTACCTCGTCCCGCCCTGAATATTCTGAACGGGATCAAACACGTCTTCTACGCCATAACGTTCTGCCGTTTTCGGAATCAACTGCATCAACCCGAATGCCCCCTTGCGGGAAGTCGCGCGGGGGTTCCAGTTTGACTCCGCCTGAATCACAGCCTGGACCAGCGCCGGATCAAGTCCGTTCTTGGCGGCGGCGGCCCGGACCACTTTTTCGAGCTTGGCTGGCGGCGTCGTGATCACGGCAGTATTCTCCGCATTGGCCGTGTGCCCGTCCCGGCGCGCCGGTGGGTTCGCATTGGTGTAAATGAGCGTTCCATGCCCATCTACATAAGATGCGATTTGGGCCTGCGATGGTAGTGCTATCAGCAGTCCCAGTACCCCTCCGGCCACCGCGAACGAGATGGCCCTGAGCCGCACATCCAATCGGGAAAGGCAGAACATACCCACTTCCTCACAAACGATGCATCCGCGACCGGTATTGAAGGTCTATCCGGCTGCGTTTCTAGCGCTTGTGAGGATTATACCAGCTGCCGTTCCACCAGTGGGTAGGCCTGCGCAAGGGCTGTGTCCATAGCTGCAACATCCTTGCCCCCCGCCTCGGCCAGGTCCGGCCGTCCCCCGCCCGAACCCCCGACCAATTTGGCTAATTCCTGCACCATTTTACCGGCATGAAGCCGTTTGGTCAGGTCTTTCGTGACCGCGGCGATCAGGGCGACTTTTCCGTCCTCCGCCGTGGCCAAAATCACGACTCCGGAGCCCATCTTTTGCCTTAAACCGTCCGCCATCTGGCGCAGCGCCTCACGGTCCATCCCGGGAACCCGGGCGGCGAGCACCTTGACGTCCTTCACCATCCTGGCCTCGTCCAGCAGGCCGTCAGCCATCGAAACGGCGGTCTTGCGCTTCAGGCCATCGAGCTGCTTTTCAAGCTGCTTGACAGTCTGAGTCAGCTTTTCAATGGCCTCTGCAACGCGGTCTTCGCCCGTATTGAGCATCGCGGCGAGCTGGCGCAGCGTGCCGAGCGCCTGCTGATATTGCGTGAGGGCAGCGTCGCCCGTCAGCGCTTCGATCCGGCGGACGCCCGCCGCGACGGATTGTTCGAGGCCGATCTTGAAGACGCCGATTTCGCCCGTGCGGCCGACGTGCGTGCCGCCGCACAGCTCCTTGCTGTAAAAGCCGCGAGGATAATTCGCATCCGCGATCGTCACCACGCGGACGTTTTGCTCCGGATATTTGTCGCCGAAAAACGCGAGCGCGCCGGAGGCCAGCGCGTCGTCGAGGGCAAGAATATCCGTCTGCAATTCGAGGTCGCGGAGAATTTCCTCGTTCACCTGCTGCTCGATTTCCGTCAGCTCTTCCTGGCCCACGGCGGCGAAATGGCTGAAATCGAATCGCAGATGATCCGGCGCGTTGAGCGAGCCGGCCTGCTTTACGTGCGTGCCCAGAATATTTCGCAGCGCGGCGTGCATCAGGTGCGTGCCCGTGTGATTGCGCTTAACGCGAGCGCGCCGCGCGGCGTCGGCTACCGTGGCGACGCGGTCGCCAACAGCGAGATTTTCGTTCGCGACGATTTTGTGCGCGATCAGTCCCGCGACGGGATAATACGCGCCTTTCACTTCGGCGACCTGCATCGAGAGATTGTTGTCGAAAAGCGCGCCGATGTCGGCGACCTGCCCGCCGGATTCGGCGTAAATCGTCGAGCGGTCGAGGACGACTTCGGCTTCTTCGCCTGCTTTCAGTTCATTCACTTGGCCGTTCTTTGTGACGATGGCTTCGATGTGGCAGTCGCGCGTTGTCGTGTCAAAGTAAAAATCCGGCTCAGTCTTGAACGTCTCGGCAAGTTTGGCGTAAACGGGGCTCGCGACTTCCTTGTGCCCGCCCTTCCAGCTTGCCTTCGAACGTTGCTGCTGTTCGGCCATCGCTTTCGCGAATCCGGCCTCATCGAATTTCCCGCCCCGATCCTTCACCGCTTCCTGGATCAGATCGATCGGTACGCCGAACGTGTCGTAAAGCTGGAAAGCGACAGCCCCTGTCATTTCCATTTTAGAACCGACGTTCACCTCTATGTTCGCCGGCTGCAGGGCTTCCTCCAATTTTTCCAGCCCGACACTGAGCGTACGAGAGAATCTTGATTCTTCCGAATGAACCACGCGATGAATCAGCGCTGCCATCGATTCCAACTCGGGGTACGCTCCCTTCATCGACGTGTGGACCGAAGGGAGCATATTTATCAGTACGGCCCGCGACGCCCCTAGAAGTCTCCCGTGAAGAATTGCGCGTCGCATGATCTTACGAAGAACATAGCCGCGACCCTCATTAGACGGTATCACCCCGTCTGCGATTAGAAAGCTTACCGCCCGCGCGTGGTCTGAGATCACTCGGAGCGAAGCCGCTCCTCCTTTTCCCTCTTCCATTTGTTTCTCGACAGCTAGGTCAACGCCGCATACGTTTGCTGCTTGCTCGATGAGAGGGGCAAATAGGTCGGTGTCGTAATTAGAGACGACGCCCTGCAGCACGGCGGCGACGCGTTCGAGGCCCATGCCCGTGTCCACGGACGGCTTCGGCAGGGGATTGAGCTTGCCGCTCGCGTCTCGATTGAATTGCATGAAGACGAGATTCCAGATTTCGACGTAGCGGCCGCAATCACAGGGGAATTTGCAATCTTTGTGGCCTTGATCCGATGCCTCCGGGCCCATGTCGTAATGGATTTCGCTGCACGGGCCGCAGGGGCCGGTGTCGCCCATGGCCCAGAAATTTTCCTTCAGTCCCGGGACGCGAATTACGCGCTCCTTCGGCGCGCCAACATTGACCCAGAATTTTTCGGCTTCTTCATCGGGGCCGAGCGTGTTGCCTGGAGCGACTTCGGCGCCGCCGAATACGGTGAAATAAAGCTTGTCGAGCGGGATACCGAACCACTTTGGAGAGGTGACCAGCTCCATCGCGTGCTCGATGGCCCGCTCCTTGAA
>DATEFX010000025.1:0-24088 GCA_035280405.1 Candidatus Acidiferrales bacterium | reverse complement strand
CCACTTCGGTGGCAACACCTGCCACTTTCAACTCTCCACTTTTGACTTTCGACTGCCGTCCCTGATCGCAAATGAAGCGCACAGTCGCAAAGAATCAAGTACCAGCAAACAAAGCACTTATCAATTCCTGATCGCAAATGATTTTCGATTGCTCAACCATGCATTTCGTCGGTCTGCCTGGTTCCTTGTATCTGTGCTTCTTTGCCGCCGTGTCTCCTTTCCAATCTTGACGTGCCTTCCCGATTCGCATAAATTCCCTCCCACTATGACCAAACAAATCTGCAACCTAACGAAGTTCTTGGCTCTCGCGACAATCATTTTCCTTGCAGCCCCTCTGGTCCTTGCGCAATCGCCAGCGGAGCCGCCTCGCGGCGCGTTCGAAGTCACATCCCTACTGGGACGAAAACTCTACGCCTTGCCTGATGACGACACGATCGTCGCTGCGCGCAAGAAGCTCGCCGACAATCCAAAGGATCCGTCCCTCTACGTCGCTTTGTCGCAGTCTGAAGCTGGCCGCCGGCAATACCGCGAAGCCGTCGCGACTTGTACGGAGGGTTTGACCATTGCGCCTGACAATGCAGATCTCTATATCGAGCGCGGTCACCGCGAACTTGGCTTGCGCGAATTCGCCCGCGCCCAGCGCGACCTCGAGCGCGCCGCGTCGCTCGACCCTAAGAAGCTCGACGCCTTCTACCACCTTGGCTTGGCTCATTATTTTCAAGGCCAGTTCAGCGCCGCCGCGGATGCGTTTCAAAAAGCCCTCGCTCTCGCGCAGAACGACGACAGCGTGATCGATTGTTCCAACTGGGTGTTCGCCTCCCTCCGCCGCGCAGGAAAGGATACAGAGGCGGTCCAGGCGCTCAAGCGCATCACGCCGGAAATGAAGAACAAAGAGCCGCATCTGTTCTTTTACCTCCAGCTCCTTCGGTATTATCAGGGCGCGAAGACAGCCATGGATATCCGGCCATCCAAGCCAACAGGTCCAAACGACGTCGAAGGCGAGCTGTCATTTGACACTGTGACTTATGGGTTGGCGAACATGAGGTTAATCACAGCCGAAAAAGTCTATGGACAACACGCCACGCCGCAACAATTGAGCGGCGCGACCGATTTGTTCAAGGATGTTGTCGCCGGGAACGCCTGGAATGCCTGGGGCTTTGTCGGGTCCGAAGTCGAACTCGCTCGCATGAAAAAAATGGGAAGCGCAGCAAAGGCAGCCGCAAAATGAGGTTTGCCAAGGTCGTCTTCTGGATAGCGGCGATATGGGGCGTGCTGACCATTGCTCCGCTGTATTTTATGTTCGGCATGATCAGCCGCACGGACCCGCCTCCGATCACGCATCCCGGATTTTTTTACGGATTTGCCGGAACGGCCCTGGCCTGGCAGCTCGCGTTTTTCGTTATTGCGAAAGATCCCGTCCGCTACCGCACCCTTATGCTTCCTTCGATTTTCGAAAAGTTCAGCTACGCCGTCGCCGTCACCATCTTGGTGATGCAGGCGCGGATGCATCTGCAGGACTTTGCCTTTGGCTGCGTCGATTTGCTGCTCGGAATTTTATTTGTCATCGCCTACTATATGACGCCGGTCCGGCAAAGCTTGTAGGCGCGGATTTTTGGTGATATAAAAATGGAGTTCAGACCTGGCTTTGGAGAAAGCTAAATGGCTTATGTGATTGCGGAGCCCTGCATTGGAACAAAAGATTCGGCGTGCGTGGACGTCTGCCCGGTGGATTGCATTCACCCGCGTAAAGACGAGTCGGATTTCGAGCCCGAAAAGCAGCTCTATATTAATCCCGAGGAGTGCATCGACTGCGGCGCCTGCGTCCCTGTCTGCCCCGTGACCGCGATTTTCGCGATGGAAGATTTGCCCGAAAAATGGTCCGGCTACGCCGCCATCAACGCGGATTGGTACAAAGCGAAAAAAGCGAAAGCCTGACGCGGGAAAATCTTGCGAAGGATATGCGGCGGCGAATCGAAAAATTCGCCGCTTTCACTTTTCAGGTAGGAATTTCAGAGTTCGTAGGCGACGAATCCGCTCTCTCGCGCGACGCCCGCCAGCGTCCGCTTCCTCAGTTCATCGAAGCTCGTCTCGAAGAGGATCTTCTCGACGGCGTTCTGCACGTCCTGCCACACTTGCTTCAGGCCGCAGGCATTCGCATCCGGGCACAAGTAGTGGCTCGTCAGGTCTAGTTCCAGGCAGCTCGACTGCGAGAACTTGCCGTCAACCGTCCGCAGCACTTCGCCCATGGATATCTGCTCAGGGCTCCGCGCCAGCGTATAGCCCCCTCGAACGCCCCGATGGCTCTCCAGCAGCCCGGCGCGGCGCAGCACCAGAAGTATCTGCTCCAGATACTTCAGCGGAATATTGTGGTTCTCCGCAATCTCGTGGATCGTGACGACCGCGGGATACTTCAAGCTCAGATACAGGACCGCTTTCGCGGCGTATTCGCCTTTGGCGCTGATTCGCATCGCGGGAATTATTACCTGCCATGAATAGGATTTCACAGGGAATCCGCACTGTCAACTTGCCCTGGAGTCTGCCGGAATCGTGCAGGTAGTGCTTATTCACATTCAGGGTTCCATCCTGTGAAGGCGATTCTATCCGCTTTCCTTTTGCACCCTATCGGCTTATTCTCGCATCCTATTTTCAATTCTCATCTCCACGAAGGGAGCACTCTTGGGAGCAAGCCAAATCGTTTCCTGCGCAACGGCCGTGCCGCCCCGCCGACTGACCCAAAGAGAAGTGTTTCACCTCCTCGGCTACTCCAACCCCCGTGTACTCCAGATCTTCGAGAACAGCGATATTGAGCACCGCCACTTTTGGGCGGACCCGAACACATTCTCCCCAGATGAAACCCCTGACCAGCGCTATGCCCGCTATGCGGATGGCGCAATTCATCTGGCGTGTCTCGCGGCGCGAAAGGCGCTCACTTCATCTGGAACAAAGCCTGATGAGCTTGGTGCGATTTTCATAGCAACTTGCACGGGGTATGTATGCCCTGATCTTTCGTCTCGACTGGTCGGGCATTTGGGATTGCGGCCAGACGTGCAACGCGGGGCGCTCCTTGGCCACGGATGCGCTGGAGCGATGCCGCTGCTGCAGCGCGCAAGCGATTTTGCATTGGCTCACCCCGGGCAGAAGGCACTCGCAATTGCTGTTGAAGTTTGTTCCGCGGCCTATTTCATCGATCATGGTTCGCTGGAAACAGTGGTTGGTAACGCAATCTGTGCCGATGGCGCGGCCGCGGTAATTGTCGAGAGCTCGAACGAAGATAGCTCCCAGACTTCCAGTCAGTCAAAATTTCCGAGCGTCCTGGCGTTCCAATCGCACATTGACCCGGAGAACCTGGACAAAGTGGGGTTCACTCAGGAAGAGGGAAAGCTGAGGATCATTCTCGCGGCGGAGATTCGCGATTTGGCAGGACCGATGATTGAGAAGTGCCTCCAAGATCTTCTGCGGTCTCAAGGCGTGTGCCGCGAGGACATTCGCTTTTGGGTGCTGCACCCGGGCGGACGTAAAGTGATTGACGCAGCTTCGAAGTACCTGGGGCTGGGCCAAGAAGAAATCGAATACTCGCGACATGTGCTGCGGAATTTTGGAAATATGTCGTCGCCGACGGCGTTGTTCGTGCTGGAGAGCGTGGTAAGTTCGGGAAGGCCGAAGCCGGGAGACTTGGGGGTCATGATGGCGCTTGGACCGGGGTTTGCGGCCGAAGGCGCGCTACTGCGGTGGTGACACTGAGTGATTGAAATGCGGAAAACTTCTTGCGCATGGACGAACGATACGGCATCTTAGCCGGGGTCGATAGCTTCCATAAGAAGAGGTGCTCCGTTGAAACACTTCTGCCGTGCACTATTTCTCGTACTTTTCCTCGGATTTATTAGTTCCGGCACTTATTCCCACGAAACGATTCAGGCTCCCGCGCGGGATCAGAACATACAAATAATCGAGATGACGGCGAAAAAATACAAGTTCAGCCCATCGCCGGTTCACGTCAAACGCGGAATGAAAGTGCAGTTGAAGATCACAGCTTTGGACCATGTCCACGGATTCAAAATTAACATCTATCCCGACGGGGCCGATGCGAAAGGCACGCCGGGACTGGTTTTTACAACCCCAAAGGACTGCTGGCGGCTGGAAAAGGGGCAGGTGACGACGATCGAATTCGTCGCACAAACAGCGGGGAGCTATCCGTTCAAGTGTTGTGTCTTTTGCGGCTTCGGGCACATGGGAATGAAAGGCGAGCTGATTGTTGATCCATAGCGGACTCTCTGGATTTTCACGTAATTGTTCAAATCACCCCCGACGCAATTGAATCCGCGGCAACTGGATTGATTCCGCGTTTCGATTTTCGAGCAATGCCGTCTGCCACTCGTTTAAGCGATCGCGCAAGTCCCGCAGGTCAATCCCCCATTTCAAATCAGGGAATTCCGCAAGTTTGGCGCAACTCGTTTTGAGAAGCGAAGCTGCGCCGCTCGAATTACCCCGCACTTGATGGTGAAATGCAGCGGCTAATTGAATCAGTCCTTGCAAGAATTTCTTGTCGTTGCCACGACTCACGAACCAAAGTTCTTCCCAAACTTCATGCGCGCGGAAGAATTCTTTGGCATTGAATAGAGCGATCCCTTCGGCGAGTTTTCCGAAGTCCGATGAAATCGTAGCGAGTTTTCTATCTCGAGCACGTACTCGCGCCATTTCGCGATAGTATCAAATCGGGCGAACGAAGATCCTCATGCTGACAATTCAAGTCGAGCTGCCCGGAGTCCGGCTGGGGCTGGTAGAAGCTGAAGGGGCGACGGTATCTCCGACAGGCACCGAATTATTGCGCGAGATGGATGAATTTTGCTTCCAATTGAGAAGCAAACATTCGATGGAATCTATCGCCGAATCACAGGCCGTCGCTGCAGTGAGAGGAATGTTTCGCCGCTGGGGAGTGGATCCATCGAAATACCGGCCGTCTTCCGAAGCGCTCATGCGGCGCTTGGTGCAGGGCAAAGGCCTGTACAACATTTCAAACATCGTGGATTTGAGCAATCTCGGCTCGATAGAGACCGGATGGCCATACGGGCTTTACAACCGGAAGAATATTGCTCCGCCAATTACGTTCCGGCATGGAAGGGCTGAAGAGAAATACGAGGGCATTGGCCGAAGGATATGGCATTTAGCTGGCCGCCCCGTGCTGGCAGACGCGCACGGGCCTTTTGGAAGCCCAATCAGCGATTCCACGCGAACGCAGATTGCCGAGGGCGTGTCCGAGGTCTTAACTGTGCTATTTGCTCCCGCTGGCGCTACCGACACCGCGATAGAGGCTGCAATGGAGACGCAGGCCAGGCGTCTTACTGAGCACGCCGGTGCAGGGAAAGTCGAGAATTCGCTTATCGGATAGCAGTGCTGTTGGAGCGTCATCTTTCACCAGGAAGTCTGTCCCATCGCCATAAAGCCTCCAGAATGCAGGTTAGGGCACAAGCAGGTGGAATCGGTACCGGCGTTCTATGGCCTTTCTTAATTAGATGCTGACAGAATTAGATGAAAAGGCCCCACAAGATGCGGGACGGTCCGGTTTTATAAGCCTTGTAGAATGAGTTATATAAGAGCCTAAGTTGTTCACGCCACGCATTGAATGCCCGAAGATAGAGCTTTGACTACGTCGAGATGGAGTAAAGCGATGAGATTGCGATCGGCTGCCACGACTCTGAGTTCCCTGGCGCTCCTGCTGGCTTTGCCTGCCCTTGCGCAGGGGCAGGGCCAGATTCAGGACCAGACCAAACAAGACGCCCAGGATAGCGAATTCGCCGCCCTGCAGACTGCTGCGATGCGCGGTGATGCGCAGGCGCAATTCGCGCTCGGGAATCGATATTATCTGGGCAGGGGCGTGACCCAGGACGACGGGCAGGCGCTGGCATGGTACCGGCAGGCGGCGTCACAAGGATTCGCTCCAGCGGAAAATCAGCTGGGCTACATGTTTGAGAACGGCCAGGGAGTTCTGCAGGACTACCATCGAGCGCGCGACTGGTACAACAAAGCCGTGAAACAGGGCAATGCGCGAGCGGAATACAACCTGGGAGAGATGTACGAGCACGGGCGAAACGTTGGACGAGACTACCGCAAGGCGCTGAGACTGTATTTTAGCGCCGCAGAGCAGGGCGATCCGGACGCGGAACAGGAAGTCGGATACTTCTATCAGTGCGGTTATAACGTGAGTGTGGATTACGACAGGGCGCGCGGGTGGTACCAGAAATCCGCAGACCAGGGAAATGGCGACGCCGAAAATCAGCTTGGCTACATGGCGGAAGAAGGAATGGGCGAGCCACAAGATTATCAGACAGCGATTGCCTGGTATACAAAATCCGCGGAACAAGGGAACGACAACGGCGAAGAAAATCTGGGATACATGTTCCAACACGGATACGGAGTGCCGCGAGATTACGCGCAAGCACAGGATTGGTTTTATAAAGCGGCCGGCCAGGGAAATACGAACGCGGAGAATCAGCTAGGGTGGATGTATCAGTTCGCGCAGGGAGTGCCTCAGGATTTCGGGAAGGCGCTGGCGTGGTACCGGACGGCCGCGGATCAGGGGAATCAAACGGCCCAAGATAACTTGAACGCGTTGACGGAAAAGCTGAGGAGTGGCGAGGCGGAGCGCTGGGAAGTCATCAATACGGCCGCGGAGCAAGATCTGGGAGTGCAATCCGAGCGGCATCGTCAGATCGTCGAAATCTACAAGAAGATTTCGCAGCTGGAATTGGACGCCGAGCAAGACGATAACCTGGCGGCACAATTTGCGCAGCCGAGCAGCGGCCGCGGCGCGACGATCATGAACGCCATCGGAACAGCCGGCGCCGTGAAATATCAAGTCGAGGCAATGCAGGACCGGGTCGAAATCGCGAAGCTTCAGAAGCAGATAGCGCAGCTGAATTCACAACCGGACGCTCCAGCTCCAGCGCCTGCACAGCCTCAGGCTGCACCGCAAGCCCGACCTGATCCGCCGACGCAGGCGACGACGGCCAATGCATCGGCTGGAGACGGATGCGGCGGCAACTGGAAGACGGACACGTTTCAGGTCACCGCCGGGTGGAATGAACAGCTATATCAGGCAACGGGAGTCAATGCGCGCATCACAGATCAAGACGGACATGCGGCGATTCGCGGCGGCTTTCTTTCGATCAGTGAAGACAGCAAGTCAAGCTCAGGCATCTTTTATGGATTCAATAACGTGACTACGGAACGTCTGGCGCCGGGACAAGCGCTGAAGATTCCGGTGCAAACGCCGAGCGATCCCAATCGAGGGACAATCGTTCCGTTGGCCGTGAAGTATTGCAGCGCAACGCCGGCTCAGTAGCCTGGCACCAGGTTGCATGAGAAATGTCTGGTACCCTTCAGTTTTTTTTGTCGTTCTCTTTCGACCGCGAAATTGCTACCGAAATTCCTCTTCGATACCCAGCGAAATCCTCCCTGAGCGAATCGTCTCCATGAACTGCAATTGCGATGGTTTGTGGAAACTCCATCGGGGCGGGAGTATCCTGTAAAGCGTCCTCGCGGAGCGTAATGTGGCCCGGTTCCAGCTGTCTCTCCTGATTCACGCACACCAACCGGTCGGCAATTTTGATGACGTGCTTGCACGCGCGTACGAGAAATCGTACCTGCCATTCGTCGAGCTGCTGTTCCGGCATCCCTCATTTCGCGTCGGGTTGCATTATTCCGGAATTTTGCTGGAATGGCTGGAGGCGGCACATCCCGAATATTTCGAAATGCTGCGGGAACTTGCGGGCCGAAACCAGGTGGAACTGATTGGCGGGGGATTCTACGAACCAATCCTGGTGGCTATTCCGGAAGAAGATGCGCGTGAGCAGCTCAAACGGCTCGCAGACTACCTGGCCGAGCATTTTGGAAAGCGTCCGCGGGGAGTGTGGCTCACGGAGCGCGTGTGGGAGCCTCACATTCCGAAGCTACTCGCTGCCGTAGGAGTCGAATATTCGTTGGTGGACGACAATCATTTCCTTAGTGCCGGATTTGAGGCGCAGCAACTTCACGGCACATACGTCGCGGAGGACTGCGGCGCAATGGTTCGACTGATTCCCGGGCTGAAAGCGCTGCGGTATTTAATCCCGTATCGCAGCCCCGATGAAGTGATCGGATATTTGCGCGATGCAGCGCGCGAATGGCCCGAGGGAATCGCGGCGATGGGCGACGACCTCGAGAAGTTCGGCGTCTGGCCGGGAACTTATAATCACTGTTACGTTGATGGCTGGCTGGAAAGGTTCATCGAAGCGCTCGCGGCGAATCAAGATTGGCTGGAAACGGCGCTGCCGGGGGAGACTGTGTCCTCGCGGCCCGCGCTGGGGCGAGGCGACCTGCCAACGTGTTCATACTCGGAAATGATGGAATGGGCGCTCCCGACTTCGGCGCGGCTGCGATTTCAGGCACTCGAGCGCGAGTTCTCGCACCGTGAAGATCTGCGGCTTTTTTTGCGCGGTGGATTCTGGCGCAATTTCCTCACGAAATATCCAGAAGCGAATTTACTGCACAAGAAGATGCTTTTGGTGTCGAAGAAGCTGCGCGAGTTGGAAATGCGCGCGCGCAATCATGATGTATCCGCGGACAAACTAGAAAATGCAAAGAGAGAACTCTTAAGCGCGCAATGTAATGACGCGTACTGGCACGGCGTGTTCGGCGGGCTGTACGCGCCGCACCTGCGAACCGCAGTCTGGCGGCCGCTTGTGCGTGCCGAAGCGTTCGCAGATGCAGAAGTTCATCAAGGGCGGCAATTCGCGGAGGCGAGCCGGTTCGATTTCGACTGCGACGGCAGCGAAGAAATCTACTTGACGACGGACAAAGCGGCGGCGCTCTTTTCACCTTCCGATGGCGGAACAGTGGAGGAGATTGACTTTCGGCCTTCGGGAGTCACTGCCATTAACTCGGTCATGCGGCGGCCGGAGGCGTACCACGCGAAGCTGGCGCAAGCGGGCACAGGACACGGTGGAGTCGCGTCCATTCATGATCAAGTGCGAGCCAAGGAGCCCGGGCTCGAGCGCCGGCTGAAGTATGACCGCTGGCGGCGGAATTCATTCCGGCTCTTGCTGTTTCCCGCGCAACGAAGCGACGAAGACTACGAAAATCTCCGGCTAGATGAAAATGCGGTGCTTGCCGGCGGCGAATATCGCGTGGGCGAGTACGGACCGGCGGGGGTGACGCTTTCAGTGGGCCCCGACGGAGACGGATGGTCAGCGGAGAAAAGGTTTTCGTTTGCTCCAAAAACGAACGAATTCGGGATCATTTGCGATTTTGTGGTGAATTACGCCGGAAACGTTGCCCGTGAAATGGACGTCGGGCTGGAGCAGGTCGTCAATTTTCTAGCGCCCGACAAACCGGATCGCTACATCGAAGTCGCCGGAGAACGGAGGCCGCTGCGATGGGCGGGCGCAGCGCCAGCGTCGGAATTGAGTCTGGTCGATGGATGGCAAAGAATCCGCGCTACGATTCAAGCGCCGGGCGCGAAAGATTACTGGGTGG
This sequence comes from Candidatus Acidiferrales bacterium, assembly GCA_035280405.1. Lineage (GTDB taxonomy): Bacteria > Acidobacteriota > Terriglobia > Acidiferrales > UBA7541 > DAHUXN01. The sequence goes on along the minus strand of DATEFX010000025.1, from coordinate 14,578 downwards.
CGCCGATTGAGACAATTTCCGAGTCGGAGGATGGATTCGAGCGCGTCTATCAGGGCTCGCAGATTCTCGCAGTGTGGTCTGCGATCTTCCAGCCTGGAAAAACCTGGCGAGGGCGCCTGGTATTCACGATGTCGCCGCTCGGCTGAAGCCCGGTCGACGCTGTTGCCGTTGGCGTTACGCCTCTGCTAGAGTGCTCGCGGGAGGTCAGCATGGCCGTATCGAAGGAATTGCTGGATATTCTGGTGTGTCCGTTGTGCAAGACGCCCGTAAAGATGACGAGCGACCAGCAGGGGCTGAAATGCGCAACGTGCCATCGCGTGTATCCCATACGCGACGACATCCCCGTGATGCTCGTGGACGAAGCCCGCGTTGAATCTGCGTGATCCATCTTCCATCTTGCCCGGTTTCCCGCGCGGCGCGGAAATTTTGATTGTGCGCTTGCGTTCGCTAGGCGACCTGGTACTGACCACTCCCGCGATTTCGGCGCTTCATGCGTGGCGGCCCGATTTGCGCCTCAGCTTGCTCGTCGAAAAAGCGCACGCCGCGGTGCTCGAAGGCAATCCCGCGATTTCAGAAATAATTCTCGCGAAGAGCTTTCCTTTAATGGTGAGGGAACTGCGGCGGCGGCGATTTCCCATCGTTTTCAATCAGCATGCCGGACCGAAGAGCGCGTTGCTCGTGGCCGCGATTGGCGCACCAGTTCGCGTCTGCTGGGAGAAGCGGCAGTTTTCATTTTTCTATAATGTGCTCGCGAGCGATGCTACAAGGCCCATGCACACGGTCGAACACCGCATCGAGCAATTTTATGCAGCCGGTTTGCCGCGCGGACCGATTCCGCGCGCGCAGGTGTATCCGCAAGCGGATGCACGCGGGGCCATCGCGGGAATTCTCGCAGCAAAGGGGATTGATCCGGGGAAGCCCTATGCCGTGTTGCGGCCGGGCGCGAAATATTTCACCAAGCGATGGGCAATGGAGAAATTCGCGGCCATTGCGAAGTGGCTGCGGGAAAAACACGGAATCGAGCCGGTGTTCAATCTTGGAGCTGGCGAGGCAGATATCGCGGATGAAGTGCGTCGCGTCTGTGCAAAAGACTTTGCATTACTCGATGCGCTCAATTTGCGGCAATTGATTGCGCTGGTCTCAGATTGCCGGCTCTTTATCGCAAACGACAGCGGGCCTACGCATCTTGCTGCCGCGGCAGGCAGGCCCGTAGTAGCGATTTTCGGTTCGAGCAGTTCGGTGCACTGGCGGCCATGGGCGACGCGGCATCGCGTCGCGCAGAATGATTTTCCGTGCAATCCGTGCCGAGGGGATCACTGCTATGCATTTGCCGAGCCGCGTTGTATTTTGTCGGTGACATTCGAACAGGTTCGTGACGCGTGCGAGGAACTTTTGGCGGAACGGGATTCGAATAGCGTAACTTATGGCATTGCGGCTTCGGGGTCAACGAGCGTTCAATAGTTTCCGAATTCCCTTGTTGCAATTTGTGAGTGCGGAGGCTGGATGCGCGAACTGATATCCCAAAAACGCGCAAGGCAAATCATCGGGAAAATGCGCGGCAGGCGGCTCGGCGTCGTCGGCGATTGGATGCTCGACCGTTACGTGTGGGGAACTGCGAACCGAATCTCGCCTGAGGCCGCGGTGCCCGTCGTGGACTTCGTGAAAGAAAGCGACTGCCTCGGCGGCGCGGGAAACGTCGCAGCCAACTTGGCCGCCTTGGGTGCGCGTGTCGACGGCTTTGGAATTGTGGGACGGGATGAAGCTGGAAAATCTCTCCTGGCACGCATGCGCGAGTTGAAGATTTCAGAGAGAGGAATAGTCGAAGACGCGAAGCGAAAGACGACCGTAAAAACGAGAATCATCGCAAGGCAGCAGCAAATCGTCCGAGTGGATCGCGAAGATAAGTTCCCGTTGAAGGAGCAATTCGAAGGTGAACTCGTAAGATGTGCGCTGGGCATTTTGCCGAGGCTCGATGGCCTTGTAATTTCCGATTATGACAAAGGCGTGGTGACGGATTCTCTTTCGCGGCAGGTGCTGGAGGCATGCGCGCCACGGCGGCTTCCGGTTTTCATTAAGCCCAAATGGTCGCGAGTTACCGTCTACCCTAGCGCAACCGTTTTGGTCGTGAACCGTCCGGAGACGGAATTCATTCTCAGAGATACTATTGACGAGCAGGGCGATGTCGCGAACGCAGGGGCAAGATTGCTTGTACATTTCGGTTGCCTGGCAGTCATGATCACGCGCGGGGAGAATGGACTCGATCTAATCGAACGCGACGAACCAGAATCGTTTCACGTCGCAGCGAGCAATCAAGAGATTCCAATGGGCAAGATTGGCCTGTCGCCGGCGCACGAGCTAAATCCAGGACGGCAGGTTTATGACCGGACAGGAGCAGGTGACACGGTGCTTGCGACCATGGCACTGGCTGCGGCAAGCGGAGCATCTCTGCGCGAGGCAGCAGTATTGGGGAATGTCGCGGCGGGCGTTGTGGTGGGGAAACTTGGAACGGCTACGTTGACGCGCGAGGAACTTCTGAACGCCTTGCAGGAATAATCGCCTACATGGGCGGCGGGCCGGTGCTGAGCGAGTGCGTCTGGCGGTTCACCCAGATGGTCACGCTCTTTGTTTTGTTCTGCTCGATCGTGTCGTTCTTGGGAAACGGCTGGTACGGGCTGAGCAGGACGCGCACGGCGACGTCGCTGCTGCTTTTTCTCGGCTCGAACGACGAATCGATTTCGAAGCTTTTTACGGGGCCGTAGTAACCGCCGGGCCCCCAGTCGTCCTCAAAGTCCTTCAGCGTATAACTGCCCGTCGGCTGCCAGAGCTGATATGCCTGTTGCATATTTCCGGAGGTTACTGCCGTGAGAAACGTTGTGACGGTTTGCTCTTCCGCTTTGAATCGCACGGCGCGCCAGACGAAAAAAGCAACGAGGAGGATGGCAATCACGGCAAGCATTACATAGCGTGGCACCTTGGATGGTGGCGCTTGATCTGCCGCATCGAGCAGGCTCACGGAGTCCCCTCTCTCGCTAATAGACGCCGTTCCGATTAGATCTGTCGCTTGAAAAGCGCGATGCTGCCGACGATCATCAGCATCGAAAATCCAATCAAAATTAGCACGTCAAGGTAAATGCCTTCAAGGCCGCTATCGCGGAGCAGCAAGTTGCGCAGCGCATGCACGGTGTACGTGAATGGATCGACCACGGAAATCCATCGCATCCACGCAGGGAATCCCGCGGTGGGATAGATGGCGCCTGAGGGGAAAAAGAGAAGCGTGTTCAGCACCCCGAATATCGCTCGCGGAACCAGGGGATCATCCACGCGCACCATCACCAGGAACATGAAGCTGATCATCGCGAGCGAAGCAATCGCGACGACGCCCACGAGCATGACGAACCGTACCGGGTCCCACAGCCTGGGAATTCCGGCAATGAGTCCGCCAATGAAAGTGAGCACGAGGCCGGCCATCAGGCCTTTCGCCGTGCCTGCTAAATCGAGCGCCAGCACGAGCTCGGTTTTGTGAATTGGCGTGACGAGGTAGCCTTCGTGCAGGCCGCGCGCCTTATCGTCGATGAAAGTGATGCCGCCGCCGATCATCGCGACTATGAAAATCGCCATGGCGATAGAGCCGGGAAGCAAATACTTGATGTACGGGATATAGGGATACACTTCGACAACGTTTAACGCGATGTTGCCAGGCAGGCGCGAATTGACCACCGGAGAATTCAGCTGATCGACGATGCTTTGCATCTCGGATTCGAGCGAGCCCGAAACAAATTGATCAGTGTTATCGACGACTAGTGCGAGGCGCGGCCGATCTTCCGCATAGACGCGGCGCGAGAAATTCTCGGGAATCTCCACGATTCCGCCGACGAACCCGGCGCGCAGGTCGAGCAGAGCATCGGGCATCGACGAATAATCAATTACGCGGAACATGCCCGGCCCGGTGGCCACGCCTGCAAAACTCTCTCGCACTCGCCAAGACGCCGCGGCATGGTCGTGATCCACCAGCGCTACATTGACGTTGCGAATCTTGCCGCCGAATGCATATCCCAGCACGATTAGCTGAACGAGCGGGAAAGCCATCGAGGCAGTCATCAACGCCGGACTGCGGAAGAATTTTCGCAGGTCGCGTTCGCAGAGAGCCCAGATACGGAACAGTTTCATGACAGGACCGTGTCGCCCTTTCTATTTGTAAAGATGGCGGATGTCGTATCCCGCGCCTTCCTGAGCCGCGTCGCGCAACTGGCTGCCGGTGTAATGAAGGAATACGTCGTCGAGTGTCGTGCCTTGCACGCTGACGCGTTTGACCGTGACGTTTCGCGCGCGCGCCAGATCCATCAGCGCCGCGACCGTCGCCGGGCCGTCGTTCGATGCCATATGAATCACCGGATCGTGCCGCGTCGCGCTGGCGACGTGTGAGAGTTTCTGAATTTGATCGAGCCAGTCCGGCGGTGCGTTGGCAAATTCGGCTTCAACAACATCCGTGCCCGGGATGCTGTCCTTCAGATTCGTTGGTGAATCGAGAGCCGCGAGGCGGCCGTGGTCGACGATCGCGATGCGGTCGCAGAGTTTGTCCGCCTCGTCCATGTAATGCGTGGTCAGCAGAAGCGTCAGATGCTCTTGGTCTCGGAGCCGGCGAATCATTTCCCATACATTTGTGCGCGAGACTGGATCAAGGCCCGTCGTGGGCTCGTCGAGAAACATGATTTTCGGCGAATGCACGAGCCCGCGAGCGATTTCCAGCCGCCGGCGCATTCCTCCCGAGAACGTGCGGACTAGCTTTGCTCGAAAATTTTGCAGTTCGACAGATTCGAGCAGGCGCGTGATGAGTGCTTCGCGCTGCGAAGCGGGCACGCCATAGAGTTTGGCGTGAATCAGCATGTTTTCTTCTGCGGTCAGCTCCGGGTCTGACGTAAAAGCCTGTGGAATTACTCCGAGAATATGCCGCACTTCATTCGCTTCTTTCACGATATCGAGCCCGGCGACTCGTGCGACGCCGGAGGTGGGCGGCGTAAGCGTGGTCAGCATGCGAATGAGCGTGGTTTTTCCCGCGCCATTGGGGCCAAGCAGGCCGAAGATTTCGCTGTCTTCGACGGTGAAGCTGACGGCATCGACGGCGACAAGGTCGCCAAATTGCTTCGTCAGCTTTTCGACTTCGATTGCTTGAACGTGCCCGTCCGTGGCGGCCATTGAATCCCATCCTCGCTTATTGCGCGGGCTTCCCAATTCGCGACCACCAGTGCTGTGTCGCCGGCTGGGGAGGAAGCAGTACGGTTGCCGTCATGCCGGTAAAAATCCTGTGCTGCGCGTTTGGCACAGACACTTTAATCGCGAAAGTCCTGATATCGCGTTTCGTGCGGCTCACGTCGCGCTGCGTTGCGAATTCTCCTTCGACACCTTTGAAAAAAACACTGCCATGCAAAATGTCGCCCGAAGGGAGCCGGATCGGAAGCGTTTGACCGAATTGCACTGAATCGATATAGGTTTCCGGCACATCCGCGCGCACCCACAGGTGATCCACGTCCACGATCACGACAATCGGATTGCCTTGCTGCACCACCTCTCCTTGCTTTGCCACGCGCACAGAAACGATTCCGTCGATGGGCGCATAAATTTCGGTGTAGCCGAGTTCCGTCTCGCCTTGCAACTTCGTCGCCGCCGCCTGTCTTCGCTGCGCCTGCGTCGAAGCACTCTGGCTTCGCAACACGTCCACTTGTTTTCGATTCGCTTCGGCAACGGCGAGCGCTGCCTGCTGCGATTTCACTTGATCTTCAAGCGCCTTCACGTTTGCCTGGGAAGCCTGCACGGTCGCAAGCGCCGTGTCGCGGTCCTGCGCGGATACCACGCCGGAGTCGAACAGGCTCTGCGCTCGCTTGAGATTGGTTTCGTTCAGCCAATTGGTAGCCTGCGCCTGAGCCATCTGCGCCTGCGCCGACGTGAAATTCGCTTGCGCTACTTTCAGCGCTGCGGCGGTTTGGCTGTCCGTCATGTTGAGGCTCGCCTGGACTTGCAGAACCTGAGCCTGCAGGCTGTGAGTCGTGGCGTCTTGCGCCGCGACTTGCGCTTCCAGGGCCGCGCGGTCGAGCTCCGCGATCAGCTCGCCCTTTTTCACTTCCGAGCCTTCATCCACGTTCAATTTCACGATTCGCCCCGTGATTTGCGGGCTCAAGATGACTTCATTGCCATCAACGACTCCGATGAGCGGGTAGGCGTTGCCGCTGGGCGTCGTGAAGACGTATGTCACCAACGCGATGAGCAGTATCACGCCCAGCATGCCGAAGAACCTGCGTCCGCTCATCGAGCCCTCGCAGAAGAACGAAATAATCCGTGCTCAAGTAAATCCAGCACGGCACGCTTATGCGCGGCGACGGCGCGCGGCTGCAACGCATCCTTGCCCAACAGCACACTGTGCACCGGGGCGCCAGAGAAGTAAAAAACGATCATCGCGAGAATCGCCAGTACCGCGTGGTCCGGATCAACGTGTTGGAATTGGCCCTTCGCAATCGCGGCCTTGATCAACTGGGAGAGTTGCTTGTGGCCCGGCCGAAAATATTTCCGCGCCAGCCATTGCGCCTGATCCGGAGATTGCACCATCACCTGCTGCATCAATCGTGCGTAATTCGGATAGGCTACGCGGAAATCGAAATAACCGTCGACGAATGCGGTGATCGCCTGGCGAGGTGAAGCGTGCGCCGGCGTCTTGGCCTGAATGAGCCGACTTGCTTGAGCGAAGAGACTTTCAAACACCGCGTGGTGCAATCGCGTCTTGCTCCCGAAATAGTAGTACAGCATCGCCTTGTTCACGCCGGCGGCACGGGCAATTGCATCCGTGCGCGCGCCAGCCAATCCATGTTCCGCAAAGCTTTTCTCCGCCGCGGCGAGGATGCGCCGTGCCGTTTCCGGGTTCTCGACTTTTTTGCGTCCTCGATGCATGCAATCCTCAGAGGTTCACGCGGCTCATCGCTGCTTCGGCGTATCGTGGCCCGGCTGTGACTCCCCGCGGAGCAGCGGCATCGATGCGCGCCTGCTCCTGCGCCGTGAGCTGGATCTCCGCTGCGCCAAGATTCTCTTCCAAATAATTGCGGTGCTTAGTGCCGGGGATGGGAACGATGTCATCGCCCCGCGCGAGGAGCCATGCGAGTGCGAGTTGTGAAGGCTTGCACTGCTTCTCTCGTGCGATCGCCTCGATCTTTCCGACGATACTCAGATTGCGCTCGAAATTGCCGCTCTGGAACCGCGGATGAAAGTGTCGGAAGTCATCCTTGGCCAGGTCCTTTCGCTTGCCGAACCGTCCCGTGAGGAATCCGCGCCCCAGCGGGCTATAGGCCACAAATCCAATACCGAATTCGCGACACGTGGCGAGCAGCTCTCCTTCGGGATCGCGCGTCCAGAGCGAATACTCCGTCTGCAGCGCCGCAATCGGATATGTCGCGTGAGCCTTACGAATCGTTTTCGGCGCTGCTTCGGAAAGACCGATGTAGCGAACTTTGCCTTGCTCGACAAGCCGCGCCATCGCCCCCACGGTCTCTTCGATCGGCACTTCGCTGTCGACGCGATGCTGATAGTAAAGATCAATCGTGGAAATCCCCAATCGCTTCAGGCTCGCCTCGCATGCGCTTTGCACGTATTCCGGACGACCGTTCACGCCAAGCCAGGCGCCGTCCTTCCCCCGGATGTTGCCGAATTTCGTGGCCACCAGGACTTCATTTCGCCGCCCGCGAATGGCCTTGCCGACCAGTTCCTCATTCTTGCCCATGCCGTAGACGTCCGCCGTATCAAACAGCGTGATGCCCAGGTCAATCGCGCGGCGCAGGGTAGCGATCGATTCGTTGTCGTCGCGCCCCGCGTAGAAATCCGACATTCCCATGCAGCCCAGTCCCAGTGCCGAGACCACGAGGCTGCTTTTCCCCAATCGCCGAAACTTCATCAGGCGTTCCTTTCTTGGGCTGAGGAGAATCAGATATATTTAACTAACCGGTTAGTTTAATCCATGCGCGCCGGATGTCAAGAGGCAAAATGCCGGATAGAAGAGTTAGCCTTCCAGCGCGCCGCCCGCGCCGGCGGGGAGTTCAATCGAGTATTTTGTGCGGGATTTTTCTTGATGCTGCTCAATCGCGAGTTGAATCAAGCGATCAATCAGCTCGGAGTAAGAAATCCCCGAAGCCTCCCACATCTTCGGGTACATGCTGATGCTGGTGAAACCGGGAATCGTGTTCACTTCGTTGAGATAAATTTTATTCGTGCGCTTTTCCAGGAAGAAATCCACGCGCGCCATTCCCGTCCCGTCTATGGATCGAAACGCGCGTACCGCATATTCCTGGAATTGCGTCGCCTGCTTGCGCGTCAGCCTGGCCGGGATCACCAGCTCTGTTCCCGACTCCAGATATTTGGCGGCGTAATCGTAGAATTCGTGGTGCGGGACGATTTCTCCCGGGATCGAGGCCTTTGGATCGTCGTTGCCGAGCACTGCAACTTCTATCTCGCGGCCCGTGATTGCGCGCTCCACCAGAATTTTCAACGCGAACTGCGCCGCTGTATCGAGCGCGCCGGGAAGCTCGGCGGCGTTGTGCACGCGCGTCATGCCCACGGAAGAACCAAGCGTCGCAGGTTTGACAAAAAGCGGAAACTTGAATTTCTGTTTCACTGCCAACAAGACCTTGCCGCGTTCGGATTCCCATTCGTGGCGCGATAACGCCAGCCACTCAACCACGGGAATTTTCGCGTCGCGGAACAGACGCTTCTGGACGTCTTTGTCCATTCCCACCGCGGATGCGAGCACTCCTGCACCAACGTAGGGGAGGCCCGTCAGTTCAAGGAGCCCTTGCACCGTTCCGTCCTCGCCAAACGTGCCGTGGAGCACGGGAAACACGACGTCTACCTTGACTGTGGGCTGCGGAGAAGCTCCAGCGAACGGCATGAGCGCCGCAGCGCTCGGATCAGGAGGCAACACGACTCGCTCCCCGGCCTTCAATACCTCGGGCAATAATTTCTGTGCGCTTGTGCCGACGAGCCACCGCCCATCCTTGGTGATGCCGATGAGCACAGGTTCATATTTCTCCGGGTCCAACGCGCGAATTACAGATGCGGCCGACGCGAGAGACACTTCGTGTTCGCCGGAACGCCCGCCAAACAAAATCCCGATACGCAGCCTTTTTCCGTTAGCCATGATGCCCGTCTAGGGTCCCCTTGCAATTCACAGAATTTTCTTGCCGAGAGCAGAAAGCACCAGTTCAACGCCGAGCAGCGCCGTGCGGTTGTGTTCGTCGATGACGGGATTTATCTCGACGACCTCGAGAGACACCATGGCATCGCTATCGGCAATCATCTCCATCGCCAGATGCGCTTCGCGGTACGTCACCCCGCCGCGCACGGGCGTACCGACTCCGGGCGCGTCCGAAGGATCCACGAAATCCATGTCCAGACTGACCGCGATCCCGCCCGTATCGTCCATGGCGTACTTCAATGCTTCGCTCATCACTTCGCGCATGCCCCGCTCGTCGATATCACGCATCGTAAAAACGTGCACCCCCAGTTTCTTGACCAGGTTCTTTTCTTGAGAATCAAGATCGCGAATTCCGACGAGCGAAATATTTTGCGGTTCGATTTTCGGCTTGAATCCGAGCAGTTCCGCAAGCTCCGGCGCGCCGTAACCCATCACCGCGGCCAGCGGCATGCCGTGGACGTTGCCGGATGGCGAGCTCTCCGGCGTGTTCATGTCGCCGTGCGCGTCCAGCCAGATGTACCCAACTTGCTTCTTATCGTGCTTGCGAAAATGCGCCGCCACGCCACTCGCGGAACCCGCTGCGATCGAGTGGTCGCCTCCGAGAATCAGCGGCAGCGTGTTTTCGTCGAGCGATTTTTGCACTGTCTCGGCCAGGTCTTTACACGCCTCCGCAATCTCCGCGAGGTATTTGGCGCGCTTATCGCCATGAGACATTTCTTCCGGCTGCTTGACGGAGATATTGCCGGCATCCTCCACCTGATGGCCAAGCTGCTTGATGCGCGCCTGGAGGCCGGCGACGCGCAGAGCGGAGGGGCCCATGTCGACGCCGCGGCGGCTGGCGCCCAGGTCCATCGGCACTCCAAGGATGCGGATTTTCTGACCCATGCGATTTCCCCCGAAAAGAGGCGGGAGCGACGAATGCTAAGGATAAACCCTGTATAACATGCGAGGGAATGGGATTACCTCGCGGATGTGCTCGGTTCCGCAAATCCACGCAACGGTGCGTTCCAGGCCCAGTCCGAAGCCTGCATGCGGCACGCTGCCGTAGCGGCGCAGGTCGAGATACCACTCGAACGATTCCTGCGGCAGATTGTTCTGACGGAGCCGCTCGACCATGGTTTCATAGCTCGATAAACGCTCGCCACCGCCGATGATTTCGCCGTAGCCCTCCGGCGCAATCATGTCGAAACTGAGCGAAAGCTCGGGCCGCGCTGCGTCCGTCGCCATATAAAACGCCTTCATCGCTGTGGGATAGCGATGAATGATGACCGGTTTGTCGAAATTCTTGGAAATGATGGTTTCCTCGTCTCCGCCGAAGTCGTCGCCGAACTTGGCGGCATTATTATTCTGGTTGAGGACTTTGATCGCTTCCTCGTACGTGATCCGCGGGAATGGCGGCTTGATTTTCTCGAGTTTCGAAACGTCGCGCTTGATCATTTCGAGTTCGCGCGCACGATTTTTAACGCAGGACTGCACGATGGCGCTCACGAGTCCCTCGCCGAGAACCATCATGTCTTCCAGGTGCGCGTAAGCGGCTTCCGGTTCGAGCATCCAGAATTCGGTCAGGTGCCGCCGAGTTTTCGATTTCTCGGCGCGGAATGTCGGCCCGAAGCAATAGACTTTGCCCAGGGCCGCAGCGGTAGCCTCAACGTAAAGCTGTCCAGATTGGGTCAGATACGCCTTCTGGTCATCGATGTAGTCCACTTCGAATAGCGTCGTTGTACCCTCGCACGCGGCGGGAGTGAAGACCGGAGCATCCGTGAGCGTGTAGCCCTGCGAGTCCATGAAATTGCGCGCCGCGCGCACGGCTTCCGCGCGGATGCGAAGGATCGCGGCCTGGCGCGGCGTGCGAATCCACAGATGGCGCTGATCAAGGAGGAAATCGACGCCGTGCTCTTTGAGTTGAATCGGAAATGGCCGCGATTCCGGCACGCGCTGAACGACGGTTACGCCCGTGACGTGTAATTCGAAGCCTCCCGGCGCGCGCGGTTCAGCGCGGACTGTTCCGGAGACGATGACGCTCGATTCCTGCGTGAGGTCTTTCGCGGTGTTGAATACCTCGGGACGCTCTTTCTGAGAGATCACGCCCTGAATTACGCCTGTGCCGTCGCGAAAGATTGGGAAAAGGAGTTTTCCCGATTCGCGCTGGTTGTAGAGCCAGCCTTCAATCGTGATTTCCCGGCCGACGTGCTCTCCGGCGCGTTCAATCGTCACAACCGACATCAGTAGCATCTCCTTCTTGAACCGATTCCACTCATTTTCAATTATGTGCAGCCGTGCGCTTTGTCGCGAGAGCCTGCTCGAGTTTTTCAAATGCCGCTATGGCATCGGTCAGGGCGGGCCGGTGCGCGGACTGTTCGCGGAATTCGAGAATTACCGGCAGGGAGTGGAAGCTGGCGGAAAGGGCGTCGAGCGCCGAATCCCAATTGATTTTTCCTTGGAAAGGAAGCAAATGCTCGTCTTTCTCGCCATTGTTGTCGTGGACGTGCGTGGCCACGGATAGTTCACGCATGGAATCGAAACCGATTTCGATGCCGTCTTCCAAGTGTGCGTGCCCGACGTCGAAGCAGAATTTCAAATCGAGCCGCGTGTCGGCGACAAAATGTCGAAGACTGGCGGGTGAGCCGAGTTCGCCGAGCGTATTTTCCAGCGCGATAGTGACGCGACGATGCTTGGCGAAAATCGAGAGATGCTCGAGCGAATTAAACGCGGCATCGACACGGCGGGGGTCCCGGGAATCGCGCCCGGCGCCAATATGCTGGATCAGGTACCGGAAGGGGATATGTTCGGCGACCTCGAGCGTGCGCTTGACCTCGTCGACAGCGTCGATGCGGCGGACGCGCTCGGGATCGGAGATGGATATGGGGATGCCGCTCTCGCGCTTGCCGGGGAGCAGGTCGCGCTCGGTGGGGGAGTGGACGGAGTGGACAGTCAGATGGTGTTCGCCGAGCCATTCGGAGAGCGTGCGGATGGCTTCCTGGGAGCGGTAGTTGAGATGAACGGGAATGCAGTAGATCTCGATGCTGGTGATGCCGGCCTGAGCGATCTCGGCGAGGAGAGCGGAGGTCAGCGGCTGCGTGGAATAGCGAAATGTGGAGAGAACGCGGTGCATAGTTTTGTCGTTTTGTTTTTTCCGCGTCGAAGAGCCGCGCCGCGGAGCGCCGGCCACCTGAAAACTTCAAAAGGCCGAGCCACTATGGTCTTTTGAAAATGCTCCGGCGTCAATAGCCGCGAGCGGCGCCCTGGCGGCGGGGATCGGGCGCGCCGAGACGTTCGCCGGACTTGGGATCGATGCCGATGGCCTCGACTTCGCCAATCCAAGAGCGGCGAGAGAATATCTGATAGCCTCGGTCGACGAGATTATTGGCGACGGCGTCAGGGAAAATGCGCTCGAGCAAGACTGAGTCAGGCATCCACTGCTGATGAAAGCGCGGAACGTTGATCGCTTGCTGGGGATCCATGCCGAGCCAGGCCCAGTTGAGGATGGTGAGGAAAGTGGCGGAAATGATGCGCGGGCCGCCCGGGGAGCCGGTGACGAAGCTTAGTTTTCCGTCGCGCAAAACGATGGTGGGGACCATGGAGCTGAGCGGGCGATGGCCCGGAGCGATGGCGTTGGCTTCGGACTGCAAGAGGCCGAACATATTCGGTGTTCCCGGCTGGCTGGTGAAGTCGTCCATTTCGTCGTTGAGCAGGAAGCCGTCGGAAGTCGTGACGGCGGAGCCGTAGCTATCGTTGAGCGTGTACGTGTTGGCGACAGCGTTTCCGGCGGCGTCCACGACGGAGAAATGCGTCGTGTGGCCGGATCTGTTCGCGGTCGCAGCCATCCACGCGGCGGCGGCTTCGGGAGAGAGCTTTTCGATCGGGCCAGCGGCAGGCTCTCCCTGGGAATTATCAAAGGGCACAGGATTACCAGCACCAATTTCCTTGCTGGAGCTGGCCTTCGCGGGATCGATCGAGGCGCGGCGCTCGGCGGCGTATTGGTGATTGATGAGGCCGGCGACGGGAACGTGCGTGAAATCGGAATCGCCGAGATACGTGGCGCGGTCGGCGAAGGCGCGGCGCATTGCTTCGATGACGTAATGGACGGATTCAGGATCGTCCCAGGAAGTCAGTTTGTAGGGTTCGAGGATGTTCAACATTTCGAGGATGGCGATGCCACCGGAACTGGGAGGCGGGCTGGTGATGATGGTCCACTTGCTGCCGCGAGTCTCATAAGAGCCGGTGAGCGGATCGCGCAACTTCGCTTGATAGCTGGCGAGATCGTCCATCGAAATCAGGCCGCCATTGGCGATCATTTGAGCGACAAGGTCTTTGGCAGTTTTGCCGCGATAGAACTCGGACGGGCCATTCTTCGCGATACGCTCGAGCGTGGCCGCGAGCTCTGGCTGGCGAAAAATTTCTCCGGCGGAATAGAGAGCGCCACCTTTGAGGAAAATCTCTTTGCTATTGGGAAATTGGCCGAGGCGATCCGCGGATTCGCGGAGGCCAGCGGCGAGTTTTTCGCCAAGCGGAAAGCCATTTTTCGCAAGACGAATTGCTGGGGCGATATCCTCGGCGAGCGTGAGCTTGCCGTAGGTTTTCACCGCGAGTGAAACTCCCGCCACAGTGCCCGGGACTCCGACGGAGAGATATCCGGTAGTGGAAGCGCCCGGAATGAATTTGCCATCGGCACCGACGTACATGTTCCGAGTGGCGCGCTTGGGAGCTTCCTCGCGATAATCCACGAATTTCGAACGGCCGTCGGCCATTCGGACGAGCATGAAACCGCCGCCGCCGATGTTGCCCGCTTCGGGCTCGACGACGGCGAGGGCGAAGGCGACCGCAGCGGCAGCGTCAACTGCATTGCCGCCTTTTTTCAGAATTTCGACTCCAGCCTCGGAGGCGAGCGCTTCATCGCAAACGACCATGGCATGCGCGCCGCGAACGGCGGCGGGGGGCCAGGCGGGATTCGAAACTTCTCCGGCGGCAGAGTATTCGCGAGGCTGCTGGGATTGCGCTGGTGGCTGCGATTGCGCCAAAGCGATGCTTGCGGAGAGGCAAAAAATCGCGGCGAAGAGGACGGATTTCATTTTCTTGTTCATGGCAGGAGCGAATCTATGCCATTGACGATGAAGCGTCAAGGAAGCAAAGGAAGCGTAGGAAGCGAAGGAAGTGGCGGACGTGAAGGAAGTGAGTGAAGAAGCGTTTCGACGACATTCGCGAGAATGAAATTCATTTGCGATCAGGAATTGATAAGTGCTTTGTTTGCTGGTACTTGATTCTTTGCGACTGTGCGCTTCATTTGCGATCAGGGACGGCAGTCGAAAGTCAAAAGTGGAGAGTTGAAAGTGGCAGGTGTTGCCACCGAAGTGG
>DATEFX010000024.1:0-69729 GCA_035280405.1 Candidatus Acidiferrales bacterium | reverse complement strand
GCGCGCCATTGGCTCGACGCGCTACGGCAACGTCTCGCGCGAGAACCGGCGAGTCGAAATCGGCTGGACATGGGTAGCGCGCGAATGGCAGAGAACTCGGGTGAACACGGAATGCAAATATTTGCTCCTGAATTATGCTTTCGAGGCGCTTGGGTGCATCCGCGTCGAGCTGAAGACGGATTCGCTCAACGAGCGCTCACGCGCCGCGATTCTGCGCATCGGCGCGAAGCAGGAAGGGATATTTCGCAATCACATGATCACGTCCACCGGCCGCATCCGACATACGGTCTATTTCAGCATTGTCGATTCTGAATGGCCGCAAGTAAAAGCAAGGCTGGAAGAAAAACTGAACCAATAGCTCGCAGTCGCCGCTCCCTCGAAGAACGGTTCGCGTCGTAAAATCACGCTTACCAACGCCGAAGTGCTGGATGTATGATGCGCCTGCGCAAAACGAATTCACGACTCGCATAGGCACTTCTAAGGAGCTTTCTTATGATGCGGAATGGTGTTCGAATCTTCCTGAGTATTGCCATTTTGTTGGTTCTCACCGCGCCAACGGCGTTCGCGCAGTCCGCTCCAGCGATTCAGTTGACGGTTGACGCGACGCAAGTCCCGCTGGGAATCGTGCGCACGCACATGGTAATGCCCGTCCACGCGGGAGCGCTCACGCTGTACTACCCGAAATGGATTCCCGGAGAACACGGACCCGATGGGCCGATTTCGAATGTGACGGGCCTGAAGTTTTCCGCGGACGGCAAGGCGATTCCATGGGACCGAGACAAGCTAGACGTGTTCACGTTTCACGTCAACGTGCCCGAAGGCGCCACGCGGCTTGACGTGGATTTCGATTACATCGAGCCACAAGCGGGCGGATTCGCGTCCGGCGCGGCGTCTTCAACCGACAAGGTTGTCGTGGTCAGCTGGAATCAAAACGTTCTTTATCCCGCCGGGAAGCCGGCCGACGCGATAATGTTTGAACCGAAATTGAAATTGCCGGAACACTGGAAATACGGCACACCGCTCCCTGTAGGGAATGAATCGGGGAGTGAAATTAATTTCCGGCCCGTGGCTCTCGATCGCCTCGTGGACTCGCCCGTGATCGCGGGAGAATATTACCGCGCGATTGATATCACTCCGCCCGGCGAGAAGATTCATCACGAGTTGGACCTGGCCGCCGACAGCGAAGCCGCGCTCGCGATTTCTCCCGATGCGATCAAGAAGATGACGAACCTCGTCGCGGAATCGGGCGCGCTTTTTGGCGCGCGGCATTACCGCGATTATCATTTCCTGCTGACGCTGAGCGACCACGTCGCACATTTTGGCCTCGAACACAATGAGTGCAACGACAGCCGCCTGCCCGAGCGCACGCTTATCGGCCCCAACGCGGAGATGTCGCTCGGCGGCTTGCTCTCACACGAATTCATGCATTCGTGGAACGGGAAGTACCGGCGCCCCGCAGACTTGGCGACGTCCGAATACGAGACTCCGATGCAAGATGATTTGCTGTGGGTGTATGAAGGCCTGACGGATTATTTTGGACCCCTCCTCGCGGCTCGTTCCGGATTGTGGACGCCCGAGGAGTATCGCGAATACCTGGCCAGCATCGCTGCGGATCTTGGACCCGGGCGTCCGGGCCGCACGTGGCGCGATTTGCAGGATACCGCCACTGGCATTCCCGGATTGCGCGGCGGAGGAGGTTGGGGCAACTGGAAGCGCGGCAGCGACTATTACCCCGAAGGCGATCTGCTGTGGCTCGAAGTGGCCACGATCATTAATCAGCAGAGCCACGGCGCGAAATCGATTGACGACTTCGCGCATCTTTTCCACGGCGGAGTGAACAACGGCCCTGAAGTGAAGCCGTACACGTTTCAGGACGTGGTGAACGCACTCAATCAGATTGCGCCTTACGATTGGGCGAAGTTTTTCGACGAGCGACTGACATCACTTTCGCCCAATGCACCGACTGGCGGAATCGAAAATGGCGGATGGAAAGTGGAATTTTCCGACAAGCCGCCTTTGCCAGGATTGCGTGGCGGCAATCCCGGGCAAGCGTATTCGATTGGACTCGATCTTAGCAGCAGCGGCCGCGTCGGCGATTCGATTGTTGGCAGCCCGGCATACGAAGCTGGCGTTACGTCAGGCATGACTGTCGCGGGAGTGAATGGCCGCGTCTTCACGGAGGATGTTCTCGACGATGCGATCAAGGCAGCGAAAGACAATTCGGAACCCATTCACTTGCTCGTGATTGACGACGATTATTACAAGACGGTGTCAGTCAATTACCACGGCGGTGAGCGCTATCCACATTTGGCTCGCGTCGAAAGCAAGCCGGATTATCTGGACGAGCTAATCAAATCGCACTCCGGTAGCTGAAACGCACCTCATTGCGCGATTGCAATAAGGTTGGTTTCGACCTGCGGCCATACTTTGTAAATCGGTCCGTCGCGAAAAAGCGGCGCCGGCGCGTTTGCTGACCAGGCTTTTCCATTCGCATAGATGATTGCCATGTCCCAGTAGGTGTGGTCGTCCTCGCAACACTGAGGTTTGCGCAGAACCGAAGGCGGAGGGTCATCGCGCTCGATTTCGTGGGCGACAAGATGATCCGGGTCCCAGAATTGGGCGGCGCGCGCATCTGAAATGCGCGAAAGGGTCCCTGTGGTTGGTTTGCGCCAATCCGTCGGCAGCATGGGCTCCCAAACGACTAGGACATGCAGCTTCTTGCCGCTCATTTTACTCAGCATGGTTTCGATTGCAGAGGACCCCTGCAAACACTTGGGTCAAGTGGGAGACACCAAGAGGACGAGGCGTGCGACAGAATCGTCGTGATTGAACGCTTGCGCGAAAGCCGAAAAATTTTGCGCGGAAAGCTGAATCATGGGCGGCTGCGGCGCGGGCGTGCGCGACGGCAGAACGAAATACCAAGCAATCACAATAATCACGATAGCGGCCACGGACAAGAGGATTCGCTTTTTCATTTCAGTCCTCCCCAAGATGCCCCCGCCAACACAGAAGCAATGAATTGCGGAAACAGGAGAACGAGCAGGACGACGATAGTCGCCGCCCAAAGAAAGACGAAATTGAATCTCCTCCGTCGCAAGCTGCACGTCGGACCGTGATACTGTTGATAGAAACCCACTCCGACCAGAACAACGGAGAGTCCCAAGAGCCACGGACGGAACCGTGTCAAAAACACGCCCGCTCCCGCGGCACCGAGCGCAGCCATGAAGCCGAAGGGCAGGCAGCAAGCGAGTGTCATGACGGAACTCACCACTGCTCCCGACGCGGCCAACCAGACGTTGCGGGCCATCAGCTTTCCTCCCTGTTCGCCGCCTCGCGCAGCGCGCCGCGAAGCAAGTCACGAGGCGGAACGCCAGAGTACTTGCTGCCGGGATAGAAGCGGCATTGCAGGCCGACCGAAGCAGCAGTCGAAGGAACCGGTGCTACGTCGCGGCCGTTCACGCGGATAGTTGGCGAGCCGTAAAAGGAGTGGCGTTCCGCCTGCAGTTCATCGCCGACCTCTATCTCCGTGATTGCGGCGTGGATTCTCTCCGCCTCCAGCGCACGCTTGACTTCGTCGAGCGCGCGGGAATGATTTGGACAGCCCGGGAAATATAAAACCTCTACTCTCATCGCGATTTGCTCGGTTTCTCCGCTTCCGCCTCCTCAAGAAGAGGGCACCGTTGTGAATGCACGCGAATTTGTCGCTCACATTTGCATAGCGCAGTCTGCAACTCATGTTCGAGGTGTTTGAGTTCGCGGATTTTCGTGTGGACATCCGCGAGTTTGCGGCGCAGGCGCTCGCGGACAGGCGCACAGGGGCGGCGACGGTTCGTCCGCAAGTGGATCAGCTCGCGAATCTGCGGCAGAGAGAAGCCCAGCTCCTTCATACGCCGTACAAAGTGAATTGATTCCAATTCCACCGGCGAATAGAGACGGTAGCCGCTCTCGCTGCGATGCGGTTGTTCCAATATCCCGTTTCGTTCATAGAAGCGGATCGCGTCCATTGAAACGCCCGCGAGCTTCGCTGCTTCGCCGATATGCATCACAGCCTCCCTTGCAGCAATTTCAATCTAAACCTTAGAGTATAGTCCAAGGTCAAGAAGAATATTGGAGCGGAAAAGAGGCGGCCAGAAAGCCCTACGCGACGCTGTGGAGAAAATAAGAGTCAGGACAGGGTCGAATTAACAGACCGTCATCGCGGACGATCGGACTTCGCCGTCGGAGGACGGATGGAAATGGTCTTGGAGCAGTTCGCGCAGCTTCAGGCGCGCACGCAGCAGCCGCGATTTCACTGCGGCTTTCGAGATGCCGAGAAGTTCGGCAGTCTGTTCGATGGACAGTTCTTCCACGTCGCGCAATTGGAAGACGACGCGCAGACCGATATTCAATTCGGCGATGGCGGCGGCGAGAAACCTGCCGAGCTGGGCTTGTCCGAAACGGATTTCTGGCGAAGGGCCCCAGTCTTCGATCTCGCGCGGCATCAAGCTCTCGTCTGTTTCAACTGGATCGTCGAGCGAAACCTCGCGGCGGCGGCGCTTGCGAAGCTTCATCAGCGCCTGATTCACGGTGATACGCACGAGCCACGTGTAGAAACGCGAATTGCCCTGGAACGTGGAGAGATGTTGGAACGCCTTAAGGAAGGCGTCCTGGCTGACGTCTTCCGCGTCTTCATCGTTCTGAGTGATATTCCAGGCGAGACGATAGATGCGCCGTTCATAGCGGTTGACGAGCGTTTCAAACGCGGCCGCAACGCCATTGCGCGCGGCCGCAACGAGAGCCGCTTCGCCGTCATCGTTCACGACCGCGGAGTTTTCCTCGCGGGTCTCGACGGCGGGGAACCGCTTCAGAAGCGTCAGGCTTTCTGCTGCGCTGCTGCTTTGTCTTGCAAATGCTGCCGATGCCATTTTCGTCCGCCTTTCTACGCGCGATATTCGCCGGGGGATTGTGGGCCGCGAGGCAGGCAGGAAGTGCCTGCCATCCAGCGGGGCAAAACTGGCTGCGACCCCGCTGATTTGAGATAATCTGGCGATGCGCTGCGAACGCATACCAGGATATAGATGCAAGGGATATGTTTCGCCAAATCAAGAGGACAACAACTTTACATAAAGCCGCATCCGACAGAGCCAGAGAGACCTAGAACCCAACATCACGCGACTGCCGCCGTGATGGACGCTGAAATTCTGAATCGAATTAGCGGATACTTCTCGCGATGAATCTGCAGAATACACCGCCGCGCGTATTGCGCTTCGGCGCATTCGAGATGAACCTCGAAGCGCGCGAGCTGCGCAAGAGCGGACTGCGGCTGCGCCTGGAAGAAAAGCCGATGCAAATTCTTGAGATGCTTTTGGCGCAGCCGGGACAGGTGGTGAGCCGGAAGAGCCTGAAAGAAAGGCTCTGGCCGGACACGACTGTGAATTTCGAATTCGGCTTGAACACCGCGGTGAACAAGCTTCGCCTCGCGCTGGGCGATACGGCAGGCAATCCGCGCTACGTTGAGACCGTGCCGAAGCGCGGGTATCGTTTCATTGCCGTCATGGATTCGGCCGCCGGCGAAATTGCGGCGGAGGAAGCTTCTCGCGAAGCGTCCGTCGCCGTGCTCCCATTTCACAATGCTAGCGGCGCGCAGGAATTCGAATACCTTTGCGACGGATTCACGGAAGCGATCATTCACTCGCTCTCGCAGAATGACGGTGTCCGCGTAGTCGCGTGGAACACGGTCCGGCGCTACAAGGGGAAAGAAATGGACCCACGCGCCGCGGGTCAGGCGTTGCAGGTGCAATCCGTTCTCATGGGCAAAGTGGAGCACAAGGACGGCTCGCTCGCATTCAAGGCTGAACTTGTCGCGGCGGAGACGGGCTGGCGATTGTGGGGTCATCAAAGCTCGTGCTCCGCGGCGAAACTGCTCGAGCTGCAAAGCGAAATCACGCGCGAGGTTGCGTCGAAACTGCAGCCACATCGGGCTGAACAGGCGCGGAAGAGTTCGCCGGCGCGGTATACGGAGAATTCGGAGGCCTACGCGGACTACCTGAAAGGCCGCTTCCACGCGCACCGTCTGACGGAAGACGCGATGGGGGAGAGCATCACGTATTTTCAGCTCGCGACTGAAAAGGACCCGAAATTTGCCCTCGCTCATTCAGGTCTTGCGGATGCGTACGTTTTGCTCGCGTTCACTTGTGCTTATCCGCCGAACGAAATGATTCCGCTGGCACGCGCGGCAGCCGAACAAGCGCTCGCGCTGGACGAGCATCTCGCACTAGCGCACGCGGCGCTCGCCAGCATCATGAAGGTGGACGAACGGGACTGGGCCGGAGCGGAACGCGAGTATCGCCGGTGCCTGGAATTGAATCCCAATGATGCGGATGCGCACCGGATGTACGGCGATTTCTTATCCGCGATGGGCCGCGCAGACGAGGCCGCGCGCGAAATTCAAAAAGCGCAGGAGCTCGATCCTCTATCGCTGCTCATTGGAGTCGAGGCTGCGTGGAATTTCTACATGTGCCGGGATTTCGCGCGCGCCCGCGAGCAATCCTTGAAAGTGCTCGAAATGCAGCATGAGTTTCCGGCGGCGCTGCATATTCTCGGGCTCGCCTGTGAGCAGCTCGGCGAGAGTTCGGAGGCCATCGCCGCGTACGAGCGCGCCAGCGCGCTCACCGGCTCTCATCAGACCATCCGCGCCAGCTTGGCCTATCTGCATGGACGCCAGGGCCGGGGCGAAGCTGCCACACTAATTCTCGCGGAATTGCAGAAGGCCGCTTCGCAGCAATACATTTCGCCCTATTTCATCGCGCTCGTATACGCGGGGTTGGGCGAGAATCCGAAGGCGATCGAATGGCTCGAAAAAGCGATGGCCGAGCACGACGTCTGGCTCATCTGGCTCAACCGCGAGCCGAGGTGGAATTCGTTGCGAGACGAGCCGCGTTTTCGCGACATTCTGCGCCGGTTGAAATTCCAGGATTGAAACGGCAGGCATCGCGCGAAAAGGCGCGTTTTGCCCTATTTCCCGCGCTCTGTTCCGAAAGAGGATTCGACACATCCATCCGGAAACCGTGTTGACTCTTCTGGGCGGCGTTTCCATAATCGCTGATGGGGGATTTTCTCTAAAACATGGCTGACTCGCGAAAGAGCCGGGAACGAGGTTTGGACGAGGCCGTATCGCGCGCGGTGCGCGATAGCCTCCCGGCGCTGCAGCATGCGATCGAGGAGCTGCACCAGGCGATTGGCGACCTGGTTTCCGCGTGTTCGTCAGCGCGTCCCACGAACACGCTGCCCGCCATGCTGCGCGCGCAGACCAATGCCGCTTCGCTTTCCGCCAGCCTGTCCGTGCTGGCTTCGTTCATCACTTCGGCAGTCCAACGCCGCGAGCGCGAAGGCCTATCAGATGACGTTTCGGAAGACGTTCACGCGGTCGGCGTGATGCTGCCGCCGACGGAACGCCGCGAGCGCACTCCTCTGCCGCCCACGCCGACGCCGATGGCGTCGCGCCGCGCGCCTGTCCCGGAACCCGAAGAGGAAGAAGTTGCCGCAGCGGAGCCAGAAGAAGTCGCCGCCGAACCTGAGGCAGAAGAAGAAGAGACCGTTCAGCCCGAAGCGGCGGCGTTTGACGTGGCCAGCCTTCCTCACGACGAGCAGGACATGCACAAGCGGGCGAATCGCGTGGCCAAAGTGTCGATGCAAGACATTAAAATGCTGAAGCCGGAAGAAGTACGCAAGGGCCGCGAGCAGAAGGACATTTGCACCCGCCTGCGCGGCGAACTCGACAAAGCCCGAAAGGAATATGACCGCCGATTCCAGAAAATTCTCGACCACCCGGTGGATTATTTCCACCACTGGATGGTGGAAGTGCTGGGCGGCGGCGACCCGGAAGCCCTCGGAGAGTATCCCTATCCCTCGCCGGTTGCGCGCCGCTAATTTGAAATTTCAGAGAAGGCTTGTGCGTCTGCCGCTAGTTTTCTGCGCAATTGTGTGCGCGCTCGTGCCGCTGAGCGCTTCGCGGGCGTCCGCGCAGGCGAAGAAGCCCGAGCCGAAAAATCCTCCAGCGCGTCAATCCGCAGCGAGCCGCGCCGAAGCGGCCAGCGCCGCGCGATTCGCGGCGGGAATCAAACAGCTTACCGCGCTTGCCCGAGCGCTGAAAAATGAAACGAAGCCCGGCCCCGCCTACCAGCGGATGTCGTCCTTCACGAAAATTCACGCGAAGGACGAACTCGGCGCGCGGGCGGCGCTCGCGCTTGGCGTCTATGATTTCAATCTGGCTCGCTACACGCAGGCGCGCGCGTGGCTCGACCGCGCGAAGGCGGAAACTCTGCTCGGCGATTACGTCCTTTACTGGAGCGCGATGGCCGATAGCAACCTGAACAATAGCGCGAGCGCGCTCGATCAACTCGAACAGCTTCGCCGTGATTACCCGCAAAGCGTGATTACGAATCTCGCCTTGCAGGCGCTGGGACAAGCCGCCATCGGCGGGAATCAACCGCAGCGCGCCCTCGACGCGTTCGCCGCGGCCCGCGATATGGTCGAGGCGACGCCGAAGCTCATTCTGCTTCGCGGCCAGGCGCACGAACAGGCAGGAGACAAAATCGCCGCCGCGGGCGACTACCTGACGGTCTACGATCATTTTCCGCTCGACGCGCAAGCCGCGGAAGCCGGAGACAAAGCCAACTATCTGGCTTCGACGATGGGCGACACATTTCCGAAGCCGACTGTGGCGGATCAACAGGCGCGCGCGAGCACGCTGTTTGACGCGCGTCATTGGCAAGATGCGATGGACACTCTGACGAAGCTGCTGCCATCGCTCGGCGGCGACGATTTGAAGCTCGCGCAGGCGCGCATCGAGGATTGCCACGCGCAGCTGGGCACGCAGCCGGCGGCGTTCACGCCATCGGACATGGAGTCGACGGAAATGGCGGCGCAGCGCGACTTCTATCTCAATCAAGGCTATCGCACCGTCAACGACGAGCCGGACATGCTGGCTTCGCTCAATGACGCGCTGTCTCTCGCGCCAAAGAGCCAGTGGACGGAGCGCACGCTTTTCTGGACGGGAAACGATTACTGGGTCGAGCTGGCGCGCGACAAGGCGTCGAGTTTCTACCAGCAGGTGATCGATCGCTTCGGCTCCAGCGCGTCCGCGAATAGCGACGTCATCAATTCGCGGTGGCGCATCGCATGGACGGCGTATATGGAGCAGCATGACGCCGCCGCGAGCCTCTTCGAAAAATTCATTCAGGATTATCCAGGCGCGTCGTATGTGCCGGATGCGCTCTATTGGCTGGGTCGCCTTGCCGAGCGCGCGGGAAAACACGAGGACGCGCGGGCGTATTTTCAAAAGCTGCGCGACCGATTTCCATCCAACTATTTCACCGCCTCAGCTGCGGCGCCGCTGCGCACGCTGCGGAAAGTGAAAGCGTCGACTCTTCCGCTCCTCGACGCGATTCCGCCGCTCGCGCCTGAGGACGAATGGGGCCCTCAGGAGCCGACCGAAGCATTGCCATGGGTGGCGCGGAGCTTTGCGCTGGAGTCCATCGCGTTTGACGATGACGCAGTGCTCGAATTGCACGCCGGCTATGCCGCCACGCACGCGCCCGCGCTGCTGCTTGCCATCGCGCGCGCTTCCGTCAATGCCGAGCATTACAGCGGCGCGATCGTAGCCATTCGCTCGATTTATCCGGAACTCGAGTCGCGGCCCATCGGCGGCGACATGAACGAGGCGTGGCATCTCGCCTACGCGCTGCCGTATGCGTATGAAATACGCGCTTCTTCGCGGCGCGCGGGCGTGGATCCGATGGTCGTCGCGGGGCTCATCCGTCAGGAATCGGCGTTCGACAAGAAGGCGCTGTCGGTGAAAAACGCCTTCGGCCTGATGCAGGTTCTTCCGAAGACCGGGCGCTTGATCGCTCACGAGCTTCACCTTCGCTATTCCGACGAGCGGCTGTTCGAACCTGCATTCAACATCCGAGTGGGCACGGTCTACTTCGCCGGGCTGATCAAACAATTTCACAGCGTGGAAGCAGCGCTGGCGGCGTACAATGCGGGCGAGGACCGCGTGACGGCGTGGCAGGACGGGCAGCATTACGGCGAAGTGCCTGAGTTCGTCGAGTCCATTCCGTTCACGGAGACGCGCGAGTACGTGCAAATCGTGCTGCGCAATGCGGCCATTTACCGTGCGCTTTACGGAGGCAAGCGATGAATCCAGTTGCCGCTGGGCGAATTTCCGCCGACCCGCGGCTTTCCGCCAAGGCCGCGCAGTTCACCGAATCCGTCATCCGCGAGATGACGCGCCTGGCCATCGCGCACAACGCCATCAATCTGGCGCAGGGCTTTCCTGATTTCGCCGCGCCGGAGGAAATCAAAGCCGCGGCGCGCGAGGCGATCGCGCGCGACGTGAATCAGTACGCGATCACCTGGGGCGCGAAGTCGCTGCGCGACGCCATCGCGGAAAAATTCCAGCGCACGCAAGGCGTCACGGTGGATCCGGAGCGCGAAGTCACCGTCTGCTGCGGCTCGACGGAAGCGATGATGTCCGCCATGATGGCCGTCATCAATCCGGGCGACGAAGTTGTCGTCTTCGAGCCTTTCTACGAAAATTATGGCCCCGACGCGATTCTCAGCGGCGCTTCACCGCGCTTCGTGCGCTTGCACGCGCCCGAATGGACGTTCGATCCCGATGAGCTGGCGCGCGCGTTTTCGAGCAAGACGAAAGCGCTGATTTTGAACACGCCAAACAATCCAACGGGAAAAGTGTTCACGCGCGCCGAGATCGAAGCGATTCGCGACCTGTGTGTCCGCTGGAACGCTTTTTTGATCACCGACGAAATCTACGAGCACATGCTCTACGACGGCGCGAAGCACATTTCTCCCGCGTCGCTCGAAGGCCTGCACGAGCGCACGATCACGATTAACGCGCTCTCAAAAACTTATAGCGTCACCGGTTGGCGCGTCGGCTGGGCCGTTGCGCGACCGGAAGTCACTTCCGCGGTCCGCAAGGTGCACGATTTCTTGACCGTGGGCGCCGCGGCTCCGCTGCAGGAAGCCGGCGCCGTCGCAATGCGCATGCCGCAGGCCTATTACGACAAGCTCGCCGCGGAATACCTCGAGCGGCGCGACCGCATGCTGGGAATTTTGGGCGAAGCTGGCTTCCAATGCTTCCCGCCGCGGGGCGCGTACTACATCATGACTGACATTTCCGCGTTCGGTTTCGCGAACGACGTGGATTTCGCGCGCTATCTGGTGAAGGAGATAGGCGTCGCGGGCGTCCCGGGATCGAGCTTCTATCGCAATCCCGCCGACGGGTCGCAGCAGCTGCGATTCACATTCTGCAAGAAGGAAGGCACGCTCGCCGAAGCATCTCGCCGCCTCTCTAAGCTCCGGCCTGCTAGCGGCAAAAAATAATTGTCCGCAAAAGGAGCGGGGCGGGAAGCTGGTCGGTTGCCCTGTGGTGGTCGCTCCTCGCCCGTGAGTGGTGCGTTAAGTTTGGATACTTAGATTTCAAGCGTCGCGAAATGGTTATCCGGCATTTCAACCTCGCGCACGGAAAATTTCTCCACAACAATACGCGCCGCTTATGGCAACAGATCGAATGTGTCGCCGAGCTTCGGAATGGTGACGGGCCAGCGGAATTTCTGTTCGACGATTCCTTTGAAGGCCTGAAGCGCGGGCGGATCGCCGTGGACCATGAACGCGCGCTTCGGCGCCGATTGAAATCCCGAAAGCCATCGCGCCAGTTCGCCGCGGTCGCCGTGAGCGGAAAACTGCCCGAGCGTGCAAATCTCGGCGTGGACTGGAATTTCCTCGCCGTGAATTCGGACGAACTGCGCGTGATCCTGGAGCTGCCGTCCGCGTGTTCCTTCGCCCTGATAGCCGGCGAGAATCACGGCGCTGCGCGAATCCGGCAGTCGCTTCGCGAGATGATGCACCACGCGGCCGCCCGTGCACATTCCGCTTGCGGAGATGATGATGCACGGCGAGACGACGTTGTTGATTTTCTTTGAATCCTCCACCGTGCGCATCATGTGGACTTCGCGCATGTTGAGAGGGTCGCGGTCTCCCGACTGCTCCTCCTTCGTGAATTCGAGGCTGTGGTCCTCGCGGTGCTTCACGTAGAAGTTCGTGACGTTGATCGCCATCGGGCTGTCGACGTACACCGGCAGGTGGGGAATTTTCTGCTGCTCTTCGAGCTGGTGCAGGATGTACATGATCGTTTGCGTCCGCCCGACGGCGAATGCGGGAATGACGACTACGCCGCCGCGCTTCGCGACGCGATTGATGATTTCAGCCATGGCGTCGGACGGCGAACCTTTTTCGTGATCGCGGTCGCCGTACGTGGTTTCGCAGAGCACGTAGTCCGCCTCCGCGACAGGCTCCGGATCGTTGAGGATCGGCTGGTCGTAGCGGCCGATGTCGCCCGAAAACGCGACGACGCAAGATTTGCCGTTTTCCGTGATCGTGAGTTGCAAAGAACTCGAGCCGAGAATGTGGCCGGCGTCCGTCGGCTTGACGTTGAATTGCGGGCTGATGACGAACGGCTCCTTTCGCGGAATTTCGCGGAAGCGCTTCAGCGTCTCTTGTGCCTCTTCAACGGTGTAAAGAGGCAGCGGTGGCTTGTGGCGGGAGTATCCCTTTTTTGCCGCGTACTTCGCGTCTTCTTCTTGCAGGTAAGCGGAATCGGGCAGGAGCAGCTCGCACAATTCGCGCGTCGCCGCGTTGGCGTAAATTTGGCCGCCGAATCCACCGCTGACAATGCGAGGCAAATATCCCGTGTGGTCGATGTGCGCGTGCGTCAGAACGATACAGTCGATTGCGCTGGGCTCTATGGGTAGGGGCTTCCAGTTCAGCTGATCCAGTTCTCGCGAGCCTTCAAAAAGGCCGCAATCGACCAGCAGCTTTTTTCCGCCAGCTTCGATCAGGTATTTCGACCCCGTGACCGTCCCTGCCGCGCCCAGAAATGTGATTTTCGCCATGGCCCGCGTATTGTATCGAAAAGTATCGTGCCCCGACGTAATTTATTAGGGAGAACTTAATTGGCATCATCAGGGGCTCTAGTGCATCGTCGGCCTTTTGCGGAATTGCGACGATGTTGCTAATCTACCGCGCTGTAACTCATGCGGCGATTCGTGAAAATTCTGTTCTTCTCCTTGCTTCTGTCGTGCTTCGCCTTCGGCGCACGCGCCCAGAGCCTGCCATCGCAATCGCTGACGAAAGGGACGTGGGAAATTCAGCCGTTCGTCGGAGGCGGGACCGGCTTGGGCAAATCGGATTCGACGCAATTCATTATTGCGGGCGCCCGCGTCGGCCGAATCATGACGTCCTCGCACTTTCATAATTTCCTTCGCGGCAATTTCGAACTCGCCGCCGACTTCATGCCTGTCTACACGTTCTTCCAGCCGGGCGGTGCGGTTTACGGCGGCAGCTTCAAGCCCGTCATTTTCAAGTGGAATTTCACCAGCCATCAGCGCGTTGCGCCTTATGCGCTCATCGCCGGCGGAATCATCTTCTCAACCGACAACGTCCCTCCCGGCAACACTTCCTACGTGAATTTCTCTTCCCAGGCCGCGATGGGCTTTCATGTCTTCACGCGCCCGCGCCGCGCGTGGGATTTCGAAATCCAGCTCGTGCATCACTCGAACGCCAGCCTGGGCCACTTGAATCCGGGGCTGAACGCGAGCCTGCTCTTCACGCTCGGCTACAACTGGTTCAAGTAAGCCCCGCGCGGCCACTTACGCCAATACTTTTGCGGGGCGGTTCCCTGTAATTGGCTTTGCAACCAGCCGCCAGATGTTGCGCATCGCGGATCGCAAAGGCAGTGTGGATGAAGGCGAATCCCCAATGAGATTCATTTGCGATCAAGATTTCATAAGTGCTGTGTTTGCAAGTGCTTGGCGATTTGCGACTGTGCGTTTCATTTGCGATCAGCGGAGGCAGTTTACAGCTGAAAGTTGACAGCCGAGAGCCAAGCGTTTGACGTCGCATGGGACCTTTAATTGTGAACGAAAGCTGATTGAACGAGCCATACTTGGGGCGAAATTTGGCGATTAGAGAATCTTCTGTCGTTTGTTTTCAATGACTTAGGGGCAATTCTAATTCCGGGCATTGGCGATTAGACGTGCGAGTGGGGGCGGCGTTCGCACGCTACTCGCCGCTCGCCACGGCGAGCAGGCGGCGAACGCGCGGCGGGCGCCGCCAAATAGGCGTTCCGAAATTATCGATTAGAAATTGCGATGTGGTGTATTTTCAGCAAGTTAGATGAAGGGCTAATAATTTCGGCGCAAGCGCAAAGGCTCGTCCATGGCTGCTGCGAGGCAATTCAGGAATCCGCAACGCGTCGACGGGCTAGAGACTCTGCGAGGCGATGGTTGCGCTCAGGCGTTGGCCAGTGGTAGCTTCTCCACACTTTTCGAGAGGGCGAGGAGGCCGCATGTCCCAGATTCTTCGAAATACATTGGCATTGATTTGCGTTTGCTTTTTCTGTTGCGGGGCCAGCGCGCAAAAAAGTTTTACGGTCGGCACGGCGACGGCAATGCCCGGCCAAAAGGCGACGGGATTCATCGAAGTGCCCGCGGGCGCGGACGCAGCGCTGCAAATTCCCGTCGTCGTCGTGAATGGCGCGAAGCCGGGACCGGTGCTTTCCATCGTCGCGGGGACGCATGGGACGGAATATGCGACGATCATTGCCGTCGAGCGGCTGATCCATGAACTCGATCCGGCGGAAATCTCCGGCACGGTGATTCTGGTCCCGCTCGTCAATGTGAATTCGTTCCTGCAGAAAATGCCGCACCTGAACCCCGCGGACGGCAAGAACATGAACCGGATGTTTCCGGGCAAGCCGGAAGGAACGCAGACAGACCGCGCGTCGTGGCTGATCACGAAGGACGTTGTCGAGCAGAGCGACTACTTGATTGACATGCACGGCGGCGACCTGGACGAGAATCTGCGGCCGTACAGCTATTGGCCGAAATCGGGCAATCCGAAGATCGACGCCGTGACGCGCGAGATGGTGCTCGCTTTCGGGTTCGACAACATCATCATTTTCGAGGACCGCCCGATGGACCCGAATAATTCGCGTTACTTGGACAATACCGCGATCACGCGCGGCAAGCCGGCGATCATCGTCGAGGCGGGGTTCGCGGGAAACGTGGAGACCGACGACGTGAACCGTATCGTGCGTGGCTGCTTGAACGTGATGCGCGACCGAAAAATGCTTTCCGGCGAAGTGACGCCCGTCGAGAATCCCGTGTGGTACTCGAAAGTGGTGACGCTGACGAGCGAGCAGACGGGAATCTTCTATCCGCTCGTAAAGCGCGGCACGTACGTGCAGCAGGGCATGCGAATCGGCTACGTGACGGATCTCTTCGGCAAGCGAATCGAAGACGTGCGCGCCACGGATTCCGGAGTTGTGCTGTTCATCTGCGCGGTGCCGTCGATGAAGAAAGGCGACAATTTGATTGATATCGGCGTCGTCGCGGCACAAGCGCCCTGATAGCAAGGTCAAACGAACTGCAATATTTTGCGAATTCTTGGTGGAGCCGATGGGATTCGAACCCACGACCTCCTCGATGCCATCGAGGCGCGCTCCCAACTGCGCCACGGCCCCACCGAAGGAAAACGAGCTGATTCGTTTATAGCATCCCGCTGCGGGGAGCGTCAAACGAAGCGGAGCGGACGTTGCGTTATTGCACTAGGCAGACATTCTCCAATGCCGCTCTCGCGCCCGAGCAGTGAGCCGCCACATTGCCGATGATGAGCACGGCGGGCGGCGCCAAATGCGGCACTTGCGCGAGCTCGCCGAGAGTCGTCCGGCGGATTTCTTCTTCGCGGCGCGCGGCGCAGGAAACGACCAGGCAGGGAGTTGAAGCATCCAGCCCGCAACCGCGAAGGGCGCGCGAAATCGCCGCGTAATCAGAGCCAGGCATGTGGACGGCAAGAGTTGTCTCCGGCGATAGATCGCGCGGGATGATAGCGGCGCGGCCGCTGCTGCGGTACCCAGTGATATGCATCAGCTGCGGCGCGATGCGGCGATCGGTGAGCGGAATTCGAGCTGACGCGGAGGCGGCCGAAGCCGTGGTGACCCCGGGAATGATTTCGAATTCGAGTCCCGCCGCGCGCAAAGCGTCGATTTCCTCGCCGGCGCGGCCGAACACAAGCGGGTCGCCTCCCTTCAAACGCGCCACGGCGAGTCCACCGCGCGCGAGCTCAATCATTTCGGCATGAATTTCCGGCTGCAAAATTTTCTTCACCCCGCACCGCTTACCCACGCTTTTTACGCGCACGGTGCGGATGAGCGAAAGAATTTCGGGCGTGACGAGATCGTCATGAAGCACCACGTCGGCAGTTTGAAGGATCGCGAGGGCTTTGAGCGTGAGCAGATCCGGATCTCCCGGACCCGCGCCAACCAGATATACCTTTCCTAGATTCGTTGAGTAGCTATGCCGCCTTCTTTTTCCAGGCGCCGAGGATGGCGCCCATGATGACCATGCCGACGAGGCAATAGCCATAGTTAATCAGAAAGAGGTGAAAGGGCCGGCCTTCAAATTCGTAAGTGGCGAGGGTAGTGGTGGCGACGAAGCCAATCCAGAAGAGCACGCCGAGCGAGGCGCCCTTGGAAGCGGTGTCCACGTTGCGCCAGAGGCAAAGGCTGGCAAGGACGTAGGCCATGATGATGTCGGCGATAAAGACGACAATGTAGGGCACGGTAGGGTTAATCTTCGTCGCCTGTTCCATCGTCATGCCTTCAAGGGCCATCCAGGGTTTGGCGAAAATCACTCCGAACCAAAGGGCGCCGAGAAGCCAATAGACGAAGGCGGAAACGACGATAGCCGCGTAGTTGAGCCTCATGGTTCGTTCGCTCCTTGTCGAGAGATGCCCGGGATGAGCGGGAGTGTGGCTTGAGAGGCAGAGATTGTCAAGGACTGGGAGATAGGGAGAAGTGGAGGAGGCAAAGGAGGCAGAGGAGCTTGAGGATGCACATGAAGCAGCGAAAGCGAGGCGATGGTACTTTGGTAGGGATACAGGCGAGAGTTCATTTCTGGTATCCTAATCTCTGGAACAAAATCAGGTGGTCCGGTGTCAGAGTACTGTAGAAGCTTTCCTGGCCCGAATGGCAGACGCGCACGTGGGGAAGGCGGCCGGAACCGGAAGAGGCCAGGCGCAAGGGCCTGGAACAGGTGACAGTCGGCATGTCCGATTTGGCACAAACTCTGGCCTGGGGCCGAGACGAAGCGGAACTGGTGACGAATCTCCAGTCCGGTTCGGATGCCGCATTCAACTGGGTCGTCAACTACTATCACGCAGCGGTGTACAACGTCGTTTACGGCATTCTAGGAGAGCGCAGCGACGCGGCGGACGTGACGCAGGAAGTGTTCCTCAAGGCGTTTCGCGGAATCGGCGGATTCCGGCAGGGATCTTCGCTGAAGACGTGGCTCTACCGAATCGCGGTGCGCGAGGCGCTGAATCAACGCAGATGGTGGCGGCGGCACCGGCGAAACGAGATATCGATTGACGCTCCCGCGGACGAGAATCATGCGCCGAGCGAGATCGAGGATTCGGACGCGACGCCGTTTGAGCAACTGGCGACGCGGGAGATACAGTCGGCGGTCCGCGGGGCGCTGAAGGACCTGCCGGAGGCGTATCGCAGCGCCGTGTTACTGCGCGACCTCGAAGGGCTTTCGTACGAGGAAGTGGCGGAAGTGCTGGAAATAT
Source organism: Candidatus Acidiferrales bacterium (assembly GCA_035280405.1). Classification (GTDB taxonomy): domain Bacteria; phylum Acidobacteriota; class Terriglobia; order Acidiferrales; family UBA7541; genus DAHUXN01. The sequence goes on along the minus strand of DATEFX010000024.1, from coordinate 52,044 downwards.
CCGTGGCAACCGTGAAAACGCGAATCTTGCGCGGGCGCCGGGCGCTGAAAGAATCGCTCGAATCGTTCCTGCATCCGCAGCAGGCGACAAGAACCGAAAGCACCGCAGAGGCAGAGGCACCAGATATAGAGCGCCGCGCCGCAGCCCCAGTTTACTCCCGGAATCCGTTGAGCGAGGTGAGGCCGGCGGTGACGTACGCGTCGATTTCAGCGCGGGGGCGTGGAGGCTGGCAATGAGATGCCGAGATGTGGGGCGTCAACTGGCAGGCTACCTGGACGGCGCAATCGCCGTTGAACATCACGCGAAAGTGCGCGAGCACCTGGATGAGTGCGAAGCGTGCCGCAGCGATATGTACCGCTACCAGCGGCTGGCGCGAGTGCTCGCGGACGTGAAGCCAGAGGAACCTCCGATCAATCTGGCGGCGCGGATTCAGGAAGAAGCGTCGCGAATCAAGGTGCGACTGGAGATTGCGAATCCGTTCTGGGGCCGCGCACTGGTGTTTTTCGAGAATATCCTTGAGCCGCTGGCCGTTCCGGCGACCGGGGGACTGCTGACCGCGGCGTTCTTCTTCCTGTTCGTCGCGCAGAGCCTGTTCTTCGGTTTGCCCACGGGCAGGGTGATGAACGATTTGCCGAACAATTTGATCCAGCCAGCGAGCGTGGAAACCGTGGCGCAGTTCCCGGTGCCATCGATCATCTCACGCGGCGATCGCTCGCAGACGGGCGTGCTCGTAGTGCAAGCCACGCTGAATGCGGCGGGACAGGTGGCGGGATATACGATTCTCTCCGGCCCGACGACGATTGAAGTGAGGCGGCAGATTGACCAGATCCTGATTTTCTCGCGCTTCCGCCCGGAACTGTATTTCGGAAGGCCGATGGCGGGAGGGCAGGTGATGCTGAGCTTCAGCGAAGTCCGCGTCAAAGGCTAGCGCGAGGCGAGCCGGCATTTTGTCGAGAATGGATCAGTTTGAATTTCGACTCCTTGTGTCACGATCAAGAAAATTCAAACTGACCCATTACCGATTTTTCGGCCGCCTTGACTGCGCAGAATCCGCCCGTTAGAGTGGAAATCCATACAAGCTTGAATCAGGTGCTGCAAGAGCCCTGCGACCGTTTAGCCTTGCAAACGGAAGCCCGCTTCGAGGCATCTAGAATACATACGGGCGCGAGATGACTATGCCGCACAATCGGAGAGGCCAAAGTCTGGTTTTTTTTGCCGCGGCAGCGGCATGCGCGCAGCTTTGCTTTGCGGCGCCTGCCCGCGCGCAGGGGCATGAGGGCAGCCCGATCAGCGTGGAGACAAGTCCGCAGCTCTTCGCGACGATGTGCGCGCTGGACGCGGCCGGATTCGACGCGAATGCCGAGACACTCGAAATTTATCCGGCTTCCGCAGCGCTGAGGGCGAGACTGCTACGGCTGAAAGGCCCAGCGACGGAAGCCGTACGCGAGTTTTACAAGCAACATCAATTCGTGAATTCGGATGAGACGCTTTCGCCGTTTCTAACGTTTTCGCTGGTCGCAGGCCCGCCGCCGAAGTTCGATTACATCGTTTCGCATGCGGAGATGCCTCCAGCGGTGCTGACCATCGAGGGATTCAACGAATTGCTCAGCAATTTTTACGCCGAGGCGCATCTGGACAAAGAGTGGGCGACGGTCGAGCCGGAGGTCGATCACGAAGTCGAGAGAGTGACGAGCCCCGTGAGGCAGATCGTTTTCCAGTCGACAGGTTATCTGCGCGAAATTTTGCAGCCATCCGGCGACAGGACTTTCACGGTGCTCGTCGAGCCGCTCGTGGGGAACCGCGTGAATTTTCGCAACGTGGGAGACCACTACGCGATCATCGTCGGACCCGGGCCGACGCTCCCCCTTGGCGACATCCGGCACGCATTTTTGCATTTCCTGCTCGACCCGCTTGTGCTGAAGTACCAGCAGACGATTTCGACGCGGCGCGAGCTGCTGAACATCGCGGCGCGAGCGCCTCAACTACCGCGGACGTACGAAAATGATTTTGTCGGGCTTTTCGACGAGAGCCTGGTGCGCGCGGTGGAGCTGCGCATGCGCAAGCTGCCCGCGAATCAGCTCGACACGGCTTTTTCAGACAACGACCGGACCGGATTCATTCTGGTGAGGCCGCTCTATCAGCAGCTCATTCTCTTTGAGAATTCGGAACCGGCGATGTCATACTATTTCCCGAAGCTGGCCGAAGGAATCGACGTCGCGTACGAGAAGAGGCGGCTCGCGGACTTCAAATTCGCGGGGCCGTCGGAGGCGGTGTCATCCGAAGGAATCCACGGCGAAGACGCGACGGCGGTGGCCGAGGCGGAACTGAATCAGTCGCTGGTGCGAGGCGACCGGCAGATCGCGATGCAGGATGCCGCGGGTGCGGCGGCGACGTTCCAGGGAATACTTGCAGAGCATCCGAACCTGCCCCGCGCGGTGTACGGACTGGCGCTCGCTTCCGTGCTGCAGCAGCAGGCGGAAAAGGCAGAGGCGCTGTTTGAGCAGCTTGTGAACCCGCAGCCGGCGGGCGCAAAGACCGAGGCGGCGCCCAGTCCGGATATCGTGGCGTGGTCGCACGTTTATCTGGGACGAATTCACGATATCCGGGGCAGCCGCGACGAAGCAATGAACGAGTACCGCGCCGCGCTTTCGGTTGGCGGAGCGCCGGAGGCCGCGAAGCTGGCGGCGCAACAGGGGCTCGAAGCACCGTACCACTCGGACGCGAAGGGACAGTCGAACTAGGGATTCGAAATACTTCGAGCCAAGGGAGAGCCAAATTAGAATTCTCCCGGAATATTTTTTGAGGAGAACAAACATGAATCACCACAACAGCAAGACTTCACTGGCCGTGCTGGTTGTATTGGTCTTCGGAGGCGCGACGCAGATCCGCGCACAAGGGTCGCAGACGCAATCACAGTCTCAGTCACAATCGCAGTCACAGACCCAATCCCAGCAGCAACAGCAGCCTCCCGCGCAGCAGGACCAGAAGCCCGGCTTGCAGAATCCGATTGCGCCAGCTGTGGCGCCGCTGCCGACGCCCGTGGACCCAAAGGAAGACGCAGCTTACAAGAGCTTGATCGCCATGAACCCGACGAACGCCGCAGACGTCGATAAAGAAATTCAAGCCGGAGAGGATTTTCTCAAGACATATCCGGCCAGCCGGTACCTGCAGGGCGTCTATTCGCGATTGACGAACGCCTACTTCCAAAAGCCCGACATGGACAAGATGTACGCAGATGGCGAGAAAGCTCTCGCGCTCAACGGAGATGACGTGAGCGTTCTGACGCTTCTCGGCGGAACTCTCCCGCGGGGCAATGCAAACGACCCCAATTTCAAGGACAAACTGGCTCGGGCTGAACAGTATGACAGGCACGCGCTGGATCTGCTTCCGACGATGGCGAAACCGGCAAACGTAACGGATGAACAGTTCGCGAAACTTAAAGACAACGCGATGGTGACCGCGCACGGCGGACTGGGAGTTGCATTGTTCCGCGAGGGCAAGGCAGCGGATGCCGCACCCGAACTTCAAAAGGCAACGGATGGCGTCGCCAACCCGGACCCGGTAAATCTCTACGTTCTAGGGTTGGCGCTCGACAATCTGCAAAAGTACGCGGATGCGGAGAAAGCATTCGACGGATGCGGTCAAGTTACATCATCGCTTCAGGAACGCTGCAAGCAATTGGGCGCGGATGCAAAGTCCAAGGCAGCGAATCAACTGCAGCCGCCGAAGCCATGAAATTTTTTGGAGCATGAGATTTCAGGCTCGAATTCATACAGTGACTTGCCGTACAGCTCATTGATTCAATTTCCATGAATGACGAGGAAAGGCACGAGCTCGAACAAAAGCTGGGACACCGATTCCAACAAATCGCATGGCTCGAGCGGGCGCTGACCCATCGTTCCCGCACTTTTGCGTCGGACACACCACATAACGAGCGGCTCGAGTTCATCGGCGACAGCGTTCTCGGACTGGCGGTGAGCCGGGTGCTGGTGGTGCGATTCGCGGAATGGGATGAGGGGCAGTTATCGAAAGCGCGAGCGAGGCTGGTGAACGCCTCGTGCGCGCGCGAAGCTGCCAGCCGCCTGGGCCTTGGCGAACACTTACGCCTGGGACCGGGCGAGGAAAAGACCGGCGGACGAAATAAACCTAACCTGCTGGCCAACGTGTACGAGGCCGTGGTTGGCGCCATTTTTCGGGACGCTGGATTTGAAGCCGCCGCCGCGTTCGTGGACCGATCTCTCTTGAGCCATACAGCGCTGGCCGAGGATCAGCTAGCCGAGTCGGATCACAAATCCATGCTCCAGGAATGGCTGCAAAGCCGCGGCATGGGACTGGCGGATTACCGAGTGATCCGGGAATCCGGGCCGGAGCACCAGAAGACCTTTCGCGTGGCCGTGCGAGTGAACGGACGGCAGCTCGGCGAATGCGAGGGCCGGAGCAAGAAGGCGGCGGAGCAGGCTGCCGCAAAAGAAGCTCTGGAGATGCTGCGGTCGTCAGAGGCGGGCGCTGCCGGGGTAAGCCAGCATGGCTGATGACGGCGCGAAGCCGGAGACGACCGAAGATGGTGAAAGAACGGCCGCTCCGGCGAGAGAAGGGAGCCTGCAGGGATATTTGGAATCCCTTCTTGTCACCGTCATCCTCGCGGTTTTCGGAACCACATTCATAGTCCAGGCATTCAAGATCCCTTCGGCGTCGATGTATCCGGGTTTACAGGTAGGCGACTACCTGCTGGTGAACAAGTTCATATTCGGCGGAAAAGGCGCGACGTACGACAAATACCTGCCGTATCGTGCGATTCACCGGCAGGACGTGATCGTTTTCAAGTATCCTTATGAGGACCACCCGTACTACGTCAAGCGAGTCATCGGCCTACCCGGCGACCGGATAAAAATCGCAAATGAGCGGGTGTATGTGAATGACAAATTGCAGGATGAGCCGTTTGTCGTCCACGATTTAACGCACGCGGACCCCTATATGTTCGATTTTCCGCCAAAGGAAATGTACCTGATCGAGAGCGAAATTCGTCCGGAATGGGCTGCGGAACTCCGCAATGATGTCCACGACGGAGAGCTGACCGTGCCGGACGACCATTATTTCGTGCTGGGCGACAACCGCGACAACAGCGCAGACAGCCGCTACTGGGGATTCGTGTCGCGGGACGCGATCGTCGGGCGGCCGCTTCTGATTTACTGGTCGGTTGAGGAAGATGAAGTTGAATCCAGCGCGAACGGCTGGGCCGCTGAGTTGAAAGAGCTGTGCAGGGCTTTTCTCTACTTTCCCACGCGGACGCGGTGGAGCAGAATGTTTCGCGAGATACATTGATGGCCGCACCAGCCCCAGTCCGAATTCCCGTCAGTGAAGCGCCGAGGCCGAGAAGCGCTCCTCCCGTCGCGCCGCGGCTGGCTGAACCTCGGCCCGTCGTGCGGTCGTCGCGGTGGTTGAAAATAATTATTGCCGCAATCCTCATGGTGCTGGCGTTCGATTACGGGATCTCCGGGATCTTGCGAGGGGGATGGCTCAATGCGCGGTTCACGCACCGGCTCGAAGCGGCGTTTGGGCGGCCGGTGGAGGTGAGCAATTACGGATTCAGCCTGCTCAAAGGCCCAAGGCTGGAGGCCAATTACGTCACTGTCGGGGAAGACCCGCGATTTGGGAACGAATATTTTCTGCGCGCGGACCAGCTGTCCGTCGGGCTGAGATGGACCGCACTGCTGCGCGGGCGGATCGAACTCGGCACGCTGTCGTTCACAAATCCGCATTTGAATCTGGTGCATTTACCCGACGGGGAATGGAATCTGGAATCGTGGCTGCCAAAACCGCCCGGAAACACAGCCGCAGCGATGGGGGCCGTGCGCGAGTCCGCGCGTCCGCAGCGAATCGAAATTTCCGGCGGGCGCATCGATTTCAAGACCGGCGGCGAAAAAATGCCGTTTGCGTTGATTGACGTGCAGGGGCGCGTGGAGCAAGCCGCGCCGGGAAGCTGGCAAATGGATCTGGAGACGCAGCCGTTCCGCGCTTCAGCGGCCGTGCAGCAGGCTGGCGAACTTCGATTGACCGGCGCGGTTGGAGGCACATCGTCGCGGCTGCGGCCGGCGAAACTGCACCTCGATTGGAGCGACGCGTCGCTTTCCGATGTCCTGCGGCTTGCGCGGGGAACGGATTACGGGATTCGCGGGCTGCTTGCCCTTCAAATTGCTGCGAAGACCGAGGGAGCGGGCTGGCAGTACACGTCGCGCGCCGAGCTGAGCCAATTGCACCGATGGGATTTGCCTCCACGCGCGGACGATCCCGCCGCGGACATAAGCGCGGATGCGCGCTGGGTTCCAGGCAAGGGGCGGCTTGAGCTGACGCAGGCGCGCATCGAGACGCCGCGCTCGAATCTGCGGGGAACGGGCAGCGTGGAGTGGAGATTCGACCAGCGATTGTCGAGAGTCGCGGTGAAGAACACGCGAATGGAATTGACTTCCTCCGGCGTGCAGCTTGGCGATTTGCTCACGTGGTACCGCGCGTTTCATCCGGAAGTCGATGACCGAATCGCGCTGGCAGGCATGGCCGGAGTCGATCTGGCGGTGCGGGGATGGCCGCCACGAATCGAGGACGGTTCCATCGCCACGGAGGGCGCGACGTTAAGCGGCGCGAGTCTGTCTAGCGATTTCGATCTTGGCCATGCGGCCATGGAATTTTCGCCGGGAAGAATCACGGTTCCGCCGGCGACGATTGCGTCGGCGGATGGCGCGCAAAAATTCCGCCTGCAGGCGTCGCTCGACCGGCGCGCGCGGCGGCGATCCGAGTGGACGCTCGAGGGCAGAAGCAGGAACGTGAAGGGGCTGATTGCGGCGGCGTCGACTGTCGGATTCAATCTGCCAACAGGATGGGTGCTCGATGGACCCGCGCAATGCCACCTTGCGTGGCGAGGCGAGCCCTGGCCGTCAATCCGGCGAGCAGAAGGAAATATTACGCTGGCGGGGTTGAAAATCCGCGCGCCGTTCCTCAACCACGAGATCACGCGAACCAAGGGAACCGTCGGGATAGCGCCGAATGCACTGAGAATCGACCTTGCTTCGGCGGACGCGTTCGGAACGAATTGGAGCGGCACGCTGGAGCGCAGAAGCCGCGCTGATGGATGGCAGTTCGCGCTTGCCGCCGATTCGCTCGATGCCGCCGATATGGACCGCTGGCTGAATCCGCAGCGCCGAGCGGGACTGCTCGATCGCGTGTTCCCGTTTCTCGCGCCAGCTCCGCAGCCTGTGCCGGTGCCCGCATGGCTGAAAGGGAGCGGAACGGTCGCGCTGAACGATTTCAGGCTCGCGCCCGTTCGTTTGCAGCGAGTGGGCGCAGACGTGACGGTAGCAGGGCGCAGGATTACATTTTCCAATTCGCGCGCGGAATTGAATGGAGGCGCTGTACTTGGCTACGGAGAGCTCGATTTGACGAGCCAGCCTTCCTACGACGTGAAGGCGATGTTTCAGAATGTGGATTTGAAGAAACTCGGCGCGCAAACGGATTCGCTCGACGGCGTTTTTGGCGGCAGCGCGACGGGCGAAGTGCGAATCTCGGCGAAGGGCCTGGGGCGAGAGGCGCTGCTGCGTTCGATGACGTGCCGTGGCGACGCGCAGGTTCGCAAGGCTGAACTCAATCAATTGAAGCTGGCCGAGTCGCTGAGCGCCGGCGAACGGGTGGCCGGGAAATCATCGTTTTCGAATGCGTCGGCCGTGTTCACATGCGACAACGGGGAGATTCATTTTTCGAGTTTGGAGTTCTCCGCGAAGCACCAGAGATTCGCGGCCAAGGGCAATGTTGACTATCAGCGTCGGATGAATCTGGAAGTCCGAGCTGTGCCCTCTGAGAATGTCAAGAAGTCTTCGGATTCGTCCGCCGACCCTCCCGCGACATTTCATCTGACAGGAACGCTAAAGACTCCGATCGTCATGCAAGCCGCGAGCCGCAAAGCACCGAAGTAGAGGAATTGCGCGCCGTAAAACGCTGTGCTAGCGTCACAAAATGGCGTCGCGCGCTGTATCGCTGTTTCGAATCCGGACGGCACTACTGCTCGGCTTGTATTTGTGTACAGCCCCGCGCGCCATTGCAAATCAATCCAATTCCAAACAGCGGGTCCAATTGATACCGCAGTATTCCGCGGGGCAAGTGCTGCGCTACAGCATCCAATTGCGGATGAAAACGACCGCGCAGGCAAACGGGCCAATTGTCGATCCCGAGGGCGCGACGCAATTTGCGAATTCGATCAGCGTGGTTCTTCGACTCGACGTGCTTTCCGCCGCCCAGGGGAAAGACGGGACCGTGCGAATGCGCGCGACGTACGAAAGCGTCGCGGCAAGCAGCAAAAGCAATTCGTACGATCCGGACGCGGAGGCGCTCGAGAAGCAATACGAGAAACTGCAGGGGCGATCGATCGAGTTCACGGTGAATCCGGACGGCAAAATCACGAACGTCAAAGGCCTCGAAGACATCATCGCGGACCCGGCGCGCGCCGCGGAAGTGAATCAATGGCTGAGCCAAATCACTCTCGGCGCTTCCGTGCCGCGGAAGGGAATTGCGATTGGCGAAAAGTGGTCGTCGTCGCAGATGGTGGCGGGCGCGCCGCTCGATGGAGTCGTCTGGCATTCGAGATCCACGTATCAGAGCGATGAGCCGTGTGCCGTGCCTGGAGCGAAACTGGATTCAAATGCCGGCGCACCAAATCCTACTCCTTCCTCTCCGGTGCCGCAGGAATGCGCGATCATTGTGACGCGCGTCGAAACAAGCCAGAGCAAGGGCGACGATCGCACGCCGGACGCCTACAAGAAGAACGGGCTCCGCACCGCCGGCGAATGGAAAAGCACGGGCGAGACGCTGACGGCGATTTCGCTGCGCACGGGGATGGTGATGAGCGTGACGCAGAGCGGCACCACGCACATGGACGTCACGATTACAGCGGCTGCCACGGGGAATCATGTGCGCTATACCGGCGACACGCAGAGCGAGGCGGAGATTACACTGCTGCCGGAGGCCACGACTGCAGACGCGAGCAAGGCGCGTAACGCCTCGCCGAATCGGTTAAAATGAAAGTTTCAAACTGGCGCGTGGAAGACGTCAGTGAGGTCAGCGAATGGATTTCAAGCTCTTCAGCGATTATCAGCCGCGCGGCGACCAGCCGGAAGCGATTGGGCAGCTCACGAATGGCGTGCGCGACGGAGACAAGCATCAGGTGCTGCTGGGCGTCACTGGTTCGGGCAAGACGTTTACGATCGCGAAGGTGATCGAGGCGGTGAACCGGCCGGCGCTGGTGCTGGCGCACAATAAGACGCTGGCGGCGCAGCTGTTTCACGAATTCCGCGCGTTTTTCCCGCGAAACGCGGCCGAGTATTTCGTCAGCTACTACGATTATTACCAGCCGGAAGCATATTTGCCGTCCTCGGACACGTTCATTGAAAAGGAAGCGACGATCAACGACGAGCTCGACAAGCTGCGGATGAGCGCGACGCGATCGCTATTCGAGAGGCGCGACGTGGTCATCGTAGCCTCGGTGTCGTGCATATACGGGCTCGGTTCGCCCGACGCGTATTACGGAATGATGGTGATGCTCGAAAAGGGGCAGTCCACTTCGCGCGAGGCGATTCTGCGGAAGCTGGTGGAAATCCAGTACGAGCGCGGAGAGGACCTGCGGCGCGGGACGTTTCGCGTCCGCGGCGACACGATTGAAATTCATCCTCCGTACGATGACCTGGCGGTGCGCGTCGAATTGTGGGGCAGCGATATCGAAGCGATCCGGAGAATCGACCCACTGACGGGCGAAATTCGCAACACGGGCGAGGAAATTTCGCGGCTGCCGATTTACCCGAAAACGCACTACGTCCTGCCGGCCGAGCAGAAAGAGCGCGCCATCGAGAGCATCCTCGAAGAACTCGAATGGTGGCGCGGCGAACTGGAGCGGCAAGGAAAAATCGTGGAGGCGCAGCGGATCGAGCAGCGCACGCGATTCGACATCGAAATGATCCGCACGATTGGGTATTGCCACGGCATCGAGAATTATTCGCGGCACTTGTCCGGCCGGCTGCCCGGCGAGGCGCCGCCGACGCTGCTCGATTACGTGCCGAATGATTTCCTGCTCATCGTGGATGAATCGCACCAAACCGTGCCGCAGCTTCACGCGATGTATCACGGCGACCGTTCGCGGAAGCAGACGCTGGTGGATTACGGATTCCGGCTGCCCTCGGCGCTCGACAACCGGCCGCTGACATTCGAGGAATTCGAGCACCGCGTGAATCAGGCGATTTACGTCTCCGCGACGCCCGGGCCCTACGAGCTGACGAAGTCGGGAGGCGTGGTGGCGGAGCAAGTGATCCGGCCGACGGGGCTGGTGGACCCAGAGGTGGAAGTCCGGCCCATCAAGGGCCAAGTGGACGACCTGCTCGAAGAAATTCGGGTGCGAGCGGAGCGCGGCGAGCGCGTGCTCGTCACGACGCTGACGAAGCGCATGGCGGAGGACCTGGCCGAATATTTCGGCGAGGTGGGCGTGCGCTGCCGGTACTTGCACTCGGAAATCGAGACGCTGGAGCGCGTGCGGATCCTGCGCGATTTGCGGCGAGGCGAATTCGACGTGCTCATCGGAATCAATTTGCTGCGCGAAGGACTCGATCTGCCGGAAGTGTCGCTGGTGGCGATTCTGGACGCGGACAAGGAAGGCTACCTGCGCAGCGCGACGTCGCTGATTCAGACAATCGGGCGCTGCGCGAGGCACCTGGAGGCGCGCGCGATCCTTTATGCCGACGTGATGACCGATTCGATGCGGCGGGCGATCGGAGAAACCAGCCGCCGGCGCGCGAAGCAGACTGCGTACAACCGCGAGCACAACATCACGCCGCAATCGATCTCGAAGTCAGTGGACATGCAACTGGCAGCCATCGTCGAGGCGGACTATCTGACCGTGCCCATGGAGAACGCGGAAATCGGCGAGATCCAGAACGAGGAGCAGATGCTCGCGGCGATTGCGCAGCTCGAGACGCAGATGCGCGAAGCGGCGAAGAAATTCGAATTCGAACGCGCGGCGCAAATCCGCGACCGGGTTCGCGCGCTGAAGCAGCGCGATCTGGGGGCGCTTTTTGATCCGGCGGCCGCAAGCGAGAAATCCAAGCCAGAAGAGAGCGCGCAGACAGCGGCTGGGACTGCGTCTTCCGCTACTTCGGGGGCAGTGGCGAAAGCCCGCAAGAAGTAGTCGCGCGACCTACACCATGCCGCGCTTCAATTCTTCGATGGGATAAAACGTGCCGCGCCAGACGACGCCGCCACGCGCGAGCGTGACAACCATCGATCGCAGAATGATGTAAATCACGATAAGCGCGCCGAGCGGATGCGTGAGTCCAAACCAGCGCGAGGCGCGGGCGAGAGGCATCATCCCCGCTTCGAATACGACGGCGGCGGCTGAAGCGATCGCGGCGGCGATCCATGCCGCGCCGGCCGCGGCAAAAAGTCCGACAAACGGCAAGACACTGATGCAGAAAATCGCGAGCACGCTGACGAGGACCGCCGGCACCTTGAATTCGAATCCGGCGAACATGTTTTTCGTCATGCCTCTGATGACGTTGCCGATGCCCTCCTGCCAGCGGATATCGAGAAGCGAGTCGCTGGGGGCGACGCCGGAGCGGAAGCCGTGCTGCTTCACCAATTTTCCGAGCTTCATGTCGTCGAGGACTTCCATGGCGAGGCGGCGATGCGTGCCGATCGCTTCGTAAGCCGAGCGGCGGATCAATTGGAAAGCGCCGACGCCCATGTACGTTTTCGATTTTGGGTCATTCGTCTGCCACGGGCGCGCGCCGAGCGCGAAGCAGATTCCGAGATAGCCGACCGCAACCGGTTCCCAGAAGCCGCGAAGGTCGAGCGCAGAGAGGAGCGTCAGGTGATCCAGGCGCTGCTCCTGCGCGACTGCGAAAGAGCGACGAAGCAATTCGGGGGCGAAGCGGACGTCGGCGTCGGTGAAAACGAGCCACTCGCCGGACGAGGCCCGATACGCAACTTCGAGTGCGTGCGGCTTGCCGAGCCAGCCTTGCGGCAGCTCCGAGATGTGGATGACACGGAGGCGCGGGTCGCGGCGCGCAAAGTCGTCGAGAAGTTGCGGCGTGGAGTCGGTTGAGCGGTCGTTCGCGGCAACAATTTCGAGATTCGGATAGTCAAGCGCGAGCAGGGAAGCGACAGCGGCGGGAAGTTTTTCGGCTTCGTCGCGCGCGGCGAAGAGAATCGAAATGCGCGGCAGATTCGCGCCGGCGGCCGGGGGCGAGGCCGAGAGCCGCGGGAGGCGCGACATGCCGCGGCCCGCCGCAATTCCCGCGAAGATCCAAAGGCCGGCGACGAGCGCGAAAAGAACCGTGGCAAAGGTGTGCAATTGAGATTTTTCCGAAGCGCCGCGCAAACGAACACGATATCCTATCACGCGGCATGCGGCACACGGTCGCGATTGTCGGGGCGGGGCGAGTGGGGAAAGCGCTGGGGCTGCGACTCCGGCAGCTCAACTGGAAAATCGGCGCGGTGGTGACGCGGTCCATGGGCACGGCGCGAAGCGCGGTGCGCACGATCGGCGAAGGACGCGCACAGTGCAAAATAGGGCGGCAACTTCTCGACGCCGATGTGATCCTCATCGCGGCGCCGGATGTTCAAATCGCGGCCGTGGCGAAACAGCTCGCTGCAGCCGGTCGGGAAGAATGGCGCGGAAAAATCGTGATGCACACGAGCGGCGCACTCGATTCTTCCGCGCTGAGTCCGCTGGCGCGCTGGGGCGCGGCGACGGGCTCGATGCATCCGATGCAAACGTTCGCGGGACGGAGCGCGCCGCCGCTCGAGAGGATCGTGTTTGCGATTGAAGGCGACAAGAGCGCGCAGCGCGTGGCGCGAAGAATCGCGAGACGGCTCGGCGCGTTTGCGGTGCCGATTCATGGCGGCGCAAAGCCCGTCTACCATGCCGCGGGCGCGCTGGTCGCAGGACATGGCCTCGCTCTGGTGGAGGCGGCTGTGCGATTGGTGATGCGCGCGGGATTCTCGCGGCGCCGGGCGAAAGCAGCTTTGCTGCCGCTCATCCGGCAGATGCTGATGAATTTCGAACGCTTCGGAGCGCGAGAAGCATGGACGGGGCCGATTTCGCGCGGCGATTTTTCGACGGTCGCGCGCCATCGCCAGGCGCTTTCGAAATGGCCGACGGAATACGTGCAGGCGTATGCGGCGCTGGCGCGGCTTTCGGCGCGCGTACTTGATTCGCACCCGGAACGCACGCTGCGGCTGATCAACCGAGTCTTGTCCAAACATTGAGGAGGGAAATTGTCGACATTACAAATTCCGGTGGAGGATACGACGCTCGCGAACGGACTGCGCGTGGTCGTTTCTCCGGATCATTCCGCGCCGTTCGCGACGGTTGGCGTGTATTACAACATTGGATTCCGGCTGGAGCCGCGCGGGCGCAGCGGATTCGCGCACCTGTTCGAGCACATGATGTTTCAGGGCTCGGAGCACGCCGGAAAAATGGAACACATCCGGCTGATCAATTCCTCCGGCGGGGTGCTGAACGGTTCGACTTCCTATGACTTCACGAATTATTACGAAAGCATGCCGTCGAACGCGCTGGAGCGCGTGCTGTGGCTGGAAGCCGACCGCATGCGCGGGCTGAAAGTGGACGAAGAAAATCTGCGCAACCAGCGCGACGTGGTGAAAGAGGAGGTGCGCGTCAACGTGCTGAATCAGCCGTACGGGAGCTTTCCGTGGCTGGATTTGCCGCCGATCGCATTCCGCAACTGGCCGAACGCGCACAATTTTTACGGCGACTTCAGCGATCTGGACGCGGCGACGCTCGAAGACGTGCGGACTTTCTTTCACACGTACTACGCGCCGAACAACGCCGTCCTGCTGATGCTGGGCGACGTGGACGCGAAGCTGGCATTTTCGCTGGCGAAACGATATTTCGAGGAGATTCCGTCGCCTCCCGCGCCGCCGAAGGCGGATACGAGCGAGCCGCCGCAGCGGGAAGAGCGGCGAGGCGAAGTGGAAGAAAAATTCGGGCAATTGCCGGCGCTCGCAATCGGTTATCGCGCGCCGGACCGCGGCAACCGCGACTGGTATGCCGCGGCGATACTGGACGCGGCACTGCACGGCGGGCGCGCCGGGCGCATGTTTCGCACGCTGGTGCTTGAAAAACAAATCGCGGTGGACGTCTCGGGCGGCATTCATTATTCGGTCGGCAGCCTTTTCGACTACAACGGGCCGACGCAGATGGTGACGAGCATTTTCCACAAGCCAGAGTTTTCCTCCGATGCGACAATCGCCGCTTTCGATGAAATTATCGCGGCAGTGCGGGAAAAGGCCCTCGACTCCGACGAGATTGAACAGCTCAAGGTGAAATTCCGGTCCGATTATTTTTCGATGCTTGAGGGCGGGCCGGTGCCGCGATTCGGATTGATGCACGCGCTGGCGTGCTTCGCGCTGTTCGATGGAGCTCCGCGGCGAATCAACACGGTGCTGAAAGATTTTCTCGAGATCAGTCCCGCGGAGGTGCAGGCAGCGGCGCAGAAATATCTGACGCGGGACAAACGTTCGATCGTGATTCGGCGGCCCGCGGGAAGTGGCTCCCATGGAGGCAATGCCCGATGAGCGCGACAGTTCCCGAAACCGTTTCACGCGGCGACGCGAGTTCCGCCGCGCCCGCGCTGGGCTCAGAGCACGCCATCGAATGGCCGCGGCGGACGGCGAAAACGCTGCCGAATGGGATGCAGGTGGTTCTCGCGGAGCAGCATAATTTTCCGAGAGTCAGCGTGGAGCTCTTCTTCCGCTCGGGGAACGCGCTGGTGGCGCACCGTTCACCGGACATGGCGGAGTTGACCGCGCGGGTGGTCCGCACGGGAACGAAAACGCGCACGAGCCGGCAAATCGAAGAAGACTTGCGCGGCATGGGCGCGACGCTGGGCACGAGCGCAGGCGCGGACAACAGCGCGATCTCCATCTCGGGTCTCGCGGAATTCAGCGAGCGCATACTCGGGATGGCCTCGGACCTCGCGCGAAACGCGACGTTTCCGGCCGGGGAGTTCGAGCGCGAGAGGCGGCAGAAGCTTGAGGAGCTGCGAATCGAGCGCACGACGCCGGGATTTCTCGCCGGCGAGCGTTTCCGGCGGACGCTGTTTGGCGAGCATCCGTACGCGATTGTCGCGCCGAACGAGGCGCAGGTGGCGGCGTACCGCCGCGAAGACCTTGCGGCGTATTACAGTGAGAATTATGTTCCCTCGAATGCGTTGCTGCTCGCCGTGGGCGATTTTGCGAGCGAGCGCATGATGGAAGCCATCGAGAAAATCTTTGGGGCGTGGAACGCGGGCCAGGCTGCGGCGCTAAAGGGCGCGCAGCCGCCGGCCGCTCATGGGCGGACGGTGAATCTGGTGCATTTGCCCGGCACCGTGCAGACGGATATTCTGCTCGGCAACCTGGCGATCAACCGGAAGAGCCCGGACTGGCATCGCGCCGTGCTGGCCAACGCGCTATTCGGCGGCGCGTTCAATTCGCGGCTGGTGACGAATATTCGCGAGCAGAAAGGCTACACGTACAGCCCGCGGAGCACGATGTATCCACTGCGGGAACACGGGTACTTCAGCGTGCACGCGGCGGTGCGAAATGAAGTGGTAGCCGCAACGCTGACTGAAATTTTCTACGAGCTGGACCGCATCCGTTCTCTACCGGTCAGCGAAGGCGAACTGGCCGACGCACGAAATTACTTGAGCGGCGTCTTCTCGCTCGGGATCGCCACGACCGATGGGATCCTGGGGCAGCTTTCTACCGTGTATCTTGACCGTCTGTCGGACGACTACCTGGAATCCTACCGCGAAAAGATCCGCAGCCTGACGGCGGCGGATATTCTTGCGGCCGCGCGGAAGTATTTCGATTCGGCGAACGCGCGGATTGTGGTGGTGGGCGATCGTGAGCAGATCGAATCGCAAGCCGCGCTCTTTGGCCAAGTGATGGCCTGGGATGCGCAGGGAAACCGGATATGATGCTCACCGATCTCGCCAAAACGCGAAGATTCGGCATCGCGGCCATTGGATTTGCGTCGATCCTTTTGTGCGCGAGCCTCGCCGGCGCTCCGGCGCACAAGAAAAAGCCGCCGGCGCATCCGATTGATTTGAACACGGCGACGGTGGAACAGCTCGAAGAGTTACCGGGAGTCGGGCCTGTGACCGCGCAGCGGATTGTCGCGTTCCGCGAAAAGAGCGGGCCGCTTCGCAAGGTGGAAGACTTGCTCGCCGTTCCGCGGATCACGAAGGCGAGGCTGGAAAAGCTGCGGCCCTACGTGACGGTGAGGCCAGCGAAGGCGGCAAAGCCCGCACCGGCGCAGAAACTTTAGATATTAGATTCCGGGGAATTGAAAAACCCGAGCGAACGCATCCTGAGGCACACGAACTGAGTTTATAGTAAAAAATTATACGCGCCCTCCAAAAATTTGTCAAGTCCTTTTTCATGTAGAGAAAAATCGTCCAAGGTAAATTTTTGTCACACCCCGAAAATTGAGCAGATTTTGACGCTGCCGACGCGCAAAAAGGGGAGATTTTGGGCCGATAGGGGAGGAGACGCCTGGAACTAGCGCCAAATTTACGGATTTGCGGACGCTAAAGCGCCTGATGTGAAGCCTTTGAGGACTTCAGATGAAGCGGGGCCTGCTCGGCGATTTCGAGACCATAGCCTTCGAGGGCGACGACCTTGCGCGGATGGTTGGTGAGGACGCGAATGCGGCGCAGGCCGAGGTCGATGAGGATTTGCGCGCCGATGCCGCTCTCGCGCTGCACGAAGCGCTGGCGGCCAAGGTCCTTGTCGATTTCCGCGCGCGTGTGGAACTGGATGCGAGGGAGCGCGTCGTCTGCTTCTTCGACGGGCGAGTTGACGCGAAAGCCGCGGCCGCGATGGTGCAGGTAGACGAAGACGCCACGATTTTCGGCGGCGATGGCTTCCAGGGAGCGGTCGATGATTTCGCGGCAGTCGCAGGCGAGCGCGCCGAAAACGTCGCCGGTCAGGCAATGCGAGTGCACGCGAACGAGGGGCGGCTGCGAGCCGCTGAGCTCGCCGCGAACGAGGGCGACGTGGAGCTCATTGTCGGACTCGGTGGAATAGGCGAGCATGCGGAAATCGCCGAAGCGCGTGGCGAGGGTCGTTTCCGCGATGCGCTTCACGTAACGCTCATGCTGCATGCGATAGCGGATCAGCTCGGCAATCGTCAAAAGCTTCAGATTGTGGCGCCTGCAAAATTCAGTGAGCTGCGGGACGCGGGCCATCGTGCCATCGTCGTTCATGATTTCGCAAATCACGCCGGCGGGATCGAGGCCCGCGATGCGAGCGAGATCGACGGACGCCTCGGTCTGGCCCGCGCGGACCATCACGCCGCCGCGCTTCGCGCGCAGGGGAAAAATGTGGCCCGGGCGTGCGAGGTCTTCCGGATGCGCGTCGGGATCGATCGCGGTGAGAATCGTGGTGGCGCGATCGGAGGCGCTGATGCCAGTGGTGGTGCCGCGGCGGGCATCGATGGATTCGCAGAAGGGCGTGCCGAAGGCAGACGTATTGCGCTGCGTCATCGCGACCAGATTCAGGGCATCGCAGCGCTCTTCGGAAAGCGCCAGGCAAATCAGGCCGCGGCCTTCGCGAGCCATGAAATTCACGGCTTCCGGAGTGATTTTTTCGGCGGCCATCGTGAGGTCGCCCTCGTTTTCGCGGTCTTCATCGTCCACGAGGACAATCATGCGGCCCTGGCGGATTTCGTCGAGGGCTTCCTCGACCGTTGCGAATGGTGATTTCGGTTCGGCCAATGCGGTCACCTGCTCCCAAAGAATTGACTCTAGTGTATCAGATGCAAGAAGACGTGATAAAAGACCACGCCCATAATCCCGGCGCCGGGAATCGTGAGTATCCAGGCCCAGACGATGCGGCGCGTCACACCCCAGCGGACGGCCGTCAGGCGGTTGGACGCACCCACGCCGGAGATCGCGCCGGTAATGACGTGAGTTGAACTGACGGGAATGCCTGCGGCGGCAGTGCCGAGGAGCGTGATCGTCGCTGAAGTCTCCGCCGCGAAGCCCGTGAACGGCTGGAGCTTCGTGATTTTCTGGCCCATCGTTTTTACGACGCGCCATCCGCCGGCCATCGTTCCGCCCGCCATCGCCAGCGCGCAGCAAATGATCACCCAGTCTGGGACCGCGTAGCTGGAGAGCATCCCGCTGGTCACGAGCGCGGCCGTGATGATTCCCATGCTTTTCTGCGCGTCGTTGGTGCCATGACTGAAGCTGAACGCTGCCGCCGAGAGAAGCTGCAGTCGGCGAAACCAGCGGTCCACGCGGCTGGGCGATTGCCGGCGAACAATCCAGCTGGTGAGGATGGTGACGAAAAGGCCGGCAACCAGTCCGACGACTGGCGCGACAAAAATGAAAATGACGGGCTTCGTCCAGCCAGACCAAACGATGGCGCGAAACCCCGCTGCGGCCACGGCCGCGCCGCCGTAGCCGCCCATCAACGCATGCGAAGAACTGCAGGGAATGCCCAGCATGATCGTGGCGTAATTCCAGATGATGGCGCCGAGCAGCCCGGCGAGAAGAACGTGCTGATTGACGAGGTGAAGGTCCACGAGACCGCTGCCCATCGTTTTCGCGACGGCGGTGCCGAACACGAATGGCGCGACGAAATTCCAGAACGCGGCCCAGACGACAGCCCAGAGCGGGCGAAGGACGCGCGTGGAAACAACCGTAGCGATGGAACTGGCGGCGTCGTGCCAGCCATTGGTGAAATCAAACGCGAGCGAGATGAAGACGATGACGAGGAGCAGGTGAAAACTGTTCAAGTCCGGCGCTCCACTCGAAAGCGCAGAATTGGCGCGCGATACCGCAACGAGCGGAAGGCAATGGGCGCGTTCATGCGCTCTTCAGCGTGATGGTTTCGATGACGTTGGCGACGTCTTCGCACTTGTCCGCGGCGATTTCCAGGACTTCGATGATTTCCTTCCACTTGATGATTTGGACCGGGTCCTTTTCCTGTTCGAAGAGATTGGCGATCAGATTCCGGCAGAGGCGGTCGGCTTCGTTTTCGAGGCGGTTGATCTCGATGCAATGGTCGAGAACGTGGTCGCGCTTTTCGAGCACTTTCACGGCGGCCACGAGCTCGTCGGTGGCTTCTTTCAAGGCGCGAGCGAGGTCCACGACGCCCGGGCGGATTTTTTCGATGCGGTACGTCACCAGGCGGCTGGCGGCGGCGTCCGTAAGATCGAGGACGTCGTCGATCTTGCTGGCGAGTTCGTGGATGTCCTCTCGGTCGAAGGGGGTAATGAAGGTCTGATTGAGCTTCTTGATCAGGTTATGCGTGATGGTGTCGTTGGCGTGTTCGAGGTCCTTGATTTTCTCGGCCGCCGCGGTGGGGTTAGAAAAATCCTCGAGCATGGCGACCATGGCTTTGGCCGCCAGCGAGACGTTCTCCGCGAGGCCCACGAACATGTCGTGGAACCCTTCCTCGTGAGGCAGGAGTTTTCTAAGCAATCCTGGCATTCTGAGGCACCTCGTGACCGCATTCCCGAGCCGGCGAGCACCACAATATACCGGATGAGAGCGAGGGGGACAAGGAGCCGTTTTGCTTCGGCCGAGGCGCGCGTTCGGAAAGAGAAAGGGCGCATCGAACGTCTCGACGCGCCCTTCGGTTCGGATTCGTTGTAGCGTGGCCGGGGATTAGTACATCCCGCCGCCCATGCCGCCCGGGCCCGGACCTGCACCCGCGGCCTTTTCTTCCTTTTCCTTGATGTCGGCCACGAGAGCTTCCGTGGTGAGCATCAGGGCCGCGATGGAAGCCGCGTTCTGCAGCGCCAGGCGCGTGACCTTGGCCGGGTCGATGACGCCGGCCTTGACGAGGTCGGCAAATTCCGCCGTATCCGCGTTGAAGCCGAAGTTCTCGTCCTTCGAATCGCGAATGCGACCGACGATGACCGCGCCTTCGTGCCCGGCGTTATGGGCAATCTGGCGGGCCGGCTCTTCGAGGGCGCGCTTCACGATATTGACGCCGATGGCCTCGTCGCCTTCCGCCTTGATCTTCTCAAGAGCGCCGACGCAGCGAAGCAGCGCCGTTCCGCCGCCGGGGACGATGCCTTCCTCGACAGCAGCGCGAGTGGCGTGCATGGCGTCCTCGACACGAGCCTTCTTCTCCTTCAGCTCTGTCTCGGTCGCCGCGCCCACCTTGATGACGGCAACGCCGCCAACGAGTTTCGCGAGGCGCTCTTGCAGCTTTTCCTTGTCGTAGTCCGACGTGGTTTCGTCGATCTGCGTGCGGATCTGCTTGACGCGGCCTTCGATTTCACCGGTCTTGCCGGCGCCTTCGACAATGGTGGTGTTGTCCTTGTCGATGGTGACTTTCTTGGCGCGGCCGAGATCCTCGACCTTCACGTTCTCGAGCTTGATGCCGAGATCTTCCGTGATGGCGCGGCCGCCCGTGAGGGTTGCGATGTCTTCGAGCATGGCCTTGCGACGATCGCCGAAACCGGGCGCCTTCACCGCGGCGCACTGCAGCGTGCCCCGCAGCTTATTGACCACGAGTGTGGCGAGCGCTTCGCCTTCGACGTCCTCGGCGATGACGAGGAGCGGCTTGCCCATCTTGGCGATCTGCTCGAGCAGGGGAAGCAGGTCCTTCATCGAGCTGATCTTCTTCTCGTGGATGAGGATGCGGACGTCCTCAAGCGCGCACTCCATGCGCTCCGGGTCCGTGACGAAGTAGGGCGAAAGGTAGCCGCGGTCAAACTGCATTCCTTCGACGACTTCGAGAGTGGTCTCCATCGTCTTGGACTCTTCGACCGTGATGACGCCGTCCTTGCCGACCTTCTTCATCGCTTCGGCGATGATGCTGCCGATTTGCTTGTCGTTGTTGGCGCTGATCGTGCCAACTTGCCCGATCATGTCGCCCTTGACATCCTTGTGGAGCTTTTTGATTTCGTCCACCGCGACTTCGACAGCCCGCTCGATGCCGCGCTTGAGCGCCATCGGGCTTGCGCCGGCCGCGACCGTCTTCACGCCCTCGCGGAAGATGGCCTGAGCCAGCACGGTGGCCGTCGTGGTGCCGTCGCCGGCGACGTCGGACGTCTTGGAGGCGACTTCTCGGACCATCTGCGCGCCCATGTTCTCGAGACCGTCGGGCAGCTCGATTTCCTTCGCCACGGTCACGCCGTCCTTGGTGATGACGGGCGCGCCGAATTTCTTCTCGATTACCGCGTTGCGGCCCTTCGGCCCGAGGGTGATCTTCACCGCATCGGCCAGAATGTTGACGCCGCGCAGAATCGACTGGCGCGAATTCTCACCAGTCACAATTTGCTTTGCCATGAGACCTTAACCTCCTCAATTTCTCGAAAGAGTTTCCCTGCGGATTGCTCCGCGGGGATTTACCGCTTGCCGGAGGCCGCTTTGGCGGCTCCGCTGAGTTTGGCCAGGATCTCGTCTTCCTTGAGAATCAGATACTCCTGGTCGTCAATTTTGATTTCGTTTCCGCTGTATTTCCCGAAGAGGATGCGGTCACCAGCTTTCACGTCCAAGGGGATGCGCTCTCCCTTTTCCAGACGTCCGGCGCCAACGGCGACAACTTCGCCCTCCTGGGGCTTTTCTTTGGCCGTGTCGGGGATGATGATGCCGCCCTTAACGACCTCCTTCTCTTCTAGCCGCTTCACGAGGACACGGTCGTGCAGCGGAGTAATGTTCACTGCCATGTTTCGTAACCTCCGGTTGAGGACTTACCCGCCATGGCGGGGTTCAAGATTGCCGTCGATGGATCTTGGAAGGGATTAGCACTCCTCGACGACGAGTGCTAATATAGCAGGAATTCAACGCCTGTCAAGCATAAACACAGCAAAACCAGATTCCGCGGATGATTAAGTTGAATGAAATAAAGTCATTGTTATCAATATGTTACGGTATGTCCGGTTTTTCCGGCACTTGGTTCTTGAGTTGTTTCTCGGAGGTGATTAGAATCCGGTAACTTCGAATGGGGCTATCACTTTACGCGCGACTGATTGGCCTGACTGCGGGAGCGCTTCTCCACTTGTTCTTGCTGGCGCTGATTGTCGGCCACCGCCGGCCGCGGCGCTTCGAGCGCGTTCTGTTTTTCCTCATCCTGGCGCTATTCTTTTTTTACGCGGGCGCTCTGCTCGCCGTGAACGCTGGGATTCATTACGGCACGCCACCCGCGGCCACCTCGGTCTTCGCGAACGCACTGGTCCTGCTTGGGCTGGGACTGCTCCCGGGACTCCTCCTGCATAGCGAAGTCGAGTTTGACGCGACTCTCGCCCCTGATCGCGTCATTCCGATAGTTTCGAAACTCCTCGTCGGCGCTTTCTATCTGCCACTGGCGTATTTCGGACTCAGAATCTTTCCGCTGCTGGTTGCCAGGTCAAATCTCCAATTTCTGTGGACAACGAGCCACAGCGCGCAATTCTTCGGCGTTTGGCTCGGATTAGCCCTGCTCACTGCGGCAGTGATGGAAATTCGAGGGGCGCGCGGGGATTCATCGGTTGATTTCGGGAAAATTCACCGATATCTCGCGGCGACGCTTGGCGTGCTGGCGATTCTTGCGCTTGCGGCTTACGGCCTCGGCCTGCCACTCGACCCACATGGATTTTCGATCGCCGTGAGAATCCTACTGTTCCTGGGCCTCGCGCCCGGCGCGATTCTCGGCTACTTCGTCGTTCGACGGAATTTCCTGCAAATCGGGATGCAGCGAAATCTAATCTATGCGGTCTCGGCTGCATTTCTCGCGCTGCTTTACCTTGCGCTTGTCCGTCGGCTTTCGGGCTGGTTCGAGGCCGTCCTGCCGCCGGAGGCGACAGCCGCAATCCTGCTCTTTCTTCTGGTCTTCACCTTCGAGCCTCTCGAACGCGTAATCGGCCATACGCTATACCGTTCGTTCCAGGAGCGGATGGATCGCACGAAAAAGCTTGTTGCGCAATTGCAAGCGGAGGCGCAGAGCGGCGAACTGGCACGATTCATTTCGCGAGCCGAACAGCTTATCCGCGATGAATTGGGTCTGGCAGTCGTTCGAATCTCGATACCCGCGCTGCCGAATTTGGTGCCGTTGCGTTCACCGGGAGGTCTTGGGCATAGTGCGCAGTTGCCGCTGAAAAACAATGCCAACGCCGAATTTGGACTGTTGGAGGCCTGTACGACGGGCGCGGTAATTGTCGGGGAAGCATCTGTGGCGCTCGAATTTCTCGCCGAGCAGATTCCGACGCTTGTGCGTCACTGCCAGCTCATCCAGGAAAAAATCAGTCTTGAGCGCGAACTCGCAGAACGCGAAAGGCTGGCGCTGGTCGGCCAG
Organism: Candidatus Acidiferrales bacterium; assembly: GCA_035280405.1. Lineage (GTDB taxonomy): Bacteria > Acidobacteriota > Terriglobia > Acidiferrales > UBA7541 > DAHUXN01. The sequence continues at coordinate 28,716 of DATEFX010000024.1, read as the reverse complement.
ATGGCCGCGAGCATTTCGCACAATCTTCGCAATCCGCTTGGTTCGATGAAGACCGTCGTGCAGGTGCTTCTCGAAGATCGAGGGCTCACGTCCCGCGTCCGGCAAGATTGCGAAATCGTCGTGCAGGAAATCGACCGGCTGTCGAAAAAACTGACGCAACTTCTTCAGTTTGCAAAGCCGAGCGTCCGTCCCGGCGAGAGCGCGGGGAACCTCGACGTAGTGTCACTCACGGAGCAGATGGCCGGCCTTTTGCGCCATGAGGCCGAGAGGCGGGGCGTTCGGCTGCAATTCCAATCGAACGCTGCCAGAATCGTGGTGCAAGGCGTTGATGAAGCGTGGCGGGACGTGATCTCAAATCTGGTCGTGAATGCGATTGAGGCACAGCCGACGGGAGGCCGAGTTGCCATTGCGATTGAGGGCTCGGACTCGACAGCGACCGTCGAAATATCGGACGAAGGGCCCGGCGTATCCGCAGATCTCCGCAATCGCATCTTCCAGCCATTCTTCACTACGAAGGCCAGCGGAACAGGCCTCGGCTTGGCTATAGTCTCGCGCCGCGTGTCGGAAATGAACGGCGAAATTCGCTGCGAGAGTCCCGCGAAGAATGGCCGCGGCACGAGATTCATAATTTCAGTGCCAGCGAGTAAAACGAGATTCGCAGCCGGGAAAAAGGAAGTGCCGGCATGAAGACGATCCTCATAGTGGACGACGAGCCCGCGATCCGATATGGCTTGCGGCGCGCGCTGGAGGAAACTTATCGCATCGTCGAAGCGGATTCGGCGCAGGCGGCACGCGAAGCGATTGCTCGGGAGATTCCCGATCTTGCGCTTCTCGATATCGTTCTGCCCGGAGAGGACGGCCTTTCGTTTCTCCGCGCGATTCGCAGCGAAGGATTCAGCCGTCCGATTCTGATCGTCTCCGCACTCGACACGGCAAGAACGGCAATCGAAGCGCTTCGCAGCGGCGCGAACGACTACATCGTGAAGGGATTTGACGTCGCCGAACTCCGCCAGCGCGTCGCAAACCTAGTTCGCCTTGCTGAACTGGAGGCGGATAATACGCGTCTGCGCCGGCAATTGGTCTCCGACGGCGAATTTGGGCGCATGCGCGGCGCATCCGCGCAAATGCGGCGCGTTTTCGATCTTGCCGCGCGCGTCGCCGCCTCGGACGCGACCGTGCTGATCCGCGGCGAGAGCGGCACGGGCAAGGACTTGCTCGCGCAGGAAATTCACGACCGTTCGCCGAGAGCAGGGAAGCCATTCATCGCCGTGAATTGCGCGGCTCTGCCGGAGCACTTGATCGAATCGGAACTTTTCGGATACGAGAAGGGCGCGTTCACGGGCGCGTCGCAAATGAAAAAGGGTAAATTTGAGCTGGCGACGAGCGGCACGCTTTTTCTCGACGAAATCGGCGACATGAATCCCGTGACGCAGGCAAAGGTGTTGCGCGCACTGGAAAGCCGCACAATCGAGCGCCTGGGTGGCACGCTGACGATTGCGGTGGATGTCCGCGTGATCAGCGCTACGCATCGCAATCTGGAAAAGGAAATCGGCGAAGGGAAGTTCCGCGAGGATCTCTACTATCGCTTGCGCGTGGTGACGCTCGAATTGCCATCGTTGCGGGAGCGCAAGGAAGACATCCCCGCGCTCGCCGGGGATTTCCTCGGACAGCTTGGCGCGCGCAATCACCGTCAAGCGCAGCTCACCCGCGAGGCAGGCGAGGCGCTGCTGCGCTACGACTGGCCTGGCAATGTGCGCGAGCTGAGGAACGCGCTGGAGCGCAGCCTGGTGCTTTCGAGCGGGAAGACAATCGACGTCGCGGATTTGCCCGAAGAGGTCCGTCGCGGCGAGAATTCGCGCGGAAATGGCGCCGCGGCATCTTCGGACGAAATTCTCGGCGAGACGGATCTCCGCGAAGCGAAACGAAGATTCGAGATTGCCTTCCTCAAGCGCAAGCTTGGGGAACATCGCTGGAACGTCTCCCGCACAGCGGCGGCCGTCGGACTGCACCGGCAAAGCTTGCAGGAAAAGTTGCGCGAACTCGGCATCGAGCGGCCGGGGAAGGAAAAATGACCGAGCGAGGCCCCATCGGCGGATTCATCCTGGCGGGAGGCAAGAGCGCACGCATGGGGCGCCCGAAGGGTCTGCTGCCATTTGCGGGAAAGCCCCTTGTGAAGCATCTGGCACAATTGCTCGACGTCACAGCAGAGCCGCCGGTGATCATCGGGCCGCCGGCGGATTATGCGGGCCTGGGACTGCGCGTGGTGGCGGACGATCGCCGCGACGCGGGCCCGCTCGGCGGAATTTGCACGGCGCTCCGCGTTTCGAATTGCGCGTGGAATCTCATTGTCGGATGCGATTTGCCGTTCTTGACGACCGAATGGCTGTCGCACCTGATCCAGCGCGCCGCGGATTCTCCGGCTGACGCGATTATTCCGTTGAATGAGCGCGGCCTTGAGCCGCTCTGCGCGATGTACCGAAAACGCATCCAGCCCGAACTCGCCGATGCGCTCGACCAAGGCATTCGCAAAATCACCGACAGCCTCGCGAAACTCACCGTCGAAACTATCGCACCAGCGGAATGGAAACGATTTGACCCGCGCGGCAGGCTATTCAAGAATATCAACACGCCGGCGGACTACGAGGACGCGAGCAAGAATCTGGATGAGGGAACCATTTCGTGAGCGAGCACTACATCGAATTTCAGGGGGTTTGGAAATCTTTCGGCGACCAGACCGTCCTGAATGACGTCAGCTTTTACATGGATCGCGGCGAGACCGCCGTCATCATGGGGCGCAGCGGCGTGGGAAAATCCGTGTCGCTCAAGCTCATCATGGGCTTTCTCAAATCGGATCAAGGGCGCGTGATCGTCGCCGGGGAGGACATCACCAATCTTGGCGAAGAACAGCTCGCGCCGATTCGCCGCCGCGTCACGATGGTGTTTCAATCCGGAGCGCTGTTCGATTCGCTCACAGTGGCCGAAAACGTAGCGTTTCCCCTGCAGACAATGGACCATTTCGATCGAGACGCGATTGACGGCCGCGTCAATGAATTGCTCGAAATGCTCGAAGTGAGCCAGTTCGCGAATCGCCTGCCCGCGGATTTGAGCACCGGAACGAAGCGCGCGGTCGCCATCGCCCGGGCGCTGGCGCAGGATCCGGAGGCGATTCTATACGACGAGCCGACCACCATGGTGGATCCCATCATGGCGTCGCACACGGCGAACCTGATTCTCAAGTTGAAGGAGAAATTCCACAAGACATCCATCGTCGTCACTCACGACACGCATCTGGCGCGCATTCTCGCCGACCGGATTATATTTCTGCAGGAGGGCCGCATTTCATTTTTTGGCACGTGGGCTGAATTCGAAAAATCGCAGGACGCCTACCTCCGCAATTTCCGCCTGCAGGACGAATTGATCCCCGCGTTGGACGTCCGAGTGTGAGCGAACTTCGATGAGTTCTGCCGCGCCGCAGGACCCCAAGCAACAACTCCGGAAGGTCCTCGGTTTTTGGGATATCCTTCTCTTCAACATCGTCACCGTTCTTGGCCCGCGCTGGATCGCTGCGGCAGGGCACAACGGCACGTCATCCATCAGTCTGTGGATTCTCGCCGCGATTTTGTTTTTCGTCCCCACGGCGTTCGTCATCACTGAACTTTCCACGCGATTCCCACAGGAAGGCGGGCTGTACGTTTGGTCGAAAGAGGCCTTCGGCGATTTTCACGGCTTCGTCGCCGGATGGACGTATTGGATTTACACCGTCTACTATTTTCCGGGCTTGTTGCTCGCCAGCGCTTCAATGGCCGCGTACATCGGCGGCGAAAGCCACGCAGGGCTCGCTCAAAATCGAGAATTCCTCGTCATCGGCGCGCTCGTATTGCTAGCCATCGCGGTGTTTTTCAACATCATCGGCCTCAACATCGGCAAATGGCTGCAAAACGTCGGCGGGGCAGCCACGTACATTCCTCTCGTGATCCTCGTGTGCATTGGGGCATGGCTCTGGCACGCGCGCGGACCGGTCACGCACTTCACGCTGTCCAACATGATCCCCACCTGGAACATGGCTACAGTGAATTTTTGGCCGCAAATCGCGTTCGCGTTCACGGGACTCGAACTTGTTTCCGCTATGAGCGACGAAATGAAGGATCCGCGCCGGACGTTGCCGCGCGCCATCTGGGGCGCGGGGCTCGCCGTTGCGCTCATCTACATTGCTGGCACCGTCGCCGTCCTCGCGCTGCTTCCCGGCCAGCAAGTGGATCCACTGAGCGGCGTGTTTCAAGCGATCACGTCCGCGTCCGCCGCTGTGAAACTCGGCTTCCTCGGCATCTTCGCTGCCTTGCTCGTGACGGTCGGCAACGCAGGAGGAGTCGGTTCGACCGTGGCTGGCATCGCACGCGTGCCGTTTGTCGTCGGAATCGATCGGTACCTGCCGAAGGCGTTCGGTAAAATTCATCCGAAATGGCGGACGCCGTATATTTCGATTCTCGTGCAGGCGGCGCTTTCTTGCTTCGTGCTCCTGCTCGCGCAAATCCAGGCGACGGCGACGACGGCGTATCAGATTGTCGTCGACGCGGCGATCATCCTGTATTTCATTCCGTTCCTCTACATGTATGCAGCGGTCATCAAGCTCGCCTATCGCGCGGACCGCAAGTCAGGCGAGCATGTCGTTCTGATTCCAGGCGGGAAACTCGGCGTATGGATTGCCGGCTCGCTGGGATTCCTTGTAATGCTGTTGGGAATTGGACTCTCGTTCATTCCGCCCGGCGAAGAGACAAACAAGCTCGCGTTTTTGGTGAAGCTCATTGGAGGCACGGTTGCGACAATTCTTATCGGGCTGTTTCTTTATTGGAAGGGAGCGCGAGACAAATCCAAAGCTGCGGTCCTGCCTTAATCGTTCGCCGGCGTTATGCGCGCAATCTCTTGCGCAATTATTTAGTACACGGCGCGCGCCTGCATAGTCTGTTTCGACGCGAGCGAAAACCTTGGCTCAATTTCCGCGTCGTCGAGCAACAGCTTGGCGACGTGCTCTCCCACCGCCGGGCCGTGCTTGAATCCGTGGCCCGAGCCGCCTCCGACGAGCCAAACGTTTTGCAGCTCCGGATGCCGATCAATCAGAAAATCTCCGCTCGAGGAGTTTTCATACTGGCAGACTCGCGTTTCTATGACCGGCGCATCGCGCAAGCCGGGGAATCGCAGCCGAAGATAATTGCGCACCTGTTCCAGCGTCTCGCCGGCGATTCGGTTCAGTTTGTCCGGATCAACGGCGCTCCCATGTTGATCGCTTGCGATCTTGAATCCGCGCCCCTCGACGTCCGGAATGCCATAGAGCAAGTTTTTCTGGTCAAGCCACGCAGGGAAATTGCCGCTGGAATAACTTCGATCTCCCGCGGGCACGCCAAAAAAATAAATCTCCTGCCGCGTGGGGAAAATTCTACTGCCAAGAACATCAGGAAAAACTTTCGGCAGCCACGGCCCGCAAGCGAAAACGTAACTCCCAGCCGAGAGCGCTTCGCCGCTCCAGGTTGAAATCGAATCGAGCCTGCCTTTGCCCTTCGGCGCCTCCACTTCCGCGATCTGAAATGTGCCGCCCGCGGTCTGAAATGCCTCCGTCACCTTCTGCACGGCCCGTCGTGCCATCAGGATGCCGCTCTCAGGTTCGTAGATTGCGGAATCGATGTCTGCGCAAGATATCTGCGGATATCGTTTTTCAATTTCCGCGTGCAGGAGCTTTTTGTGCGGCACGCCGACTTTGGCCAGAGTCGCCAGCGTTTGCGTCGCGATCGGGTCGCCTTCGCGCGCGAGCCAGAGCACGCCCGTCCGCAGGAACAGCCGTGTAGAAATGTCCTCGCAGAATTTTTGCCAGAGCTGCTGCGCGCGCATCGAATAGCGTGTATAAATTTCGTCGGCGCCATATCCCATGCGGATAATTCGCGTCTCACCTGACGAGCTCGCCCGGCTGTTGCCCGCGCCGTACGCATCGACCAGCAGAGTCTTCGCGCCCGCGCGCGCGAGTTGATATGCCGTCCACGCGCCGAATACTCCCGCGCCGACGACGGCGATGTCATATGTTTGTTTCTGGCTCATCCTGAAGGTCGCAATGCGCTCGCGTTCTTAAAATCCCTCTTCGACCAATTGCTCGATATTCCATCGCCCTGCGACGGCGTTTCGGTTGCCTTTCAACAAGCTCTCGACGTATTTCGCCAGAATGTCGCATTCGATGTTCACCGCGTCGCCCGCGCGAATCGCTCGGAGATTCGTATTCGCCCGCGTGTGCGGGATGATTGCGAATTCCGCGACGCCCTCGTGCCAGCGCGCGACCGTCAGGCTGATTCCGTTCACGGCGAGCGATCCTTTCTCTGCAACATATCGCCGCAATTCTGCGGGAATCGTCACCGCGAGCCACCAGCTTTCTCCCCGCTCCGCAAACTCCTTCACGCGACCGACTCCGTCCACATGCCCCTGCACGAAATGGCCTCCCAGCCGAGCACCCGCCGAAAGCGGCAATTCGAGGTTCACCACGTCGCCCTCTTTCGCATCCGCAAACGACGTCCGTTGCAAAGTTTCCGGAGACAAGTCCGCGCAAAAAGAATTGCCGCCAGTCTCCACCGCCGTAAGGCAACAGCCATTCACCGCGATACTGGATCCGATTTTCAAATCTTCACGGACTCGCGCCGCTTCCGCCAGCCCGATTTGCAATCGGCCTCCGGCCTCGGTTCGTCTCAGCGATTCGATTTTTCCAAGGTGCTCAATGATTCCGGTAAACATCTCGAAAGTATCCCTCGACTGCAAAATCGGGCCCGAATCGCCGCAGCGTAAGATCTTGCAGCCCTCGAATTTTGCTGATGCTCTTGGGACGATGCTTCGCCACCGGCACCGTCACCGCGCCAAGAATTTTCGGAGCATAGAACAGAATCGCTTTGTCCACCAGTCCGGCTTCGAGCATTGCCCCATTCAGCGCGCCCCCAGCCTCGAGAATCACACTCAGAATTTCCCGTCGTCCCAGTTCGCGGACTACCGCGCGCAAATCCACATGTCCCGCGTGCGCGCCGATCCGTACGACTTCAAGGCCAGAATTCTCAAGTGCTCGAAGCATTGCCGCGGGCGCGGATGCAGCCGTGAATACAAGCACGTCTTTTTCTTTTGCGGATCGCGCTATTTGTGATTTCACCGGCAATCGCAGTTTGGCGTCGACAATGATTCTCACGAGCCTCTTCCGCCGCGGCAGGCCGGTTCGGTCGGTCATCCGAGGATCGTCGGCGACCACTGTGCCGATCCCGGTGAGCAGGGCGTCGCTCGCGTGCCGCAGCCGCTGGACCTCTTCCCGCGATTCCAGCGAAGTAATCCACGTCACCGTCCCGCCCGGCGACGCGATTTGGCCGTCCAGCGTGAGGGCGGATTTCATCGTCACGAATGGCAGGCCGGACACAATCCACCGCGCGAATGATTCGTTCAGCCGCCGCGCCTCCGCCTCATGAACTCCCACGCTGACGTCCAGTCCTGCTTGCCTTAATTCACGGATCCCCCGTCCTGCGACTTTGGGATTCGGATCCTTCATCGCGACGACGACCCGCTTCACGCCCGCGTCAATGATCGCCTTTGTGCAAGGTTCGGTTCGATTCGTGTGGCAGCAAGGTTCCAGGTTCACGTAAAGCGTCGCGCCACGCGCTTCGCCGCCGGCGGCCTCTAGCGCGACAATTTCCGCGTGCTTTCGCCCCTCGTAAGTGTGGTATCCGTCGCCCACGATCCGGTCATTTCGGACCAGAACCGCGCCAACCATCGGGTTCGGATGCGCGAGCGCGATCCCGCGATGCGCCAGCATCAGCGCGCGCGCCATCCATGCGCCATCCGCCGCATCGCTGCGAACGCGCTTAGTCGAAGAGCGAATTGACATAGGTCTGCGCGTCGAAGGGAACCAGGTCGTCGATTTGCTCGCCCGTGCCCACGTATCGAATTGGCAAGCCAAGTTCCCGTGAAATCGCCACCACGATCCCGCCTTTTGCGGTTCCGTCGAGCTTCGTCAGAAGGATTCCGGTCACGCCCACACGTCCGGTGAATTCACGCGCCTGCGTCAGGCCGTTTTGGCCCGTCGTCGCGTCCATCACCAGCAGAATTTCGTGTGGCGCTCCGGGGACGATTTTCGCCGCCGTGCGCTTCATTTTTTCCAGTTCAGCCATCAAGTTCGATTTCGTATGCAGCCGCCCCGCCGTATCCACGATGACCGCGTCCACGCCCTTCGCGCGCGCCGCAGTGATGCCGTCGAATACCACAGCGGCCGGGTCCGCCCCAGCTTTCTGCTTGGTAATTTCTACGTTTGCGCGCCGCGACCATACTTCGAGTTGTTCGATTGCAGCCGCGCGGAAAGTATCCGCCGCGCAGAGCATCACATTCTGCCCTTCTGATTTCAGCCGATTCGCGAGCTTGCCGATGGACGTGGTCTTTCCTGTCCCATTTACGCCAACGACGAAGATCACACGCATCTCGCCCGGCTGTCCATCCCTGCCGTTTATTTCGGGTGACGACGCTGCGGTTAGAATCCGAACCAGTTCATTCTTCAATGCCTGCTTCAATGGTTCCGAACCGGACAGCTTTTGCTCCGTCACCTGCCGGCGCAGGGCGGCAAGCACTTCCTTCGCCGTCGCGACGCCGATATCCGCGGTCAGCAGGGCTGCTTCGAGCTTCGCCAGCAGTTCCGGGTCAACTGGCCGGTTGCCTGTGAGCAACTGCTCGACGCGCGCCGAGAATTCGGTGCGCGTTTTCGCAACGGTTTTCCGGAAGCGCTCAAACAACGACCCGCCGGATTTTTCGAACATGGCGCACATAAGGTTTGGCACCACAGAAGCAATCGCTCATTTTAGCAGAGGAACATCGTCTAACGACGGTAGAGCTGAAAGGAAGACTTGGTAGCGACCTAGACTTCGACGAGCGTTGCGCTCAGGCGCAGCTTGCCTGTGGCGACGGCTTTTTCAATCGCCTTCACCACCGCAGGATCAAACTTTGGACCGGCGAGCTGCTTGATGCGGTCCATTGCGTAGTCCAAATCCATGGCGGATTGATACGGACGGTTTGTGGTAATCGCGTCCAGCGTGTCGGCCACGGCGATGATGCGCGCCATCATCGGAATCTGGTCGCCCGCGAGTCCATACGGGTACCCGCGCCCGTCCAGCCGCTCATGATGCAGCTCAATGCCGGGCAGCACGTCCCTCAACTGCGCCACGGGCCGCATGATGTTCGCACCCTTCACCGGATGCTGCTTCATTAGTTCGAACTCTTCATCGGTCAGTTTGCCGGGCTTTTTCAGCACGTGGTCGTCGACGCCGATCTTACCGACGTCGTGCAGCAGAGCGGATATGCGCAACTTGTCGAGCGCTTCGGCGTCGAGGCCAAGTTCCTGCCCTATCAGCAGTGAATATTTTGCGACGCGTCCTGAGTGACCGCGCGTGTATGGATCCTTCTCGTCGATGGCCGCCGCTAGCATGCGAATTGAGCCCATGAACAGCTCGCGGTTTTGATTCGCCGCGAGCTGCAGGCGGTCGATGTATTTCTCGATGTCTCCCGCCATGCTGTTGAATGTTTCAGCAAGCTCGCTGATTTCTGCGGCCCCGTTCACTTCCGCTCTCTGGTGAAATTCCGCGCGCGCAACGGCGCGAGTGGATTGCACCAAACCTTGAATCGGCCGCGTGATTCCGAGCGCGGAAAGGTATCCGATGAGCAGCGCAATCAACGTCACGGCTATAACGAATCGCGTGGCCTGCGCGTTGAGCTCCTGCACGCCCGCGTCAACGCGCGCTTTCCCCAGGCTTCTCTGCGCAATCACGGCCCAGTGAAGCTCCTGAATCGGGCTGTACGTACCGATCATTTCCACAGGATTATTTTTTTCATCGAGCGAGAACTGCGTCGTCTCCGTCGAACGCAATTCGCGTGGCAGATGAATGAACTGATTGACCAAGGGATTTGTGCTGAGGTCGCGCCCCGGCACCATGTCTGCGGAATCCGGATGAACGACCACATGGCCATCGCCGTCCACCACGTACACCGTCCGGTCGCGCACGCTGGCGTCTCTGATTCTCTCCAGCACGTGGTCCAACGAAACGACCGCCGCGAGCATTCCCGTGAACACGCCCTCCGATGTCTGCAGCGGAACCGATATCACGATCGCCGGGCGATTTTTCGAGCCCAGCGCAAACGCTCCGCTGACCGAAATCACCCCCTGAACGCTGGCCGTGAACGCTCGCTTCAGCGCCGCATCCACGAACGGGTCCTGGTCGGCGCGCACGCTTCCTGCCGACTCACCCTTGGCATCCTTGCCCACCGCCGTTACGTAGAGAATGTCGCGATTGTTTTCGGCGAAATTCTGCAGCATCCGGCTGAGCTGGGGCGCGTGAACCGGATCGCTTGGGTCTTGTATCCAGCCAGTCAGCGCAAGCATCTGCCGCTGGCTGATGAGTTGTCCTTGCAGATTGGATTCGAATTGCAGGATCTCGTTGGCGAGCGACCTTGTAATCTCCGATTGCTGCAGTCGCTCCGTATCCTGCAATTTAATTTCACTGAGCTGAAGAACTTGGCGGTGATAGAGCCACAGGGGCAAGGGGCTGGTGACTACCAGCGCGCCCATGACAATCCACAGAATCTTCAACCGCCGCATTCGCGCATCCCCTTGCTGGTGTCAGGAAGCAGACCTGTCCTACTGCAAAAATGGTAGGGGATGCACCGCTTCGGGACAACTGTCCTGAAGTACTACCTGTTGCTAGATTGGCAACTTTGGCGGGTCGAACGTTCTGTCGGAAGGCCCCCGCCTTTGGTCGAAATTTGCGCCCGTTCGGGCAATTTTTTGATCGCGCATTGCGCTATTCCGGCTTCAGCCGCCGTTCCATCAATTCGCGTATCGCGTCCCGCGGCGCCCGGCCCTCATAGAGCACCGCGTACATCTGTTCGGTAATAGGCATCTCGATGCCGACCTTGTGCCCCAGTGTTTTCGCCGCCGCTGTCGTACCAATTCCTTCGGCCACTGTGCGCATCGGCTTCAGTATGTCTGCCAACTTTTTTCCGCGTCCCAGTTCCGCGCCAATCGTCCTGTTCCTGCTCAAATCTCCCGTGCAAGTCAGCACCAAATCGCCCATTCCGGAAAGCCCCGCGAGAGTCTCCCTCCGCGCGCCCATCGCCGTTCCGAGGCGCGTCATCTCCGTCAGCCCGCGGGTGATCAGCGCCGCGATGGTATTGTGTCCCAAACCCAGCCCCTCCGCGACGCCCGCGGCTATCGCGATGACGTTTTTCAGCGCTCCTCCCATTTCCACGCCGATCACATCATCGTTCGTATAGAGCCGCAGCGTTGGTCCGGAAAACTCCTGCTGCAGCTCGCTCGCAAGCTGGCGGTCTGTCGAAGCCGTCACCATTGCCGTCGGGTCGCCTCGCGCAACCTCTTTCGCAAATGAAGGTCCCGAAATCGCCGCCACACGCGGACGCAATTTCGTCCCGAGCGTCTGCTCGACCACTTCCGTCATTCGCAGCAGACTTTTTGTCTCCAGGCCTTTCGCCGCACTCGCAAACGCCATCGTCGGTGTGACGAACGGCAGCATCGCACTGCAGGTTTCCCGCATGTGTGCCGTCGGAACCGCGAACACCACGAGATCGGCTTCCGAAAGCGCCTCGCCGAAATCCCCCGTCACTTCCGTCCCGGCCGGAATCGTGAATCCCGGCAGGAACACAGGATTCTTGCCCTCGTTTTTCAGGAAGCCCAGGACGTCTTTTTCCCTCACCCACAGCGCGACGCGATGCGGTGCGCTGCTGCCCTGGAGTACGATGGTCAGCGCCGTACCCCATGCTCCCGCTCCAATGATGGAGATTTTTTTCATTCCGCCGCTCTGCGTAACCACGTCTATTTATCCCTGGTCAACCGGCTTTCCGTGCCGGCGATCAATCTCCCGATGTTCCCGCGATGCTTGAGGATCACGAGTATCGCAATCAACGCGCTGCCCAGCGAAACCGCGTGAATCGGCGTGTGCCCGGGTGAATAGAGCAGATAAATCAAAATCGGAAACGCTGCCGCGGCGGCAATCGACCCGAGCGATACATATCTCCAGAACGCAACCACCACGATCCACAGCACCACCGCTGCTCCGACGGCCTCGCGTGATATCGGTAGAAAGACGCCTAGGGCCGTCGCCACCCCCTTGCCTCCGCGGAATTTCAGCCAGCACGAGAACATGTGCCCCACGACGGCGCCCAGCGCCGCCGCCATCATCCATCGCGCGTTTCCATGCGTCCAGCTCGCCGCGATCCACACCGCCGCGTAGCCTTTGCCCGCGTCGAGCAGCAGCGTAATCACGCCGGCGGCTTTCCCCGCCACGCGGCTCACGTTCGTCGCGCCGATATTCCCGCTGCCCGTTTCGCGCACGTCCGCGCCGCGCGTCACCTTCACGATCAAATAGCCGAACGGAATCGACCCCACGAAATACGCCACGATGGGTGTCGGCCAGGCCGCGCTCATTCAGTTCCTCTGGCGAACGCGAAACTCGCGAGCCGCGTATATTCCGCTCCGCCTTGTTTCAGTTTGCTTTGATACAGATGAAATTCCCGCGCCGTTGTGCTCCCGAATTCCTGCGTCGCGAGCCTTTTTATCACGTCCTGCAGCTTTGGCAAACCTTCTGTCGAATTGAATCGCGCCAGCGTCAGGTGCGGACGAAACTCCTTCTCCGCGTGCGGAATTCCCACCGGCTGCAGCTTGGCGTCAATTTGCTTTGCCAGTTCAGCCAACTCCGGTCCTGCCTGCATGCCGACCCAGAAAACCCTCGGACGTCTCTCGTTCGGGAAGAATCCGAATTGCTGGAACGCGATCTCGATCGCTCCCGCTGAACTCACTTCTGCGAGCTTTGCCTTGATCACCGGAAGCTTAGCTTCGTCCGTTTCGCCGATGAATTTCAGCGTCACGTGCACGCCTTCCGCGCGCACCCATCTCGCCCCTCGGCACACTTTCGCAAATTGTCGAATGAGCGACGCAAGCCTTTCTCGCGTCTCCTGCGGAACATCCAGCGCGACAAAGAGCCTCACGGCCTATGCCTTTGCCCGCGTCTCGTAAAGAAAATGCCGCCGCACCATGTCGAGCGCCGCCTGCGAAGCCTGCCGGCGGATGCGGTCCCGGTCGCCGGGGAAACGAAACGCCAGTTCGCGCGGCCCTTTTTCATCCGCAATCGCGATGTGCACCAGCCCTACCGGCTTTTCCGCGCTCCCGCCGGCCGGCCCTGCAATCCCCGTTACGCCCAGCCCCAGCGTCGAGCCCGTTCGCTTGCGAATTCCGTCCGCCATCGCCATTGCCACTTCGGAGCTCACCGCGCCTTTCGCATCGATCAGCTCTTTCGGCACGTCCGCCCACGTCGTCTTCAAATCATTGCTGTAGCTGACCACTCCTCCGCGGAAATACGACGAGCTCCCGGGCACGTTCGTCAGTCGCTCCGCCAGCATCCCGCCCGTGCAGCTCTCCGCCACGGCAATCGTCGCTGTATGCTCCTGCAAGCTCCTCGCGACGACTTCCTCGAGCGCCTCGCCCGCTGTGGAATACAGCTTTTCCCCCAGGGCAATCGTGAACCGCTTCACCATCTCCTCGAGCAGCTTCGTCGCTCCCGCTTCGTCGTCCGACCACACTCGCGGATGAAGTTGAATCTCTCCGGGCGCGGCAAGAATCGTTGTTTCCGCCGCCGGATATTCCTTATAGATCGGCGCAACGCGCTGCTCCACGTCCGACTCCGTCATCCCCGTAATCCGCAGATCGCGCGTGAACAGCCGCAGCTTCCCGCTCGAGCGCGCCAGCCTCGGACGGATCTCTTTTTCGAAAATTCCCTGCATTTCAGTCGGCGGCCCGGGCAGAAGGATGACCAGCTTTCCTCCCGCTTCCATCCACAGTCCGGGCGCCGTGCCGCGCAAATTCTCCAGCGCCACCGCTCCTTCCGGCACCATCGCCTGCTTCACATTGATCTCCGGCATTGCTCGCCCGAATTTCCGGAACCGCTCCTGAATTCCGCGCAGTATCTCGTCGTTGCGTTTCAGCTTTCTGCCGAGCAGTTCCGCCACTGCCTCCCGCGTCAAATCATCCTCGGTGGGCCCCAGGCCGCCACAGCTGATCACGATGTCCGCCCGCTCGATTCCCGCGCGAAACGCCTCTCGCAGGTGCGCGCGGTCGTCTCCCACGATCGTTTTCTGCAACACTCGAATTCCCAGCTTGTTCAATTCACCGGTCAGATAGAGGGAATTGGTATCCATGCGGTACGGGGTGAGCAGTTCCGAACCAACCGCGATGATTTCCGCGTTCATCGAGCACTGTTGTACCCGATGCGCCTCGCGCCCCGCAAGTCTCGGGTTGTTCGAGATGAACTGCTTTCCAGAAAGCGGGAATTCATTCCTCTCGCAACGTCGCTAGTGGATCGACTCTCGTAGCCTGCCGCACGGGATTCCAAGAGGCCAGCAGTGCGAGTGCACAGATTCCCGCCACTGTGCTTCCTGCAATCCAGGGGTCGAGGGCCGTCGTACCGAAGAAAAAGCTTCGTGTCGCCCGAGCCGCCGCAAACGACAGTAGAACGCCGGGCACAATTCCAGCCAGCGCGATCGAAAGGCTCTGCCGCCCGACGAGTGAGCGAATATCCCTTCTGCTCGCGCCCAGCGCCATGCGGATCGCCATTTCGCGCCGCCGCAGTTCCACCAGATGCGCCAGCGTCCCATACAGGCCCAGCGCTGCCAGGAACAAGCCGACAAACGCGAAGCTGTTTATCAGCCACGCCACGAATCTCCGCAGTTTCACGGAATCCAGCACGCGAGCGCTCATCGTCTCGATATCGAAAAGCGCCACTTCGTTGTCCATTTGTCGCAGCGCCTCCCGCGCGGCGGATGTGACGTCCGCATTCGGGGCCGCTCGCGCGACGGCGTACATCGAAGAATTGGCCAATTGGAGCTCCGACAGATAAATTTCCGGCGGTGGTGCGGCTGCGAGATCGCGGCTGGAAACCGTCGCCGCAACCCCCACTATCGTGTACGGTTTGTTCTTGACTGCATTGTTGGCAACGAGTCTCCCGATGGGGTCCTCTCCCGGGAAATACCGGTGGACGAACTCTCGGTCCACAATGGCCGCAATTGGCGACGTCGCATTGTCCTGCTGCGAAAATGTTCGTCCTTCCACCAGCGGAATCTTCATGGTTTCCAGGTAGCCCGGAAGCACGATATTGAATTGAGCCGCGGGGCGCACCGCACCCTCTGGGCGGCCCGGGAAATACAAGTCGGCGATCCATCCGGCGCTGCTGAAAGGAACCACCACGCCTGCCGATGCTGACTCCACTCCGGGGACAGCTGATATCCGGCTCACGAAATCTTGAAAGAAAGCCGTCCTCGACGCAGAACTTGCATAACGGCTGTTGGGAAGGCTGATGAGGCCGGTCCATACACCCTCAGCGGAAAATCCCGGAGAAACATTGATAAGCCGGATAAAACTGTGGCTCAGCGCGGTCGCTGTGAACAGGAGCGCCATGGCGATCCCGATCTGCCCCGCAACAATTATTTGCCGCCATCCGCCCCGGGACGACGAAGTCCGGCTCCCGGTTGCCTTCAGCGCCTGCTCGACCGGCATTCGCCGCAGAATCGTGGCAGGGAACGCGCCGGCAATCAGCGTTGCGGCCAGGCACGAACCCACGGCAAAGACGTACGTCCACGGCTCGATTGCAGCGCGATGGACGGGCCCAAACCTGTTGATTAAGTCAACGAGCGCCGAGGCCAGCACGATTCCGCCTCCGCACCCCGCTGCGGCAAGCAGGATCGTCTCCGTGAGAACTTGGCGAATCAGGCGCCCCGAACCGGCGCCAAGCGCCGCGCGAACTGCCCATTCGCGCTGGCGAACATTCGCTCGCACAAGCAGCAAGCCCGAAACGTTTGTGCAAGCAATCAGCAGGACGCACAAGACTGCGCCAAAGGCCAGCAGGAGCCAGCTCCGAATCGTTTGCGTTTGCTGCTCGGCCATCGGAGTACACGCGAATCGCCAGCCGGTTTTTTCCGGATAGTTGTCGGGATACGAAGCCGCGAATGAGTGGCTGAGGTTGGCCAGCGTCGCGTCGGCTCGTTGCGGCGTAATGCCGGGCGCAAGCCGCGCCAGCATCTGCAGCCACTTGTCACCGCGCTCCCCCGGCGCAAGGTCTGCGGGCGCAAGCGCCAGAGGCACCCACATCTGCGTGGCCGGATAGGGGAAATTGAAGTCAGAAGGCATCACGCCGACCACCTGGTACGGCACGCCGTCAAGCCGGATGCTCTTGCCCGTTACGTTGCCGCCAGCGCCAAAGGTGCTGCGCCAGAGCGCGTCGCTGAGAATCACGACTTTTCCTGCTCCGTAACGGTCTTCTTCCGGCGCGAATGTCCTGCCCAGCTCAGGCTGGATTCCGAGCATAGGAAACAGGTTTGCCGAGGCATTTACTGCATCCACATGCTGTGCGGCTCCCGCGCCGCTCATCGTGAAGTCATTGAAGTAATAAGCTGCTGCCTCGGAAAAAAGTTCACGATGCCCCGAGAGGTCGATGAACTCCGGCCCCGACGCCGCGGTCAACCTGAGCTGCGACTCCGGGAATACGTTGTGCACATAGACGAGGCTCCCCGCATCGCGGTAGGGAAGCGGCTTCAGGATCGCGTCATAGAGAACCGCGAACACGGCTGTTGCCGACCCGATGCCAATGGCGAGAACTGAGATGCAAATCACGGAAACTGAAAGATTCGAACGGATCTGGCGAAGCCCATATCTGAGATCAAAAACGAAATCGTTCCACATCTCCCGCATCGCCGCCCTCCCGTTTTGCTCGCAGGTCCCGGCAAGAATAAGACAAATTATCAACCCATGCCATCTCGCAATGCCACGGCAATCTATGACTCGTGTCACTTTTATCTCGCGATTTTTTCTTTCGCCAATCAACTCCCGGTTCCTTTGATAGCCATGACTGATTCCTCGTGTTTCTCACCTCTGTCAAAACTGGTCTTTGGCGCGATCGCAGGACAGGTTTACAACCTGTCCTCTTTTTCGTCCTTAGAGCAGGTGCTTTTTGCCCCTTCGTTTTGCTACCCTCCTCCAATGGAAGTCGCTGTAAACGCAATTCTCCCGTCCAACTTGTCGGCGCAGCCCGCTGCGGCACTTGCTTCCTCCCAATTTTCGACTTCCCATCCCCACTGTCAACTGCCTCATCTAATCGAGACACGAAATCGGGTCAAAGAATGCTAAGTACCTCAAAATTCACCACTTCCAATTTTCTAATCGAGACAGATCTTCACCGCTGCCGCCCATCGCAGGCAGAGACAGGTTCTTCTCAGCTCTCATTTCTCGACTCTCGACTGCACTCCCTGATCGAAAATGACATGCACAGTCGAGAAGAGTCATGTCGTTGCAAACAAAGAGCTTACAAATTCCTGATCGAAAATGAGTCTCGTTGCGCAAAGCTGCCTTCCACGGCCGTCCATGCTCGCAAATTATTAGACTCTTGGCCATCCGACAGAAAACACAGCACATGCCAATTTCTAATCGATAATTTTTGCAGGTCTCTAAAGCAGTGCGTCCTGGAGAAAATCCTAAACCGGGAGTGGGATGCCTTCGACGTTCCATTCGACGCCATAAAGAGCGCTATTAGTGGCCACGTACGCGCGTCCGCTCGGCTGCAGAGCCATGCCAGCAATGTTGTTCCCCCCAAGGACGAAGTCGGCGGTGCCGTCGGGAGCCACGCGCGCGATGCCGCGCCTTCCGCCGAGCGAGCCCGCGATATAGAGATTCCCCGCGCGGTCGAAAGCCATCCCCTGCGGCCGTCCCATGCCGCGGAAGAACACGTCCACTTCGCCGGCGGGGGAAATTTTGTAAACTCGATCGAAACTCGAAGTCGTCGGGCCGGAGACGTAAAGATCTCCATTCGGATGGAAGGCCATGTGATACGCGGCCATCGAAGGCTCGAGCGTCGCGAAAACGAAAATCTGTCGCTCGGCGTCGATTTTGAAAATCGTCCCGCTGCGGTCGCCGACGTAGAGATTCCCCGTGTGGTCAAACGCGATTCCAGTCGCAATCCCCATCCCCTCGATCCATTGCTCGCTTGTGCCGTCGGGCGTGACGCGATGCACCGTGCCATCATTTCTGCAAGTAACGTACAGCACGCCTTCGCGATCGAGCGCCAGGCCCGAGGGATTCATCAGCTGCGTCACGAATGGCTTCACGGTGCGGTTCGGCGTCACTTTGTAAAGAGAAACAGGGACTTTCTGCCCGCGCTGCCCGCTGAACGTGACGTAAACGTTCCCTTCGCGGTCCACGGCGGGATTTGCAACCGGGTGGAGATTATCGGCAACGAGCGTGCCGAGATAAATCGGGTATGGCTGGCTTTCTTTCTGTCCGGCGTAAACGCTGATCGCGCTGCTGTCGGCGTCGTCCGGCACTCGCGCGCGCAATTCGTTCTCCGAGGCCATCACCAGGCTGCCCTCGGCGCTTCCGAAGCGCACGGCGGGACGCACGTGATTCCCGTTCGCAAATCCGGTGCCGCGAATCGTGATTTCCCCGCCGGGAATCACGGCGCCCGGATAAACGCTTTCGATTTTCGGAATGCCGTTTGTCTTCATGCGCAGCGTTCCAAGAACTTTAGAGGCCCATTGCTCTGGCAATCCAAATTCCAATCGCGGCGTAGACCGCAGCCATCCAATCGTCGGCCATGATGCCCCATCCGCCTGGCAACGACTCGGCCTGCCGCACTGGAAATGGCTTCCAAATATCGAATACACGAAAAAGTATAAAACCCAACAGCAAATATTTCCAGTTTGCCGGGGCCAGCGCGAATAAATACGTGAAAAACTGCCCCGATACTTCGTCGACCACTACGAATTGCGGATCTTTCTTTTCTGTCCATTTCGCAACGCGGTGCGCGGTGATCACTCCAGCGAATGCGATAAGCACGCCCAAAACAGCGTCAAAGTGGAGTGTCAAGAACCAGAAGGCCTTTGCAAATGCTTGAGGAGATCCATATTTCGGTATCGCAACAGCCAGATCCACTCCAAGGCCTGCCAGAAGAAGCCAAGCGCTGTTTAGTACGAAGTAGATCGCCACGCCTAAGAGCGAGCCCCAGGTGCCCGGTGCTTTTGGAAGATAGCCTGCGCCGCAGGCCGTCGCGAAAAAAAGCGACAGAACCGGCTTGCGCGACGGCGAGGATTCGCTCGCTTCAGTTTTTGGATTCATGGGATTTGGGAACTTCGTTTTCGTCGAGCGCGGATTCATCCATCGCCGGTTCGGAAACTTTGTATTTCTCGCTGGCCCAGTTGCCGAGGTCTGTCAGGCGGCAGCGCTCGCTGCAAAACGGAAAATCCTTGCTGGTTTCGGAATCCGTCGGCTTCCGGCATATGGGGCAGCGCCATTCCATAACAGAGTCAAGCAAGAATCGGGAATGGTTGGGAGGCAACGGGCGCCGCACGAGGCGAAGCATGATTCCTCGAAATGATTTCAGTTGCGCGCCCAACCAGATCGTAGTCCTGCGCTTCCGCGATTTCGACGCGGGCCATCGAGCCCGCCAGCGGCAATTCGGATGCTTCGGAAATACCGGCAATATCCGTGACGTAAATCTTGCCGTCGATTTCCGGCGCCATCCCCTCGAGCCGCGCTTCCCACACGAATTCGTTGTCCTTCGAAGGTCCTTCGAGCATTGCCGTAAAAGTTTTGCCGACTCGCGCGCGCAACTTGCGGCGCGAAATCTTCTGTTGGATGGCCATCAATTCGCTGCGGCGGCGTTCGATGGTTTCGGCATCCACTTTATGGTTGCAATGAGAACTCTTCGCGGTTTCTTCGTCCGAGTAGGCGAAGACGCCCATCCAGTCGAATGCGGCTTCGCGAACGAAATCGCAAAGCGTGTTGAAATCCTGTTCCGTTTCGCCCGGGAACCCGACGATAAAGGATGTACGCAGCGAAACGCCCGGAATCGTGCGGCGGATTCGCCCGAGTAGTTTCAAGAACGCTTCGGCATGCGAGCCGCGCTTCATTCGCGCGAGCACGTCGCGGCTCGCGTGCTGCAGGGGGACGTCGAGATATTTGACGAGTTTGTCGTGCTTCGCAATCGTTTCGAGCAGGCGAGTCGTGATGCGATTCGGATAGCAGTACAGGAAGCGAATCCATGCGAGCTCGTCGAGCTCCGCCAATCTTTCGAGCAACAGCGGCAGGCCGTCGCGCAGGCCAAGGTCTTCGCCGTAAAACGTGGTGTCTTGACCAATGAGATTGATTTCGCGCACGCCAGCGGCGGCAAGATTTTGCGCCTCGCGCACGACGGATTCGAAGCGGCGGCTGCGAAACCGTCCGCGAAGTTGCGGGATGATGCAGAAGGTGCAGGGATGGTCGCAGCCTTCGTTGATCTTGATGTAAGCGGTATGGCGCGGGGTCGCGAGGATTCGCGGCGTCAAATCGTGATAGAGGAATTCCGGGAGCCCGGCGCTCCGTTCGCGCAGATCCCTTTCGCAAGCTTCGAGGATTCGCTCGATTTCTCCGGTTCCGACGACGGCGTCAACTTCGGGGATTTGTTCGCGAATTTCATCGCGATAGCGCTCGACAAGGCATCCCGCGACGATCAGTTTTTGCGCGCGGCCGGATTTCTTGTACTCCGCCATCTCCAGAATCGCGTCGACGGATTCCTTGCGCGCGGGCTCGATGAAGCTGCACGTATTGACGACGAGCACGTCGGCATCAGCGGCATGCGGAGTTATTTCGTAGCCCGAGCGCGCGAGGATCCCCATCATCACCTCACTGTCCACGAGGTTTTTCGGGCATCCTAGGCTCACGAATCCGACTTTGGCCATCCCGCTATGTTCCTTTATGAAAGTTCAATCTCAAATCGTAACACACTGGCGGGGGCGCGCTTCCCAGTGGCATATCCGGCGCGAATTTCATTTTCAACTTCCCGCAAGCAGCTGCGACGGCGGTTGGAATATGAATTGGCATGCGAGCGTGGCGGCAGAACACGCAACTTCGCCGCGAAGCGCGATGCTGGCCTGAGAGCCAGCGGGAAAGAGTTGCGGAAATTTCGCCGCCCGGAGGCGAGCGTCGACGGAGGCGAGGCCTTCATCTCCGCCGATGAATTTGGCTTCCTTCACGACGGGACCGGAGAGCGCCGGTTCGAGCAGAACCGCGAAAGCAGCTTTCTTGCCTCCGGGCAATTTGCCGAGGGGAACCGAGTGCATGCGGACCAGTTCTTCTCTCGCGGCTTTTACGCGCGCATCGAGGCCCGCAATGCTGCCGCCGAGCGCTTTAATTCTGGCTCGTGTGTCATCAAGGGCCGCTCCGGCGGCGAGTGCCTGCGTGTACGTGCGAATCGCAAGAGCCTTGTCGCCGCGCTTCTCGTAGATTTGCGCCAGGTGGCTGCCCACGTCGCCGCGCAGATCGAGCCGCCATGCTGGCGCGATGTACGATTCCGCTTCGCCGAGTTTGCCTTGGTGAAAATATACCCATCCGGCCGTGTCCCAGATTGCGGCGATATTTGCGATGGCCTGCACCTGCTGCAAAGGAATATTTTTCAAACTCAAGCCATTCAGCTGCGATTCCGTCGAGCGCAGCGCCGATTTTGCGAGCAGCTCGGCGCGATCGAGAGCGACATTGTGCCCCGCGAGCGAAAAAGCGATTTCGTTTTCAACGGGAACCGTGGGCGAAAGAGCAATGGCTTTGTCGAAGGCCTTCAGAGCGGATTGCGAATTTGCAGCGCCGAGATAGGCTTCGCCGAGCTTGACCTGAATATCGGCGGTGTCGGGGCTGAGCGCGGCGGCTTTCTCAAGTTCGGAAGCTGCGGCCTGAAATTTGTCTTGAGCGATGTAGACGGCGCCGAGCGAGGAATGCGCCGCGGAGTCGAGGGGTTTGGCCGAAATCTGCTTTTGAAACGTGGCGGCGGCTTCATCGAATCTTTTCTGATCGAAAAGCGCGACGCCCAGCAAGTTGTTCAGGGATTCGTCCTTGGGGTCCGCTTCCATCTGTTTGCGAAAAGAAGCTTCCGCGTCGGCGAACTGGCCCAATTGGAGCTGAGCGAGGCCAAGGTCTTTCCAGAGGCCGGGCTGCTTGGGATCAAGCTGCTGGGCGCTGCGAAACAAGCGAAGAGCGTTTGCGTACTTTCGGCTTTGCAGTGCTCCCCCACCGGCGAGCATCAAGTCTTTGGGAGACGCGTCGGCAGGAATGTCGGGAAGAATGTTCGTGACGGCGATTCCCTGGCTTTCGTCGGATTCGACGGCGTGCGTGAAGACAGCGTAGTCTTCGGCGCGACCGACCGGCACTTCATGTTTCAGGAACTTCAGCGAACGCTCGGCGGTGACTACATTGTCCTGTGAGCTGTAGCTGGAGCGATACTCCGCGTAATCGCGCGTGCTCGCAGAGCCGGCGGGAACCCGCGCGGAATCCGTGACGGGAAGAGTGAGCGAAAGCCTCGCCGAGATATCTAGGGGGCTGCCGAGAGTGACAGGCTTCGAGGATTCCGAAGGAGCGTCGGGCAGGCCGAACGTGGGGAAGGGAAGCGCGAGCGTGAATTGCTTCAACGACCAATCGAGAAATTCCGGATCGGTCAGAACGAACTGCAGAACAAAGGAATCATGGATCGCGGTGGGATCGCTCGGAGTGACGGAGACAACCTGGCCGCGGAGGCCGTCGAGCGTGGCCATGGTCTGCGCGAGCTGTTTCCACTGATCCTTCGGCGAAGTGTAAAACGCCATGCGCAGGGCGTATTCATTGTCGCCGCGCAACGCGTACTGGACGCGAGCCGTGAGAATTCCGAGAGAAGTTACGCGCCCGACGATGTCGACGCGCTGGGTGGAAAGAAACGGGGGATCGGCCGGCGTCTCTTCAAAATGAGGCGGTGCGGCAGTCGAGGCGACAAGCGCTTGCTTGCTGCGAAGATTCGGCGTAAGGAGGCAAAACGGCATGGTGGGTTCGGAGGGATCGAGCCAGAACTTGTTCTTCCCCGACGAGACAGTGACGAGCGGCTGAGTCAGTGTGGCGGGGATGGGAAAACCGGAATCGAGAGGCGTGTTCGAGGATAAGAAGGCCATGTCGCCATGAAAACCCGCGGCGCCGAGCATGGCGAGAAGCAAAGCGCTTTTGTCGTACGCGTCTCCGTAGCCGTCCGCAAGGACTTTCGAGGCGGCGCGAATCTGATATTGCGATTCCTCGGGAGTGACGGGCGTCAAGTGGATTTGTTTGGAGGCGAAATCGTAGAGCGCTTCGATTTTGTCGGCGTCGGATTTGGCAGACGCGGCGAGAGATTGGACTTTATCCGTGATGTCCGGCGAGGCAGTGGCGGCGTTTTGAACAGTCGTCCCGAGCCATTTGCCAACCGCTGGCCAATCCGCGAAACTCGTGAGTGAAACGTCCGGAGCTGAATTCTTATTTTGTGCGTCCTCGCCTTTTGCGGATGAGGCGGAGTCCGGTTTGCCAGTGCGTTTCCAGGAATAGATTTTCTCGGCACCGTGCGTTGTGACTTCGGGAGCGAATTGAGGCGCCCAACGAAGATGGATGGCGCGAGCCGCCGGGACTTCGATGTGCAATTCTTCGTCGCTGGCCTGCTGGCCTCCCGAAAGAAAATTGTGCGCGTACCAGAATTCGCCCGGGGCAGCTGCTTTAACTGTTTTCACCATAACTTCGTAGCTGAGCGTGTCGCCCGGGGCGAGCGGAGGAGCAGTGATCTTCACATCGTGGATATCGGAAAACGCGGGCGCGTCTTTTGCGAGGGTGGCCGACGCGTCGGCGACAGCGTCGGGCTTCGCTTCGGTGACCGTGCCGTCGGACTTTTTGACGCGGAAATAGGAAAGCGAGAAGGTTTCGAAGGCGACGTTGTAACGGAAGGAGAGCGTCTTGAGTTCGTCGGCGCCGGCGTCGCTTCCGATATGAATGCGAACGTCGAGGTGCCGCTCGCCGGTGCCGTCGTCGGTGAATCGGACAGAGGTGGAATAGAGTTCAATGGTGAAGGGAGATGTGGGAGCTGCGGCTTTTGCGGCAGAAGCGACCGGAGCTGGCCGAGTCTGAGCGAGCGCGCAGAAACAAACGAGGTAGACGGCGGCGAGGGTCAAAGCGACGGCGAGAAGCGGCTTTAGGGCAAAAATCGATTGGGAAACGAAACGGAGAATCGGGCTGGGAAGCGACTGCAAAGGCCAAATGGGAAAGTGAAACTCATTTGCGATCAGGATTTTGTAAGTGCTTTGTTTGCAAGCACTTGATGTCTCGCGACTTTGCGTTTCATTTGCGATCAGGGATGTCCCGGTTTTGTTCTGCACTGACCGTCTTTGACCACCGAGCGAGCTCACAGGGAAGCTCCCCCTTGAAACAGTAAAGCCGCCGGACTCGGCGGCTTGCCTGCGGCAGGCAGGCTCAACAAGAACCTGAAAGCAATAGTTCGGAATCGAGCTGGGCAAACTATATACCAAAACATAAACAAAATCAAGGAAAAACTGCGGAAATCATCGGGATGCGGGACGGGGGCAACAGGCTGGGGCGAGTATGTGCCGTCGGGTCGCTGAATTCACTTTGAGGACGTTCTAGTACACGTCCACGACAAAGCGAGAAAATTGGCGTATCTTATTGAGATATAATTACTTACCTAAGTTGTGGTGCTTTGCCAGGCTCGGCAGCCGGTGAAATCCTCGGATTTTGGCTACGAACGAGGCGATTGGGAAGGGATGGCAGGAAAGTGCTCGGACGGGGCCACGGGAGCGCGGCGACCTGCAAGGCGAATTCCTCTCGTTGACGAATTATTAGTGGTTGACACTTTACGGTCATTTCCCTATACTTGCCGACTTGTAGGTGGATTCGCAGTAGCGATTGTGCTGAAAGGGAAGTCTCTCGCCCCGGAACAATGCGCGAAGGAATGGGGTCTGAGGGAGCGGCCGAAATGGGGCGCCTGCCCCGCAAAGCCGTGAGAAGTTCTCCGCTGTAAAAGTGGTTGCGTCCTCGTCTTGTGAGTGCGCCTGCGCGGAGTACGTTGCCGGTTAATGTTGCGGGGTGGCCGGCCCTTTCTGTTCTACCACCTGAATCAGACTGCGCGGGACTTTTGCGCCCCCGCAGAAAATGAAGTTGAGAAATCGCTCCGGAGGACAGGCGTGCCGACGTTTGCGCAACTAGTACGATACGGGCGGGAGCAACTGAAGGCGAAGACAAAATCGCCGGCGCTCGAGGGCTGCCCGGAAAAGCGCGGCGTCTGCGTGCGCGTGTATACGCAGACCCCGAAGAAGCCGAATTCGGCGCTGCGGAAAGTGGCGCGCGCGCGGCTGACGAACGCTGCGGAAGTGACGACGTACATTCCGGGCATCGGGCACAACTTGCAGGAACACTCGATCGTGCTGGTGCGCGGCGGGCGCGTGAAGGATTTGCCGGGCGTGCGGTATCACGTGATCCGCGGGACGCTGGACGCGGCGGGAGTGGAGAATCGCAAGCAGGGGCGGTCGAAATACGGCGCGAAGCGGCCAAAAGCCGCGCAGAAGTAAGGGAGCGGAAGCAAGATGCCACGCAAAGGATTCGTCGTTCGGCGAAAGATCCCCGGAGACGCGGTGTACGGCAGCGATCTGGTGCAGAAGTTCATCTCGAGCATGATGTATGACGGGAAGCGAGCGACCGCGCAGGCAATTTTCTACACGGCGATGGAAAACGTCGCGCAGAAGACGAACGGGGACGCGCTGATGGTGTTCAAGAAGGCGGTGGAAAACGTGAAGCCGCTGCTCGAAGTGAAGACGCGGCGCGTGGGCGGCGCGAACTATCAGGTGCCCGTCGAGGTGAACCAGTACCGGCGGCAATCGCTGGCGATTCACTGGCTGATTTTGTACGCGAGACAGCGCGCCGGAAAAAACATGATCGACAAGCTGACCGAAGAGCTGATCGACGCGGCAAACAGCAAGGGCGGAGCGGTGAAGAAGAAGGAAGACGTGCACCGCATGGCGGAGGCGAACAAGGCGTTTGCGCACTACCGCTGGTAGGCGAAGAAGAAGATTTCGATGACAAGGCAATTCCAACTCGATCGCATGCGCAACCTGGGGATCATGGCGCACATTGACGCCGGAAAGACGACGTCGACCGAGCGCATCCTGTTCTACACGGGCGTGACGTACAAGCTTGGCAGCGTGGATGAAGGCACGGCCACGATGGACTGGATGGAGCAGGAGCGCGAGCGCGGGATCACGATCACTTCGGCGGCGACGACGGCTTCGTGGAAGCGATTCGACAAGGACTACCGCATCAATATTATCGACACGCCGGGACACGTGGATTTCACGGTGGAAGTGGAGCGTTCGCTGCGCGTGCTGGACGGCGCGGTGGCGATTTTCGATTCCGTCGCGGGGGTGCAGCCGCAATCGGAGACGGTGTGGCGGCAGGCGGACAAGTACCGCGTGCCGCGAATCGCGTTCGTCAACAAGATGGACCGCGTGGGCGCCGATTTTGATCATGCGATTCGCACGATGCGCCAGCGGCTTTCGGCCCACCCCGTCCCCCTCCAGTTTCCCCTCGGCAAAGAAGACAGCTTCATAGGCGTGATTGATTTCATCGACGAGCGGGCGATCGTCTGGAAGGACGAAACGCTCGGCGCGGAATTCGAATACATTCCGCTCGAAAAACTGTGGGACGCGGCGTTTTTGAAAACGCGACCGGACATTTTCAACGCGCTGAAGGCTTCGGCGATCAACCAGGAGTTTTACAGGGAGCACCGCGACAAAGTGGTGGAGTACATCGCGGAGCATGACGACGCCGTGCTAACGAAATACCTGGAACAGCACAAGCTTGAGCCGGAAGAACTGCGCGCGTCGATACGGCGTTCGACGCTTTCGCTGAAGCTCGTGCCCGTGCTGGCAGGTTCGGCGTTCAAGAACAAGGGAATTCAGCCGCTGCTCGACGCGATCGTGGATTTTCTACCTTCGCCGGCGGACGTGCCTCCCGTGGAGGGCGTTTCGCCGGACACGGATGAGCCGATGGTTCGCCGCGCGGCCGACGATCAGCCATTTTCGGCGCTGGCGTTCAAAATCATGTCCGACCCATACGTCGGGCATCTGACGTACATTCGCGTCTATTCGGGCGTGCTGAAAACGGGCAGCACGGTTTACAACGCGACAAAGGGATCGCGCGAGCGCATCGGGCGGCTGCTGCGGATGCACGCTAACAAGCGTGAAGAAATCGAGACGATTGACGCGGGAGACATTGCGGCTTGCGTCGGACTCAAGAATGTTTCGACGGGCGACACGCTTTGTGATGAGAACAAGGCCATCGTCCTCGAAGCCATTGAATTTCCCGCCCCTGTGATTTCCGTGGCGATTGAACCAAAAACAAAAGCCGACCAGGAAAAAATGGGGAATGCGCTGGCCAAGCTGGTGCAGGAAGATCCGACTTTCCGCGTCCACACGGAGCCGGACACGGGCCAGACGCTGATTTCCGGGATGGGCGAACTGCATCTGGAAATCATCGTGGACCGGATGATGCGCGAATTCAGCGTGCAGGCGAACGTGGGCCGGCCGCAAGTGGCATACCGTGAAACGGTCACGAAAGATGCGGCAGCCGAAGGGAAGTACATCCGGCAAACCGGCGGCCGCGGGCAATACGGGCATGTGAAACTGCACGTGCATCCGCTGCCCAGCGCCGGGCATGAGGACATGCACGATATGGGCACGGATGAGATCGACGAGCTGGCAAAGCAGGTGGCGGGCAAGGGCGGGAAATGGCGTTTCGACAAAGAGCACCGGCTGCTCTTTATTGACAAGCTTGTGGGCGGCGCGATTCCGAAGGAATTCGTTCCGCCGATCGAGAACGGCGTGAAGGAAGCGATGGAAACGGGCGTCCTCGCCGGATATGAAATGGTGGATATCGCGGTGGTGGTGGACGACGGCAGCTACCACGAAGTGGACAGCTCCGAGATGGCGTTCAAGATTGCGGGCTCGATGGCATTCAAGGAAGCTTGCCACCGGGCGCATCCGAAGCTGCTCGAACCGATCATGCGCGTCGAGGTCGTGGTGCCCGAAGAATACATGAGCCAGGTGTTCGGCGATTTAAATTCGCGGCGCGCGCAGATTCAGGGCACGGAGAACCGCGCGGGTAGCCACGTGATACGGGCGGAAGTGCCTCTCTCGGAGATGTTCGGTTACGCGACAGACTTGCGGAGCCGCACGCAGGGCCGCGGCAGTTTCACGATGCACTTTTCGCATTACGCGCAGACGCCAGCGGCGGTGTCCGAGGAAGTGATCTCGAAAGCGACGGGCAAGGTCAGCGGGTAGGAATAGGAAGGCGGAACATGGGCGAATTCCGGTTTCACGGCAACGCTTGGGATTTCGAGAAGAAGCTTCGCGAGGCGATGAAGCGGGCACAGACATCGGGGGAATTCCGGGACCGTTTTTCGCGGATGGCGCGCATGGTGAAACGGATGGAGATTCCGGATAACGGGCAGCCGATCGTGAAAGCGGATTTTCCTTTTAACTGGAACTGAAAGCACGAGCAGAAGCTGAGGAGCAGAGCGAGACATGGCGAAAGAGAAATTTGAGCGGTCGAAGCCACACGTGAACGTGGGGACGATCGGGCACATCGATCACGGGAAGACGACGCTGACGGCGGCGATCACCAAGGTGCTGTCGAAGCACAATCCGAAGGTGGCGTTCCGGGCGTTCGACTCGATTGACAACGCGCCGGAAGAGCGGGAGCGGGGAATTACGATCGCGGTGGCGCACGTGGAGTACGAGACGGCGAACCGTCACTATGCGCACATC
>DATEFX010000023.1:0-13125 GCA_035280405.1 Candidatus Acidiferrales bacterium | reverse complement strand
CAAACCGGAAGTAACCCATTTCATCCGTCACGCGGCCTGCTGGCGACGAATCTGCCGCTGTTTCCGCGCCGCCTCCAGCTTCCGATCCCGCTCGGCCTGAATCTCCTGCTGATGCCCGGCGAGCATGTCCTTCGGCGTGATGTATCCGATGGCGCTGTTCAGACGCACGTTGTTGTAATGCTCCACGTAACCCTGCACCAAACGCCGCGCATCTTCGAGTGAAAGGGGCGTGCCGGGCCGGATTCTTCAGGTGGAACGCAATGATCGCCTGCTTCTCCCAACCCTCCAGCCAAAAGTCTCGGGGAATCCAGCCATTATGCTCGTTGACCCTGCCGTACCGCTCGCGCCAGCCGTAGAACTTGCTGCCTGAGATGCCAAGCCACCGAATAAACCGCCCGGCGCTGATCTCGGTCTTATCAGCCCAGCACCAGACGAAATCCACGATCTGGTCCCGCGTATCGTGCGGAACCCAGACCCCGGTCAGAGTTCCCCAACTCTTTTTTTTAGGGCCACATGCTCCGCCATCAGTTCGGCCAGTACTTCATCCTTCGTCTGGACCTTCTTTTCCAGATACGCGATTCGTTCCTGTTCGGGCTGACGGTTGGTGCGGCCTCTCTGCTGGAAAGCGGAGGCTCCGTTCTCGAAGAACTCCTCCTGCCAGCGGTAGAACACGGTTGGCTGGAGTCCCGACTCGTCACAGAGGTCCGAGATCGGCACTCCTTCCACCAAATGCCTCCTCAGAATGGCGACCTTCTCTTCCGGCGTGTAGTGCTTCTGTCGTTTCTTCATGGGTTCGCTCCGTTATCTTAACGGACGAACGCTTTCTCCATTTCCAGCTGAGGCAGGACACCCTAGCTTCCACTCCTCTTTCGTTGAGCTGCTGGACTGCTTCCTCGCAGATGCACGGCATGAGAAGGAACTCCGAGAAATTGCCCACAACATGATCGGCGACAAAGTCTCTTGACCTGCAAAACTGGTGGCCCGTGCCGAACTTCGTCTAGCGCAGACACGAGGTCGTCCTTTTCGGACGTGTATTGGAGCTTGTGTCTTTTCAGTTCGGTTACGCATTCTTGGCATGCTCGGATTGCGTTCTGGACTTTGCGGTCTTCGAGAACGAATTGATCAAAGGTTTTTCGAGTTTCTAGCTTCGGGTCAAGAATGTAGCGTCTGAGCGTATCCACCACAGTCTCTTGTCGAGGAGTTTCTGCGGCGAATTCGTAGGCTTCCATGATCTTCCTAAAGTGGATGACGCTCTTAATCTGTTTCGCGCGATATTTGTCGACCAGTTTTTGTGTGATGCCGTCTCTTCCGAGTAGGGCCGCTAGCAACGTGTCGAAGGGAGGGAGGCAAGGCCCCGACCGGCAGCGTCGGGGTAAACTCCGCGGCCGCCTGCCGCCCTTCGGCAGGCTCAGGATCTTCGACGGGCCGATCAGAATCGGCCCCTACAGTCCTCGAGGCTAGAAGCTGGATGCTAGAGCCTGGAAGGGAGACGGCCTAACGCCGCGCCGGAGGAGGGCAAGCCCATGAGGGCGCGCAGAGTTGTCCCAGGCATAGCAGGGGCGGGACTGATCCCCAGGCTCGACGATCCCCCAAGCTCGACGATCCCCCGAGCTCCCCTAACCGGGGACTCGGAAGGCCCCATATTCCGTCGACTTGGGAGGCCCCCTTATGCGGGCGCAGCCCGCCGCGGCCCGTCCATAGACGGGCCCTACAAATTCGGCCTCAGACGGCGGGACGCTTTACTGAAAACCTAAGAAGAAATGCGTGCCCGGTGCGGAGTACGCGCACCGGCCGCTACATTTTGGACGTTTTGCGCACGCAATCGGAAGGAGGTACATGGCGCTGCGCGCGGTTCGTTTCAAGTAGTTGGAACGGCAATAGTTGCTTATTGCGAAGCATGAGGAAAGACGCGAGATGGCCTGAGGTACAGGGCTATGCTATAAGTAAACGGCGAAGAAAAACTTGAGGAACTTGTGCCGTTCATAAACTTTCCCGCGAGGGAAATCAACTGCAAGCTCGTCTACTACGGACCCGGCCTTGGGGGGAAGACCGCCAACTTGCAGTGGATATACGACCACACGAATTCGAATCAGAAAGGAAAGATGGTTTCGCTGGCGACGGAAACGGACCGGACGCTTTTTTTCGATTTTCTTCCGCTGGACCTGGGTACAGTGCGGGGATTTCGCACGCGATTTCATCTGTACACGGTTCCCGGGCAGGTTTTTTACGAAGCGAGCCGCCGGCTGATCCTGAAAGGCGCGGACGGCGTGGTGTTCGTGGCGGATTCGCAGGAAGAACGGCTGGACGCGAACCTGGAGACGATTGAGAACTTGAAAGAGCATCTGAAGGATCACAACCTGAACTTCGACACGATTCCGTACGTCCTGCAGGCGAACAAGCGCGATTTGCCGAATATACTTTCCGTGGACGATCTGAAAAAGCATTTGCAGCTCAAGCGCGAGCCCGTGCTGGAAGCTGTGGCGGTTCAAGGGCACGGCGTGTTCGATACGCTGAAAGAAGTGGCGAAGCTCGTGCTGGCGGATTTGAAGAAGAACGCTTAGGCGTAAGCTGCGACCTGTGGTCCAAAGCTGACGTCGGCCGTCGCGCTAGGTTCCGGCGGGGCGAGCGGCGGAAGAGGCGAAGCTGGCGACGGCGATGGCTTCGTCGTCGAGCGTGGGAATGGTTTTCGTCAGGCGCGTGAGTTCGAGGACTTCGCGCACGTGGCCGCCGGGATGGAGAAGCTTCATCGAGCCGCCGGAATTCTGGAACGAGATGTAGGCGCGGACGAGAGTGCTGAGGCCGGAGCTATCGAGCTGGGTGACGCTGGTGAGGTTGACCAGAACTTTCTTGACTTCCTGATGGGCGAGATCCTGCAGGCGGTCGTTGAGGGAGTCGTTGTCACGGCCGATGGTGACGCGGCCTTCGAGGTCGAGAATGGTGACGTCGCCCGAGCGACGGGCGGAAATCTTCAGATTCATAGGCACTCCTCCCCGTAACCGCGGCTCTCTAGTCCTACCGGACTAACCCAGGAACACTTTACCCGGATTATACGCCTGTAAATGGCGATGGATACAACTAGTTGAATAGAAGGGATGAGGCCGGCACGGGAGACAGCTAGCCGGGGGATTTGGATTTTGCCGCGGTGCGGGACAACTGCGGTTCAGCATCGCTACGCGGAGGAGGATCGGCGCGGTGGTCGAGCGCTTCGCGGACTCTCAAGGCGAGCTCGCGAGGGCCGTAGGGCTTTTGAAGCAGAGGATGCTTGCGTTCCTGCACGGCGCGAAGCACTTCGGCGTCGGAACTATAGCCGGTGACGAAAAGCACGGGAATATCGGGCTGATACGCGCACATGCGAGCGAAGGCTTCGGGGCCGCCCAGCTTGGGCAAGACGACATCGAGAATCACGAGAGCGATTTCGGCGCGGTGAGCGCGGAAGAGCTCGACGGCCTGCTCGCCGTCGTGCGCGAGGACGACGGAATAGCCGAGCGAGGAGAGCGCGGCGCTGGCGATTTCGCGAAGACCGTCGTGGTCTTCGACAAGGAGAACAGTCTCTTTGCCGCCGCGGACGATCCGAGGAGCCTGGGGGACCTGTTCCTCCGCTTTGGCATGGGCGACAACGGGAAAATACACGTGAAACTGCGTGCCTTCGCCCAATTTGCTCCCGACTTCGAGGAATCCGCCGTGCTGCTTGACGATGCCGTAGACAGTGGCGAGGCCGAGGCCGGTGCCCTTGCCGACTCCTTTGGTGGTGAAAAAAGGCTCGAAGATACGCTCGAGATTCGCTGGGTCGATGCCGCTGCCGGTGTCGCGAACGGAGAGACGGACGTGAGGGCCGGGCGTTGCGTATTTGTGGCCGGCGCACATGGCGTCGGTGACTTCAAGCGAAACAGTCTCGAGCTCAAGGTCGCCGCCATTGGGCATGGCGTCGCGGGCATTCAGGCAGAGATTCATGATGATTTGCTCGACCTGAGTGGGATCGGCCTTGACAGCGTGAAGATTTTCGGCGAGTGCGAGCTTGACTTCGATGTTGCTCCCGATGATTTTGCCGAGCAGGGCGATAACGTCGCGGATGATGGCGTTCAGATTGACGTTGCGCGGCTCGAGAATCTGGCGGCGGGCAAAGGCCAGAAGTTGGCGCGTGAGCGCGGCGGCGCGGTCGGCCTGATGCTTAATTTTCAGGAAGTAGGTTTGCAATTGGCTGTTCGTCGAAGTGTCCTCGACGCCCAGTTCGACCCAGCCGAGGATGGCGCCGAGCATATTGTTGAAATCATGGGCGATGCCTCCGGCGAGCTGGCCGACAGCTTCGAATTTCTGTGACTGGCGGAGCTGATTTTCGAGGGCGCGTTTTTCGGTGACGTTGAGGGCCGCGACGAGAAGCGCCGGACGATCCTGAAATGTCATCTGGTGGGCGATGATTTCGGCGACAATGGTGCGGCCATCTTTTGTGAGATGGTGCCAGATTCCGGCGTCCGCCGGATCGCCGGCTTTGTCAGCGAAATACTTCTGGAGGCGATCCGACTCTTCGGGCGTGCGGATATCGGGAGCCCGCAGGCGTTGGAATTCCTCGCGCGTATAGCCGTACTGGCGGAGGGCGGCATCGTTGACTTCTAGGTATTGGAGGGTTTCCCGGTCCATAACCATCATGGGAATGGGATTTTTGGCGAAGAGGAAGCGGAAATTGGCGGCGCTATCCGCGAGAGCCTTGACGTCGCGGAGGTGTTCCTCACGAAGGGCCTTCTGCTCGAGGACGGAGCGAATGGTGGAGGGGAGGCGGGCTAGCTGGCCTTTGAGGACATAATCGGCGACGCCGAGTTTTATGCACTCGACAGCTTTTTCCTCGCCGAGCGTGCCGGTGACTAGTATGAGCGGAAGATTCAATCCCAGCTTCTGAATCTCTGCGAGGGCGTCGAGTCCGGTCCAGCCGGGCAGGCGGAAGTCGGCCAGAACTAGGTCGTACGAATTCCGCCTTAGTTTTACCTCGAATTCCGGCCTGGTCTTAGCGACGTCAAGATCGACGAGCAATCCTTCGCGTGCGAGGGCACGATTCGCAAGCTCGATATCGGCATCCTCGTGCTCGAGCATGAGCACGCGAATGCGCACAGTTTCCACAAATCGATCAGCCCGTTGAGCGCCGCTCATCTTCACTCCGACTTCCCTGCTGCGCGGAAGGCTCCGGGGGGTGGAGGAACGTTGATTAGCAGCCAGTAGAGACCAAGCTGGCGAACCATGTCGCGAAAATTATTGAAGTCCACGGGCTTCTGGATGTAGCTGTTCACGCCGAGGGAATAGCTTTCGACCATGTCTTTCTCTTCCTTGGAGGACGTGAGAACGACAACGGGGATGGCGCGGGTTCGCGGATCGTTCTTCACGGCGCGTAAGACACCGAGGCCATCAATTTTCGGCA
This sequence comes from Candidatus Acidiferrales bacterium, assembly GCA_035280405.1. Taxonomy (GTDB): domain Bacteria; phylum Acidobacteriota; class Terriglobia; order Acidiferrales; family UBA7541; genus DAHUXN01. The sequence continues at coordinate 7,721 of DATEFX010000023.1, read as the reverse complement.
GTTTCAAGTCCAGCAGGACGATGCGGGGCGGGCGTTGCGACTTGCGCCGCCTAAAATTTCCCTGGGTGAATAGGAAATCGAGGGCTTCTTCGCCATCGCGAGCGACGTGAATCTTGTTCGCCAGTTTGTTTTGCCGCAGCGCATGAAGGGTCAGCTCGACATCGGCCGGATTGTCCTCGACCAGGAGAATTTCCATCGCATCCAAATCGCTCATGCCATTTCTCCTTTATTCGCTCCGACTTCGTGAACTGATCTTGCCTTGCCATCAAGCGTGAAGTAAAAGGTTGTTCCCCGATCCAATTCCGATTTGACCCAGATGCGGCCGCCGTGCTTGTGAATGATTCGCTGGACAGTGGCCAGGCCGACTCCCGTGCCTTCGAAATCTTCCTGGCGGTGGAGGCGCTGGAAGACGCCAAACAGCTTGTCGGCGTATTTCGGGTCGAATCCAACGCCATTGTCGCGAATGAAGAACGCCTGTTGGCCTTCCTCCTCTGTCGAACCCACCTCGATGACTACCCGGTGACGCGGGGCGGTGAACTTGACCGCGTTCGAGAGCAGGTTGGTGAATACCACTTTGGTCAAGCTGGGATCACAATTCACCACGGGAAGCGGAGCAATCTTCCACTCGATGGTTCTATGGTTCGTGCTTTCGGCCAGATCATTGCGCACGTTGCTGACGAGGGCATCGAGGTTCGTGGACTGCCGTTGCAATTCTTGACGGCCCAGCCGCGAAAGATTCAGAAGGTCATCCACCAGCCGGCCCATTTGTTTCGCTCCGTCCACGATCCGTTCCAGGTAGTGCTGGCCGCCGGTATCCAGATCCGATTTGTATTCCTCGACTAGGATTCGCGCAAAACCGTCAATGTGGCGCAGCGGAGCCCGCAAGTCGTGCGAGACGGAATAGCTAAACGATTCCAGCTCCTTATTGGCCGCCTCAAGCTCCGCGTTTGCCTGGGCCAATTCAGCCGCTTGATGCGCACGCACTTTCTCCGCTTCTTTTCTCCTGGTGATGTCGCGCAGAAATGCGTTGAATATGTAGCTGCCTTGCCATCGAAGAGGCGAGACGGTCATCTCGATGGGGAACTCTTGCCCATCCCTGCGCATTGCGACCATCTCCAGAATCTTATTGAACACGCGCCCTTCGCCTGTGGCCAGAAAACGCTCAATTCCTTTTCGGTGCAAGTCTCTGTATTGGGCGGGAATGATCGTGTCCGCCAAGGATTTGCCGACGACTTCCTCCCTGGACCAGCCGAAAGTAGCCTTCGACTGATGGTTCCATTCGCGAATATTGCCGCTCGCGTCTATGGAAATGAACGCCTCGTGGGCCGTTTCGACCACGAGACTGATTCTCTTTTGGCTTTGGGCCAGCGCCTCATTGGCCTTTTTTCTCTCCGTGATGTCGCGGATGGCGCTGGTCACGAGCATGCCTTCCTCAGTTTCGAGCGGGCTCAGGCTGATTTCGACCGGGAATTCACTGCCGTCTTTTCTTCGCCCGGCCAGTTCCATCCCGAGCCCCATCTCACGGGAACGAGGAGAGTGAAAAAAGGCATCTCGATGGCCCTCGTGTTTCGCACGCGGGCCCTCTGGCATCAGGATCTCCACGGGCTGGCCGAGAAGCTCTTGTGCCGTGTAGCCAAACAGTCTTTGTGTCTGCGCGTTGCTGAGCACAATGAGGCCTTCATGATTGACAATTACCATTGCGTCTGGAGCCGCTTCGAGCAGGGCGCGGAATTTTGCCTCGGCTTTCTTGCGTGCGCTGACGTTGCGGTTGTCGATCCGATAGTAGATAGCGACAGCCCAGACGATCGGCAGACTGAAAACCAGCATGACCACTAATAGAAACGCCACCGCCGGGAGAGTGAGCGGCAAATTAATTTTGATAGGTACTCCGGCAAGTTGCAGAATTCTGACCAGCAAGACCAGAGCGATAGGAATGCCGAGCAGAACGGGCAGAACCCGACGCACTACAACAGCCCATGGCCGCTGGCTAGTGAGCAATTTTGTCAGAACTTGAACCGTCATAGGTTAATCGGGTCGGTGGAGACGAAAGGTGGAGTTTGTTCGCCAGTGGATTGCACCCATCGGAGTGTCCCTCCGCCTCTGAGCCGTCCGCACGCCTCCAGGAATGCGCAGGGGTGCCAGTGCGGCCCTTTTTGCCTGTCTCGCTGTGCCGATATGCAGAGTTCCCGGACACACCTGCGCCGTGATGTTTCGGAAGGGGTTTTATTATTCTGAATCAATGTGATGCAAAGTCAAGTTTCATGTGATGCGAATCACTGTAGGAATAAACAGGGCAGGAACGCAGCTTTGGATCAGGCCGCTATTGCGTGGCAGGAAGGCCGTTACTGCGAAACGAGAACAATTCTCTCTAGCCGCGATGCTCCATCGGAATGTAGCTCCGCGTGTCGTGGCCCAAGAAAATCTGACGAGGCCGAGCGATTTTCTGCTCGGAGTCGAGAAGCATTTCCTGCCATTGTGCAATCCAGCCGGAAGTGCGCGGAATCGCGAAGAGCACGGGGAACATGGTCATCGGGAAGCCCATGGACTGGTAAATCAGGCCGGTATAGAAGTCCACGTTGGGATAGAGGCGGCGCTTGACGAAGTAATCGTCCTCCAGGGCGATGCGCTCGCATTCGAGGGCGATGTCGATGAGCGGATTGCGGCCCATGACGTCGAAAACTTCGTAGGCGATGCGCTTTACAATTTTGGCGCGCGGGTCATAGTTCTTGTAGACGCGGTGGCCGAAGCCCATCAGCTTCTTTTCGGAGTCGCCTGACTTCACGTGCTTGATGTATTCCGGAACGCGATTCACCGAACCGATTTCGAGCAACATGCGCAGCACAGCTTCATTGGCGCCGCCGTGAAGCGGGCCGTAGAGAGCGGCAGTGGCGGCAGCGATGGCTGAATAGGGGTCCACGTGGGAGCTGCCGACGCCGCGCATGGCGCTGGTAGAGCAATTTTGCTCGTGGTCGGCGTGGAGGATGAAGAGAACGTCCAAGGCGCGTTCGAGAGTTGGATTCGGGCGGTATTTCAGTTCCGTGGTGCGGAAGAGCATGTTGAGAAAATTGCCGGGATAGCTGAGCTCGTTGTCGGGATAGGCGTACGGCATGCCGAGGCTGTGACGATACGCAAACGCGGCGAGCGTGGGCATCTTGCCGATAAGCCGCCAAGTCTGCTTGCGTCGGGATTCCTCGTCGAAAATATTTTTTGCGTCGGGATAGAACGTGGAAAGCGCCGCCACGGCCGAGATGATCATGCCCATAGGATGCGCGTCGTAGTGGAAGCCGTCGAGGAACTTCTTGATGCTCTCGTGGATAAAGGTGTGATGCGTGATGTGGTACGTCCAGTCCTCGAGCTGGGGCGCTGTGGGCAATTCGCCGTGCAAAATCAAATACGCGGTCTCGAGATACGTGCTCTTCTCGGCGAGCTCCTCGATGGGATAGCCGCGATAACGCAAGATGCCTTTGTCGCCGTCGATAAACGTGACGCGGCTGATGCACGCGGCCGTGTTGGTGAAGGCAGGGTCGTAACTCATCATGCCGAAGTCGTCGGCGTTGACCTTGATCTGGCGCAAATCGAGGGCGCGGATCGTGTCGTTCTGGATAGGAATTTCGTATTGCTTGCCCGTGCGATTGTCGGTAACTGACAGAGTGTCCCGGCGAGCGGCACTGGCCTGGTCGCTGGCTGGCGCGGTAGCAGGCTTGGTCGGATTCACTTTCGAGCCTCCCTATAATTGCTGTATTACTGTGCTGCAGAAATGCGTATTCGTAGCAAGTCAGTGTACACCAAATGATGCCGAGGGGAACGGAATGGATTCTTCGCAGACGCGAAAACTGTACGCAGGAGATGAATTTCCATGCGGTACCGTATGGAGGAACGGATCAAACGAGGGGAAACGGAGTGGATGGATCCGGCTCGCGCATGCGCGAGGCGCGCTCGACGCAGTTCCTGCCGAAGTTCTTGGCACGGTAGAGCGCAGCATCGGCAAGGCGCATCAAAGTCGTCACGTCGTCCGAACCTCTGCCGTTGTATGACGCTACGCCAAAGCTCGCCGTAATCGGGACATCACCGGCGCTGGTATGCACGGTGGAGGCTTCGATAGCGGCGCGCATCCGCTCGGCGAGCCGAAAGGCGACCTCCTCCGTCGCAGAAGGCACAATGATGAGAAATTCTTCGCCGCCGTAGCGAGCGACGGTGTCATAGGACCGGACGCAGACCGTCATGCGAGCGGCGGCTTCCTGGAGGACAGCATCGCCCGCGAGGTGACCATAGCTGTCGTTGACATTCTTGAAGTGATCGAGGTCGCCCATCACGATGCCGAGCGAACGGCGCTCGCGAGTGGCGCGAGCCAGTTCGCGAATGAGGAGCTGGACGGAGGCGCCGCGATTCATCAGGCCGGTGAGAGCGTCGTGCGTGGCCTGTTCATGTAGGGCATCGCGCGCGGCGATGAGTTCGTCCTGCACGGCGAGGATTCGCTCAGCGGAATGCAAACGCGCGCGGAGTTCATCGGCGTCGAATGGCTTGCAAAGGTAATCGTCGGCGCCGGAGTCCAGGCCGTCGAGCAGGTGCTGCTTCTGGCCGCGAGCCGTGAGCAGAAGCAAATAAACATAGGCGCGCCCGGCGCGCTGGCGAACGCGGCGGCAGACTTCGACGCCCTCCATGCCCGGCATCATCCAGTCGAGAATGGCGAGGCGAGGAGCGTGCTCCGCCTCGAGGATGGCGAGGGCATCCGAGCCGTCAGCGACCGCGACGACCTCGTATCCCCATTTGCGCAGAAATACTTCGAGGACGCGGGAGGAAACGGGATCGTCGTCGGCGATTAGAATCTTCATTGGATTACTTTTCGCTACCTGCCCGCGAAGAATGCCTCCGCGCGAAGAGATGGGAACGGAATCTCATTTCACCGCCGCGCCGCTGAAGGATTCGAGAGCGGTTTGCAGACGTTCAATTTCGAATTCCAATTGCGGGAGCAGAGCACCGGCGCCCGCCGCGTCGCCAGTCCGCGCGATTTCGTCCATTTTTTTCGAGGCTTGAAATGCGGGGCCCGAGCCGAAATTGCCAATGGAGCCCTTGAGCGTGTGGCTCGTGCGGGAAATCGCTGAGGCATCGCGGTTTTGAACCGCTTCGCGCAATGACCGCAGGAGTGACGCAGCCTCGTCGCGGAACAGGCGGATGATCTCTGCTAGCAAATCCCGGTCGCCCTGGAAGTGTTCGAGCAAGTCCTCGGGGACAAATGGAGGAACAGACGAAGTGGCTTCAGGTCCGGCGGACGAAGTATGCGAATCGTGCGCCGGCTTTTGCACGCGGTCGATGGCCGAGTACAACTCCGCGGCCTGAATGGGCTTGCTGACGTAGTCGTCGGAGCCCGCTTCGAGGCATTTCTCGCGATCGCCTTTCATGACGTGAGCCGTAACGGCAATTACAGGAAGATGCTCACCAGTGGATTTTTCTTTTTTGCGGATCACACGTGTCGCCTCCAGTCCGTCCATTTCGGGCATCTGCACATCCATCAAGACAAGATGAAACTTCTCGCGCTCCACGGCGTCGAGGGCCTGGCGGCCGTCGTTTACAGCGACGACAGCGTGGCCGCGCTTTTCAAGCAACCGCGTCGCGAGCTGGCGATTCACGGCGTTATCTTCGGCAAGCAGAATTTTCAAGCCTGACGAGGCGTGATGAATAATTTCCGGCGATGAGCTTGGAGGGAGACTTGGCGGAAGACTCGCGCCTTTTGCGACAGTGTTGGAGATCGCATCGAGCAATTCAGAAGGCTCTGCGGGCTTGATCAGGTAAGCGGAGATACCAAAATCATGCAGCTGGGACGTTTCTTCCGGGCGCGCGCTCGAACTGAGCATGATTGCAGATGTGGCGGAAAAGCGAGAATCCTCGTGGATGCGGCGCGCGAGCGAGAAACCATCCATCTCGGGCATCTGGGCATCCAGAATCGCAATGTGGAAGGGATTGCCCTCACTTTGAGCGCGCTCAAGCAGCTGAAGCGCCTGTTTCCCACCCTCGGCTTCCTGCGGAACCATGCGCCAATTTTTTACCAGCTGCACGAGGATTTGCCGATTTGTCTGATTGTCGTCCACAACAAGGACTCGCAAGTCGCGCAGAGCGTCTGCGTCGGGCGTGCTCAAGCTGGCGAGATCCCCGTCCGGCAGGCCAAGCCGCAAGGTGAAATGGAATGCGCTGCCTTTTCCGAGCTTGCTTTCGACCCACAGTCTGCCGCCTTGCAACAGTGCCAAGCGCTGCGTGATCGCCAGGCCCAGGCCCGTGCCGCCATATTTTCGTGTGGTCGAACCATCAGCCTGAGTGAAGGCTCCGAAGATCAGTTCTTGCTTGTCCGCGGGAATACCGATGCCGGTGTCGGTGACGCGGAAGTGCAGATCCACGCTGTCTTTCGCGCTGCTCTCCAAGCCGATGCTGACTACGACTTCTCCGCGTTCGGTGAACTTAATCGCATTCCCCACAAGATTAACGAGCATCTGACGGAGGCGGCCGCAGTCGCCCACAAGCCATTCAGGAACGTCCACGGACGTCTGCCAAGCCAGTTCGAGATTTTTGCGGTGCGCGAGGTGGCCTAGAAGCTTCATCGTTTCGCCGATGCTGGCCCGCAAGGCAAAAGGCTCGCATTCGAGTTCCAGCTTTCCGGCTTCGACTCTGGAGAAGTCCAGGATGTCGTTAATGACGCGAAGCAGGGTATCGGCGGAGGACTTCACCATATCGAGGTATTCTTTTTGCGTCGGCGTCAATTCGGTTTCGAGAGCGAGTTCGGTCATGCCGATGATTCCGTTCATCGGCGTGCGGATTTCGTGGCTCATGTTGGCGAGGAAATCACTCTTGGCGCGGTTGGCATCCTCGGCGGCTTCCTTCGCGTTTTTCAGTTCTTCCTCCGCCTGGCGACGAAGGGTGATGTCCCGACCGACGGCGACGAAATTTGTGATACTTCCTTGCTCGTCTTTGACAGGGGCGATTGTCTTTTCCTCATAGAACAATTCGCCGGTCTTCTTCCTGTTCACGAAAGTGTCGCGAAAGACTTCACCATCGAGAATGGTCGCCCACATCTTTTGATAAAAGTCGATTGATTGATTGCCGGACTTGAGGATTCGCGGGGTCTGGCCGATCGCTTCTTCCTGGGTGAAGCCTGTCAAATGCGTGAATCCGGGATTCACGAATTCGATGACGCCGTTCTTGTCCGTGACCAGGATACTATCCGCGGTCTGCGCCATGCCCTGCGACAGTTTGCGGAGCGATTGTTCCGCGAGTTTACGCGCGGTGATGTCGTGGGCGACGCCGACGTAGCGCGTGACGGTACCCGCCTCGTCCCGAACGGGATATCCGCGGTCCCAAATCCACCTGATGGAGCCGTCGGGACGGATGATCCGATACTCATGGTCGAAGGGCTTTCCTTCTTTTTGCACAATGAGGTCGGTTGTCACGCGTTCGCGATCCTCGTGATGGATCGCCTCTATGAATGAACGAGGGTTTTCCCGCAGGCTTTCGAGCGAACGTCCCCACACGTGTTCATAACCGGGACTGATGTAGAACATTTTCGAGATGCTTGGGTCCGAAATCCAAAAAACCTCGGTGATCGTTTCCGCAATCAGGCGGAAACGCTCTTCGCTCTCTCTGAGCGCCTTTTCCACCCGTTTGCGCTCGGTAATATCCATCAGAATATCTACCGTGCCTCGCACAGCCCCAGAGGCATCGCGCCAGGGCGCGCG
>DATEFX010000022.1:0-150221 GCA_035280405.1 Candidatus Acidiferrales bacterium | reverse complement strand
GGAATTCAGAGCGCGCCGGTCAGTTTCTTCCCGAACTTGGGCCTCGGTATTTATCCGATTGCGAGCACTAACTTGGGACCGGAGCACATTCAGCCGCAGTTCGCGGCGATAAACTCAGGAATCGTGACAGAGCCTTTTCACAGCTTTGCCACACAGGGGCGGAATACGGCTCTCGGTCAGTTGACCGACAACTTTGGATGGACGAAAGGCTCGCACTTCCTGAGCTTCGGCATGTCGGCCACGCAATTACGGTTCAATGATTTCTTCGATAGTGGATCAGTGGCTCCAGTGTCCCTGGGGATTGACGTAAATGGAAACGATCCAGCCGCGAACATGTTTACGACTACCAATTTGCCCGGCATCTCTGTCAATGACATTAATGCGGCGCAGCAGATTTACGCCGATGTCGTGGGCCGCGTAGACGGTTATTCGGCCTCTGTAAATTTGAACCCCAATGTGCGGCAGTTCGTGACCGGCTTCCCGCAATTGGACAAAGTCAGCGCGCTCGAAATGGGCTACTACGGATCGGACAGTTGGCAGGTGCGTCCCGGGATGACCTTCACTTACGGTTTGCGCTGGGAGTACCAAGGAATACCGCATGATAAGCTGAACGAGTATTTCAACCTTCAAAACGGTTTTGCCGGAGTGTTCGGCGTGTCGGGCCTGAACAATCTATTCAAGCCGGGAACGATGACCGGTTCTGTGCCGGTTATTTCACTCAATGGCTCCAGGAATTGGTACAACAAGTATTATCACTCGTTTGGGCCGACGATCGGAGTTGCCTGGCAGCCGGGATTTCAAAATAGCATGTACCGCAGAATCTTCGGCGGTACCGGCAACACTGTATTTCGCGCTGGATACTCGGTCAGCTTTGATCGCCCGGGCTTGAACAACTTCGAGTCCTTGGGGCCCAGCAATGGCGGGTTCGTGGGCTTCCAGTTCATGAATGCTGGAACGACGTCAGCGCCAGGTGTATTCCCGGGGGGCTCGATAGCGTTGAGCTCGTTGAGTTTTCCGAATGTTGCGCAAAGCCCGACTTCGTTCACGAACAGCTTTCCCCTCGACCCTCTTTCTGGCGCTGGTGTGAATGTGTACAACCCGAACCTGCACGCTCCCTATGTTCAGTCTTGGAGCGCTGGCATTCAGCGCCAGTTGGGAGCGAATACGGTGTTCGAGGTTCGCTACGTCGGCAACCACGCCGTGGGCCTATGGGAGCAGGCTGACCTGAACGAGACGAATATCTTCGAGAATGGGTTCCTCACGGAGTTCAAGAATGCCCAGGCCAACCTCGCAATTAACGGAGGGACAAGTTTTGCGGATACGGGCGCAGGAGATGTCCCGGTTCCCATTTTGACTGCGGCATTCACAGGTTCAACCTCCGGTTCGCAGACAGATCCCCTCTTCAGCAGCGGTACATTTATAAGGGATCTCAACCTCGGATTGGCTGGTTCCTTCGCCAATTCACTTGCCAAGGACGGCAGTCTCACGTTTATTTGCAACATGGCGGGAGCTAACTTTTTCCCAGCGGGCGAATGCCCGGGTTCTGCTCCGGCAGTGGGCGCTTTCCCGAAGAACTTCTTCATTACCAATCCGGATGCAGTCGGCGGCGCATTTGAGCTCTATAACGGAGGGCAATCCACTTATAACTCCTTGCAGTTGGATGTTCGCCGGCGAATGGCGGCGGGACTGCAGTTCAACGGAAGCTATACGTTCGGCAAAGCCCTGACGGACCAGTTTGTGAACAGCTCGATCAGCTTCTTTCAATTCTCGACGCTGCGCAATCCAGGGCTTAACAAGGGACCCGCGCCCTTTGACGTTCGCCACTCGTTCAAGCTGGAGTCGTTGTATGACTTGCCCTTCGGACCCGGCCATCGAATGACGACGGGCAATGGGGTCATCAATCGCTTGATAGGCGGCTGGTCATTCAACACTGTCGCCCGTTGGCACAGCGGGCGCGTGCAGTTGCTAACTGGCGGCTTGGGCGGCACGTTCAACGGAAACGACGGCGGCGTGAACATCACTGGCATGAGCCTGAGCCAGATTCAAAGCGAGTTGGGGGTCATCAAGACGCCGTGTACGACCAGTGGGCCTAGCTGTACGCCGACATCGAAAGTGGGCAGGGTTTTTTACTTCCCCGCAAATCTGTTAGGCAATGGCACAAATCCCCTAATTAATGGCGGCGGGCCTGCTAACTCGGCTATCTTCTCGGCTTGCAGCACTCCGGGAAAGTTCTGCGGGCGGCCCTTTATCTATGGTCCGGAGTTTTTCCGTGCGGACTGGAGCATAGACAAGATGACGAAGATCACGGAGAGGACTACGTTTGAGCTGCGGCTGGACGCGCTAAATGTCTTTAACAATGCCGATTTCTTTTACGGCAGCTCTGCTTCCGGCGTAGCGGGCTCAACGAGCATTCAGTCCAATTCGTTCGGCCGCATCACTAACGCCTATCAGGATACGGGTGCTGACGATTTCGGCGGCCGCATCCTCCAGATTGTGGCGCGGATAAACTTCTAAACGTATTTGGTAGTTAGTCCGTATTTCTTAACTTTTGAGACGAAGAGGGCCGGCGAAAGCCGGCCTTTCTCTAGGGAAGATTAGCTTCAATGTTCTCAGTGTGCTGATTCTCTCTCTGCGAATTGCTAACCCAGCCATACGGGCGCCCCGGATCGCAATTCCGGGGCGCCTTTTTTCTGGTCAACGCACCAGAATCCGGATAAGCGCGCTGGAATTAGCTTTCCTCAATGTGGCCATATGCTTCCGCGTTCTCAGCCTGTTCGAACACCCATTGTTTGCAAGTCACTGAAAATACCGGACGTACTAGTTCGCCTCCCTGGCTGTACCATTGCTCATGGAAACCCCGGGCGATGAAATAGGCAGCGACAGGGGTTTCCAAGATGATTCTAGCCATGGCTGTGGTTCTCCTCTCTTCTCCGGCGGCACCGCTGAGCCCAAAGGTGGCCGGAAGGGCTGCCGTAGCGGCTCCAGCGGCCTCCAGTGGCGTTTCCAGCGATTCAAAGGGGCCGTCGACAACACCGCGACCCGCTCCCAAGCCAGAGGCCTCGTCCCGCCAACCAGCCAGCGATGCCGCTGGTGCCAAGACCGGAGTAACCGCGAATCCCATTGCAGCCACGAAGCCAGCCGCCGTCCCGGCACTCAATCTTTTTCTGCCGCCGCCCCCAACTTTCCGTCCTGAAACCGAACCAATCCGACGCCCCAGCCGGGCTTGGATCGTGCTGATGGCCGCGGAGCACAGCGCGGCAGGGTTCGACGCATGGTCCACGCGGAACGCCGTTTCGCAAGGCCGCGCGGAAGCGGATCCCCTAATGCGGCCGTTTTCGCATTCTGGCGCGATTTATGGCGCGATACAGGTCGTGCCCTTGGGGCTCGATTATGCCGCGCGGCGCATGCAGCGCAGCTCGGGCTGGACGCGGCATGTCTGGTGGCTCCCGCAATCGCTGGCGACGGCCTCATACCTCTTCAGCGGCACATATAATTTTTCGCACTCGCGCTGACGGGCAAGAGCTTCACGCCTGCCACGCCGTCTCGCTTTCGACGTACTGTCCCGCCGCGTGCTAACCTAGTGGCCTGCTATTTGCCTCGGAGGTTCGCCATGGCCACCACTGTCAGCAGTCCCCACCGGAAGATAGGATTCCTCATCGACGGCCGATGGCACGAGGAGGGCGAACCGTTTGAAGTTAGGGCGCCATTCGATGGCAGCGTAGTTGGCACTACCTTTCGTGCGAATGCCAAGCACTTGGACGCAGCCATCGGCGCAGCAGTGCGCGCATTCGAGACGACACGCCGTCTTCCAGCACACGAGCGCCGCCGTGTGCTAACAGCAGTGGCTGACGGAATCAGCCGAAAGGCCACGGAATTTTCGCGCACGATGGCTCTGGAAGCGGGGAAGCCCATTAAGGCCGCAAAGGCCGAGGTAGAACGCGCCATCCTCACGTTCACAGTTGCCGCCGAGGAGGCGGCTCGCATCGGCGGCGAATGGCTTCCGTTGGATCGCGTCGCGGCAGGCGCAGGCCGTGCGGCGATCGTCCGGAGATTTCCTATCGGACCGGTTGCCGCAATCACGCCATTTAATTTTCCTCTGAATCTCGTAGCCCATAAAGTCGCGCCGGCCATTGCGGCGGGATGCACAATCGTGCAGAAGCCTTCGCCGCACACGCCGTTTTGCTCAATGATGCTGGCGGAACTGGTCGAGCAGGCAGGCTGGCCCGCTGGCGGGCTCAACGTCCTGTCGCTTTCGAATGATGATGCGAGAAAGATGGCGAACGACGAGCGTTTCAAATTACTTTCATTCACAGGCAGCGCGGCTGTGGGCTGGGAATTGAAGCGCGAGGCAGGGAAGAAACGCGTCACTCTGGAGCTTGGCGGAAACGCCGCGTGCATCGTACACTCCGACGCTGATCTTGACCACGCCGCCGAGCGCATCGCCGCTGGCGGATATTCCTACGCGGGGCAGAGCTGCATATCTGCGCAGCGCATCTTCGTCGAGCGACCAGTCCAGAAGCAATTCATCGATAAGCTGCTTGCGCGAGTCTCTACGCTGAGAATCGGCGATCCGATGGACCCGGCGACCGATGTGGGCCCAATGATCAACGTGGATGCGGCGTCTCGAGTGTCGCGGTGGGTGGAAGAGGCAGTTGCAGGCGGAGCAGAGGTGCTCGCAGGTGGGAACGGGACCGGCGTTTTCTACGAGCCGACCGTATTAACTCATACAAGTTCGCAGATGAAAGTGAACTGCGAGGAGATTTTCGGTCCGGTCGTCGTTGTCGAACCCTACGACGACTTTGCCGAGGCTTTGCGCCGCGCCAATGACACTCGCTTCGGATTACAGGCGGGCGTGTTCACCCGCGACAACACGCTGTTGTTCTCCGCATTCGAAGAGCTTGAAGTTGGCGGTGTGATTTCCAACGACGTTTCAAGCTTCAGAATCGATCATATGCCGTACGGGGGCGTTAAGGATTCGGGATTCGGTCGCGAAGGCCTGCGCAACGCCATCGAAGATATGACGGAGCCACGCTTGCTGGTCTTACATACTCACTAAATCCAGATGCATCTCCGTAGTCATTCTGGCTTTAACGAACTCTTAGACTCTCCATTGGCGTGCTTGATGCCCCCGCAAGAGTTATCGGGGCGGGGAGTTCAACGCGGAATGTCGCGCCAGCTCCCGGCGTGTTGCGACAGGTCAAGTCCCCGCCGTGCTCCTGAATGATCCCATAGCACAAGCTCAATCCCAGGCCCGTACCTTTGCCGGCGGGTTTCGTGGTGTAGAAAGGATCGAACACGCGTCGCGGCTCGCGTATGCCGGGGCCAGTGTCGGTAAATTCGGCTATGACTTTCCCGCGTTCCGAGAAAACGCGGATTTGCAGAAGACCGCCCCCAACTTCCTGCATCGCGTCTGACGCGTTGTCGATTAGATTGAAGAATACTCGCAAGAGCTGATCGGAATCCCCGCGGACAGTGGGCAGCATGGAGTCTGCCTTCACTTCTATCCGAATATTTTTCCTGTGTGCTCCCAGATTGCCGAGCTGCAGGGCGCTGTTCACCACCTGAACCAAATCCAATGGCACCTTGTCAGCAGGCACTTGCCGCGAAAAGCTCAGAAGGCTGGTTACGAGTTTCTTGATCCGAAGTCCCTGGTCCCTGATTTTTTCCGATGTCGCCCGGGCCTTGTCGGTCAGCGACAGGTCATTCAAGAGCATCTCGACGTAGCCCAGGATGCCGGTCAGGGGGTTATTAATCTCGTGTGCGGCTCCAGCGGCCAGATGCCCGAGCGATGCAAGCTTCTCGCTCTGGACGAGTCTGGATTGAAGCCGCTGCAAATTATCCACCGTGTCTTGCAGGGATCTTACGAGCCTCTGACGATCTTGGTCCACCATGCGCCGGCGAAGCGTGATAAGCCCAATGCCGGCGAGAATGCCGATCTGCGTCACGCCGAGGCGGAACATTCGTACAGAAAGCTGCGCCGTGCTTGCCCAGACGGCCCAAAATGCCATCGGCGGCATGGAAAGGAGCGTCGCCATGGCGATGCGGGAGGACAATTGCTGACCGGGCGTGTGCGCCTGCGGATTGCTTTCCAAGTTCACGCGTCTGCCGACCACGGCTGCGACCGCGAACCAGAGGAAGGATCCAAGGAGAGGAAGGTCATAAAGCGAGCCGGTGTGGTACGCACCGCGGTCTATCGCGCGATTGATGACCGCCGAAGAGAGTGAGTACATAAGGGCCGCGCCGAACAAATGAGCATAGACGTGTCTCCAACCCCCGTTGGCCATAATTGCAAGCGCGGCGAGACCCACGGCGAGCGCCAGACACTCGATCGAATACAGCTGATCGAAGTTCTGACTGTACAGGTCCACGTTCGGTGCAACGTACTGCCATGGAATCACCGCGAACATGTACAGAAACAGCCACCAGACGAGCAGAAACGTCGAATCCAGCAAGCTCAGACGCAAATTCAAATCGCTCTTGCCTGCGTGCGGCGCCATAGCCAGCGCGACAAACATCGGCACGATATGCAGAAAGTAGATGACGTCCCCAAGGAAGGGATTGGGCACAGCTTGATGCAGGCCGACTTCGAGATAAGTCCACATCAGTTGCCCGAACATCCAAAGCGCGCAGCCGGTCGCCAGCATCGTCCAGAAGAGGTTTTTCCGCCATTCACAGGAAGAAGCGTTCCAGAGCAGGACCGTCACCGCGAGTAACGGGACTAAGCACTGGACGATGTCTCCGAAATCGGTCAATTTTTCGCCCGGCGGAACGAGCAATGAAACCGCCGCGTACGTCCCCAGCACTAGGGCAGAGAGGACGAGAATCCAAATGGGGAAACCGCTGACGCGGCTCTCGCGGAGAGTCGTCGCTACTGATTGGATTTGCGCTTCCGACATGTTCGCGGGGATAGCTGATGCTGTCTACAGGATACCCGGACTGACGTGCGGAGGGAAGCGCAGCCTTGGGGGATTCCTCTCAAACAATACCCTCATCGTCCCGTATAGAAGCGAACACAGATATCCATCTCTACATACTTTTCAGGAATACTGGCCTGCAGTACAGGATTGAGTTTGGCGGGGACGACGGGACTCGAACCCGCGACCTCTGCCGTGACAGTTAATGGGTTACAGATACTTTCAACGACATAAGAGAGCACGGACGGCACTGTAAGTCATTGGAAGTGCATCATACGCATCGCTATTGTGTATTGCGGGGCCTCTGCCTAGATCAGTTCGCACTCAGAACCGACTCTATCGGTCGACCTTCCTTATGCGCGTAAGTGGTATTCGCAAGGTCTCTCTTCAAGGCTCGCGATGGACCGCCACCGAAGCCGGAAACGCCACCCCAACACCAGCGGTCACGCCGTTCCCCGACACACGAAGCTCTTTCAGCCGAGGCAGCCGCGCCAACTTTGCCACACCCGCATCAGTCAGGTTATGACAGGCGTTGAAGGTAATGCGCTCGAGTGTGTCCATCGACGACAACAACTCAGGTGTGCGATCAGTGATGGTCGTATAGCTGTTGAAGTAATAGGTCAACTTACGGAGTCCGGTGATGTGTGCGGTCGCGGCATCGGTCGTGTCGCGGCAGTACATCAAGATCAGCGACTCAAGTCCAGCGCACTTGCCAATGTGCCGGTAACCAGGATCGGGAATGTCCATCGGCATCAGTTCCCTGAGCGAAGGAAACCGTGGCAACGCCGAAATCCCTTCCTCATCAACATTCAAACAACTGACAGACAATCCGAGCAGCGAGGGCATCTCCGCGAGCGCCAGAAACCCGCGACGCCTGAGATTGTGGCAGCGGCGTCCCCAGATGTACTCAATGGATCGCGAATGGGCAAGCGCCGCGAATCCATCATCACCAGCAGTTGTGTCCTGCGCGCCAAGAAATCGAAGTCGGGGTATTTCGGCGAGGTGGGGCATCCAATCGTCTTTTGGGTCCACAGCTAGCCAACCGAGATTCGGCAGCGAGAGCAGCGGCGCAAGTCCAGCGACAGTAAGACCAAGCTTGCTGTCATCAAGGTTTAGCGCAAATAGCCCATCGAGCCCACGCAGATGTTGCATTCCGCGATCGGTAAACGAGCCGCGCAACGAGAGATAATTCGGGCTCGCGTTGTAGCTCATCAGGGCCATCTTCACGTCGCCGCCGTGCCACGTCTTGAACGCGGGCAACTCGTGAAGCAGCGCCAGCCCTGTGTCGGTCACGCAGTTGCCGCTCCGGAAATGATGCAACTTGTGTTTTCCAGCAAGCGCACGGATGGCGTTGCCGCCTGTGCGCGTCCAACTAAGATTCACAGACTCCAGCGCATCGCAACTCGCGAGGTGGACGACGCCTTCATCGGTGATGTGTGTCATCGCGAGAGAAATCGTTTCCAGCTTTGGCAAATCACGTAGGACGACAAGGCCACGATCGGTAATTGCGGTGCCGCTGAGGTCGAGATGGCGCAAGTTCGGCAGTCGAGCGAGATGGTGAAGACTAGCATCGGTGACGGCTTTGGACCCGGACAGATTCAACGAAGTCACGCTGGCAACGTCGGCGACGTCCTCGATCATCGCGTCGGTCATCTGTCCGCTGGCATCAAGCTGAGCAGACGCCATCTGCGCGAGATGCCGAAGCGCAATCTGCCAGTCGCGCGTGCTGGCAATGGGGCGCGATTCCTCCGGCGCATTCGGCGCATACACATGAACAGGCTTAGCAGTCAACAACACACCGACTGGCATGGTCGGGACCAACGTGGTTAGCGTGTTCCAATTCTCGAAGCCGTGTTCGATGGCGACCAGATGCCGCGCATCGTCGAGAGTGATGTCGATGTTATCGTCAGGCCCCGCCGAACGCCTGCCAAGATCGAGTTGCGCATAGGTACGCATTCCCTGCCATGCGCGTCGATGCCAGGTGTGGCGATAGTGGCGCTCCATGGCTTCAGGTGTGCCGGTGCGATAGGCTTCGAGCAGCGCTGCGGCCTTCTCCTCGTAGAGTTCAAGGGTGTGCGCACTCGCGGTAGGATCGGGTGCGAGCGCGCGTTTCAGTTCAGTCCATCCGGCAAATCCGTTCTCGCGCGCCAAAGCGAGCTGCACGTCGCGCAATGTAGGATTTTCCGGAGCGTTCGTGAGGGCACGCGCGAATCGCTCCTGCGCGTCAGCGTTATGCTCGTGCAAGGCAGCAAGCCAACGTTTTGCATCTTTCTTGAGATTCTCAAAACTGCGGCGGCGCGGCAATTCGTGGGGCATAGACCCTCCTCCAATATGCGCCTGATGTCCGCTGATGGCAGGCAGGAAGAAGGTTCAACGATGTTGCAGTGCGAACCAACTGGGTGGGACAAATCCCTTGCCGCGGACCGGAGGCGCCCCAACGCGCGCTCCGCCGATAGTCAGCCACGTCCCGCCCATATGTCAAGGCCATCGACGAGTCGGGCGGGTGGCACACGCTTCGATTTGCAAGGGTGCGGATTGTGAATTTTGGCTTATGAAAAGGAATGGCGGGGACGACGGGACTCGAACCCGCGACCTCTGCCGTGACAGGGCAGCGTTCTAGCCGGCTGAACTACGTCCCCGCATGCGTTGCGGAACCTCTCGCTACTGGTGGGCGGTCAAGGACTTGAACCTCGGACCTTCCCGGTGTAAGCGGGACGCTCTAACCACTGAGCTAACCGCCCCACAACACATCTTATACGATTCCGCTCACACCCGCCACATCTTCGTCGATAACGAGTTCACACAAGAAGTTGAGAATTGTGGGCCTTGCGAGGCTTCCTTGACACTCCCGCAACGCCGCAAGTACACTCTTTTGGGGCTCGAAGAATAATCGAATGCTTCTTTCACGCGATTACGTCGGATACATGGCGAAGGAAGTCACGAAGCGTTTGGTGGAGCGCCAAATGCTCGAGATGAAATCGCCCGAACTGCTGGCGGAACGAGTTCGCCAGACCATGGTGGACGAGCTTGCCGTCGAAGACCGCCTCAACGAGGAGGTACGCGAAATCCTCTCGCAACACTCCGATGAGATGCGCCGCGTCGGCGCCTCCTATCAAGAGATGTACAAGAAGATTAAAGGCGAACTCGCGCGTCAGAGGAAGCTTATCCTCCGCTAATGCGCCTGACTCGCGAAAAAACGGTTCGCCTCTCTCACCGAATCATCGAACTTTTGGTTTCCCTCGAGGAAGTCGACTTCATCGAGGACCGCGACACCATCCGCCAGGAAATCGTCACCATCCTTCAGGAGCTTTTGAAACAAGAAGAGCAAGTGGACGCCGAAGTCCGCGCGAAGATTGGTTCGCAGAAAAAGGAAATCCTCGAAGGCAGCGAGGAGTGGGATATTCTGTACCGAAGATATTACGCGGAATCCTTGAAACGGATGGGCGTCGCGGACCTCGCCGCCGAGCATCGCAGGTGAGCCGATTCACCTTCGCATAAAATGAAAAGGGCGGCCGAAAATGGCCGTCCTTTTCATTTTCAATCGAAATTCTGTTTGGAATTTACGGGCGCCGCTTCAGAACAGGTGCGTTGTCGTCTGGCTTCTGTCCCGGTTTTTGCTGAGCCTGCTGCTCGGCCTTCGTTTTTAGCGTTGGTCCCGCGTCCTTCTTTTCCTGGATTCTTTCTCCGGACTGCAGTGCCTCGAGCCGCGTCTTCATCTGATCGAACTCCGACGTCGACACGATGTACTCCGGTCGCGCCGGCAGAATCGTTTCGATTTCCTTCTGCAGTGCCTCGATTCGGTCAGGCGTGGCCGGGTGAGAATCGAATATCTTCGGAATCGTTCCCGGCTGCTTTTTCTCGATGGCTTCGTACTTCTCAAACATCGTAACGAGCCCGTTCGGATCGTAGCCGGCCTTATACATGTACTGCGCGCCCAGGTAATCCGCTTCGCGCTCGTCGTCGCGCGAGAACTTCAAAAATGTGAGCGGAATCGCGAAGTTCATTCCTTCATAGATTCCGTAGCCTGCGTAGCCGCCCGGCAGTGCAATCATCAGCGGAATCGTCGCCATTTGCATGAGGTTAGCCTTCGTCTGGCCGCGGGTGCTGTGACGCGCGGCAACGTGCGCAATTTCGTGCGCCATCACGCCGGCCATCTCTGATTCCGCGTCCGCATGGAGGATCACGCCGGTGTTGACGTAGAAAAACCCCCCGGGGAGGGCAAACGCATTGATATGGTCGTCGTCGATCACTTTGATGGTGAAGGGGACCTGCGCGTCAGAGTTCCTCACCAGATTTTGCCCCACCTTGTTCACGTAAGCCGTGATTTCAGGGTCGTTGACCAGCTTCACGCTCTTTTCCACTTCCTGCGACAGCTCCTTGCCAAGCGCGATTTCGCGCTGGATGGAGTACCAGTCCCACCCGTGGCCCACCTTGCGGTTGCCGATGGCGTTGACGTCAGATTCCGTCCCGGGTTTCACTTTGTCAGGTTCTTGGGCGAAAACGGCGGGCGCGGAGATGGCGATTGCCAGGAGGAACACGGCGAGACTTCTCGATGCTGGTTTCATATCGCCCCCTAGGGCTGCTGAAGAGATTATACACCTCCCCAGCTTTAAGCTGGTCAATCATTGGATGTTAGCTTGTCGAAAAGAGTTTCCCTCTCCTCTCCGGGTTTCGGGGCATCTCGCGCGACGGGCGGATTTCAAAGGGTCAGATCTTGATAGCCAGTGCACATTCGTGTCACAACCTCGCCGCAGTTCTATTGACGCCCCAAGTTGTTCAGTCTAAAGTTACTTACTAGCCCCAATGCCCCTGAAAAAAATACAAGTTGGCCAGCTTTGGAAGAAAGACGATGGCGGTGATAACTACCTCGTTACGAAAGTTTATACCGAGGCCCTGGCAACATTTGCCGTCCTCCGCAAGGCGGGGTCAGAAAGTGACGCCCCGCTCAGGATTAGAGTCGTCCACAAAGGCGTGATTCCCAGCTTGCCCGGCTTCCGCTTTGCCCAGGAATCAGAAGATTTTTGAAGTCAATTCCTCGTGACACTCCGTATTTCCACATTCCGCTCAATCGCGCCTCCAGGTCATTTCCACCTGCACGGGGATATCGTTCTTGATGGGCACGGTGAGGAGCGTCGGGGGGACAATCTTGAAATCGCTCACCGTCGCGGGAATGGTTCCCGTCAGCCGGACTTCATCCCGATGCGTCTCAAGCTGAAATGCAATCTGTTTGTAATGGACCGCCTGCCCCGCGAATTGGATTTCCAGATCGGCGTGGATTGTGGTTTCTTTGAGTGCCGGCTCGGGAATTTGTGTCCTTACAATGACCATAGGATATTCGGCGCCGCGCGTCACTTGCAGCATGTGAAGATCCCGGTTGCTGTCGCCCGAATCGAAGGATTTCACCGGCGCGGCGATTAGGAATTCGCACTTTCCGGAGCGGCACTCGCCCTTGCCTCGCGCCGCGTGACTCACGTCTTCAGCTTCGTGCAGAGGATGGGAGACTTTGTACGTGAGCGTGGACTGTTTTAGAACCCAATGGCTGTCCGCTCGAACAACTCGGGGCACAGCGAAAACGACCAACGCGAACAGAATTCCAAATTTCGCCAGCGGCGACCTCATCATATCAATTGCCCGTTTAATTCATTGACAGCTCTCCCCCCGCCTTGTCAGTCGCCAGTTCGTAACCGGAGTCAACCTGCGGCGAGCGATGAAAGCGAAAAAGTGACAGCGCGGCATGCGCAGTCTTCGCCGCAGCGCCTGATTTTATGGTCACTGGAATAATCGCGAGACCGTAAGCCGCCGCCGTGACAATCGCGACCTGCCCGTGGTAATGATCGATTCCGTGGACCCTTTCGCCTTTGCTGCGCTGGACAAAAGCCATTTCGCCCAGCAGGGGAGTCAGAATCATTCCCGGGCCGTGAATCCACGCGAGTGCTTTGTGCCAGCGAGTCGGTCCCTCAGTTCTGGTTCCATGAATCTTCGGCGCAAAGATCGCGTACGCGGCTGACGTGAAGTACAAACCGGCTGTCACCGAGCCAAGCGCAACATGCAGGTCCCGCGACTACGAGCTTGTAACGCCTTTTCCGCCGGCGAAAAATCCGCTGATGACGGTTGCAGCGAGCGGAACCGTTGTGGTCAACCCGAGCTTTTGGTGGACCTTCAACATGCACGACCGCTTGTCGAGCCTTGCCTGCTCTTTCGGATTGCTTTGAATTTGCGATTGCGAAAAACCGAGGTCGCTCAGCGGGAGCGATGGAGTCAAAGTCAGATTCAGAGATTGAGTCGGTCCCGAATTAACTGTGAATTTTTGCGTGACACTGTCGAACCCATCTGCTGACACAGAAATCTCGTAATCGCCAGCCGCAAGATTCGCAATTTCGTATGTGCCCGTTGAGCTTGTTTGAGTCTCTGTTGAAAGCGAAGTCGCGAGATTCGTGACGCTGACTCTCGCGTTCTCGACGGCCGCGCCCGATGTCGCAGTTACCGAGCCATTTAGTGTCGTACCCGTGCCCTGACCAAATGCACCGGCAGCGAATATCGGAAGCGATAGGAAAACAACCAGACTCACGACAATGGCTGTTCGCATTCTAATTTGAATGTTGGGGGAGACAGCAGTCGAAATTGCCATTTCGCTCGTGGGATGCCAGCCGGAACGTCGAAGATGTATGTTCACTTGCGCATCAGGTGCTCTCAAATCGATCGCACAGGCATTTCCACCACGTCGTCAATGCCCATGACCTCGCGAACGATAAAGGGTTCCGCGTATCTCGCGCCAATCATCCGGCCGTAATAGCGTGACATCACGCTCATGCGTTCTTCGAGCGTGTCGAGCGGAATGTGCACCTTGGATTTGCGCGCGCTCTTTTTCGGCCGGAACTGCGATTCATACGCGAGAATTGCGCGCCGCCGCTGCTCGAATTGTTCGGTAATATCCACGGCAAAAGATGGCCGCACGCTTTCGTCGTATGCCGTCGAGTATAGAATCTTGAACGGCCGGAAAGCCTCTCCAGGGATCGCGAGTTGTTTCAGGCCGGCGAGGAAGCATCCTTCATATCCGAGCTTCGACGCGTTGTAGTGGTCCGGATGCCTGCCCTCCCAGTAGGGAAGGATCACGGTGCGCGGCTGCCACTCACGGATCTTCGCAGCTACGGCCAGCTTGTATTTTTCGCAGACCTCCAGGTGGGCGTCCGGCAATCCGAGATTCGCTCGCATCGTCAGTCTCAGAAACTGCGCGGCGCGCGCCGCCTCATGCAGACGCATCTCTGGCGTCCCCCGCGTCCCCATTTCGCCGCGCGTCAGGTCCAGCACGCCGGTCTTGTAACCCATCTGCGCCATTTTGATCAGCGTCCCGCCGCATGTCAGTTCCGCGTCGTCCGGGTGCGCCGCAATTGCCAGCAAATCCAGTTTCATTCCGCCTCCATTGCGTGTTGCCGCGGCTAATTCTAGCCCGTCTCGCGCATCATTTCACGGTTTCCATTCTTGTGCTCGTCATCCGATGAGTGGAGTGTTATTTTGTTCGCGCGGTTGGGAGGACAGATTGTCTAAGCTGCCACTCGAAGGTCGCGTCGCGCTCATCACCGGCGGCGCAAAGCGGATTGGCCGAAGTATCACCGAAAAACTTGCTGCCGAAGGCGCTGATGTTGCCGTTGATTATTCCACTTCGCGGAACGAGGCCGACGCCTTGGTTGCCGCGCTTCAGAAGCTGGGCCGCCGCGCCGTCGCCGTGCGCGCCGACGTTTCAAAAAAACATGACGTCGACGAGATGATCGCATCTGTTCGCAAGGAATTCGGCCGCCTCGACATTCTCGTCAACAATGCCGGCATGTTTTTCCCCTCAGAATTCACGGAATTGAAGGAAGACCAGTGGGACAAGATCATGGACACGAACCTCAAGTCCCAATTTCTTTGCTCTCAGGCCGCCGCGCCTCTCCTCAAATCCAGTGGCCACGGCCATATTATCAATATCTCCTCGCTGGGCGGCATGCTCCCGTGGCCGAAATACACGCACTACTGTGTCTCCAAGGCGGGCGTGATCATGCTCACGCGGTGCCTCGCGCGCGCGCTCGCGCCTGAAGTCTTGGTCAACAGCGTTGCTCCCGGCACCATTCAGTTTCCTGACGAAGCGCCCGACGAGGAATACATTCGCCGCGCGCCCCTCCATCGCACTGGCAAAGGCTCGGACATAGCCGACGCCGTCTTTTATTTCGCGACCTCAGATTTCGTAACGGGACAAATCCTGGTCGTGGACGGCGGTCGCGCGTTGACGTAACGCTCGTTGGCGCTAGTCTCTGTGGAAGATTCAGCGTCCAGAAAGCTCGTAGCAAAGAAAAAGGGCCGCTCCCGAAAGAGCGGCCCAAAGTTGACTACGGCGCTTCCAGCTTATTCGGTGAAAGACTTGCGGATTGCTCCGCCCGTTCAAGCCACCACGAGTACAGGTACTCGACCCGTGCAGCGATTGCGGCTAAAGGACCATAGGGTTTGCCGGGAACGAAGTCAACTGCCATTCCCGTGCGCCTCGCAGGCAGCCTGAACATTCGTCCTTGCCTGGGTTGCGCGCCCTGAACGAAAACTTGCGTCCCCGTCCGGCCTCTCGCCAGCGACCGCTGAATCTGCTATTCGTCGCCGTGCGAGGGCTCTTTTACACCCGCTATGATTGGTGTCAAGAGGTCACCCCTGTGGACGCCTGTGGAAGCTGTGAATTTTCTATGCGAAGGGAAAGCACCACGCGCTCGGATGTTTCAGAATCGGGTCACTGGTGCATCGACCACAAATTGTTTGCCGCCTCTTTCAAGCAATAGCTTGCGCTTTTCTCCGGGGCGGCCGTGCAACGCGTTCAACACTCTTCCCATCGTCGCGCCCGTCGTCGCAACGCCGTCGACGCTGAGTAGCTGATCATTTACTTCGACACCCTTAACAGCGTTCGTTCCATTCCGCGTTGCCAAACCAATCACGATGTATTTCCCGCCCGGCGCTGACCCAATCGTGATTCCGACCTGATCGAGATCGTGGGGATCGACCTCGCCCTCGCGACTCCAGTACGTCGCGTGATTGGCGTAATCAATTTCAATGCGAAAAGCGCGCAGCACATTGCCGCCCAGAAATCCAGCTACTGGCGCCGGAGTCTTCTTCGAATACCAATTGAAAAACCTTGGCATCGTCTTATCCCATCCCGGGCCCACGCCAAGCGCCCCCACCTCTTCCAGATGCAAGCTGCCGGTGTCAATTTCCGGCAATCGCATGTCCATGCCGGCTAGCTCCGGAAGCGCGCCATTCATGTTTGCGTCTCCCACTGCGCCGATTCCGCGCAGCCAGCCTGGATTCGATTCCGCCCATCTTCTGGTGATGGCATCGTCGATCCACGTGTACGCCGAGCCGTTGTCAATCGCAAAGGCATGCTCCTGACCGGCGACTCTTGCACGAATGCTGATCAAGCCGGTCGTGGCATTGACTGCGCACGGCACCTGCACTCCCTCGTGCTTCAGTGATCCGGGCGGCCCGAGCGTCAGCGTTCGCTTCCCGTAATCGAGCGCCACGTCGTACTGTGCAAGAACTCTCGCCGGCAGGTTCGCTTCCACTTTCATTCCAGCAAACATGGTTTCGCCCTGCTCGCTGCTCGTTTCGATATTTGCAGGAATCTTCAAATCCATCCTGCCAAATCGGGCGCGCACACCACGGCCTCGCTCGATTCCGAGCTCCCTTGCCAGCGGCTGCATGAATTCAAATCCGGGATCGCCTGAGTCCACGAACGCCAACGCTTTTCGCGACGTTCCATCGGGGCGGACAAATTCCATTTCGACAAAAATTCTGTTGTGGTTGATGAGAAACGGCTCGGACACGCTCATGGCGTTCGTCTGGCCGGCGGCGCGGCAGGCAAGTATTGCGGCCAGAATCGAAGCGCATAGAATTGCGCGCAAATAGCGTTTCGGCAGCATCTTCGCCTCAATAAAGAAACGGCGCTGAAACCGATCAGCGCCGCGCAGGTTCGACAAATCCAGCTTTTCTAGTATGCCGCGAGTTTTTCCATACCCGCGACAATCTTTTCCGTATTCACCATCCACGCATGCTCGAGCGGTGGCGCGAATGGTATGGCCGGCACATCGGGGCCGGTAATCCGCACGATCGGCCCGTCGAGATCGTCGAACGCTTCTTCCGCGACGATCGCCGAAATCTCGCCGCCGATACCCATCGTCCGCTTGTCCTCGTGGACGACCAGGCATTTGCTCGTCTTTTTCACGGACGTAAGCACCGCGTCGCGGTCCAGCGGCGAAAGCGTCCGGAGGTCAATCACCTCGGCCTCCACGCCCTTGCGCGACATCTGCTCCGCAGCTTCCAGACACAGGGAAGTCATATAACCGTAAGTCACCACGGTCATGTCGCGCCCCTGGCGGCGAATTTCCGCCTTGCCAATCGGTACCGTGTAGTCTCCTTCAGGCGCATCGCCCTTCGCCGTACGATAAAGTTTCTTGTGCTCGAAATAGAGCACCGGATTCGGATCGCGTATCGCCGCCAGCAGCAATCCCTTCGCGTCGTATGGCGTCGAGGGCATCACGACTTTCAGTCCCGGTTCGTGCACGAACCACGCAGCATTTTCCTGCGAGTGATACAGTCCGCCGCCCGTCCCACCGCCGCAGCAGACGCGGATCGTAATCGGGCAATTGTATCCTCCCGCGCTGCGATAGCGGATTTTGGAAGCTTGCTGCACAATCGACTCCATCGCCGGTGTGATGAAATCCGCGAATTGGATTTCCGCAATTGGCCGCAAGCCGACCATGGACGCGCCAATCGCCGACGCGACGATATTGCCCTCGGCCAGTGGTGTGTCGAGCACGCGATCCTCGCCAAATTTGTCGTAGAGTCCCGCCGTCGCCTTGAATACGCCGCCCGACAGCCCGATATCTTCTCCCATGACAAACACGCGGTCATCCCGCGCCATTTCCTGCGCCATCGCTTCCGTAATGGCATCAATCATCGTGATATTTCGCGCCATATTTTCCCGTTCCCCTTTATTCCTGCGCCCATACGTAATCCGTCAGCTCCGAAGCGTCCGGATACGGGCTCTGCTCGGCGAACTCCACCGCCTCGTTGATTTCCTGCGTGATTTCTTTTGCGACGGTTTCTTTTGACTCGTCGGTGAGGTATTTTTTGTCGCGGAGAATCTTTTCGAAGAGCACCAGCGGGTCGCGCTTCTTCCACGCTTCCACTTCTTCCTTTGTTCTGTACTTCGCGGGATCAATTTCCGAATGCCCGTACCATCGATACGTCTTGCATTCGATGAACGTCGGCCCGTCGCCCGACCGCGCTCGCTCGATGGCCTTAATCGCCGTCTCGTAAACTGCCATCACATCGTTCCCGTCCACGCTGATTCCCGGGAAGCCATACGCCTTCGCGCGGTCCGACAAATTCGTAAGCGCCGTCTGCAACCGCAGCGGCACGGACTCCGCCCACAAATTGTTCTGGCAGACGTAAATAATCGGCAGCCGGTGAACGCCAGCGAAGTTCAGCGCCTCGTGGAAACCGCCGAGGCTCGTCGCGCCGTCCCCGAAAAACGAGACGACAACCGAATCCTTTCCTAGCTTCTTCAATCCAAATGCCACGCCCGTTCCAACCGCCAGCTGCCCGGCAATGCTGCTCGCCGGAGTAATCGTATGGATCGGAGGATATCCCATGTGCGCCGGCGTGGACTTGCCGCGGTCGGGGCTGGTCGCCTTGCCAAAAAGCTGGGCGAAACACAGCTTGAGTGGCGCGCCCTTGATGATGTTTGACGTCCAGTCGCGGTGCGAGGGAGCGATCCAGTCGTCTTCGCGCAGGCTGTACGCCGCGCCAACTTCGGCCGCCTCTTGCCCCGCCCCGGAGTAGAAATTTCCGGCGTATTTGCCCTGCCGGAAGAGGATTCGCGCCTTTTCATCGCACATCCGGCACTTCACCAGCATCCGGTACAGCCCGAGCATCAATTCTCGGCCGTTTTCGCTTTTCTCGGGCTCCAATTCCGCCACGGCCCGGCTACTCTTTGTCCCCATAGCCTCTCCTATCAGCGCTTTCGCCTTTTTGGATAAAAAATACTATAGCACGAACCCAAAATGCGGATTCGTATTTTGACGTATTCCTTTCGAGGTACGTTTCCGCCTGGACGGTAACTCCGGCCCGATTTCAACCGCGTGGAACTGTGCCGTCTCCGTTCGCCAGCCTCTCGATAAGCCCTTTGTCCGCTTCGAGGAAGTCCTTTGCGGGCAACGCGGCCGGTTCCGACCACTCAATCGCCTCGAACACCAGGTTTTGCACCTTCGCCCCCTCCAGATTCGCCCGGTAGAAAATCAACTCCACATCGTCCTTCATCTGTGCGTACTTGTGGCGCGTGCGGAATACCTCTGCGCCGATTGTCGCTCCAACTCCCAGTTCCTCGCGTAACTCCCGCACCAGAGCCGCCGTCGGCGTCTCCCCGCTTTTCACTTTGCCCCCCGGGAATTCCCATTTCAGTGGAAACGAATCTTTGCGGCTCCTTTGGCACACCAGGATCCGCCCTTCTCGCACAATTACGGCTGCGACGACTACCATGGCGGATCATCCTGCGCCGGGCACGACGTAAACGTGAAGGCATAGCACTCCAGCCCCGGTTTTCGCGTTACCAGTTGCAGTAGTTTCTGCTTCATCCCCGGATTCCGTACCAGGTTGTACATCCTCGGCGTATCCACGCGCACGACGGCCCGGCCATCTTTGGTTAGCGCCGCATCCTCACCCAGTTCTCCTTCGCTCAAGGGTTCTCCGCCGTGAAGCAGCTCAACCTCATGCGTTTCGCCGTCCGGCGCCATCACCAGGTTGGCCTCTTTGCCCGTGTAATATAAGACGATGCTCGACGGCGCCGAGCCGTTTGCCGCCGATTTCACGAATTCCTCTTTGCTCACCCACTCGCCGGTCAAATAAACCTTATCGGCGTCGACGTTCTCAGGTAGTGCATACTTTCCTGCCTGCTCTTCGTTCTCGTGCAGGAACCCCGAAGGATTTGCCGCCTTGCCGCGCTTATTCCCCAGATAAAGTTCCGGCGTCGTCCTGTAGCACACCGCCCCGGGCTTATCCGTATCTCGCACCGGCTCCATCACGGCAGGGAGTTCGGCCCGCGGGAAGATCTCCCGCACGAGTGTCTGAATCGCTTCCTCCGTCGCGCCGTAGTCTCCCTCCCCGAAATGGAAAAACCGGATGTAGCCGTCCCTGTCGATCAGGTATTTCGCCGGCCAGTATCGGTTAGCGTACGCATGCCAAATCGCGTATCCGTTGTCGAGCACTACCGGATATCGAATTCCGAATCTCTCCACCGCCGCCTTCACGAACTTTTCGTTCGCCGCAAAAGAAAATTCCGGCGTGTGCACGCCAATCACGCTCAGCCCCTTGTCCGCGTACCGTTTGTGCCATTCCACGACGTAGGGCAGCGTCCGCAGGCAGTTCACGCACGCATAATCCCAGAAATCGACGAGCACAGCCCGCCCGCGCAGCTTCCGCAACTCGACCGGCTCAGAATTCAGCCAGACCGCGCCGAGCTCCGGCGCTCTCACTTTCCCTTTTTCAATTTCCATGTTTCTCTTTGCCAAGCATCTCTAGTTCCCCGAGTGGGTCAGTTTGAATTTTCTTGATCGTGACACAAAAAGGGGCCTCCCAGGTCGACGGCCAGTCGAGCCTGGGGGAAAGGAGTCAAAATTCAAACTGACCGATCGCCCAGCTCCGGATGAATCGCGCGCAATAATTCTTCCGCCCCCCGCATGAGCGGCGGCCCGGGCGTGTTCAGCGATTCATCTCTCACGACAACCACTTTCCCATTTTTCACCGCCGGCACGCCTTTCCACGCCGGATTCTCAAACGCTTCGCCTGGCTTCGCTTTGTCCCCCGTCGCTGTCCACGCGAGCACTATCACATCCGGGCGGCCTTGCGCCACCGCCTCATCCGAAATCTTTTGCCCCGCCGGAACTGCCATATCTCCGCCGGCAAATTCGATCAGCTCCGTGACCCAGGGGGGCGAACTGATCCGCGGATTTGGCCACGCCTCGGCATAGACGCGGGGTCGCGTCTTCGCCTTCATCGCCATCCGCCGCACGCCTTCGAATTTGCGTCGCATCTTTCGCACGAGCGCTTCAGCCTTCGCGCCCGTGCCCGCGATTCGTCCCAGCACCCGAATGTTGCCCTCGATATCCGCGAGCGAACGGGGGTTCAGCGCGAGGAAGGGAACTGGCAGCGCCAAAATCTTCTGCAGCGTCTCGTTCTTGAACGGCACAGAACCGATAATCATCGTCGGACGAAGTTTCAGTATGGGTCCAGTATCCATCGCCCAGCAATCTCCCATCTCCGGCAAGCCGCCGACGTCGGCGACTTCTTTGCACCACCGGCTCACGGCCACAAGCTGCCGCCGCGCTCCGATTGCGATGAGGATCGAAGTCACGTCCGGCGCGAGTGAAATGATTCTCTGTCGCGAAGATGCCGGGGCGAAAGTCATGCGAATCTGCAATTCTATCGGCCTGCGCGCGCTTGCACAATCCGAGCTTTCCGTTGACTTCGCCTCCGCGCGGTGCCACCATGCCCCCAATCGGCCCACCCCACCGCTGAGGAAAGGAGTCACCATGCCTCACTATTTGGCCCAAGTCGCTTACACATCCGAAGGCTGGCAAGCCGTCATTCGCGATCCCGAAGGCCGCCAGCAGATGGTCCGCAACGCCGTCGAGAAGCTCGGCGGCAAAGTGCTGCACACCTGGTTTGCCTTCGGCGATTACGATGTCATCGGCATCGCCGACATGCCCGACAACGTCGCTGCCGCGGCTTTGGCGATGGCCGTCGCCGCCGGAGGCGCTTGCCGCAGCGTGAAGACCACGCCACTGCTCAGCACCGCCGAAGCGCTCGACGCCATGAAGAAAGCCGGCCAGACCGGCTATCGCGCCACGACGGCCTGAATGAGACTTTCTTCTCGTCTCGGCAATCAGTGCTTGAAACAAAAAGGGCTCGCGACAATTTTGCCGCGAGCCTCTTGCACTTTTTGCTGGGCACCTCAGCGTCGCAACTTCTACTGTGTCGCTTCCACCTTCTTCAGGTTCGGCTTCGGCTTCTGCCACAAAATCCTCGCGTCCGCCGCGCCCGCAATCGGAAACAAAAAAGTCTATCCCGCGGCCTTATCCTTCATCACCTTTACGCTTGCTTTCACCAGTTTCTTCACCAGTGTCACGGGTATCGCCTTGTCCATTGGAAAGCTAACGACCGCTTTCGTTGTCGTGTAGCCCGCCAGCTCCCTCTTATGCTTTTGAATTACGGGAGGGCGCACATGCAGGCGTACATCAGGTTTCTTGAAGCTGAACCAGACAAACATTCCATCGTAGTCGTACCCGGCGTAGGAGTACCCGGGCCATTGGAAATAGTCGGTGCGTTCTGTGGCGCCCGACGCTGCCTCACGTATGGCCGCCCTGATCTTTGCTAACTTGCCTCGCGCCTCTTTTGGGCATTTTGCAATGTACTCATCGACTCCACTGGATTTGCCCTTTGCCATAATGAAATTCCCGCCTCTTTCTCGTTTTCTTGCATTCCACGCGTTCGTTCTATTTCCCCATGCGAACGCTCAATTCTATCCTTTTGTGCCCGCTCGCGTCGAAATAAAAAGGGCCCGCGGTGTTTGCATCGCAGGCCCTCGGCGTTTGTTGCTGAGACTCCGAACTGCGCAGTCGTTACTGCGTCGCTTCCACCTTCTTCAGGTTCGGCTTCGGCTTCTGCCACAAAATCCTCGCGTCCGCCGCGCCGTTCGGGTAAGCCTTCGTGGATTCCTTCCCCGTCGGTTCCAGGATGATGTCCACGCGCCGGTTGTAAGCCAGCCACGTCTCATTCGCGTGGTGCAGCATCCATTTTTCCGGCTTCGCGGGATTGTCGGCTTCGAACTGTTCGACTTCCTTCCTGTCGAGCTGCCGCTCCTTGCCTTCCGCGCGCGTCTCGATCTTGTCCGCCGAAATTCCTTGCGAAACCAGGTAATCCTTCACGCGGTTCGCGCGCCGCTCGCTAAGCGCCTCGTTGTATGGACTCGAACCCCGCACGTCCGCGTGCCCGACCACCACGAGATGCGCCGTCTCATCGTATTCGAGATATTTCTTGAAGCTCGCGGCCAATTGCGCCAGCGGTTGCTGCTGGCTTCCAACCAATCCGACTTCTGGATGGTCTGGCACCGGATATGCCGTCGGATAAAACACGCTCGACAGCGTCACTACGGGCATCGGGTCAATCGAGCCCGTGATATGCAGCGTCGCCGTTTGCGTCGCCGTCCCGCCGCAAGCGTTCGAAGCGTTCAGCGTGTACGTCACGCTCTCGATGATCGGCCCCTCCGTCGTTTGCTTCGGATTCGCCTGAACCGTCTGATTGCCGCTCGTCGCCACGCTTCCCATTGGGTCAAGCGATACCGTGTTCGCATTCGAAGTCGTCCAATTCAGCGTTGCCGAGCTCTGCTCTTTCACTTTGTCTCCGATTTTGTGATATCGCACTTCGGTCGGATTCAGCGTCAGCGCCGCTGTCGGTTGCGTATTGACGCTCACCGTCGCGCTTCCCGTCGCATTTCCGCCGGGCCCCGTCGCCGTGAAGTTGTACGTCGTGGTTTTCATCGGCGTCACGGTTTGCGTTCCGCTTGGCGCGACGTCCCCGATGCCGCTGATTTTTGCGCTCGCCGCGTCCGTCGATGACCACGTCAGCTTGCTCGACTGCCCGCAATCGAGTTGCGTCGGGTCCGCCGTGACGTTCGTCGCCGTCACCGGCGCCACTGCGACGGCCGAACTCGCGAATCCCGCCTTGAATCTCGATTGCGCCTTGAGCGAATTTCCTTTCTTCCACGCCTTCGCGGGAGTAACTTTCCCCTTGCTCGCGTTCACCGTCACTTTCTGCCCCGCCTTCACCGTTACGTCGCCCGACCAGATCGTTTTTCCGTTCTGAGTCACCGTCACCGTAAGCGTCCCGGGCTGCACGAGCAGCATCTGATGCCACAGCCAGTCCCAGTCGAATTCGTCGACGTGCCCCACGAAGTATGGCGGCGTCTTCCCGTTCAGCAGCACCGCCGCTCGCCTTGGTCCCTTCACTTCGATGTATCCGAAAGGTCCGGACACGTTGCTCCCCGACGACGTCAGCGTCACGCTCAGGTCCGTCGTCTTTCCTGCGGTAATTGCCACGTCCTGCGTCTGCGGCGTGTAACCGTAGTTGTACACCCCCACCGAATGTTTGCCCGCCGCCAGATTAATCGTCTGGCTTCCATTCTTGATCGCGTTTCCATCCACGAACACGTAAGCCTGTGACGGTCGCACCTTGATTTTCAGCTTCCCGTTCTGCGCGATTGCCGGCGTTGCGGACACGAGCGCAACCGCCATCGCGAACACAGACAGGAGCGCGAGAGGGATCTTTTTCCTCATGTGTATGTCTCCTTGTCGATTTTGGGCCGGTAATCTCGATTGCCTTCGAAACTATGAGACCGAGATAGCTCCAGTTGCTGTGATGCGAATCACGCGTTAAGGGTGGGAGGGTCACATTAGACTCTGCGCCGCTGATTTCTGTCAAGGCCCGACCGAATTCACCCGGATTTGTAGATTTTGCTGCAGCCACAGTTCAAGTACTATCCCGGGTGTGACCGCTATCACCGCCCGGGAACATTTGTTGGGGATACTTCGTTTCTATAGCCGTAGTCAGGAGCGCTCCCATGTCCACTCTTTGGCAGGACGTCCGCTACGGCCTCCGCGTTCTTCTCAAGTCTCCCGGCTTCACGCTTATCGCTATTCTCACTCTTGCTCTCGGCATCGGTGCGAACAGCACGGTCTTCAGTTGGATCAACGCCACTCTGCTTACTCCCATCCCCGGCATGCCGCGTCCAGCTCAGGTAATCTCCATCAACAGGGGAGCAGAAGGGCAAGCCGAATCGATCTCGTACCTCGACTATAAGGATCTGCGCGGCCGCAATCACAGCTTCTCCGGCATGACCGCGTTTGGTCTGTGGCCCGTGAGCCTCACGGGACAAGGCAAACCCATCCGCGTGTGGGGGATCGTCGCCTCGTCAAATTATTTCGACGTTCTCGGCATCCGGCCGATCCTCGGCCGCGGATTCCTCCCCTCGGAAGAAGGCGCCGCAAACAGCGCGCCCGTCGCCGTCATCAGCTATCGCCTCTGGCAAGGCCATTTCGCCGGCAATCCTTCGATTATCGGCACTACGGTCCACATCAACACACATCCCTTCACAATCGTAGGCGTCACGCCACCCGTTTTTCAGGGAAGCTACTCCGGTCTTCGCATGGATATTTACTTGCCCGTCATAATGATTCCGGAACTCGATCCGGTCAGCGGGAAAATGCTGAATGAGCGGGGCACGTCGTTCTTGAATGTGGATGCCCGCCTTCTCCCGGGCGTTACGCGACTGCAAGCGCAGCTCGCGATGAACGCTCTCGCCCAGCAGATTGCAAGTGACTATCCCGATTCCCACAAGAGCAAGTTCCAGCTGACGCTTTACCCCCTCTGGCGCGCTCCCAATGGTGGCAACGCGTTCTTTTCCGTTCTCCTTCCGATTCTGATGGCTCTCGCTGGAGTCGTCCTCTTGCTGGCCTGCGCCAATATCGCCAACCTGCTCCTCGCCCGTAGCGTTTCGCGCCAAAAAGAAATTGCCGTTCGCTTGTCTCTTGGCGCCAGCCGTTTCCGCCTCATCCGCCAGCTCCTCGTCGAAAATCTTATTATGGCCCTCGTTGGCGGCGCCCTCGCCTTGGTGGTTACGCTCTGGACGGCTCGCAGATTCATGGAGATGGCGCCTTCGAGCAATTTGCCCGTTTACGTTTTTGTTCCCGTAGACCGCATGGTCATTCTTGCGACGCTCTTCATTTCCATTTTGACCTGCTGCCTCTTCGGCATCCTTCCCGCCTTCCGCGCCTCCGCTCTCAGCCCCGTCAGCATCCTCAAAGACGAATCCGGCGGCATCGCCGGAGGCCGCCGCAAGGCCTGGCTCTCCAACTCCCTCGCCATCGCGCAAATCTCACTTTCGCTCTTCCTCCTCGTGTCCGCCGGACTCTTCATCCGCAGCTTCCGCGCGGAACAGAACTACGACATCGGCTTCAATCCGAAGAACGTCCTCCTCGAAACCTTCGATCTCTATCCGAGCGGCTACACGCAAGCCACCGGCATCGCTTTCGATCAGCAACTCCTTGAAAAGATCCGTTCGCTTCCGGGTGTCGAGTCGGCCAGCTTTGCCGATTGGACTCCCCTCGGCTTCAGCAACAGCTCCGACAGTTTCCAGCCCGAAGGCTACGTACCGGGTCCGCACGAATCGGTCAGCGCGGGAGTCACCATCGTCAGTCCGGGCTATTTCGCGACCACGCAAATTCCCATTCTTCGCGGCCGCGATTTCGCGCCTTCCGATTCTGCGACCTCCCAGAGAGTCGTCGTCATCAACGAGGCGCTCGCAAATCGTTACTGGCGCAATCAGGACGCCGTTGGCAAGCGCATGAAAATTCAAGGCGGCTGGGCCACCGTCATCGGCATCGCGCGCACCTGCGACTATTACGATCTCAAGGAGAAGCCCCAGCCGTTCATTTATCTTCCGTTGTACCAGTTCTATTCCTCCGAAGTTATCCTTCACGTCCGCACGGCCGGCGCTCCTATCGCTTCCGCCAGCGCCGTCACCGACGTGATCCACCAGCTAAACTCCGACTTGCCCGTCTACGACGTTTCCACTCTTGAGCTGCGGACACGAACCGCCTCGTTTGTCCAGCACATGGCTGGAACATTCGTCGGTACGTTTGGCATCGTTGCTCTCGCCCTCGCTGCCGTGGGAATTTACGGCCTTATCGCTTACAGCACCCGCCAGCGAACGCACGAAATCGGCATCCGCATGGCTCTCGGCGCACAGCCTCGCGATGTTCTGCGCCTGATTTTGGGGCAGGGAATGTGGCTTACCGCCATCGGCCTCTTGCTTGGAGTTCTCGCTTCGCTGGGCCTCGCGCGCTTGATGTCCAGCCTGCTCTTCGGCGTCGGCGCCAGCGACCCACTCACGTACCTCGTCGTTGTGATTCTGCTGGCACTTGTCGCGCTTCTGGCCTGCTATTTTCCTGCGCGCCGCGCCATGCGCACCGACCCCATGGTTGCCCTCCGCTACGAATGAGCCGACGCCCACTCGTCAGTGTGCTATCCCCGAGCGCGGTCGAATGGAAGCAGTACGCATGTCACCGACTCTCAGACTACGGATCGACGTCGGAGCGAGGGAGTCTCTGTGGCACAGGCTCTTAGCCTGTGATCCAGTTTGCCGTAAAATGTCGCTTCTTTCAGCCGGCGCGCGATTGAATCCACGCATCTGCTTTATGATACTTTTCAACCATGCATTCCGCCGCCGTCATCGACCATTTCAAAAATCCGCGCAATGCTGGCGAACTTCCAGACGCCACGGCATCTGTAGACGTCTCGAATCCGGTCTGCGGCGACATTCTTCGCCTCGCCGCCCGCGTCGAAAACGGTCGCATCGCCGAAGTCCGCTTCAAATGCCAGGGCTGCGTCGCCTCACTCGCGTCCGCCTCCGCTCTGACTGAACTCGTTTCCAGCAAATCCCTTGTCGAAGCGCGCAAGATCTCCGCCGCCGCGGTTTCGGAACATCTCGGCGTCCTCCCACCGGCCACGTTCCACGGCGCGCAGCTCGCCGCAGACGCCCTCGCCGCCCTTCTATCCAAATTGTCTGATTGATTTGGGCCCTTCGGGCGTGACAGAAGGGAAATTCTAGGACGCGAATCTCCGTTCAAGCAGGAACGCCGCTCCGATCACGATGCACACGATCGGCCTCAGAAACCTCATGCTAAGGTTCCAGACGCCGGCTACGTGTAATGCAAGCGCTGCCGCAACAATCAAAAAGAATGGCCCAGTGAGGACACAGTGGAAAGTTCGGTTTCGTGCAAAGTTCGCCAGGCACGCTAGCCCCATGGCTACAAACAGCACCGCCAGTTGGTATTCGTTGAGCCGCAGCCAGTAGATTGCCACGAGCCCGATACCGTAGAGGATCAAGAACCAAGCGCCCCAGTAGCAGAGGCCTCCAGTCGTTGTGCAGCAATATTTCTATTCGCTTGCGTTTGTCATCGGTCTGAACGGTGAGCGGATTCTATGTCACGCGCTGTGCAGAGTCGAAGCACCCGGCCCTATGAGGCAGGTTATGGCCTGTTTCCGGAAATGGGGGTTAAAGCACTGCGGGCACCATCAATCTCACGGACGGAGTCGGCGAACCCAGGCGCATACGTTTTTTTGACGGGGAATCAATAGGCGAGTCAGCGGGTCAGTAATCTAGCGGTACTTGATTGGCGGTGAGTTCTTTGCAACGGCGTGGGAACCCCGATCCTCTTGCTCAATTCTTTGCGTTTTTCTCCGCGTATACTACGTGGCCCTGACGAGCGCACGCTCTGTATTGATCTATCGTCATGGGAGTGGGCTTTTCATTCGCCGGGACAGACGTACAGCGCATATAGTCCTCAAAGCCGGGCGCCGAAAAAATAGCTACTAGGTGAATCGGTTCGGTTCCTATGTTCTTTACACTGATCCACGTGTTCTGAGGAATGAACACGAGACCGCCCGCATGAAGGTCGCGCTCCTGGTCTCCTAACCAGATATGCGCGGTCCCTGTCTGAATCAACAGAATTTCGTCCTGTTCCAGGTGTTTATGTCTGTTTATGACCGTGCCGGGGGAAAGGTCCTCTTCCACGAGCACCAGCCGTTGCGAGCCATTGTCTTTTGGACTCACCTTCAGCGTGAACGTTGAGGCGGCTGCGGAGCGGCGTACGCGCAGCTCACCTTCGTTCTTTTCCAGCAGCAGCGGTTTCGCGCCGATAGTTGATGGAGCGTTTGTAGGGGAGCGTTCGGATTGTGCCGCGCCGTTCCCTATGCAAATGAAGGTCGCCAAAATCGTCAAAACGACATTCAAGAATACACGCGTATCCATTTGGCACTCCTCGACTTCAGTCAGAAATCTCCCATTCTAAATCTGTGCTCACTTCGGACCATATGCGCGCCAACCCGAGCGCGGCAAACAGCGCCACCGGCCGACAGCTGCCCAAGTGGAAGGAGTAAATGGCCGCCAGTTCCGCGGCATAGAAGACCGCGAACCCGCAGCCCCAGCAGCACAGGCTCCCCGCGGTCGTGCAGCAGTAATCCTTTTCGGAGACTTCGGCCATGGATTTGATTCTGACCGGATTTTATGCGGCTCTTCCTGCCGCGTCAACGCGACTGGGCTGTCGCCTGGGCCTGTATGTCGCCAGTGCCGTCGCGTTCCGGCAGAGGGCAGAATTGCCCCGTGGAAAATCCTGCTGCTTCGACCCCGAATGTTCGGTTGTTCCTCGATTGAAAATTCTCCCAGCTGATCGCTGCCGATAGTTCCACCAGTTGACGCGTGCTGAACTGCTTCCGCAGCGCCTTAAACAGCCCTTCGTCCACATTCACCGGAGTTCGCGTCATGGCCACCGCCAGCCTGAGCACGTTCTTTTCCTCTTCCGTGAAATGCGCGCTCGATTCGAATTGCGCCATATCGCGGAGCTGCGCTTCTGTGACCCCGTCATTTTTTCTGCCTACGGCAGAATGAATGTCAATTCAAAACGGGCACCCCACCATCATCGCCGTCTTCAGCATCGCCAGCCGCCGCAAATGAGACGGCAATTCGCCCTTCGATTCCACGTACATTCCCATCCGTACGAAATTCCGCAGCAGCTTCGGATTGTGCGCCAGGATTTTCATTCCTTCCGGCACGCGTTTTATGGCTCTTCGCGTCAGCCAGTAAATGAATCGCACGCCGAGCGGCGCGTCCTTCGCTTCCACTCCCTCGATTCGCGGCATCGGGAACCCTCCTGAACTACGAATTGCGGGTATTCCAGGCAGTCTTTCCGCAGGAAATTGCTCGCCCGGTCATCCCGCTTGTTTTGGATTCACCGCTCTGCTCAAGGTTGCAGGATCATTCAAATTGAGGACGACGCCTTCCTCATCGGTGGGAACTTCTATGATCTCCGTCGCGTGCGCCCGCACCGCCGCCCGCGCTCCAATATCCTCCGGCGCCGCTAACAATTCCGCGAACAACTCGCGCGGAAAAATCACGGGATGCCCTCGCTTTCCGCGAAATGTCGGTATCACGATATTTCGTTTCGATTTCTCAAACGTTTCCATCATTTTCTTCACCAGATCCGCCGAAATCAGCGGATGATCCACCAGGCACAGCAACATTCCTTCCGCGTCCCCTGGCAGGCTTCGTATCGCTGCCTGCAAAGAAGAAAGTTGTCCTCGCCTCCACTCCTCATTCACCACAATCTCTTCCGCGTCCAGCTTCGCCGACGCGCGAATCTCCTTCGCGTGCGCTCCGACGACCACGCGCAGAACTCCCGCACGCGGATGTCGCGTCGCTTCGATCAAATGGCACAGGAATGTTTTTGACTCAGGAGAACTCGCTGTCACCGTAGATTTTTCAGGGAAGGGAAGCAGCGCCTTCGGCTGGCCCATGCGGCGCGATTCGCCAGCCGCCAGAATGACCACCGCGATCATGTTCTACTCGTGCTTCAGCGCGGGAACTTCCTCGAGTCGCACGGCCTTGTGCGCCGCGCCCGGCGTCGCGTTCCGCCGGATGGCGATCAGCTCCGCCGTCACGCTGACGGCAATCTCCTCTGGCGTCAAAGCGCCAATTTCCAAGCCCACAGGCGCGTGCACGCGCTCGAATCTCTCTATCGCGATGCCGTTTTTCTCCAGCGCCTTGTACACCGAGATTACTTTCCGCTTGCTCCCAATCATCCCGATGTACCGCGCGTCCGTCCCCACGGCCCATTCGAGCACGCGCATGTCGTCCTTGTGTCCGCGCGTGATGATGGCCAGATACGTCATCGGATTCGGCTTCAGCTTCTCGAACGCGTCCCCATAACTCGTGAACACTTCCGCCGCCATTGGAAAGCGTTCCGTGTTCGCGAAGCTCGCGCGGTCGTCGATCACGCCGATTGCAAATCCCGCCAGGTGCGCCACTCGCGCCAGCGCCGTCGAGACGTGCCCTCCGCCGAACAAATATAATTTCGGCTGCGGCAGAATCGGCTCGACAAAAATCTCCAGCGTCCCGCCGCAAATCAGCCCCGAGTCATATGCCGCCTCGTTGTTCAAATTGAACGTCATCTTCCGCGGCATCTCCGACTCAATCACGTCCTTCGCCGCGGCCCACACGTCCGCCTCCACGCACCCGCCTCCAATCGTCCCGGCGATCGAGCCGTCTTCGCGCACGAGCATCCGCGAGCTCTCGTAGCTCGGTATCGAGCCATTCGTGTGGACGATCGTCGCCAGCGCGCCGCGCCGCCCCTCGCGCCTCATCTTCACGATTTCTTCAAAGAGGTCCATCACGCTTCCCGTTCCTTCAGGTTACGGCGCTCGTCTCCCTCTGTCAATCATCGCGCCGCGGCGGTAAACTTTGCGCTTGGAAAATTGGGTAGCGGGTCAGTTTGAATTTTCTTGATCGTGACACGAAGAAGGGGCCTCCCAGGTCGACGGCTGGTCGAGCCTGGGTGAAACGAGTCAAAATTCAAACTGACCCATCACCGCAAATTGCCAATTCATATTCTTTGTTAGGGGGCCCTCATGAAAGCGGTTGTTTTCTCCAAGCACGGCGGCCCGGAAGTTCTCCGCGTCGCAGAAGTTTCCGATCCTCGCCCGCGCGCCGACGAAGTTCTCGTCCGCGTCCGCGCCTGCTCGATCAATCATCTCGATCTCTGGGTTCGCCGCGGCCTTCCCGGTGTCGAAATTCTCATGCCACACATTCCTGGCAGCGACGTCTCCGGCGAAATCGCCGCCGTCGGCGAACTCGTCAATGACGTTCACGTCGGCGAAAAAGTGATTCTGGCTCCGGGAGTGTCCTGCGGCCACTGCCACGCCTGCCTCGCCGGCGACGACAATCTTTGCCGCAAATACACCCTCCTCGGCTATCTGATTGACGGCGGCTGTGCCGAACTCGTGAAAGCTCCCGCGCGCAACGTCTTCCCTCTACCCGATTCGCTCTCGTTCGAAGAAGCCGCCGCTGTGCCTCTCGTCTTCCTCACCGCGTGGCACATGCTTGTGACGCGCGCGAAATTGCAGCCGGGCGAAGAAGTCCTCATCCTCGGCGGAGGCAGCGGCGTGGGCAGCGCCGGCATCCAGATTGCGAAAATGCTCGGCGGCCGCGTCATCGCCA
Organism: Candidatus Acidiferrales bacterium; assembly: GCA_035280405.1. Classification (GTDB taxonomy): domain Bacteria; phylum Acidobacteriota; class Terriglobia; order Acidiferrales; family UBA7541; genus DAHUXN01. The sequence continues at coordinate 118,130 of DATEFX010000022.1, read as the reverse complement.
CGGTCGGCAGCGACGACAAAGTCGAAAAAACAAAGGCCCTCGGCGCCGACCACGTCGTCCTGCATTCGCAGACCGGCTGGCAATCCGACGTCAAGCGCCTCACGCACAAGCATCGCGGCGTCGACGTCGTCTTCGAGCACGTCGGCACGGCCACCTGGGATCACAGCCTCGCCGCCCTCGCCACCGGCGGACGCCTCGTCACCTGCGGCGCCACCACCGGTTACGACGCCAAACTCGATCTACGTTTCCTCTTCAGCCGGCATCTTTCCGTGCTCGGCTCGTATATGGGCAGCAAAGCCGAACTTTTCCCCGTCCTCGATCTCGTCGCGCGCAAAATTCTCCATCCCGTCATCGATTCTGTTCTTCCTCTCGACCATTGTGCCGAAGCCCACGCGCGCCTAGAACGCCGCCACGCCTTCGGCAAAATCGTCCTCCGCGTCTGACCCGCGTCTTTGTCCTGATGCTACCAGTCTTCTCCACCCTCCACCCTCCAACCTCCAGCCTCCAACCTCCAGAATCGAGGGCTCTGCTTTTGTCTCCCGCAGCGGTCGTGTCTCCCGTCCCTCCATCCCTGTTGACATTGCTCAACGAATCATTCTAAAAGGGGGCCGCTGCGGGGCCCATCCTTCGTCGAAATCAAGGAGGCGCGACCATGAACTTTCTGGAATGGCTTGTCGTTGGACTGATTGCGGGCTGGCTCGCGGGAAAGGTGATGAAAGGCGGAGGCTACGGCCTGTTCGCCGACCTCATCTTGGGGATACTCGGCGGCATCATCGGCGGATGGGTTTTCGGTATGTTGGGGATTTGGCCCGGCGGAGGCATCATCGGCTCGCTCATCGTCGCCTTTATCGGCGCCGTGATTCTGGTGTGGCTCACGCGCCTCATCAAGAAGAAGGTTTAAGCACCTCCTTTACGCCGTCGTTCCGCACGCCCTGAGCTTGCCCGCCGTCGGCGGGGATTCCGCTTTCCTCCGTCCCCTTCATCTCTGTACCGGCCGTGCGCGCGCTTCGGTCAAATGTCATTTGACGGCCGACGGGGGATTGCTCTCCTTTGCTCGCTTCAGATCGAAGTGCGCGTTAAGCTGCGGGCCGCCAGGGAGCATGAACGTCCAGTCTTCCGTGTGGTGGTCCGCGTCGATGATGGTGAACACGAAATTATGCAGGTAGGCAGGGCTTGTACTGCCGGAAATGTCGACGAAATCGAACCCCACAGTCTTTCGGTCCGCCGACTTGTGAGCCACCAGCCGAGGCCGGTTGCCGGCCTCGCAGTAGTGAACCAGCGTCAGGCGATCGCCGTCCAGATAGATCACGGTTGGCTCGGGCACTCCCCCGGGCGCAATCTCATGTGTCAGGACGTTCCCGCGGGAGGCCACGCGCATCGTAACCTGGATGGTCCCGTTTATCTCGGGATTCGGCGGATCGGTTGTGACTGAGCCAGTCCACGTGCCCGCCAGGCCCTTCAACGCATCAAACGACATTTGCGCGTCCGGCTTCGCGGCGATTGCGTTCTGCCCTGCCGCAGGGGCTTGCGCAATGGCAAGTTGACACAGCGACAGCACGACTATACAAAGCGCCAACGCCAGCGATTTCATGTGAAATTCCCTCGAGAGGCCAGCCATTCCGTCCTCCTTGTTGAGAAACCAAATCGTCCTGGCCGGAATTTTCATCATGGATTCCGGGCCGAGCGACAACGTACTACCCGGCTGTCGCGCCTGCAACCGCCAATCTGGTCGGACTTTGAAGGGACCACTAAACAGCACGATTTTGCGGGTGGGCACGACCCCGCGGAGTTTACCCCGACGCCTTCTGTCGGGGCCTTTCCGCCGCGCGATTCAAAATGCTGCCTCCGCTCGATTGTCCGCCGCCTGTCCCTGGCGCGCCTCCCGTCTTACGTTGTCATTCCGAGGAACGCCGCGACGAGGAATCTGCCGTCTGCCTTTTGCACGGGCGCTGCTTGCTGCGCCTGCGGCTGCGTCGCAGCCGCTTTCGGAGTGCGCGGTTTGTGCGTCCCCACGCTCGTTGTCGGGGCGGCGGTACTCCGCCGCTTTGCTTTCACACCCGTTATCTCCAGAGGCTGACCCAGCGCTCATGGAAGAACGCGGATGACGAGTGGGCCTCGAAAACGCATTATAGAAGGGCGCTCCCTTTGGAGTAGGTTTTGAGCGTTCGCCTCATTCCCTACGAAAAGGAGCACCCTCGATGGATAGTGTGAAGTATATCGGTATGGACGTTCACCGGGAAAGCATCTCGGTCGCGGTGATGAATTTTTCTGGGAAGCTCGTGATGGAGTCGGTGATCGAAACGAAAGCCAGCACGATTTTGGATTTTATTCGCGGTCTGCGCGGCGATTTGCACGTCACTTTTGAGGAATGCACCTGGGCCAACTGGCTCTACGATCTGATTCGACCGCACGTCACCAAAGTAGTGGTGTGTAATCCCCGAAAAAGCGCCCTGCTGAAGTCGGGAAACAAAAATGACCGGATTGACGCCCGGAAGCTCGCCGAGCTGCTGCGCAACGGATCGCTTTCGCCGGTGTATCACGGAGGGGCCAGCGTCAGAACTTTGCGAGAGCTGTGCCGCAGCTATCTCACCATCAGCAAAGATCTGCAGCGAGTCATGTGCCGCTTGAAAGCTTTGTACCGAAGCTGGGGCATTCCCTGTGCGGGCCAGCAAGTCTATGCCCCGGCACATCGCTTCGAGTGGCTCGTCAAGATCACGGAAGCCGGTGTGCGCCGCCGCGCCGAGTTCTTTTACTCGCAGCTCGATGCCTTGCAAGCTCTGCGCCGCGAGGTGCGCCGAAGCCTCCTAACTGAGAGCCGCAAACATGAGGCCCGGAAACTGCTGCGCGAAATTCCCTGCATCGGGCCGATCCGCGCCGCGCTGCTGATCGCGCTGATTCAAACACCGCATCGCTTCCGTACCAAAAGGCAGCTCTGGGCGTACAGCGGCCTGGCCATCGTGACCCACGACAGCGCGGAATACCACTACATCCGAGGTCAGCTCGAACGTGTAAAAAAGCAAGCCAACGTGCGCGGTTTGAACCGGAACCACAATCATGATCTGAAAAACGTGTTCAAGAGTGCGGCGCTCCTGGCGGCAACTACCAACGGTCCGTTCCAGAGCTTCTATAACGGCCTGATAGAGAAGGGCATGAAACCTGCGATGGCGCGCCTCACGTTGGCGCGCAAAATTGCTGCCATCACGTTGGCCGTCTGGAAGAAAGGAGACCATTTCGACGCTGAACAGTTGAAACAGCAAGCAGCTTGAGCGTCTCTGGCAGAAGACTCCGCTCCATCCTGCGGGTTCGTGTTGATGGCGGCCGGGTTCTTGAGACGCTCGGTTCGAGGGGAAGCATCCAGCCATTCGGTTAGGCCGGTCTGCTTTTGCACACCGAGTCTCCACGAAAACCCTATGCCCTCTCGGACAACCGAAAAAAGCTATAGGCCACGAGTCTCCAATAGGACCATGGTTGGCACTTTTGCCCGCCAGCATGCTTGCAAGTTTCGGGAACTGACGGCGCTGTCAGGAAACCACAGGGGGAGAGCATGGCATTACTTTGTCCAGAGAAACTCGCACCCACATCCGTAATTTCAGTCAGGCTGGATGTCGGAAATCCATCCGCACCGAGCCGCGTGGGGAAACATTTCTTTCTTGACATCCCCTTCTATAGGACGGAATGGCATCGCGTGGTCGCTTGGCACGGCCTGGGCGAGCGCGTGGCGGCATCGCTTCGCCAGGGCGATCACGTTTTGGTCGAAGGGACGCTCGTCAGCAGCAGCTACGAGCGCGAGTACGGCAAAGGCAAGAAGGCCAGGACTGTGAAACACACGGTCTGGCAAATTCGCGCCGACTCGATTCGCAAGCTCAATCGCGGCGAAAATGAGCCGGAGGCACTCACCCTCGGCTCCAATGCTACCGCCGCTGAGCAGCCCCCACCCTCAGCCACACGGCAGACGCTTCCTTTTAGGGAGCATCTTTCGCGGAGAAAAGCCTCCAACTTGAAATCACACCTTGTCACGCCAATGGATCCTGCGATGTGCTCGCAATTTGCGACGGCCTGAGAGCATTGACGCCCCATAAAGCGCCAGGCGATACAAAAGCGAACATTTCTATTGCGAGTCCAGCCTCAATCAATGTAGATTTCCGTCAGCCTTCGGGCAAGGAAAGTTGTTCATTTCCCGTACGATGAGATACCATCCGTTAGGCCAAGGAATTGGAAGCCCGGATGGATACGTTGACCCCGGTCGAGCGCAGTAAGCGGATGGCGCTGATCCGCGGAAAGAACACGAAGCCCGAACTGCGAGTGAGAAGGATTGCGCGCTCATTTGGATACAGAACTCGTTTTCACGCAGCCGATCTTCCCGGAAAGCCGGATATCGTCTTTCCCAAGCTCAGAAAAGTCATTTTCGTCCACGGCTGTTTTTGGCACCGCCATCCGCGTCGGGATTGCCCCCTGACGCGATTGCCCAAATCAAAATTGGGCTTTTGGGTTCCCAAGTTAACGGAGAATCGCAAGCGCGATCTTCGGAATATCGCGAGGCTTCGTAGGGACAACTGGAATGTGTGCGTCGTGTGGGAATGCCAATTAAAGAACACAGTTTCACTCGCGAGGAAGATTGAGCGGTTTCTGGAGCGGCACAATGCGGAGCGTTGAGCTTTTCACCGGCGCGGGCGGATTGGCACTCGGCATTTCTCGCGCGGGCTTCAAACACCTGGCGCTGGTCGAAATCGATCGTGATTCCTGCAACACCATAGATGAGAATAAGCGACGCCGCGTTGAGACAATACATAATTGGCCGATTTTCAACTGCGATGTGTCTGAGTTTGATTTTCACTCGATTCCCGAGGGGATTGAACTTCTAGCAGCCGGTGTGCCTTGCCAGCCATTCTCGATTGGTGGCAAACACAGAGGCCATTCCGACGAGCGGAACCTTTTTCCACTGACCATCGATGTAATCCGCACGCTCAAACCGCTCGCTGTGATAATAGAGAACGTTCGGGGTTTGCGCCGACGGACGTTCTCCAAGTACTTCGGATACATCGAACTCTCCCTGACGTACCCCGAACTTTCAAGAAGGAAAGACGAAAGTTGGATTGAGCACTTATCGAGGCTGGAGCGGTACCACACGCGAGGTAAACGTGACACGTTGTGTTACCACGTCGTTCACCGTGTCCTCAACGCCGCAGACTATGGAATTCCTCAGAGGCGTGAACGTTTGTTCATCGTCGCACTGCGTGCCGACCTCGCCGTGCAGTGGTCATTCCCCGCGCCTACCCATTCGCCGGAGTCCTTGCTCTGGGCCCAGTACTGTTCGGACGAATACTGGGATCGACACATGATCTCTTCAAGAAAGAGGCGGAAGCCGGACAAGAAACTGCGTGCTCGCGTCGAGAAGCTTGAGACTTCTCTGTTTCCTCCAGCGCTCAAGCCATGGCGAACGGTGCGAGACGCGATCGGAGACCTCCCGCAGCCGTTACCGAGACGCACGAATGACGAGCCGGGCCTGACTCATTTCATCGTAGACGGGGCCAGAAGCTACATCGGCCACACGGGAAGCCCTCTTGATGAACCGGCGAAAACCCTCAAAGCAGGAGTCCACGGCGTCCCGGGCGGAGAAAACATGCTTGCGCTGCCGGACGGATCTGTCCGGTACTTAACAATTCGTGAGAGCGCCCGCATTCAGACGTTCCCGGACTCTTTCGTCTTTCCGAATTCATGGACCGAGAGCATGCGCCAAATCGGAAATGCGGTTCCGGTCGAGCTTGCGGAAATCGTGAGCCGTTCCGTCGCGCAAACGGTCCGCGAAGCGAGAAAGACGAACTGATATGGGACTGCCCCCGCGGAAACTAGAAGCGCTGGCGGCGCAGATCAAGGACCTTTCGGAGCTAATCACGGCAGAAAAGGCCGCTGACCTCCCTCCGCCGAGAGCCCGTAGAGTCCGCAGTACAATCGCTAAGGCTTGCGACAAACTTCGGAACCTGATTGCCGATCTTGACCCAATCAAGCACCCCGGCGTCGTTTTCGACCCTTCAAACCCGAATGTCGTAGGGCGCATCGTGGGCATCACGCTCATCGCTCAACCGCGGAAGCCGCTCGTCCGCGTCGAGAGATTTTACGGATCGGGTGTCTACGCAATCTATTACAACGGCGATTTCAAACCGTACAAGAAAGTTTCGAACCACGAGCATCCTATCTACGTTGGCAAGGCTGATCCAGCCGATCCAGCGAGCAAAACAGTCTACGAGCAGGGCGACCGGCTGGCGAATCGTCTCAACGACCATTCGAGAAACCTAGCCAAGGCTAAGTCAACGCTACGCCTCGAAGATTTCCAATACCGGGCACTCGTTGTGCAGTCCGGCTGGCAAACGCCGGCCGAGGACTATCTAATCCACCTGTTCCAGCCGATTTGGAACTCCGAGATCGGTATCTGTTACGGCTTTGGAAAACACGGCGACGACCCCAAAACCCGCGCGAACTTGCGCTCTCCATGGGATACCCTACATCCCGGCCGCGAATGGGCCCATCGTGACAAAAGCATGAAGGACGCCAAGCCGGAAAGGCAGATTATCGCCGAGATTCAAGAGCATCTCGCAATACATCCCCCCTTCCAGTCGATAGCCCAAATTTTGAAGCGATTCCTCGAGGAAATCCGAGCCGTGTAATAAGAACGCCAGGTGAGCGCGAATGCGCTATAAGGACGCCAAGCTCACGTTTCAGGAAACCGTTGCGCGTAAGATCGATGGCGATTTTGCTCACACCAACATGTATGTCGTCGCTTTTCTTATGGGCGACGCTGCTGAGATGCAGCGCCAGTTGGTCGCGCAGTATCTTTAGTCCCCTGTGCGCTCCATCCTTGCGAACTTGTCCCGAGCTTGCCCGCCGCCTGCTCGCCGTGGCGAGTGGCGGGCGAAGCGCGCCTTGTGCGTCCCGACCGTTCTTACGGAGCCGAGGGGGCAAGGGTGGAAGTCCCCATATTTTCCGCTTGACAATAGTAATGAATTGATATACAACTTATTTGTCTGAGAGTCGGCAATTTTGCCGCCCCGGTGCTTCCCGCCGGGGTTTTGCACTTCTAAGGAGCGACAAAATCTTAATCGCTACACAAAATCGAGTCAAAAAATGCTAAGTGCTTCACAATTCAGGGCTTCCGATTTTCTAATCGCTACAGAATCCCGCTCTTGCTCTTCCCCGTCGGTCGCCCTGCCGCCTGCCCTCTATAGCTCCTCGGAGCGCAGGAGGGCCATTCCCAAATTATTAGACTCTTCGCTAACCGCCGCCAAATCAACTACATCCCAATTTCTAATCGATAACTTTTGCGTACTATGTCCATCACATCGAGCTCCAGCCTCGAGCATCGAGCCTCTGGCTTCCAGAACTAATCGTCCCTATTTCGCGCTTTGTAATTCTCGCCTTTTGCGCGGCATTCCCAATCACGCTCACGCAGAAATCGCGCAAACTCTTCTCCGTCACGGGCCACGGCTCACGGGCCACTGTGCGCTTTCATCGGGTCGCTCTCGACTCTCAACTTTCGACTGTAAACTGTCTTCCTTGATCGAAAATGACATGCACAGTCGCGAAGAATCAAGTGCCTGCAAACAAAGCACTTATCATTTTCTGATCGAAAATGAGTTTCACTCTTCTCCGTGCCGCTTGTCCGCACTTCCCTCCACATCCCGTGCTTCCTTTGCTTCCTGGACTTCTTGGCCTCGCACAATCGATTGCCGTTGCATCCGCAAAGTGGCACAATTCATCTTTAGAGAAGAGGAGGCCTGATGTCGGTGCAACTGGCCAAGGGCGTGACGCTGGAGACTCCGGAGGAGGCGGCGGGGTTTCTGGGCAAGGAAGGCGTGATTTTCACGCAGCTGGACAAGCTGGTGAACTGGGCGCGGAAAAGCTCGATCTGGCCGATGTCGTTTGGCCTGGCCTGCTGCGCGATCGAGATGATGGCGTTCGCGGCTTCGCGTTTTGACGTGTCGCGCTTCGGCGCGGAAGTGTTTCGCGGCTCGCCGCGGCAGTCGGATTTGATGATTATCGCCGGGCGCGTGTGCCAGAAAATGGCGCCGGTGATCCGGCAGCTCTACGACCAGATGCCCGAGCCGAAATGGGTGATTTCGATGGGCGTGTGCGCGACTTCCGGCGGCGTGTTCAATAACTACGCGGTGGTGCAGGGAGTGAACCAGGTGATTCCTGTGGACGTCTATGTGCCCGGATGTCCGCCGCGGCCGGAAATGCTCCTCTACGGCCTGATGCAGCTTCAGCGGAAAATCGAACGCGAGCGCGGCAGCTTCCTCGAAGCCATCAACGTCGGCAAGGGCCGCGTCGCCATCAATAAGAATTGATTTTTCGCGGCGCCCACCGGCGGGGCGACGAAATGTTTTGCGGCGCAGAAGTTTTAGGCGCGGAAATTTTTTGTGGTAGCGGAATTTAGTGGCAGGAACTTCCGGCGGATTGCGGCGCGCCGGGCGATTCGATGACGGTAGCTTCGCTGCCCTTCCAGGTGACTTTGCTTCCCGGTTCAATCTGCTCGCGGCGGACGTAGCCCATCCCTATAACGCTCTCGAATTTCGGCGAGCGAGCGGCACGCGTCACGAAGCCGACCTCCGCCTCGCCGGCAAACAGCGGTTCGCCGCGCGCGGGAACGGCGTCGCCCGCAAAGCGTAGCATCACGCGCCGCCGCTGGACGTTGCCCTGCGAGCGGACGCGCTCGACGATCTCCTGCCCGGTGTAACAGCCCTTGGTGAAGCTGATGTGCGTGGCCTCGAGCGCGGCCTGGTGCGGGATCTGGTTGTCGTCGAAGTCTGCGCCAAACCAGGGGATGCCCGCTTCGAGGCGCAGGATGTTGAGCGCATCGTAGCCGACCGGGCCGCCGCCGTGGGCGCGCGCCTCGGCGAGAAGCGTCTGCCACAGCGCGGCGAGATGCTGGCGGTCGACGATGAACTCCGCTGAGGGCGTGCCGCAGGGCGCGCGATGAATGACGCGGCAGGGGATTTCGCCGAATTTCACTTCGGCGTGGCCAAGCGCGGGAAGCGAGTTCCAATCGAAGCCGGTGGCTTCGCGCAGAATCTGGGGCGTCTTCGGGCCTTCGAGCGCGAGGGTGGCGGCGCGGTCGGTGACGTCGTCGAGGGCCACGTCGTCCATGATGATGAATTTTTCGAGCGTGGCGACGAGGCGTGCGCGAATCATGGCGTGCGAGGCGCAGAGGAGGTGATCCGCTAGCGCGTACGTCTCGACTTCGGCGAGGATGCGGCCCTGCGGATTCAGGAGAAGCGAAAGCACGCCGCAGCCGGGAGCGAGATCGCGAATGTTGCCCGTGAGCATGGCGTTGAGATAACGGGCGCGATCGGCGCCCGTGAGCGAGAGCAGTGAGCGATAATTCTTGTCGATCAGGCCAACGGAAGCGCGCGCGAAGTCGTATTCGCGCGAGGCGTCGCCGTAATGCGCGGGGAGATTGCAGCCGAAGAATTCGGCGAAATTCGCGCCGAGGGAGGCGTGCGCGGAGCGGAGTGGAGTTTCGATTAGCATCGTCGCGATGGGGCGCATGGTCATACTTCATCTTATCAGATGGCGCGGGAGACAGGGCGTCGCAGGCGGGAAGGGAATTGTTGCTATACTGCGGGAAATGGCGCAACAAATGATCCACGAAATTTTGCCGGTCGGGATGCTGCAGTGCAATTGCTCGATACTCGGCGACCCGGTGACGCGCGAGGCGATTGTCCTCGACCCCGGAGACGAGGTGGAGAAAATTCTCGGGTTGATTGCGAAGCACGGGCTGAAGGTGATCGCGATTGTCAGCACGCACGCGCACATTGACCACGTCGGCGGGCTCAAGAAATTGCACGACGCGACGAACGCGCCGGTGTTCATGAACGAGGCGGACCTGGAGCTTTACGGGGCGATGGAGATGCAGGCGCGGTTCCTCGGCGTGAGGCCGCCGCAAATCGCGAACGTGGATGATTTGCTCAAGGAAGGCGACGTTGTGCGCTGGGGCGGGCACGAGGCGCGCGTGTTGCACACGCCCGGACACACGCCGGGAAGCATCAGCCTGTATTTGCCTGAGGCGATGGTGAAGGGGGGGAAGCGCGATGGAGTATCGAGGGAATCGGCGCCGTGGCTGTTCGCGGGCGACACGCTATTTGCGGGATCGATTGGGCGGACGGATTTATGGGGCGGATCGTATCCGGAAATCATGCGTTCGATACACACGAAGCTGCTGGCGTTGCCGGAGAGCACGATCGTTTTTCCCGGGCACGGGCCGGCGACGACACTGGCCGAAGAGCAACAGACGAATCCATTTCTGGCGACCCGCTAGGCTCCCTGCAGAAATCTACCGAGGTGATGGCGATTCGCGGAAAAGGACCTCATTGGATTCGAAGTGGCCGCGGACGACGGCAAGGCGCTTGCCATCTGGCGACCAGTGAAATTCGCGGATTATTTCGGAGGAGAAACTCGTAAGCGCGTGACCCGGCGAGCCATCCACTGGCTGGAGCCAGATATTACCCACGCCATTTTCGTCAATCGCATAGGCAATGAATTTGCCGTCGGGAGTGAATTGACTGGGCAGAGAAAAATATGGATTGAGTGGAAGGAGACGCACGGCCGGCTGCGGTGAGGAAAAATTGCTGACGAGGATTATTTTCGGCTCGCGAACCTTGGTGGCCGGGTCACTGATGTTTACGAACGCAGCTTCCCATTTCCCGTCGGAGGAAAAAGCAGTTCCGAACCACTCGGCGACGTGTGGGATTTTAAGTTCCGGCGGGAATTGTCCCTGACCGCCGGACCAGGGGACGCGCTTCGGCGTCTGCTCCGCTTCGTCCATGTAATACACCCAATTTCCGGCGACCCAGCAGTGAGGGTGCGTATCACCTTTGCCTGAAGTCAGCCGCAGAAGATTCGAGCCGTCCGCATTGATGCGCCAAATATCCACGTCTTTCGCGTCGCCATGATAGGGCCATGCAAAGACAATGTATTTTCCGCCGCCGCAGACTTCCGGGTCGGCAAATATGCTGTTCGCATCGGTCAACAGAATCGTAGGATTACTTCCATCTGGGGAGAGCCGTTGGAGGGCATCGCGACCGCCGACCAGCAACTGGTTGGAGTCCATCCAGTTCAAGACTGTGCGGAAGCCCACGGTGTAAAGCATCGGCGGGATGTTCATTGGACTTTGCGTGGCCTCTGTTCCTCCCGCGCCAAGCAGGAGAAAGAGACTTGCACTTAGTTTTCTTTGCACAGTGGCTAGTGCTTTGCCGTCCGCGGATAAGGCGACGCCGAAATACGAACTCGTATCCCGGCTCACTGGATACAACTGCCCAGCAGGATAGGAAACAAATCCGACCTGCCAGCGAGTGACATCAGAACGAAGGCGATAGACGACCATGAATCCATCGCAACATCCGGCAGATTCGCCAGCTTATGCGCGTGGCCTGTCCGCAAGTCCAGAACGTCGATTCCCCTGCTGAACGTAAATCCGGCATTGTAGGCGATTAGGTTTCCGTCGCGAGACCACGTTGCAGAGCCAGGGGCCGGAGAGTCTGTAAAGGAGCCGGTTTCCACCGTAGTTTCTCCGGTTCCATCGGCGCTGGCGATGACGAGGCTCCAGGCACTTTCACGAGGAAGGCCGTAGCGAAAGTAAGCGAGGCGCTTCCCGTCGAGAGACAATCCAACGCTGTTTTGACCGCCAATATCTTTCGCGATGCGCTCCGGCGTGCCGCCCAATATAGGAGCGCGGTAGAGGTTCGTTTCCTGTCCCGCGTCCTGTCCCGCGAGGGCAACGAGGTAAATCTGATTGCCGTCGGGGGAAAACGAGAGGTTGCCAAACTCGGTCAGGCCGGGGATACGAACCTGTGCATCACTGCCTGTGGCAATGTTTCTTAGCCACAGATTCTGTACTCCTTTGCTCGAATTCGCGCTGAGCACATATTTGCCGTCAGGGGATATCGTCGCTACGACGACTCTTCCTGAATCCGTGACCTGGATAGTTGTAAAGTTCTGAAAGGGGACCGACACGGGCCGATGCAACAAAGCATAAATCCCATATCCCGCCGCAACTAGAACGATGAGCGCAATTACTATAGTCGCGGAGAAGCCGAATTTGTGCTGCCGGGCAACCGCAGCCACGGAAGACGAGCCGGAAACGTGCGCGGACACTGGAGTGCCTGGCGCAGGGGTGAGCGTCGCCGGTTGAGTTGAGGCCGAATCCGTTTTGGCCGATGGCGGCCGCTGGCTCGAATCCGAATCACGTTTCAGCCGCTTCAGGTCCGCGCGGACGTCCGCCGCTTGCCGGTAGCGGACATGTTTGTCCTTCTCAAGCGCCTTATTGAGAATTTCTTCCAGGCGCGGCGGAATCTCTGGATTGAGCCGCACCGGCGGCACGGGCGCGCGGTTGAGAATCGCGTCGTGCAGGATGGCCGTGGTCCCGCCACTGAAGGGCATTCGCCCAGTGGCCATTTCGTAGAGCACGGCGCCGAAACTGAACAAATCCGTCCGCGCATCGAGCGCTTCGCCTCGCGCTTGCTCTGGCGACATATACGCCACAGTCCCGAGCGCGACGCCGGGACTCGTCAAATGCTCAGTGATCTCATCGGCAGTCGGCTTCGTCATTCCGCGAGTGACGCCGGCCGCGCCTGCCTCCAGCACTTTCGCCAGGCCGAAGTCGAGCACCTTGGCGTGCCCGGTTCGCGTGATGAAGATGTTGGATGGCTTGATGTCGCGGTGAATAATGTTTTTCGCGTGTGCCGCATCCAGAGCTTCGGCAGTCTCGATCCCCCAATCGAGCAGGAGTTCCAGGGGCAACGGCTTGCCCTCGATGCGGTGCTTCAGCGTCTGGCCTTCCAGGAACTGCATGGCCAGAAACGGCAAGCCATCGTGCTCGCCGATTTCATAGATTGTGCAGATATTCGGGTGATCGAGCGCCGAGGCGGCGCGCGCTTCCCGCCGCAGCCGTTCGAGGTCCTGCGGGTCGGGCGCGGCGTCCAGTGGGAGGAATTTCAATGCGGCGTACCGGCCCAGGTTTAGATCCTCGGCCTTGTAGACAACGCCCATGCCGCCACCACCGAGTTTCTCGATGATGCGATAGTGCGAAACCGTGCGGCCAATCAAGGATTGCGATTCGGGCATTGGCTGGAAATCTTAATTGGGGTGGCAGATCAAGTCAACGCGCTTTCGAATTGAGGTAGCCGCACTCAGTCGCGTTCGCGGGAGTCGCGTTCTGCGCGGAGGGATTCCATGACGCTCTGGATGAGCTGCTTGGCTTTCTGCAATTCCTCGTTGACGATGCGAATGTCGCTGAGAGGACGGTCGGGCCGGCCCGCGGCGTGGCAGTAGACGCCGTGCTGCCCGACGAGGACCATGGCGTTCGTGACGAGGTCGAGGGAGACGGCGAGCTTGCCGCGATGCGGCCCCATCATGGTCTCGTAATGCTCAAGCTCGTCGCGGTGCTCGTCGAATGCAGTCATGTTCATCGGCCCCCGGCTGAAATTGCTGCGACTACAAGCTACTGGATGCGCCACGATTGAGCAACTACGGGCGTAGTGGAAGATGCGGGCACCGCGAAGCGCGCGTAGTGCCAAATCGTGTTGCAAGGAAGGAACACACTTGACGCGCTTGCTTTACATGGAAGCCCAAGCCGCAAGATAATTTTGTTGCGAAGCAAACGCCGCAGGGAAGTATCGGGGGACCGTAGTCTTGGGAAATTTTTCAACATCCGGAATGACTCAGGGAGTATTCTCTTCGGCTAGCTATCGCAATGCGCAGCGGCGACTCCGGCGGGCCATTCGCATGTGGCTGGCGGCCAGCGCCGTGGGCGCGGAAACTGGTGAGGGCATCATGAGACGCTCAGACCTGGTGCGAAACGCGGGGAAGGGGAAAGCCCCGAGGACATCTCAAGTGGTTTTCGGCGAGCGACAGCATTTGTTGCGCGTGCTCGATTCGCTGGAGCACAGCGCGTTGCCGCACGGCCGCCTAGAGCAGGAGCGGCGCGTAGTGGAGCAGCTGATTCATGCGCGGACGCAGGAGCTAAACCGAATCAATTCTGCCTGGGACGAGAAGGTCGGCATGGTGTTGAGCGCGGAGGCGAAGCCGGACACGCTCGAGAAGCTCTACAAGGAAGCACCGCGCGAGGATTACTACCTGCTGCGTTTGATCAGCGAACATCCGAAGGTGTCTTCCAGAACGCTGGGACGCCTCGCGCGCCATCCGTACGCCGCAATCCGCGAAAATATCGCTCGACATCCGAATTCGGATGCGGCGACGCTGACCCTGCTGAGCAAGGACCGCACGCAGCCGCTGTGGTACCTGGTCGCGTTCAATCCCAACGCGCCGGCGGGATTGCGGCAGAAGTTGCGCGAGCGGATGCGGAAACTCGGCGAAAAGACCGGCACACAGTAGTCCTAAATTTTCGGGAAATTACCGCGCGTATATCTCATTGAAGCGATGACTGCATCCGTGCTGCTATAATTTTCCGATCGTGGCTGATTCGGGCAGGAGCACCGCGACGCGTTCCTCAAGCTCGTGGGCACTTTTCACGTGGTCGGGGTAATTCCACAGCTGCACTTCAGTAGAAAACTTATTTTCGGTGCCGATGGGACGAAGAGCGTCTCCGATGCGCGCCTTGATTCCCTTGGCGGTGGCGGTATCCGTTTCCGAAAGGATAATTCCGAAGATCCCTGTCTCGAAGACGTACATCGAGTCTTTGGGCCGCAGAAGGTGCGAGATCGCGCGCGCGGCCTCGCCGAGCAAGGCGGTTTCCTTGTCCTGGTCGTGAACGTTTGCAGGAAATTTCAGCTTGACGATGAGCAGCGACAACGGCTGGAGCATTGTGGAGGCGCGCCGGAACTCCATCATCAGGCGATCCTGGAAGTGGCTGATGTCTGGCAGCGATTGCAGGAGGTCGACGTCGGCCTGATGGCGCAGTTCGATGTTTCGCCTGAACTCGGAGACGAGTTGCTGCTTCAGCTTGCGGACGGTCTTCTGGCGGTCGAGCAGGTATGCTACGAAGAGCACGGAGAGCACGCAGAAGCCGACGAAAGCAGACCGCAGTGCCCATTTATTTCCCGTCTCGGGGTGCGAGAAAACGAGCGGATACATCAACAGGGCGACCCCGCCGGCCATCACCAGGACGATCACGGCGGCGAGAATCGAGAGCTGCATCTCGCGCTTTTCGAGGTTGTCGAGGTCCGTGAGGTTCAGTCCGGGCATTATGCGGTTCCGCCTTTAGAGCACGAACTTGAATGCTAGATGGACGCCCAAGTTGTGCAGCCGACTGTCACTCCTATACTCATATATTAAAGGGAATTCGTGGCAGAGAAAGCTGCCTGAGTAAGTCTGTGCCTTGCGCATAACTGCCGGCGCGTCTATGGCGAAAATGGCCGCGCAAATGTGCTTCTTGGACATACGAGAAGGGCCAGCTCGTGAAACCTTTTCATCGGCAAAGACGTTCCAAATACGACAGCCTCCGGCACAGCCGCGGGGAACTATGGGACTTGAGCACGTCTTCGCGTGACTGTACTGGACGTAGCAGCCGATATCGGCCTAGTCGCCGTGGGATTCGCCACGGCGAATATCTGCATCGGCCTGATGATTTGGGGGCGCTACAGCCCAGTCCGGAACTGGCCGCACAGACGATTCGACGTGTTTCGCATTCATCGCTGGACCGGCTACGCGACGCTCGGCTTCACGCTGCTTCATCCGCTGCCGCTGCTGCTCTCGGCGCGTCCGGCATTTCGCATCGTGGACATCGCCCTCCCGCTCTGGTCCCCGCAGCAGCCGGTGGAAAACACGATTGGCGCGGCGGCGCTCTATCTGTTCGTTCTGGTGATCATCACCTCGGTTTACCGAATCGAAATCGGGCGACATTTGTGGAAGCGTTTTCACTACCTCACATACGCCGCGGCTGCGTGCCTGTTCCTGCATGGGTTACTGACGGACCCAAACCTGAATGACTCGAGGATCGATTGGCTGGATGGCGAGAAGGTGTTTGTCGAAATATGCCTGTTGATCGTCGTCGTCGCCGGTTACTGGCGTCTGCGCTACAGCCGCCGCAAACGCCTCGCGAGTCGGCCTGCCCGCTTAGGAGAAGTAGCCGCCGCGGATTAGATTCCCCGCCCGTGGCCCAAAATTGTTGTTAACATCAGCCCAACGAACTCCGTATTGGTCTATAGAGGGGCAAAGAACAGGCATGCTCCTTACAAGTCGAACCTGACTTGCCATGGACACAGGAGGACCGAGATGGGTGACTTGGCTCCGGTATTAGTGCTGATCTCTTTCGCGGCGGGGGTAGCCTGCATTTTCTGGATCGTATTTAGTAATAGGCGCCGCATTAAAATCGCTGAAATTCAAAAGGAGATGCATGCCACGCTTTTCGAAAAATTCGGAACCAGCCAGGAGCTCGTTGAGTATCTGAAGACTGAGGCCGGCAGCAAATTCTTGGATTCTGCTACATTCGAGCGCCCCAGGCCATTCGGGCGCGTCCTCGGCTCCGTGCAAGCCGGCATAATTCTGTTTCTCCTAGGCCTCGCGCTCGAATTCGTGCACGCCACTCTGCCGCAGGCGGCGTTCAATAATCCGACGGATCACTTGCAGGCTTCAGAGTCTTTTCTCATTATCAGCATGCTGCTGATGGCCCTGGGGGTTGGCTTCTTGGTTTCTGCCGCCGCTTCCTATTGGCTCTCGAAGAATTGGGGTTTGTTTGAGCAGGGGCGGGCTCGCAGTCGCTGAGCGCCGCGTTGCCGAGGAATCAACGCATGCCTGCTGAGGTCAAGACGCTCGATCGCGCGGGAACTTCCCTCGCTTCCCCGGAAGCGGCGCCAGTGGGCGCCCCTTCGATGGGAGAGGGGGAATTTCGCGCATTCTACGAAAGAACAGCACCGCAGCTCCGGGCTTACCTGCGCCGGGTGTCCGGGGATTCCACGCTGGCGGATGACATGCTGCAGGAATCGTACTTGCGCTTGCTGCACGCGCCACTCGCTCCCGCGGAGGAGCAGCATCGCAAGAATTATTTATTCCGCATCGCGACGAACTTGCTTCGAGACCATTTCCGCGCTGCGCGACGCATGGTTCCCGGAATTCCGGAAGTCGCGGTGCGCTCGCACGCGGCCGATGATTTCAGCCGCAGGCACGACCTCGAGCCTTATTTCCTGCAATTGAAACCGCGCGAGCGCGAATTGCTCTGGCTCGCTTACGTCGAAGGCTACAGTCACGATGAAATTGCGGAAACATTGAAATGCCGGACGGCGAGCATTCGCTCGATGCTCTTTCGGGCACGCGAGCGGCTGGCAAATCTCTTGCGCGCGCACGGCTGGAAAAACGAATCGTCGGGAGTTGAACGGTCATGAACGCATCGCATTGTAGTTTTGAAACGAAAGTTGCGGAGGCGAGCCGCTCGGGCGTATGGAGCGATTCGCTCCGCGAGCACGTCGGCGGTTGCCGCGCCTGCGAGGATTTGGCGCTGGTCACGGGCTATCTTTCAGCGGCGTCGCAAACGCCACAGGATGAAGACGCGCTGCCCGGCGTGGGCAGGATCTGGAACAGGGCGCAGGCTGCCGCGAGAGCCGCCGCGATGGAGCGCGCGCTGCGTCCGATTTTGTGGGTGCGGCGGATTACGTTTGCGGCATGCGCTGCAGCCGTTATTGTTGTTGCGATCGCGTGGTGGGCGCAAATTGGCGGTATGGTGAGCGGCATCGCTGAATCGTTTACGCGTCCCACGGCCGCCGCGGCGACGGGGCAGGAAGGTGCGTTGCTTTTGATTGCAGTGGCCTTCTTGGTTGTGCTGGTTCCGCTCATCTTTGGCCTCTATTTATCCTGGGCCGATAGCTGATTGCATCAGCGTCGTTCCGCAGAAACGAGAATGCGCGAACGCGTTCGCAAGGCTTGGGCTCACGCACGCCTCGGAGTAGAATCCCGGCATGCCGCTCGAGGTTCCTGAGTTCCTAAACATCGCCGAGGAGTTTGTTGCGCGTCCGTCGCGCGAACACCCGGAGCGCCTTGCGATTCTCGGCGAACCTTCCCGATTCACGTACGAGGACGTCGCCGCTGCCGTGAACCGCGCGGCGAATGCATTTCGCGCCTGGGGATGCCAGCCGGGCGACCGCGTCTTGATTGTGCTGCCAGACTCCATTGAGTTCATCGCTGCGTTTTTCGGCGCGGCGAAAATTGGAGCGGTTGCGGTGCCGGTGAATTCCATGGCCCGAGCCGAGGATTACGCGTACTACCTCGCCGATTCCGGCGTGCGTTTCGCGGTCGTGCATCACTCGATTGTCGCCGAATCCGTGCTGAAAGGCTTGCCTCCAAATTTGAGCGTCTTTGCGATCGCCGGTGGACCAACGGTGAAGATGCCCGGATTTAAGACTGTCTCGTGGGAGGAAAGTTGCCGAGCAGCTTCCGAGGAGTGCGATGCGCATCGCACGCGGGCTACTGACCCGGCATTTTTTCTGTACACGTCGGGCAGCGGGGGCACGCCGAAGGCAGCGATTCATCGCCACGCGGATATGGTGCACACGAGCTGGGGCTTCGCGCAGGGCGTCCTCGGCCTGCGCGAAGCCGACGTCACGTATTCCGTTTCGAAGCTATTTTTCGCGTATGGACTCGGAAACGGGATGTACTTCCCGTTCTCAGTCGGAGCGAGCACGATTCTGGATCCCGGAAAGCCGAAGCCGGAGCGCACGGCAGAAATCCTCGCTCGGCATCGCCCGACAATCTTGTGCTCAGTGCCGACTTTTTTTGCCGCTCTGCTGCGCGAAGCGGAACGCGGGCTCAATGTGGATTGCTCTTCTCTGCGCGTTGCCGTGTCCGCGGGAGAAACACTTCCCGCGGAAATCTTCGAGCGTTTCCAACAGAAATTCGGCGTGGAAATTATTGACGGCATCGGCTCGACGGAGATGCTTCACATGTTCCTTTCGTGCCGGCCCGGCAAGGCGCGCGCCGCGAGCTGCGGCACTGAAGTGCCCGGCTATGATACGAGAATCGTGGACGACGAGGGCACGGAAGTCGCGGAGAATGAAATCGGAAATCTCTGGGTTCGCGGCGGCAGCGCGTTCGCGGGCTACTGGAACAAGCCGGAGTTGAGCGCGCGCACGAAGCGCGGCGATTGGGTGGTGACAGGCGACAAGTTTACGCGCGACGCGGACGGTTTCTATCATTATTGCGGGCGAGCCGACGACATGATGAAGGTGGCGGGCATGTGGGTGTCGCCCGGCGAAGTCGAGAACGCGCTACTCGCGCACCCGCTCGTCGCGGAAGCTGCCGTGGTGGCGAGCGAAAACGATCTGGGCCTCGTGCATCCCGCCGCGTACATCGTCTTGAAAAATGGGGCAGCGAATCGGGCGGAGCTCGACAACGAAATGCGCGACTGGATGAGGAAGAAGCTTGCCGGCTTCAAATGTCCCAGCGAGGTCCATTTCGTTGAGAGCCTGCCGAAAACGGCCACGGGGAAAATCCAACGGTTTCGCCTGCGCACCGCAACGCGCTGACCTGCCGGCGTTTATCTCAAAATCGGACATTCGGCCAAAGAGCCAATTTGGCTCTTTTAGGGAATGCTTTCAGTGTTAAATTTGTGATCACAGTGAGAACAGCGCCATGAGAGACGGAATCCCTATCCACTTGCAGCCGAAAAGCAACATTCCCCTCTACCGGCAATTGCAGGATCAATTGCGCGCGCTCGTGCACTCAGGAGAATTGCGCCCGGGCGACCGCATCCCTGCAAGCCGCGAGCTGGCGCAGCAGCTTCGCGTGCACAAAACGACCGTGATGAACGCGTACGCCGACCTTGAAGCCGAGGGAATCATTCAGGGCTTCGTTGGCCGAGGAACGTACATCAAGAGCAGCAGTGGCCGTGAGTTCACTCCGCCGCCGCGGCCGATGGGCGGGCCGGTGCGATGGGAAGCGCTCTTCGCCGACGAGCGCACGAGCTGGGATGGACTCAGCCGCTTGATGCCGAAAGTTCCCGAAGACGCGATCGCGTTCGTGAACGCGCAGGCGTCGGTGGAATTTTTCCCCGTCGCCGAGGTGCGCAGTTGCGCGAACGCGGTGCTCAAGCGTGAAGGCCGGGAAATATTGCAGCTTGGCGCTTCCGACGGCTACGCACCGCTCAAGGGTGCGCTGCTAGAGCGCCTGCGCGGCGACCGGATCGTCGCGAAGGAGCATCAGCTTCTGGTCACGGACGGCTGCCAGCAGTCGCTCGATCTGCTGGCAAAGGCTTTTCTGCGTCCCGGCGATTCCGTATTGGTGGAAAATCCGGCGTATCCCGGCGTGCTGTCCATTCTGTCCGCGTCGCGCGTGCGATGCTTGCCTGCGGCGGTGGAAACGCAGGGAGGCGCGGCTGGCGGGCAAGGCTTGGATTTGAAAGCCGCGGAGGCGGTGTTGCATCAAAACCGCGTGAAACTGATTCTCGTCACGCCGGACTTTCAGAATCCGACGGGCACGACGATGTCGATCGAGCAGCGACAAAAGCTGTTGTCGCTTGCAGCGCAGCATCAGGTTCCGATCGTCGAGGACCACATCTATGCGCGGTTGCGGCTGCGGGGGAAATCCCTGCCGTCGCTCAAGGCACTCGATCGCGCCGGAATCGTGATTCAGATCGACAGCTTTTCGAAGGTCGCGTTTCCGGGTTTGCGCGTGGGCTGGTGCGTGGGGCCGGAAGCGGTCATCGAGCGGCTCCGCATTCTGAAGCAGTCGAGCGACCTGCACACCGACCAGCTCGCGCAGGCGACACTCGCGGAATTCATGACCCGCGGCTCGTTCGATGTTCACCTGAAGCAGATGGTGAAAGTGTATGCAAAGCGCCTCGAGGTGCTCGAAAAATCTCTTGAGCGACATTTCCCCGGGGGCACGGATTGGACGCGGCCGGAAGGCGGGCTTTCGGTGTGGGTCACGCTGCCCGCGGGACTCGACGCGGGAGAAATGCTGATTCACGCGCGCGAGCGCGGCGTGGTATTTGTTCCGGGCCGGTATTTCTATTTCCAGAATCCGCAGCCAAACACCTTGCGGCTGGGCTTTGCGGGCCTGAGCGAGAAACAAATCACGCAGGGCATCGCTACACTGGGCCACATGCTCGTCGAGGAGATGAAAAAGCGCGAGCGAGGCGCGAGGCGCGAATTGCGCATCCGAGGGGAAGAGACTTCGCGCGTCGCGCTAGTGTGATTTTTAGGGTTCGATGAAGAGCACGGCGGCGTCGGAACTGTGCCAGAATCAGGAAGCCAAATGCCGTGCTGAGGAGTCAAAGGTAAGGAAGGAAGCCCTACCTGCAGGGGCGCGCTAGAGGAGATCAAGATGGGCACATTCTGGCAGGACTTGAAATACGGGGTCCGCACGCTGATGAAATCGCCGGGGTTCACCGCCGTGGCGGTGCTATCTCTGACGCTCGGAATCGGCGCGAACACGACGATCTTCACGCTCGCGAAAGCTGTCTTCCTGCAAGCGATTCCCGTAAAGGATCCGTCCACGCTGATGGTGCTGTTTTCGACTGCGCAAAGCCACAACGGCCCGGTGCAGGAATTCCTGCCAACGCCGTATCCGAATGCGCTCGACTACCGGGAAAAGACGGACGTCTTCTCCGGCGTGTGCATCACGGTGGGGACCGGCGCGAACATGGACGTCGCTGGCAAGAAAGTGAATGTCTTCGAACTGCTGGTCAACTCGAATTTTCTCGACGTGCTGGGCGTGCAGCCGGCGCTTGGCCGCACGTTCACGGCGGAGGAAGACGCCGCGCCGAGCCCAGTCGCGATCCTGAGTTATGCGCTGTGGAAGGGGCAATTTGGCTCCGAACCCAACATCCTGGGCCGCGCCATACAGCTCGACCAGCAGGCCTATAACATTGTCGGCGTTCTGCCGAAGGACTTTCAGAACGTCGGCAACATCGGCAGTCCGGACGTCTTGATTCCGATTAGCATGCACGACATCGCAGTGACCGGAATCGTGAAGACGTGGTTCAACGTTCGCGCCTTCCGGCTCGCGGGTATGTACGCGAGGCTCAAGCCCGGCATCAGGCCGGTGACCGCGCAGCAGGAAGTGCATACCTTGGGACTCGCGCTCGAGAAGGAATACCCGAAAGACAATGGCGGGCGGAACGAAGAAGTGATTCCGATTGCAGAAACGATGATTCCGCCGCAATTGCACAGCATTGCGAATCTCGCGGGCCTGGTGTTGATGACGATTGTCGGCCTCGTTCTGCTGATCGCCTGCGCCAACGTCGCCAATTTGTTGCTTGCTCGTGCCACGCAGCGGCAGCGCGAAATAGCCGTGCGCCTGGCGCTGGGAGCCTCCCGCATGCGCTTGATACGACAGCTACTCACGGAGAGCTTCTTGCTGGCGATCATGGCTGGAGTGCTGGGCATTTTCTGCGCTTATTGGGGGCGATCACTGATTCTCTCGCTCCTTCCCGCGGGTTTACCACAACTCGATTTCTCGCTGGATGGGAGAGTGTTCCTTTACACGCTGGGACTGGCTGTGCTTGCCACTGTGCTGTTTGGCTTGATCCCGGCGTGGCAGGCATCGCGTTCCGCCGCCATCGGCTCGTTGAAGGATCGCACGGCGGCGCCAACGGGAAGCGCGCGCTGGTACGGGCTACGCGGCGTCCTCGTGATGATTCAGGTGGCGCTTTCCTTGATTGCCCTGGTCGGCGCGGGGCTGTTCATCCACAGCCTGCGCAACGCGCAGCAGATTCATCCCGGTTTCGAGGTGAACCACGAATTAGTGTCGTTCATCAACCTCGGCGCGGAACATTATGCGCAGCCGCAGGCGGAACAGTTCTATCAGAACGTCGTCGAGCGGCTGAATGGTCTCCCGATGGTTGCACAGGCGAGTCTTGCGGATGCGCCGCCTCTTAGCGGTGGCCTGCAGCGGACCACATTCACTGGCGGCGTGGACATCACCGACCCGCGAAATGGGAAGCTGACGCCGGTGGTTGCCGCTGCTCCGGGTTACTTCTCTGCTGCTGGAGTCACATTGCTGCGCGGGCGCGATTTCACTGACGCGGATAACCCACAGAGCCAGATGGTTGCGGTGGTGAACCGCGCTTTCGCGGACGTCATGTATCCCGGCCAGGAAATTCTCGGCAAGCACATCCATTTCCTCGGGGAGACTTGGGATATCGCGATCGTCGGCGAAGTGAACACCGTGAAATACCAGACGCTAGGAGAACCGCCGCAGCCGATCTGCTATCTGGCGCTAAAACAGCAGTACTCCCCGGCGGTAACCATCTACGTGCGCACGAAAGGCGATCCCGCTTCGGCAATGGCGGCCGTACGCAGCACGATCAAGGACCTCGCGCCCTCCGTGCCACAGTTGCGCATGCAGACGATGAAGGAACGGATCCTGAATTCGCTCACGCCGGCAAAGACCGCGGCGGAACTGCTCGGCAGCTTCGGCTTCCTCGCGCTGATCCTGGCCGCTATCGGGACGTACGGCGTGATGTCGTATTCCGTGAACCAGCGGACACAGGAAATCGGAATCCGCATGGCCTTGGGCGCGCAGCCGGGCCATGTGGTGCGCTTGATACTATCGAGTGGGATGGCGATGGTCGCCGCCGGAGTCGTGGTTGGACTGGGCGTCAGCGTTATCTTCACGCGAAGCTTGAGCAGCCTGTTGTTTGGAATTGGCTCGTTCGATGCCCCGAGCTTCCTGTCCACGGCGGCGCTCTTGATTCTCGTTGCCCTTGCGGCCTGCTGGATACCCGCGCGGCGCGCCATGCGCGTGGATCCGATTGTCGCCTTGAGGTACGAATGAACGGGAAGGCTGCATAATGGTCGAGAGGATGGAGCCGAAGCAGGATAATCCCTGCTTCGGCTGCGGGGGCGCCAATGCGAAGGGAATGCGCCTCGTCTTCGAGAAAGACGACCATCGCCGCCGCATCACCGGGCGATTTCGCCTCGGCGCGGAATATCAGGGCGGCGCAGGGTTCCTTCACGGCGGGATCATCGCATTGCTGCTCGATGAAGCGATGGGGAAGCTCAATCGCTTCCAGGATGTGAAAGCGGTGACGGCCGAGCTCAATGTGGAGTACTTGCGGCCGGTCCGCGTGAACGAAGAAATCACGGTCGAAGCAGAAGAAGTCTCGCGCGAGGGAAGGAACTTGATGCATCGCGGCGAAATTCGCAACGAAGCTGGGAAGGTTCTGGCGCGTGGCCGGGGAAGATTTGTCGCAGTCGGGGAAAGGGAGAACTGAGCGGCGTCGAACATCTGGCAGGCGCAAAATGTGGGGCAAAGTGCGAAAATAATCCTTTGGGACAGCAGGCAGGAAGGAGCGCATGCGAGACGTACAGAAGACGCAGGAAGAGATAGTGCGGACACTGTCGGCTATGCCGGCTTCTGGAGCGCCGTCCGCGAAAGCAGCAGCAGCGAAACGCATCTCGGAAACGATTCGCAGCGAAGGCGGGTACCGCTGGGTGGCCGTATGCGAGGTTTCAGAGACGGAAGTCACGCTGATCGGCTGGACCGGTTCCGAAACGCCGGCATTCGTGACGTTTCCAACGACAAAGGGAATCACGCGTGACGTGATCAAGAACCGCGCGCCAATCGTCATCAGCGACGTCCGGAAGGACGCGCGGTACCTGGTCGCATATTCCACAACGCGCTCGGAGGTGATTGTCCCCGTGCTCGGAGTTGGAGGGAAGGTGATCGGCACGATCGAAGCCGACAGCGACCGCGAAAATGCGTTTGGCGAAATGGACGTGCGTTTTCTGGAGCAATGCGCGGAAAAAGTTGAGCGCCTGTTTGCCGGTGGCAAGCACTGAAGCCGGCTGGCGATGAGATTGAGCGGCAATTCGAAACGGGTTTGAAAGGAAGGGAAGCGCAATGGCAACGGATATGTTGAACGACAAGCTTTGGAGAGTGAAAGTCGGCCTCGCCGAAATGCTCAAGGGTGGCGTCATCATGGATGTAACGACCGCCGAGCAAGCGAAGATTGCCGAGGATGCGGGCGCGTGCGCCGTCATGGCCCTCGAGCGCGTTCCGGCGGACATCCGCAAAGAAGGCGGCGTCGCGCGCATGGCCGCGCCGCGAATCATTCGCGAAATTATGGACACGGTCACGATTCCTGTGATGGCGAAAGTCCGCATTGGGCATTTCGCCGAAGCGCAGGTGCTGGAGGCCCTCGAAGTGGATTACATCGACGAAAGCGAAGTCCTCACGCCCGCCGACGAAGAACATCACGTCTGGAAACATGATTTCAAGGTGCCGTTCGTTTGTGGCGCTCGGAATCTGGGCGAAGCACTCCGCCGGATCGCCGAAGGCGCGGCGATGATCCGCACGAAGGGCGAAGCCGGCTCGGGCAATATTGTCGAAGCCGTCCGCCACATGCGCGCCATCGTCGGACAAATGAAGAAACTCGCCACGCTTGGCAAGGAGGAGCTCGTGCACGAGGCCAAGGAGCTGGGCGCGCCTCTCGATCTCGTCCAGTACGTCGCTGCGCACGCCAAGTTGCCCGTGCCGAATTTTTCCGCTGGCGGCATCGCTACGCCCGCCGACGCGGCGCTTGTCTTGCAACTTGGCGCGGAAGCGGTTTTCGTCGGCTCCGGCATTTTCAAATCGAGCGATCCGGCAAAACGCGCCAAGGCGATCGTCTATGCGACCACGAATTATCAAAACGCGAAGAAGGTCCTCGAAGCCTCCGACGAACTTGGCGAAGCGATGAAGGGCCTCGATGTGCGCCAGCTCGAAGAGAAAGATCTCCTTCAGACTCGCGGGTGGTAATTTCGGAGAACGGCAATGGTGCGAACAACGCCTTACCTACGGATTCTGACTGGCTGCGCCGCGCTGACGCTCTGCGGAGCGGCGGCGCTGGCAAGCTCGGGAAGTCGCAAACCGCAGCAGTCTGCTCCCGCTGGCACAAACCTCGGCGCGGTGAGCTTTTCCGTTTCCTGTGCGCCGGACGTTCAGTCGAAATTCGACACCGGCGTCGCGCTTCTGCATTCGTTCCAATATCAGCAGGCCGAGCAAGCATTTCAAGATATCGCCAAGGCCGACCCGACTTGCGCGATAGCCTACTGGGGCGAGGCGATGTCGCTCTATCACCAGCTTTGGGATTGGCCCTCGCCGGAAACCCTATCCGAAGGGCGCGCCGACATCATGAAAGCGTTTCGCCCGGCCGCGAAGACGGAGCGCGAGCGCGAGTACGTCCGCGCCGCCGCGGTTTTCTTCCAGGACAATCCTAAGCTGACTCACGCGCAGCGCCTCGGTGCCTATTCCGAAGTGATGGGCAAGCTCTTCAAGAAATATGATGACGACGTGAACGCCGGGGCGTTTTATGCGCTCTGTCTAGTCGCCATGCCCACGAATAGCAAGGCCGACGAACTCGCGAACCGCAAAGCAGCGATCGATATCCTCGACAAGCTTTTCATTGTCGCCCCACGCAATCCGGGCGTCGCTCATTACCTGATTCACGCGGCCGACACGCCGGAACTTGCTTCGCAGGGACTTGCCGCCGCACGCCGCTACGCGAGAATTGCTCCAGATTCATCGCACGCGCTGCACATGCCCTCGCACATTTTCGTCCGCCTCGGCATGTGGCAGGACACCATCTCCTCGAATCTCGCCGCTGCGGATTCCGCCGCGCGCGCCACGGCCGCGAATCTGGCCGACTCCGGCTATCAGTTCCACGCCATGGATTTTCTCGACTACGCCTATTTGCAGAGCGGCCAGGCTGCGAAGGCCCGCGCGCTGGTCGATGAATTGAAGAACGTCGTTGGCGCCTCAGCTCAGGATATTGCCATCAATCAGGCGCTCTTTGCCGCACGCAACGCGATCGAGCTGCGTCAGTGGAAGGAAGCCGCCGCGCTCCCCATTCCGGATATTCCCATCACCCAGCAGGACGACACTTATTTTGCGCGCGGAATTGGCGCGGCCCGCAGCGGCGACGCAGTGAGCGCTCAGGCGGCATTGGATAAGCTCAAGGACATTCACGCTGCTCAGCACGCGCAAATGCAGCAGCAGGGCTACGGCATGAGCATGAATTCCGGTGGAAGCGTCAGCGAGCAGGAGCTCGAAGCATGGATCACGTTCGCGCAGGGCAAGAGCGACGATGCGGTCAAGCAAATGCGTGTGGCGGCCGACCGCGAAGATGCCGCCGGCGTGGATTCGCTCACTCTGCCCGCTCGCGAAATGCTAGGCGACATCCTCATGGAACTTCATCGCCCTTCGGAAGCTCTCGAAGCCTATAAAATCGCCCTCAAGGAGTCGCCGAAGCGCTTCGATTCCCTTGACGGCGCCGCGCTCGCCGCCGAGGCGGCGGGCAAGGCAACGGAGGCACGGCAATTCTTCGCGCAGCTTGTTGCTACCTGCGGGCCGGGCGCGGACAGGCCCGAGCTTGAAGACGCGCGGGTTCATCTGGCGAAAAAGTGAGCCTCGGAAGGTCCACCGTCCGAACCAACAAGCATGAAGATAGGCATACTCGCAGTG
This sequence comes from Candidatus Acidiferrales bacterium, assembly GCA_035280405.1. Lineage (GTDB taxonomy): Bacteria > Acidobacteriota > Terriglobia > Acidiferrales > UBA7541 > DAHUXN01. The sequence goes on along the minus strand of DATEFX010000022.1, from coordinate 90,749 downwards.
CAGGGAGATTTTGAAGCGCACGGCAAAATGCTGGAGCGCCTCGGCGTAGAACGTGCTTTCGTGCGCACACCGGACGACCTCTCGGAATGCCGCGGCCTGATTTTGCCTGGCGGCGAAAGTACAACGCACATGAAATTGCTGGCCGCGACCGGCCTCGACGCGGCGATACGCAAGATGGCCGCTGAGGGCGGCGCATTTTTCGGCACCTGTGCCGGCGCGATTCTCCTCGCGCGCCACGTAAAGAGGCCGGAACAAGATTCGCTCGGGGTAATGGACATCACCATCGTGCGCAATGCCTACGGCCGGCAACTTTCGAGCGACGTATTCCTGTTGCCCACGAAGCTTCGCGCGGAGCCTCTCGAAATGGTTTTCATTCGCGCGCCGATCATCGAATCTGTCGGCAGGAACGTATCCGTACTGGCGGAGCGCGACAGCAAGCCGGTCCTCGTCGAGCAAGGCCAGGCGATGGCGGCAACGTTTCATCCCGAGCTGACGCAAGATACGACGATTCACGAACATTTCCTCAAACTCATTCAGAGCCGCAACTGAAATGGTCTCGGCCACCGTAAAGCCGCAAAAGTTCAAGGTACTTTTCATCTGCATCGGGAATTCCTGCCGCAGCCAGATTGCGGAGGCGATGGCGCGCCATCTGTTCCCCGATGTGATCGACGCCGAAAGCGCCGGCATCGCGCCGCTCGGAACTGTCGCTCGCGAGACGCTGGCCGTCCTCCAGGAGCGCGGCATTCGCGCCGAAGGTTTATACTCGAAGGGAATCAATGACGTCGTCGAATTCTTCGAACCCGACTGCATCGTGAATATCTCCGGCCATCGCATCGATGGATACTTCCCTCTTACGAAGACGGTCGAATGGGAGGTCCGCGATCCGTATGGCAGCGATCCGGAACTGTATCGCGAGATTACCGGACAGATTGAGCAGCTTCTGAGTCGTCTGGTGGCGGAATTGCGGCGGAGCGAAAATCCGTGAAGCGCGAAAAGACCAGCGTTTCGCAGGAAGATTATCTGAAGCAGATCTGGGAAATCGTCCAGGAGGAGCAGACGCCGATCAGCGCGCGACTGGCCGAGGATTTGGGCGTCACGCCTCCGGCCGTCACGGCGGCGCTCCAACGCATGACGCGCGGCGGATTCCTGCGCGTCGAACGCAGCGGAAAAATCGAGCTCACGCCGAAGGGTCGCAAGATCGCGCAGCACCTCGTCCTTCGGCATCGCCTCGCCGAAAAACTGCTCACCGACGTGATCGGCATCGACTGGTCGCGCGCGCACGAAGAAGCCGAACGCCTGGAACACGGAGTTTCACCCGAAGCCGTGCGGCTTCTCTTAAAGCGATTCGGCCGCGAAGCGCGTTGCCCTCATGGCGTGCCGATTGTCGGCGGGATGTCGCGGCTGCGCCGCCGCTACGGCGCCGTGCCTCTTTCCGAGGCGCCGTCCGGCCAGCGGTATGAAATTCTGCGCGTGTATGAGAGAGAACCTGAGTTCCTGAACTTCGTCGCCGGCCTCAAACTGCTTCCGGGCACGCGCCTACGCGTCCTGCGAAGGGAGTATGACGAGACGATGGCCGTTCTCGTGGCCGGCTCGTCACGCAAAACGTATCTCGGGAAGCCCGCTACTTCGAAGATTTGGGTCCGCCGCGTTCGCTGAAGCCCACTAGCTCAATCCACTCGGATAAATTACAAACTGAGGGCATGATCCGAAGAGGAAACCCGGCCGTTCCTCTGTTCTTGGCAGCGCGCCGGAAGAAAAGTTGTGTTTTTTTTCCTGTAGCTCCGACGACAGGTTCAGCGTCGCCAGCGCTTCCACGAGGCATTCGTCGCGCCAACCCTGTCCGGCCGCTTGGCGGAGGATTCGCAGCGCTTCGCCGGACGACAGCGCCTTGCGGTATGCGCGATTCGACGTCAGCGCGTCGTAGATATCGACAACTTGAAGGACGCGCCCAGCGAGCGGAATCTCCTCTCCTGCCAGTCCGTCGGGGTATCCGCTGCCATCCATTCGCTCATGGTGATGACGGATGATTGGCAACGACGGGCGCAGCGATTTCAGCGGAGAGCAGATCTCTTCCCCCACGACCGGATGTTTCTGCACGATCGCGTACTCGGCTGCGTCCAGCGGCCCCGGCTTGTCCAGAATTCCCGCCGGCACGCCTAGCTTTCCGACCTCGTGCAGCACGGCGGCAAGCTGGATTGCTTCGAGCTGAGTCCCGTTCATGCCGATCCGCCGACCCAGGCGCAGTGAATAATCGGAAACGCGCTGGCAATGGCCCTCCTTGCCGCACAGCAAATGGTCCTCCAGGCTGATCGCGGCGCAAATCAACGCGCTTTCGGTCTGTAAATCCACAAATCGTTTTAGCGACAAAATCGCTTGGTTTCGCTCAAGCGCTGCCGTATGCCACACCGGCTCGGAGAGCGTTTCGTCAACGGGCAACGCCTGGCCCTGACTTGGGGAGCGGAACTGTGATTGCGTGCCGCACGCGACAATCGGCGTCAATCGCGTCCGCGGAGCGGTTTTCAAATCTTGGATGATTTGTCGAGTGTCGTCCGTCAGCGCCGACATCGACAGCAACACGAGGTCAGGCTGTATTCGCGGGCACCATTCGGACGCTTCATGAATGTCTCGCATGGAGTAGAGTTCGCAGCCCATCGTTTGCAGGGCTGCTTGAGCAGGAGCAATTGTTGTTGTGTCCGCATCGACCAGCACCACCGAGGCCAGCATCATCCCTCCTGACCATGAATGACCAATTGGGGGACAATTAACCCCTTACGTTGCTCTGCTGCAACGCCAAATAAATCCGAGCTGCAACGGGGAGACTGCTACTGAACTCCGCGGGGCCAAGGTCGCGAAGGCTTCGAGGACGAAGTTGCGCGATTCCTAATCCGCGTTAGGGGCCGTCTTCCTGTATACACTATCCTCTTCTGTGTCTAGGGATTGGTGACCGGGCTCACGAATCAGGCTCGAGGATTGGTACGCCAAATTTGCCAGTAGGGAGAAATCCTTACACGCAACTGAGCTGTTTTGCTCAAATTTCGCCGTATGTTCTCCCTGTCAGCATGCGCAAAAATGAACACTCGAGCTTTCTCACTTTGCGATGGATCCCATGGGACGCTCATTCGGCGCTCGCTCCGTGCATGTCTTCACAATTTCTGGTGTCTCGCCTCCGCTCCTTGCTATTTTCCGCCCGCGGGAGTAACGTGCATTTCCCAATTGCGGTCGCTTCAATCAACCACAAGTGTTTTCGGGAGGCGCCATGGCCGTCGAAATTCGGCTCCGTGTCAATGGGAGCCAACGCGAGGACAGAGTCGAGCCGCGCCTGCTCCTCGTCCATTATCTCCGCGACACGCTGGGCCTCACGGGCACTCACGTCGGCTGCGAAACGAGTCTCTGCGGCGCCTGCACAGTCCTTCTCAATGGCAAAGCCGTGAAGTCTTGCACGATGCTCGCAGCACAGGCCAGTGGCACGGAAATCACCACCATCGAGGGCCTTGCGGCCACCTGCAAACACAATGGCGCGAATGGCAGCGGCCTCCATCCCATACAGGAAGGCTTCTGGGAGAAACATGGTTTGCAGTGCGGCTACTGCACGCCGGGCATGATCCTGACCGCGGCGGCGCTCCTGCATGAAAATCCTGCTCCCACGGAAATAGAAATCCGCGACGCGATCGCCGGCAATCTCTGCCGCTGCACGGGCTATCAGAACATCGTCGCGGCCATCGACTATGCGGCTAAAAAGATGAAAGCGGCGAAGCGCTAGAAGGGAAATGACCTCAATCGCGGAGGCGAGCATGGCGACGGCGTCGAAATATATCGGCAAGCCGATGAAGCGCAAGGAAGATCCACGCCTCATTCAGGGCCTTGCGCATTACGTCGACGACATTCAGCTCTCCGGCATGCATTACATGGCCGTTGTTCGCAGCCCTTACGCGCACGCGAAAATCCGCTCCGTCAACCTGTCAAAAGCGAAAGCCTCCCCTGTCGTCGTCGCAGTTTTCACAGGAGATGATATTCGCGGAGCGATCGGCCCCGTGCCATGCGCCGCTCAGATTCCAGACATGAAGCCTGCCGTCCGCCACGCCCTCGCGACGGACAAAGTCCGCTTCGTCGGCGAGCCTGTCGCCGTCGTCGTCGCGACGGATCGATACTCCGCGCGCGACGCGGTGGATTTAATCGAAGTCGATTACGAACCCCTGCCCGTTGTCGTCGATCCAGAAAAAGCCATCGCCAAGGACGCGCCGAAGCTTTACGGCAATTTTGCTGACAACGTCGCCTATCGCTGGGAACTCGAAGGCGGCGACGTCAAAGGCGCGTTTGCGAAGGCCGACAAAATCGTCAAGCAGCGCATGACCAACCAGCGCCTCATCCCCATGCCCATGGAGCCGCGCGGCGTCGTCGCGCAGTATGACGTCGGCGAGCCGCGGCTCGATGTATGGACCTCGACGCAGATCCCGCATTTGGCTCGCACGCAAATCGGCGCCATGCTCGGCGTGCCGGAGACTTCTGTCCATCTGATCGCTCCTGAAGTCGGCGGCGGCTTCGGCAGCAAGCTCAACGTCTACGCCGAGGAAGCCCTCTGCGCCTATGCCGCGATGAAAACGGGCAAACCGGTGAAATGGATCGAGTCCCGCCGCGAAAATTTCCAGGCCACGATTCACGGCCGCGATTTCATCAACTACGCCGAATTTGCCGTCAAGCGTGACGGGACGATTCTCGCGGCGCGTTATCGCATCATCGCCGACCTCGGCGCCTACTATCAGTTGCTGACGCCGCTGATTCCGACTCTCACGGCGCTGATGCTTTGCGGCTGTTACAAGATTCCCGCCGTGCGTATCGAAATTGTCGGCGCGCTGACGAACAAGATGGCCACGGACGCATATCGCGGCGCGGGCCGCCCCGAAGCTACGTATTTTGTCGAACGCATGATGGACGTCGTCGCAGCCGAGCTAAAAAGGGATCCCCTCGAACTTCGCAGCAAGAATTTCCCGAAGCCGAAAGATTTTCCTTACGCTACGCCGACCGGACTGATTTACGACACCGCGAATTACGAGAAGTGCCTCGACACCGCCGCGAAAAAATCCGCGTACAAAAAACTGCGCAAGGAACAGGCTGCGGCTCGCAAGAAAGGGAAACTCATCGGCATTGGTGTCTCCAGTTACGTCGAAATCTGCGCCATGGGTCCCTCGAGCGCGATGCCCGCCGGCGGGTGGGAAAGCGGCACGGTTCGCATCGAACCCACGGGCAAAGTGAAAGTACTCACCGGCTCTTCGCCCCACGGACAAGGCCAGGAAACGAGCTTCGCGCAAATCGCTGCCGACATGCTCGGCGTCACTCCAGACGACGTCCTCGTCGTCCACGGCGACACCAGCTCCGTTCCCTATGGCATCGGCACATTTGGCAGCCGCGCGACGGCCGTCGGCGGCACGGCGATGTACAAATCTCTTGAAAAACTGCGCGACAAGCTCGCGAAAATTGCCGGGCACATTTTGCAAATCGACCCTGCGAAGCTCGACTTCGCCGATCACAAAATCTTCGTGAAGTCTGATCCGAAGAAGCACGTCATCTTCGGCGAAGCCGTGACTTCCGCTTACGTCGCGAAATCGCTGCCCGCAGGCATGGAGCCGGGCCTCGAAGCCACCACGTTCTTCGAGCCCACAAACTTTACGTTCCCCTTCGGCACGCACATCTGCGTCGTCGAAATCGACCGCGAAACCGGCGAGGTCAAGCTCACGAAATATCTCGCGGTAGACGATTGCGGCAACGTCATCAATCCGCTCCTCGTCGATGGCCAGGTTGTCGGCGGAATCGTTCAGTCGGTCGGCCAGGTGCTCTTCGAGGAAGCAGTCTACGACAGCGAAGGCCAGTTGCTCTCTGGCGAGCTCACGGATTACGCGCTTCCTCGTGCCGCCGATCTGCCCTGGGTGGAGACAGCGCGCACGGTCACGCCCACGCCGGTGAATCCCCTGGGCGTCAAGGGCGTCGGCGAAGCTGGCACGATCGGCGCGACGCCCGCGCTGGTCAACGCCGTTGTCGACGCGCTCGCTCCTCTCGGCATCACGCACGTGGATTTGCCCATTAAGCGCGAAAAAATCTGGGCGCTTTTGCACAATGACGGCTCGCACGCGAAAGCGAAGTCGGGGAGGGCCCGATGATTCCGGCGGCATTCGAATACGAATCTCCTTCCACGCTCGAAGAAGCCCTGCGACTTCTCGGCCGTCATGGCGACGAAGCGAAAATTCTCGCCGGCGGCCACAGCCTTCTGCCGATGATGAAACTCCGCCTCGCCGCGCCTCGCTACGTTGTGGATATTGGCCGTCTGCGCGGCATGGATTACATCCGCGAAGAAAAGGACAAAATCGCCGTCGGCGCGCTCGTTACGCACGCGCAGATTGCATCTTCGGAATTGCTGCGGGAAAAATGTACCCTGCTTCCGGAAACTGCCGCCGTGATTGGCGATATGCAAGTCCGCAATCGCGGCACGATTGGCGGCAGCCTTGCCCATGCCGATCCCGCCGCGGATTATCCCGCCGCGATTCTCGCGCTCGACGCGGAGATGGTTGTCCAGTCAAGCTCGTGCAAGCGGACGATTCCTGCCGAGAAATTCTTTGTGGACTTACTCTCGACAGGCATCCGCCCGGGTGAAATTCTCACGGAAATCCGCGTCCCAGTTCGTCGCGAGGGCGAAGGCTTCGCGTATCGCAAATTCCACCAGCCCGCTTCCGGCTTTGCGATTGTCGGTGCCGCCGCGCGCGTCACGATCGGCAGCGGTGGAAAGATCGAGGAGCTTGCGCTTGGCATGACCGGCGTCGGCTCGAAGGCCTATCGCGCCTCGGCCGTCGAAAATGCGCTGCGCGGAAAAAACGCGGGCGAGAAGCTCATCGCTGAAGCAAGCGACAAGGCAGCGCAGGGCGTCGAGCCGCTCTCCGACATCTTCGCCTCCGCGGAGTATCGCCGCGAAATGGCCAGCGTATTCGCTCGCCGGGCGATTGCCGCAGCCATCGAACGCGCATCCGGCAAGTCGTCGGGCGGCGGCGACAAGCCTGCTAAAGGCAAGCGACAGTGAAATTGTCCGGCACGGCGACTCTGCCCGCGAGGCGCGAGCAGGTCTGGGAGCTCCTGAACGATCCGAAGCGGCTCGCGAAATGCCTTCCTGGCGCCCAGAGTCTTGAGCCCGATGGGCCCGATCGTTACAGAGTCGCGATGAAATTCGGCATCGCGGCGTTTTCTGGGAATTTTCAAGGCAGCCTTGCGCTGGCGGAAAAGAATCCGCCTGAATCCGTGAAGATGCTCGTCGAGGGCCGCGGCGCTCCCGGTTTCATGAAAGGCGAGGGAACTATCGCGCTTCACGGCAAAGGTTCGGAGACAACAGTGTCGTACGATGGCGAAGCGCATGTTGGCGGAGTCATTGCCTCGGTCGGCCAGCGCATGATCGAAGCCGCCGCGAAGAAGATCGTCGCCCAGTTCTTCGACTCCGCGGCGCAGGAGCTGCGCGCGCATTCGGCTTGAAGCACTAGCGGTTCATTCGCGCCCGGATGAAACTCGCCACCGGTCGCGTTACAAATATTGAGGTGGTTTTTGCATCTAACTTCATATGAGCAATGAACAGTCTTGGCGGCGTACGGCGAAGCCCTCGTGGCGCGCTATAGTTCATTCAAATCAATCGAGGAGGCAGGGATGAAGCGATTGGCAATCTTGTTCTGCGGCGTGCTGGTGCTGGGCGGCTTTTCTCTGGCCGCGCAGAAAAAATCGGCCGACAAGGCGTTCTACGGCAAAATCTCCGACGACATGTGCGGCCTGAGTCACACCATGGGCGGCTCCGACGCCGATTGCACGAAATCGTGCGTCAAGACCGGTTCGAAATACGTCCTCGCCGACGAGAAAAATCAGAAGGTCTACAAGCTGAGTGACCAGCAAAAGCCTTCCGCCTTCGCGGGCCAGGACGTGAAAGTCGTCGGCACGCTCGACGGCGACATGATCACAGTGACATCGGTCGAGGCCGCTCAGGCGCCGAAATAATCGCCGCGCACGCCACAGCCCGCGGGCGGAGCGCATTCCGCCCGCATCCTCTGAGCGTTTCCTGTCTGCAGAACGGTTGTAAACTCCACCCGCGCGTAATAGTCTTGTGCGATTCTCCGATTTCAAATGCTGCGCGCGCTGCGTTATTACTGGATGGTGGCAAAGGGCTACCGGCTTCGGCCGTGGCGCAGCCCGTATTTGCAATGGCGGATGGAAACCTTCTTCGGCCCCGAAGCGGCCTCGCTCGACGCGCGGAAATTCTTCCGCCTCATTTGGGGCGAACGCGAGCGCATGAACCGCTTCATCGCTTGGGCCGCCGAACGCCGCCACGAACAAAAAAGGAAGTCCCGCACATGACTCGCACGGCTCTGGGCTTTCGCGCGCATTCTGGATGGGCTGCCTTCGTCGCTGTTGCGCTTGCGGATCGCAAGCCGCAGGTTCTGCATCGTGGCCGCGTCGAGCTCGTCGACCGTCGCGTGAAGGGCAGTGTCCAGCCGTATCATCTCGCGCGAACGATGAAGTTGCCGGAAGCGGAAGCGTTTCTTCGCCGCATCACCGACGCGACAAATGAAATGGCGACCGAAGCCATGCGCGCCATCGTCGCTGAACTGGCGTTGAAGAATCACAAGGCCGTCGCCTGCGCCGTGGTACTCGCTTCGGGCCGCCCGCTACCGCCCCTCGAAGCCACGCTCCGCTCGCATGCCCTTGTGCACACCGCCGAAGGCGAGCTCTTCCGCGGCGCCATCGCTCATGCGGGTGAACAATGCGGTCTGCGCGTCAGCGGGGTGAAGGAGCGCGAACTCTACGTCCTCGCCGCGGAGACTTTGCATCTCTCCGCCGCGAGACTGTTGCGCTGTCTCGCCGAAATGGGAAAGACCCTTGGCAGTCCCTGGACCTCCGACGAGAAAAATGCCACCCTCGTCGCCTGGCTCGCGTTGTCAGCGCCAACCAAGTTTTAATCTGCGCAACAATGCATCGGCCCGCATCTGCGCCACCGTGATGCGGGCCCATCCGAGCGCGTCGCCATTGTGAGCCGATCCGGCGAGGATCGGCGAAGAATCTCGACACACATTTTTACGCGGGTATCCGTGGAGGCGTTGGCCATCGAAACGCTTGTCATTGCGAGCCCAACCGCGGCTGACTTTGCCGCGGGTGGGGGCGAGGAATCGGCTGTTAAGTTTCCACTACACTGCTCAACTACGAAGCCGTCGCCTTCATGTTCAACGGGTCCTCATCCGCCGAAGGCCCGTAAATCGATGGCACGGCGACATTATTCAGTCGCAGGTAAACGCCCAGCTGTGCGCGGTGATGAATCAGGTGGTTCATCACGAACCCGCGGAGCACGGCGATGCGCGGCAGTGTGAACACCGGCTTTCCTCCCGCGAGCAGCGACCACGGCTTCATCAATTGCTCGTCCGTTGCGCTCGCGATCGCCGCGCGCCCGGCTGCCGCTCGCTTGTCGAATTCCTCGAGGAGTTGCGTTCTCGATTTCATCAGCAGCGGCTCCGGCCGCGGAGCTCCCGCTGGCGGCTGGATTTCCAACGAGTCTTGCAAGATGGTCTCCTTGGCCCATCCCGGAATCTCGGCTACGTGCCCCGACAGCCGGTCGAGTGGCATGGACTTCTCGTGCGGCTTGAAATCAGATTTTCCTTCCGGGACGCGCTCCAGCGTCTTTCGTGTATTCGCAATTTCGTGGTCGAACTCTGGCAAAATCCCGTCTCGTAGCGCCATGTATTCCTCCTCGGCTTGCAGGTTCAATTTCGCGCGGCATAGCCTGCGCGGACAACGAGATTGGATGCGCGAGACCGCTTCCGGGTACCAAAGATTTTTTCGCGGTGACTGCTTTCTCCGCCGGAAGCGTATAATGGTCCCAACGGCTTTGCAGTCCGCCGCGCGCGGTGAAGCATGCTCGACCTGAAAATCCTCCAGAAAACCGATACGCTCCACGAAGCTCGCTGGTGGGAGCCCGATGCGCACGGCAAGCTGCACTGTTATCTCTGCCCGCGCCATTGCCACATCGGAGAAGGCCAGGCGGGCTTCTGCTTCATTCGCGTCAACGAAGGCGGAAAACTCTACAGCCTCGGCTACGCCTCTCCCGCCGCGATTCAAATCGATCCCATCGAGAAAAAACCGCTCAATCATTTCCTGCCGGGCACGAAGATATTTTCGATGGGCACCGCCGGCTGCAACATGGGCTGCTTCTTCTGCCAGAATTGGGACATCTCGAAATCGCGCAGCGATCAAGTCCGTTCGACGCATCTCGAGCCCGAGCAAGTCGTGGATCTGGCGATTCGCTACGGCTGCCCCTCGATCGCTTTCACGTACAACGAGCCCACGATCTGGGGCGAGTACGTGATCGACATCGCGCAAATCGCGAGAGAACGCGGCCTCAACACCGTCATGGTCACCAACGGTTACGTCACGCGCGAAGCCTTCCACGACATTTACGATCACATCGACGCGGCGAATGTCGACCTCAAAGCCTTCACCGAAGGTTTCTACGGCAAAATCACGCTCACTCATCTCGCGCCCGTTCTCGAAACTCTGAAGCGTCTGAAGAATGAAACCAGCGTCTGGTTCGAAATCACGAATCTGATGATCCCCGATCTCAACGACGATCCCGCCGAGACGCGCAAGCTCGCCGAATGGATTCTTGAAAATCTCGGCCCCGATGTGCCGTTGCATTTCACGGCCTTCCATCCCGATTTCAAGCTTCGCGACAAGCCGAAGACGCCGCCCGAAACCCTGCATCGCGCTCGCGCCATCGCGCGCGAAGTCGGCCTCCATTACGTCTACGAAGGCAATATTTTCAGCGACGGCGCGCACACGCTCTGCCCCGGCTGCGGCGAGACCCTGATTCGCCGCTCCTGGCACGACGTCCAGGAGAATCGCCTCCGCGACGAGGCTTGCCCAAAATGCGGCCAGAAGATCCCGGGCGTGTGGTCAGGCCCGCGCAACGCAACCGCCGCTCCGTTGCATCGCAATTCTCATGCACCCAGTCAGGGCCTCGGCGACGAATGGAATCTCTAGCAAGCCTGGCGATTCTTTGGGGGTGTGACGATGTTACTCCCGCACATGAGAACTCTCGGATTTACGGCCGTACTTACGTACGCCTGTGCTGCTGCTACCTTCGCTCAGTCCGGCCATCCTTCGCCGTCTCCTGCCGTCCGCCCGATGGCCATCGAGCGCGTCCAGGACAGTCGCTTCCTCGGCGTCAGTCTCGTTCGCTTTCTCAACACCTCCGAAGCCGACTTCAAAGCCAAGGAAGGGAAGTACGCCGACTGGGAGGAGCTTTCGAATTCCGCTTATTTCATCGCGCGTAAGGGCACTTGGGCGCAAAGCGAAGGCGTGACCATCAGCTCCGGTCCCGAAATCATTCCCGGCTGGCGCCTCAGTCTCGTTCGCTCCGCCGACGGCGCGAGCTATCAGCTCATGCTGCAAAACGCCGGCGACAAGGAATGCATGTTTTCTTTTTTCAGCGACCAGTCCGGCCTGATTTACGAGGGCCAGGTCATCGGCTGCCCCGCCCACGTCGTCCCCGCTCGCGATTGAGCGCGCATCTCGTTCCCGCGCTCATCGCCACCGGTGGCAGTACGTCGGCCCTACGCGTAGCCGGTGGTGCGACGCCAACAGGAGGGGCCCCCAGGTCGACGGCTAGTCGAGCCTGGGGGATCAGTTCCAGCCGTAGTAAAACGCCGGCCCTACGCGCAGCCGGCGGTGCCACGCCAACAGGAGGGGCCCCCAGGTCGACGGTTAGTCGAGCCTGGGGGATCAGGTTCCAGCCGTAGTAAAACGCCGGCCCTACGCGCAGCCGGTGGTGCCACGCCATCGGAAAGCTCCCCCACGTTAGCGATCCGATGACCGCCTGAAGCACCGCGAGCGGAATGATGTCTCGGTGCCGCGCGAATAGCCAAGCCATCGCGACGCCGAAAATTGCAGCTTCCAAATAAAGGTGAGCACATAAATCGGCGTCGCAATTATTTCAGCTACGGAAACGATTCGCAGGGCTGCGGGCTTCATTGAGCCTCGTGCGTTGCATCCCACTGTTCCAGCCGCAATAAATCCCCCGCCAGGCAAATCGCCGCCATCGAACTCATCAGCGACGGCCCCATCAGCGCCTTGCACGAAATATCCGGAAATCCGCGCCGCGTCAGAATCGAAGGAAGATGAAACAAAATCCTCTGCGGGTCCACGTCAAAGAGCACGCGTATCGATTCGTATAGGATTTCATTGTCCGCGTCGAGCCAGTTGTATTCCACAAGCTGCTGCACGAGTTGCTTCCTCGTCTCGTGGTCCGCCGTGCTGTCGCAGATGTAGTGCAGCACCTTCGATTCCACCTCGGGGCGCGACAACCGGCGCGGGACGGTCGGCATCTTTCTATTACCCCTTCTCGTTGGCGTGATTATAGCGGATTCGCGTCGCGAGCGGCTCCAGGGAAGGCGTCCGGCAACAATTTGGCGTGTGATTTCGTATATCAGTTAGGGGTGAGAAAAGGGGCTCGGGGATGTCGCGCACGAATTCAAAGTCAATCTTTGGCCCCGCAGTCGTGTGCCTGGCAATCCTTTGCATTTCGTTTTTCGCCGCTGCTCCTTGCCGCGCCCAATCCGCTAATAAAATCATTTCTGAGTCCGTTCGCGCTCAAGGCGGAAAGAAAGCGCTTCAGCGCATCCGCACCTCCGAGTGGCAGGGTATCGCGCAGCAATCCGGCGGAGGCGATTCAGGCGCATTCACCCTCCTCACGGAATCCCCCAATCGCTTTTACCGCGAATCGGATCTCGGCGCCTCTCGCTCCACTCAGGCCTGCAACGGAAAATCCTGCTGGGGCGCGTCCGGCGAAGGCAACACCGTCACTCTCCTGGGCGACGAGGAAAAATTGGCCAAGGCACGTGCCCAGCTCCTGAATCTCCGCCTACTCGATCTCAAGAAAAACAAAATCCGCGCCCAATCCCTTCCCGGCGAAACTCTTGGCGGCGGGGAAATGAACGTCGTCGAACTCGCCACCGCCTCCGGCGTCACCGACCGCCTCTACTTCGACGCGAAGACGCATTTGATCAGGAAGGAAATTCTCTCGAATCCGAAGCCGCTCGCCTCGCCGCCAGTGCCTGCGCAGGCAGAAGCCGTTCCCGCCGCCCCTGCGAACACCGCGACTTCCCAACCGCCATATCCGGCAACGCCGCCTGGTCCTGAAGAAATCTCATTTTCAGACTACCGCTCTGTCGACGGCGTGATGGAGCCGTTCCACTGGCAAATCAAGCAAGCCAGCGGCACTCTCGAAGTTGATTTCAATAAAATTTCCCTCAACAGCGCCATAAACGATTCCGCCTTCAATTTCCCGTCTCTTTCCAGCCGTCCGCTCCCCGAAATTGCCATGCTCCTCAAGGATGTGGACGCGAATCAAAAGCAAATCGACAAAATGAAGGAGAACTACACCTGCATGGTCCGGGAGATCGAACAGCAGGTCGACGCCACGGCCAAGATCAAGAAGCAGTCCACCAATCTCTACGAGGAGTCCTACGTCGAAGGCCACGAAATCTATCGCGAAATGGAGAAGAACGGCAAGCCTCTCACGCCAGACGAACAGAAAAAAGAAGACGCCCGCGTCGAAAAAGTCGTCCTTCGCGATCAGAAAAGAGCCGAGGAAGAGCAGGCGAAGCCCAAGAAGAAAAGCGACGATGACGTCGGCATCGAGGATTTCCTGCGCATCTCGAAATTCACCAATCCCCGCTGGGAGCGTTTCCGCGGCCAGGACGTTGTCGTCTTCGACTTTGGCCCCAATCCGGATTACAAACCGAAGAAGCTCGCCGAGAAAGCGATCCACGATCTCGAGGGCGTCGTCTGGATCGACCCGAACGCGCGCGACGTCGTTCGCCTGGAAGCTCGCTTCGACAATTCCCTCAAAATCGCCGGAGGCATGGTTGCCTCTCTCCAGCGCGGCTCCGCCTTCGTTTTCGAGCAGCAGTTGATGAACAACGAAGTCTGGCTGCCCTCTTACGACGAAATTCACGTCGGCGTGAAAGTATTAATGCTCAAGACGTTTCGCGCCGACGAAATCCATCATTACTACGACTACCATAAGTTTCACGTCAGCACGAACGAGAGCATCGGCAAACCGAAGCCCCAGAGTCCAAATTGAAGTGAGGAATTAAAGCAGAGGTTCGCCGAGGAGCGTTTCCGCGTCGCGCTCGCTGATTACGCCGCGCTTCACGAGCAGCCGGATCAGCTTATACGTCGTGTCGGTTTGTTTTCGCGTCGCGCGCGTCTCATTTGCAGCCGCCGCTTTCGTCGGCGTCGAAGCCGGTGCGGCGTGCGCATCGTTCGGCGCCGGGCGCGATGAAGTCAATTGAATCAGCCACGCGTCAAGCGCCGCGAGTTTTTCCGGCGGCATCTTATCGAATGCGATTCCCATCCCGAGCCCCGTCTGCGAAAACGTCACGGTCCCCAGCGCGTCAAACGTCACATTATCTTTCTGCAGCCGTATCCTCACCGCCGAGCCCACCGGCAGCGGCATCAGCGTGTCGACGAAACATCCGCCCGGCCCCAGATCCGTCGTCCGCGTCGAAAATTTCGTGTTCGATTTGATCTCGACCACGTCCGCCGACACGGTAATCTGGTGCCGGATCGTCCCGCGGCGCTCCGCTGCTTCGTTCGGCTCGCTTTGCGCAAGGCTTTTCGATAGCACAGACATCAGGGGATTCTCTCCTGCCGCTGTCAACCTATGCGGCGACGCCAACAAACTCTCTAGGACACCCACCCGGGAAGTAAATCACTTACCCTCTGCCCGAAAGTTTACGAGGACGCAATGCGTTGCGAAACTGTACGAAAGTACAGTAGTGAAGCGGATGACACTAGGCCGCTCGTTCCCCTCGAAGCGGCTCGCCGTATCCGAAGAACGCTGGATTCCTGCAATAGTCCCGCGGCGCGCCCTTCTGCCGGCATATCCTTACTCGCAGTTTTCCGGAAGCTGACGTAGTTTGCTGGCTGCCTCTTTGTTGTTTTCTTTCATAGCGGCGGTCAGCAAAATTCTCGCTTGCAGGCAGCTCCGTTCCACGCCGTCGCCGTTCAAGTACAACTCCGCTAGCGCAACTGTCGCCGGCGTGTATCCGTTACTCTCCGCCAGCCAGAACCAGTGCGCCGCCTGCGCCGGGTCTCGCGGCGCTTTGCGGCCACTCAGATATTCTTCTCCACGGCGGTATTCCGATTCTCCCGGCGCGCCCGTGCCTGGCGCAAGCACTCCCGCGATCGGCTTCGATGGCTCTTTCGCCGCGAACGGATTCATCCCCGCCGACGCAAGTGCTTGCGCCTGCGTGTGGCGACCCGCCGCTGCCGACGCTCGCCCCGTCGGCGTTGCACTCGCTTCCGGCGCTGCCGGTTGTGCCCCTGGAGCCGGAGCCTTTGGCTGGGCCGCGCGTGTTTTCGCCGCGCCGAACATCGCGCGCGGTATTCCCTCGAAGCCGCTCAATACCTCGCGAAACGCGGAAGGGAACATCTGCGCCACGGCAAATCCCGCGACCAGGAACAACGCCACTACGATCACCGCCGCGGTCTTTCGATGTCCCGCGTTCTCGCCGGGCACGTCCTCCTGCCACGACGCCCGCGCAAACAAGGCGTCGCCTGCCGCTTGCGCCGGCGCGTCAAACGGCGCCCCTGGCGTGCACGACAATCCCAGCCCGCTCGGAATCACCGCGCTCGGCCGCGACACAGGCGATGGCGTTGGCAGCGGCGGCGGCGCTATTGCCTCCGTTCGCTCCGGTGCAAGCGGTGTTGGCGATATCGTCGCCATTCGCTCTGGCGCCAACACCGGCGGCTTTATGGTCTCCGCTCGCTCTGGCGCCGGTGGCGCCTCGCCTTTTGTCTCGCCTCGCTCAGGCGCTGGCTCTGGCGGCTCGTCCGGCGTCATTCTCCCCAGCCATCTGTTCAAATGATGCCGCGTCGCGTTCGGCAGCGCGGTGAAGGTGATTCCGCCCGCCTTGCCTTCCCGCGAAATCCACGCCACGCGCCCCTGCGCTCGCACCAGTTGGTTCGATCCCAGCGAGAACGCGAAATTCAGAGTGCGATTCTGCTCGATCGGCGACACCAGTTGAAATCCCAGCCCGTCTTCGCTGACGTCCACGACCAGGCCGCCGTTTTCCGTTCCCATCTCCAATAATTCGGGTCCGTCCAATTTTTGCCGGGCGGCGCGGCGACGTTCTTGCCTCATGGTGACGCTTCCTTGTTTCCGAGGGGCTGGTCAGGGAAATTCCGGGGGTATGAGGGAGGGGCCCTATTCATCAAAATTATATCTCACATATTTCCCCTCCGCCAGTTTCTCCGCGCATCGTACCGGCCACTGATCCCTGTCCACTGACCACTGACCACTGATCACTGTCCACTGACCACGTTCCTTGTTCACTGTCCTTTCCCACTGTCCTTCAGCAACTCCTCCAAATATCCCTTCCACACCGCCGCGAGCGTATGCGTGCCGTGTCCTCGCGTCTCGTCGGTTATCGGCAGCAGGACAAATTTCCCGTGCGCCACTTTCTGTATCTCCCTCTGCGCGATTCCCAATTCCGGCGGATTCACAAAATCATCCGCCGAATTGACGTACATCACCTGCGCCGTGATTTTCCCCAGCTCCGGGTCCGGGTTGTACGTCCTCGACGAATCGAACGCATACAGCAAATCATTCGCGTCGTCATTTCGCATCATCCCCGCGAGCGATCGCTCCAGGAACGCATCCGCCTGCGCCGCCGTCGGATTCGCCTTCTGCCACTGCAGCGGCGAACTCACCATCAGCAGCTCCACGTCCAGCGCCGCGCGCAGCCCGTTCACCGGCTGCGTCTTGTAGTTCCCTCCGTCCCACGCCGGATCGTTCTTGATCGAGTCCATGATCATCTTCCGCGTCATCCGGTTGCGCCCCGCGATTTCCACCGGCAGGCACGCCAGCGGCATCATCGCGTCCACGAAATCCGGATGCGCCTCGCCCCAGATCCACGTGTGCATGCAGCCCATCGAAGTCCCCATCACCAGCCGCAGGTGATCGACGTGCAGTCCTTCCGTCACCAAATCGTATTCGCCCCGCACCATGTCTGAATAATCGTAGTGCGGAAATTTCATGCGCATCCCGTCGCTCGGCTTGCTCGATTTCCCATGGCCAATGTCGTCCGGCAGAATGATGTAGTGCCTCGCCGCGTCCAGCAGCTGCCCGGTCCCGAAAAGCTCTCCCGCGAACACGGGCCGCAGGAACTGATGCCCCGTCCCGCCGGTCCCGTGCAGCACCAGCACGGCGTTCGTCACGCGCCCGCCCGCGTCCCGCTTCGGCTCTCCGAGCGTCGCGTAGTGCAGCCGCAAATCCTGCATCGCCTCGCCGTCGGCGAATTTGAATTCTTTGACGACGTAATCGCCTTCATGCGTTTGCAGCTTCGCCATCACCTCCTGCTCCGTACTTTGCGCCCCGCTTTGCGCGAAGCTCGCCGCGCCGAATCCGAACAAGGCGGGTGCCCCGTCCCGTGCGCTTTCTGCAAACGGAGGGAAACCCAATCCCAAAACGGCAATCGCGAGAACCATCCAGCTAAGAATGCGAAAATTTCGTCTCATCAAGTTATCTCTCCCATCCAGATTGAAATCCGCCTGCGGATTCTACCCCACCCCGAACGTGTTTCTCCTTACGTTGTCATCCCGAGGAGTGTAGCGACGAGCTTGCCTGCCGCTTGCCCGCCGTGGCGGGGCGGGCAGCGAGTGGCTGGCTCGCAGGGCCCTGTTTTCAGGCGGGTGACACTTTTTTGACTTGGACGACTTTTGCGTACATAACAAACCGCTTGACCAATTTTTCGCCTTGGTTTATAATTTGTTCCATTAACCTCGATTCGTGTGAACAGGCGAGGAAAAATTGACAAAAAGTGGCCCCGACCTTTCGGGGCTTTTTTATTTTTCGTTGATCACGCTGAGCGGACTCACGGAGGGCCGGAAGTGGCGGGGACGATTGTTCGCACAGTCTCAGCCTTGGCTAGCCGCCCGCTTCATACTCCGCGTTCTCGGCGTCTCTGCGGTGAATGCCCCCGCCGTGGTGTGCCCGTCACACGCTTGCCGCGCCGTAGCCTCGGCGAAGGCGGGTCATTGCTCCCAACTCAGCAATAACAGGAGGGGGGCCGCCCAGGTCGACGACAAACGGGGCCTCCTGAGTCCCCGGAATATGGGGCCTCCCGAGTCCCCGGTTAGGGGAGCTCGGGGGATCGTCGAGCTCGGGGGATCGTCGAGCCTGAGGGATCGTCGGGTCACACGCTTGCCGCGCCGTAGCCTTGGCGAAGGCGGGTCATTGCTCCCAACTCAACAATAACAGGAGGGGCCGCCCAGGTCGACGGCTAGTCGAGCCTGGGGGATTGGTCCTCTGAAAATGCTGAATTTTCACCAAATTGGCTCTTTTGAACTGCCTCTATCTTGCGCTCTGGGATTACCGTGCTTTTTCGCTCACCGCCGCGGACTCCCCAACATCCATGCCTGTTTCCGGGCATTCAGAATCTCTTTGCGCTCGAAATACGGAATTTCGAGCGAAATTTCAACTTCCGGATTGGCTCTCTCTGGTCGGTACTATTTGACCCGAAAAAGAGCCAATTTGGCTCTCTGACAGGTATTAGCGCCCTCCCCGAATCCGGGGAGGGCGCACAGTGAAAGGAGGTCCCGTGGAAAATCAGTCGTAGTATTCGGCGCCGAGGTGGGTGATGAGTTCCTCGCCCATCATCCAGCGGAGCGTGTTCTTGAGTTTCATCAGCTGGATGAAGAGGTCGTGCTCGGGGTACAGCTCGGGCGCGCACATCGGCGATTTGAAATAGAAGCTGAGCCATTCCTGAATGCCGCGCATTCCGGCGCGCTGCGCGAGATCGAGAAACAGGCAGAGGTCGAGGACGATCGGAGCGGCGAGAATCGAATCGCGGCAGAGGAAGTCCACCTTGATCTGCATCGGATAGCCGAGCCAGCCGAAGATGTCGATGTTGTCCCAGCCTTCCTTGTTGTCGCCGCGCGGCGGGTAATAGTTGATGCGGACCTTGTGGTAGAGCTTGCCGTAAAGTTCGGGATAAAGCTTCGGCTGGAAAATATATTCCAGCGCGCCGAGCTTCGATTCTTCTTTTGTCTTGAACGAGCCCGGATCGTCGAGGACTTCGCCGTCGCGATTGCCAAGAATGTTGGTGGAGAACCAGCCGCTCACGCCGATCATGCGGGCCTTGAAGCCCGGCGAGAGAATCGTCTTCATCAGCGTCTGTCCGGTCTTGAAATCCTTGCCGCAGATGGGGACGTTCTTTTCCTTGGCGAGTTCGACGAGCGCGGGGATTTCGGCGGTGAGGTTCGGCGCGCCGTTGGCGAAAGGCACGCCTTCCTGAATCGCGGCGTAGGCATAAAGCATGGAAGGCGCGACCGCGGCGTGATTTTCCTTCATCGCGGTTTCGAAATCGGCGAGAGAGGCGTGGATTTTCTCCGGCTTGAGGAACACTTCCGTCGAGGCGCACCAGACCATCACGGTGCGAGCGACTCTCGTGCGCTTCTTGAATTCGCGGATGTCTTCGCGAAGCTGCTGGGCGAGATCGAATTTGTTTTTCGCTTTCTTGATGTGCTTGCCGTGGAGATTCTTGACGTAATTCTGATCGAAGGCGGCCTTCATCGGTTCGATTTTTTTCAAGAAGGGCGCGACCTTGTCGAGATGATGTGCGTCGAGGACGCCGGCCTTGGTGGCGGCTTCGTGGGCGTTGTCGGGGAAGAGGTCCCAGCCGCCGAATATGATATCGTCGAGATCGGCGAGAGGGACGAACTTGCGGATGCGGGGCGCGCGGTTATCCGTGCGCTTGCCGAGGCGGATGGTGCCCATCTGCGTGAGCGAGCCGATGGGGAGCGCGGCGCGCTGGCGAATCAGTTCGACACCTGCCATGAACGTGGTGCTGACCGCGCCGACGCCGGGCGTCAGCACGCCCAGTTTGCCTTTTGCCGGCGCAATCTTCGCGGATTTCTTCATTCAAATCTCCTCAGAGGAATAGAATTCAGGCGCGAATCAGGTTGTATAAAATTCGCCTGACAGGGAAACGCATTATGATGCGTGAACAGGAGTGGATTTGCAATTCGTTTCGCGGATTTTTCATCGGCGCGTTTCCATCTTGCTCGGCGGGCGTAAAATGACCGAGCATGAAACAAATCGCGCGGCGGCGCGTCCAAATACGGTAGCCGAGCTCTCCCAGACCTGCGTCGCGGAAGCACGAAAGGCGAGGTGCGACGATGTCCGTGCAGGATTTCAAGATTGCGGTGCGAACTCTGCGCAAGAGCCCTATCTTCACGCTGACGGCGGTGCTTACGATTGCGCTGGGCGTGGGTGCGAGCACGGCGATTTTCAGCGTGACGAACGCCGTGCTGTTGCGGCCGCTGCCTTACAAGAACCCGAGCCAGCTTGTGGTGGCGTGCAGCGATTTTCACGTGCGGCACGTCCGCGATTTTCCGTTCTCGAACGAAGACTACATCGACATGCGCGACGGGATGAAAAACGTGTTTCAGGACATGGGCGGAGCGTTCACGTTCAATCTCGTGCTGCCGCTGGCGGATGGAACACCGGAACAGGTGAAGGCCGCAGTCGTCACGACGAATTTTTTCGATTTGATGGGAGCGAGGATAGTTCAGGGACGGGACTTCAATGATCAGGACGGGCTGCCGCAGGCGCCTCCACCGGCGCCGGGCACGGCGCCGGCAGGAACGCCGCCGCCGCGTCTGCCCACGATGGCGATTCTGAGTTATGAATATTTCGAGAGCCGATTCGGCGGCGATGCTTCCATCATCGGACACACGATACAGACGCAAGGGGGGCTGAGCCCGGTGATTGTCGGCGTGCTTGCGCCGCGATTCCAACTGTTCTTCCCGCCGGAAGCGGAAACGGAGACGAATCCGCAAATCTGGGTTGCGAATCGATTGAATTACGACAACCGAAACAGGAATGGCGTTTCTATCCACGCGGTCGGCAGGCTGAAGCCGGGTGTGTCGCTCGCGGCAGCGCAAGCATCGGCGGATAACGTGGCGGCGGAGGCGCGGAAGAATTTCGTGATCGAACGGACGGCGGGGTACGCGATTCGTTTGGAGCCGATGCGGGCGAACCTGGTGTCCGAAGTGCGGCCGACGATTCTTGCACTGATGGGCGCGGTGATTTTTCTGCTGCTGATCGCGTGCGCGAACGTGGCGAACCTGCTGCTGGTGCGGGCGTCGCTGCGGGAGCGGGAGCTTGCCGTGCGCGCGGCGATGGGCGCGGGACGCTGGCAGCTGATCCGCCAGATGCTGACCGAGGCGTTCGTGCTCGCGGGGCTGGGCGCGGCGGGAGGACTCGTGCTGGCGTGGGCGGGAATTCAGGAATTGCTCGCGCTTGCGCCGGCGAATCTTCCGAGGATGGACACGATTCGCATCGATACGACGGTGCTTATTTTTACGGCGGTTGCGGCGCTCGCGGCGGCGGGGGCTTTCGGGATCATCTCGGCGTGGCGTGCGTCGAGGCCGAACATTTCGACCGTGCTGGGAGGGAGCAGCCGAAACGAAGGACTCACCAGCGGAGGGCTGCTGCGAAAACTCGTCGTGGTCGTGGAAGTGGCGCTGTGCTTCGTGTTGCTGGTCGGCTCGGGACTGATGTTCCGCAGCTTCCGGGATTTGCAGCGCATCAATCCGGGCTACGACGCGAACGGATTGCTGACGTTTCAAACGCTGGGGAATCTCGGCGGACAAACGCCGGAAGCTCGTACCGCGGCCGTGCGGCAAATCCAGCAGAGCTTGAAGGCAATTCCCGGCGTGCAGAGCGTGACGGCCGCGACGCCGTTTCCGCTCGACGGGACGTTTACTCCGATACGATGGGGCGACATAAACGCGGGGTCGGACCCGACAAAGTTTCAGGCGACAGATTTTCAGTTTGTTCTGCCGGGATACTTCGAGGCGATGCACATTCCGCTGATCGCGGGGCGGACATTCACGGACCAAGACAACACGCCGCTTCCGCAGGCCGTGTTGGCGGCCACGGTGCAGCAGGGAAAATCGCCATGCACGGTGGCGCCCGGAAGCTGCGTTGTGGTGATTGACGATGAGCTGGCGCAAAAGGCGTTCCCCAACGGTTCGGCGGTCGGCAAGCAGATTCTGATTCGCGTGCGGACGCAAGAGGCTGAGCCGGTGGAAGTGATTGGCGTGGTGGCGCACACACGCGACGAATCGCTGGCTGTTCCCGGGCGCGAGCAGGTCTACTTCAGCGATGCATTCGTCGGCGCGGGCGCCGTGGGGAACTGGGCGATCCGTGCGAACGGAAACGTGGAGAGGTTTGGGAACGAAGTTCGATCGGCGATCAAGGCGATCAATCCGCACCTCTTGGTCACTCAGATGCAGCCGATGGATGCGGTGGTGGAGCACGCGCAGGCGGGCACGCGATTTTCGCTTCTGCTCATCGGGGCGTTTGCGGTGGTCGCGGCGCTGCTCGCGGCGGTGGGGCTTTACGGCGTGCTCTCGACCGTGGTCCGGCAGCGGAGGGCGGAAATCGGTGTGCGAATGGCGCTGGGCGCGGAGCCCGCGAGGATATTCAAGCTTATCGTCGTACAGGGACTGCGACTGACGGCGGTGGGCGTCGCGGCGGGATTGATCGCGGCGTTGGTGCTCACGCGACTGATGGCCACGATGCTGGTGGGCGTGACGGCGACGGACCCGCCTACATTCGTGGCGATGGTGGCGCTGTTTTTCGTGATTGCCGGATTTTCAACGGGGGTACCCGCGTGGCGGGCAGCCAGCGTAGGCCCGAATGAAGCGCTTCGCGTGCAATAAAGTCGGCTGACAAGAAAACGGATTATGACGCGCGAACGGACAGCGATTTGCAATTCGTTTCACGCATTTTTTCGCGGACGTGTTCAGTCAAGACGGCACTGGCGTTGGACTGGCGAGTGATTTGATACCAGCCGAAATAGGGACTAGACTCAAGCCTTCGTCTCAG
The DNA here is from genome assembly GCA_035280405.1 of Candidatus Acidiferrales bacterium. Lineage (GTDB taxonomy): Bacteria > Acidobacteriota > Terriglobia > Acidiferrales > UBA7541 > DAHUXN01. The sequence continues at coordinate 67,780 of DATEFX010000022.1, read as the reverse complement.
TATGTTCGATCGTTACACAGAGTCCGCCCGTCGCGTGATCTTCTTCGCGCGCTATGAAGCCAGTCAGTACGGAAATCCGCAAATCGGGACAGAGCATCTGCTTCTGGGCCTTTTGCGTGAACGTCGCGCCACGTTGGCGAAGCTCTTTCCCTAAAAAACCTCCGCGGAATCAGATATCCGCAGAGAAATAGAGAATCGAATTGAGCGAGGAAAGAGGATTCCCACATCGGTGGCGGTGCCTCTAACGGAGGAAAGCAGACAAGTGTTGAGCCTTACAGCGGAGACAGCCGAAAGACTTGGGCACCGAGCACTGGAACCAGAGCACTTGCTCACTGGTGTCCTCCGCGTGGAAACGTCTCTGGCTGCCCAAGTCCTGAAATCACGAGGCGTGACGCTAGGCCCGATTGAGGCAGAACTTGCAAAGGGGCCGGGCGAAAAACGCGAGAGCGTCTCGCGTTCGCGAGCCTTGTTGACGCTCGAGTACTTCCTCAAAGGCCTGAAAACGATGTCGATGGAAGAGTTGCTGCACTATTTCGCGAAGAATGCGGAATTCATTGACGGTCTCGGGACGCGATGGAGCCGCTCCGAAATCGAAGGAGGATTCGCCAATCTATTCGCGGCCTGCGCAACGCGTAATGCAGAATACCTCGTCGAAGGGACGCTCGCCAAGACGGACCGGTTGTCCGTTTACACCGTCCTCTGGAAGAACTCACCGCTCGCCAGCGAAGAACGCGCGTGGATGCATCGCATGACTCTTGTCCTCTCGCTTGATGAGGAAGTCGATTGGAAGATCCTCTTCGGCCAGGTGACCCTGGTTAAGCCCTTCTCTGCCGCTGCCAGCTACGAATCCTCAGTTCCGCCCTTCTAATAGGACCGATCACGAGCGATGTGGACCGGACCGAAGCCGGGGCTATTCGACGCGGAGGGCGGTGATCGGCGAAATGGACGCGGCGCGGGCAGCGGGAATAATCGCGGCGAAGAGGGAACAGAGCGCGAGAGCGGCCGCGGCCACCGCGAGCGCGAGTGGATCCCAGGAAGAGACGCCGTAGAGCTGAGACGCGATCAATTTTCCGGCGGCGACGGCGAGAGGCAAGCCGATGGCGAGTCCGAGCAAGACACGCGCGAAGGCACCGCGCAAAATCAATCGCACGACTTTCGCGCGGCCCGCGCCCAGCGCCATGCGGATGCCGATTTCATTGGTGCGCTGCGCGACCGTGTAAGCCGTGACGCCATAGAGGCCGACGGCGGCGAGCAAAAGCGCGACGATGCCGAAAAGCCCGGCGAAGCTGGCGACGGCGCGTTCCTGATCAAACGACAAATCCACCTGCTGCTGGAGCGTGCGAACGCTCGTAATCGTCATATTGGGATCGATTTCGCCGAGCATGCTGCGGAGCTGCGGCTCGAGCGCGCCGGGAGTCGCGCTGGTGACGAGCATCATGCCGCCGATGAAGTGCGAGCTGAATTCGAGTTTGTTCATTTGTTCGTCTTTGTAGTGAACGGTCTGCGTCAGCGGGACGTAGAACATGGTAAGCGCCGGGATGCGGAAGCCCCAGCCCGCGAAGTGCGCGTCGCCCACGATGCCGACGATTTGGTACGTGCCGGCGTTTTCCGGCAAGTCGAGGCCGAAATGCTGGCCGAGGGGATCTTCGCCGTCCTTGAAGAAGCGTTTCACGAAGGCCTGATTCACGATGGCGACGGGCGCCGTGGATTCGTTGTCGGCGGCGGTGAAGTAGCGTCCGCGAATCAAAGGCACGCCAAGATCGCGAAGGTAGCCGGCGCTGACGCGGTCCCAGGATGCGCCGGAGTCGCCGTATTCGTGGCCCGCGGGATGGCCGGCGACGAGAATCATTTCGCCCCAGTTGTTGGTGAGCGGATTGTAGAGAGCAAGGCTGGAGCCGCGAACGCCGGGAAGGGAACTGAGGCGATCCTCCATCTGGCGGTAAATCGAGGCCATTTCCGCAAGCGTGTGACCGGTTTGCGGATTGTGGAGCGAGACTTCGATACGATCTTTCACCGGATAGCCGTAGTTCTGGCTTTGGAGGTTGCCGAGAGTGCGCGCGAGCATCGTGGCGCCGGCGACCAGCGCGACGGAGACGCTGAACTGCAAAATCAGCAAGGCCTTGCGCGCGAAAGTGGAACGTCCCGTGGCGATGCGAGAAGAAGCGCGCAAAGCCTCGGCGGGATCTGTGCGCGTGGCAAACCACGCGGGAGCGATGCCGAAAATAATTCCCGTGACGAGGGCGACGGCGAACGTGAGAAGCAGAACAAGAATGGACGGCGCGGCGTTGAACGGGACGAAGCGCGCGTAGCTGAAGGCGAGCGCCAGCAACAGCCGCACGGCCGCGATGGAGACGAGCAGTCCGGCGAGGCCTCCGGCGACGGCGAGGAGGACGCTTTCCGTGAGCGCCTGCAGAATAATCTGGCGGCGCGTGGCGCCGAGGGCGAGGCGAAGAGCCGTCTGGCTGCGGCGCGAGACGGCGCGGGCGAGGAGAAGGTTGGCGACATTGGCGCAGGCGATGAGAAGCACCATGGCGCAGACGGCGAGAAGAATTTTGAGGCTCTCGCTGTATGCCTCTTTCATCAGAGCGACGCCGCCGCCGGCGGGCACGACGTTGAGCACCTGCTGAGGCAGCACGTGCTTAATGTCATCCATCGAATTGGCGGGATAGCCCGCGTCGTGAAGGAGCCACTCGCGCAGCACCGTCGTCAGGTGCGCGGACATTCCCGCGGTGGTGGCGCCCGGACGCAGGCGGCCAAGCATCCGCAGCCATGCAGCCGTCGGCTCGTGCAGGCGGTTGTCAGCGCCGTCCATCATCGCTTCCTGATGCACGGGCAGCCAGATGTCGGGCGGGTCGGGGCGGAGAGTCTCGCCGTAAAACCCCGGAGGCGCGATGCCGACGATTGTGAAGGCGTGGCCTTCGACGTCGAACGTGGAGCCGACGACCGAAGGGTCAGCGCCGTAGGTCATTTCCCAGACGTGATAACTGATGGCGGCGACAGGGGCGGAAGCCTCCGTGTCGTCGGCGGGAGTCAGGAGGCGCCCGGCGAAGGAGCGCACGCCGAGGGTCGAGAAATAACTGCCCGTGACGTATTCGGAGCGCAGCGGCCGCGGCGCGGATTCTGTCCCTTCGCGGCGGACGCTCATGGGAGGGATGGCCGCTTGAAACGCGGCAACGGATTCGAATTGGGGTGTCTCCGCTTTGAGGCGTTCGTAGAGCGGGTAGGAGAAAAAGCCCCAGCGATCCTGCGGGCTGCCCTGCACGCAGCAGTCGTCGCCTTCGCCGACACGAACGAGGCGGGAGGGGTCGGAGACGGGCAGGGAGCGGAGCATCACTTCGTGAATCAGAGTGAAGATGGCGGTGGTCCCGCCGATGCCGAGAGCCAGCGTGAGCACCGCGGACGCCGTGAAGACCGGTGAAAGCCGGAATTGCCGCAGAGCGTAGCGAAGATTGCCGAGAAGATTTCGAATGGCGCGCCCCTTTCGAGCGTTGGCGGCCGGAATTGCGGCCGTCAATGGTGATACGAAGATTAGACTCGCGAAGTTCGGTTTGGTGAGGCGAAGTTCATGGCCTGCGCGGGAAAGTTCCGGAAAGGAACGCGGCGGCGCTAGGCGGAGGGAGAGGCGGAGCGGCGCTGGTGGAGATGATCGGCGACGATCCAGGCCGCGCCAGCCACCGAGAGAGTCACCACGTTTTCGGACCAGTTCTCCATGCTATGCGGCGTGGCGAAGCTGATGGGCAGCCAGACCAGCACCCAAAAGCCGAGAATCATGGCCGTGAGCAGGCGGGACGCGAGGAGCGCGACGCGTCTGGAAAGCAAGGCGAGCGAGGAGAGCCCGAAGGCAATCGTGGTGGCGACGGCCCAGAAATTTTGGCCGGGAGGCAGCCATTTGGGAACGAGCTCCGCCGTGTGGGCGAAATAGACGATTTGCGCGATGGTGAAGGACACGACGCAGACGCCAAACGATAGATATGCGAACCGAGCAAGCTTTGACGGCTGCGCGGGATCGCTGCGGGTAACGGTCGCCCAGATAATCAGCGCGCCCGCGGCCTGCGAAAACGGCTCGAAAAATCCGTCCCAGTAGCCGAAGATTTTCGGGTGCTTAACGATCAGCGGCAGCATGAACAGCGCGAAGACCGTGAAGACGGCGGCCAGCGCAATGGCTCCGGCGCGCGCCGTTTTCGGGAACTGAATCGCCACGCCTCCGAAGATTTCAGCGGCGGCAGCGATGTAGGCCAGGATTGCGGGGTGCGAGATGTTTATCACAGCGGCGATCTGTTGCAGGCCATAGAAGTCGTGCCAGATTATCGTGAAAACGCCAAGCGCGATTGCGGCCACTCCGAGCACGTGACGTCCGAGATGGAGTTTCATCGCTTCACCTGCAATCGGGTCGGGCCGAGATGTTCGAGGAATCGCGTGAAACTATCACGGCAGGCAACGGTTGTGTCAATGGCAAAGAATTGCGGGGAGTGGGTCAGTTTGAATTTTGACTTTTTTCCCCCGGGCTCGACTGGCCGTCGACCCGGGAGGCCCCATTTTGTGTCACGATCAAGAAAATTCAAACTGACCCACTATCGAAACGAGCGCGCGAAGACTGGAGTCCGATGCAAGGGTTGGCGCTGATTACTGATCCCCGCAAAGTATAGGGACGGCGGGACGATGCGAGGCGGCCGCCGCCTTGCGGCGCCGAGATTCCTCGTCCTCGCCAATTCCCGCGACTTCCTAAATTTTGCCGATGTGGACGGAGCCGAAGCCGGTTTCGAGGTTGAGCGGCGGGCCGCCGGAGCCGAGGCGTCCGCTGATTGAGGAATGCTCCTTCATGCCGGAGATTGTGATCGGGAAATCCGTCGAGACTCCGCCGAAGCCCGTCGAGGCGTGGAGTTCGGCATTGAGATCTTCGGGCAGGCGCATCCGGACGTCGCCGAAGCCGGAAGTGATGCGCCACGCGTCGGTGACGTGCGAGTGCTGCGCGACTTCCGCATTGATGTGGCCGAAGCCCGTCTTGAGCATGAGGGAATCGAAGCGGCCATCCGCGGTCAGGTCGCCGAAGCCGGACTCGGCGTCGAGAGAGCCGTCGTAATCCGTCATGTGGACGTGGCCAAAGCCGGTGTTGAAACGAGATTTCGCCTGCAGGCCGGAGGCGTTGAGGTCGCCGAAACCGGTTTCGAGGTCGAGGTCCGAACGCGCGGGGACGTCAATTTCGATGCTGACGCGCGGCGAGCGCCAGTGGAACCACGAGCTGTGCTGCTCGGGCGTGTGGATCTGGACGTCGATGGAATTGCCAGTTTGCGATTCCGTGATTTCGACTTCGGAAGGCGCGATGCGCCAGTAGTCGGTGTTGACGACGGCGCGCGCAGAATTGCCCGCGACCTGATGGATCGTGACCGTGCCGTAGCCCGTGACGAGATGGAAGCGCGGCGGCGCAGAGACATTCCAGATTTTTGACCAATTGTCGGCGAGGGCGGCGGGAGCGGAGACGAGCGATAGGAGAATTGCGATGCCGAGGATGCGATGACGCATGGTGGTGCCTCCTTCTTACTTAATCTGACGCGAAGCTGCGAATCCGGTGAGCATGCAAGGCGCTCCGCTCAAATCTTTTCGATGTGGATGGAGCCGTCGCCGGTGTGGATGTAAAGCGGCGGGCCGCCATTGCCCATCTTGCCGTGAATGCGCGAACGCGAAACAGTGCCGCTGACCGTCACCGGAAAATCGAGATTGATGCTCCCGTCGCCCGTGTCGGCTTCGAGGTCGGCGTCGAAACCTTCGGCGAGGCGCAAAGTGATGCTGCCGTCGCCGGAGCGGAGATTCCAATCGCCGGAGAGTTTCGACCCGGAGGTCGCGTCGGCGGAGACGCTGCCGTCGCCCGTTTTCAACGTGAGCGAATCGAAGCGGCCGCGGACGCGGATGTGGCCGTCGCCGGAATCGGCGTTGAGATTGCCGTCGAGGTCGTCGGCTTCGATGTGACCGTCGCCGGAATGCAGGCGGACCTGGCCTTTGAGGCCATGCGCGTCGATGCTGCCGTCGCCTGAGGAGATGCGGAGCTGGCCGTGAAACGCTTCGGAGGTGACGCTGCCATCGCCGGTCTCGACGTCGAAATCAGCTTCGTGCGGGACGTGGAGCTCGAGGCGGACGGAGCGATTGTTCCAGCCGAAGAAGAAATGCATATTCGGGACGTGGACGTTGAGCGTGACTTCGTTACCCGACTGCGATTCCGTAATCGTGATGCCGCGGTCGCCGCTTGACTTGGCAATGCTCCAGCCGCGCGTGGTGACGTGCGCGTCAATTTGCTGCGCGTCGGTGGCGTAAAGGTCAATGTGCGCGTCGTTCGTGATGACGCGAAGATTTGGCCGGCCAGTGAGTTTATAGGTTTTCGACCAGTCGTCGGCGCTGGCGGTTGATGCGGACGTTAGCACGCAGAAAATCAGCCCAGCGAGTGCAAATGCGGTCAAAGCGAAGCGGCGCATGGTTGTCCTCCGTTGTCCGTATTAAGGATACGCGAGGATGGGGCGAAATGTTCCGTCAGAGTTAAACGTCTCACCGGACCACGGCCCCCAGAATCATGTTGCGCCGGTTCGATTACCTCAAACGCCGCCATCCAACCAGGAACCCCAACCCGGACGCCAACAGCAGGATCGCGGGTGGTTCGGGAGTCACAAGATTTGGATTCGTACAGTTGGCCCCGATGCAGTAGCTGAATGTGCCTGTCTTAGGCGGTCTCCCGACGTGAACATCGGTCCAGGAATCCGATGTGATGTTGTTATCCGTAAACGTCAGCGTGAGCAAATGTACGCCGACGCCTAACCCACTAAAATTGGCCGAGGCAGTACCGAAGAGGTCGCCCGTCGCACTGTCAAATTGCAATGAAAATGTCCACGGCGGCGATGTCGGTGTGCATGTTAAACAGCTAAGAGGGTCCACGGCAAACGCAGATACGCTCCAGATCGGTCCAGTCTGAGTCCCTAGAGTGAAGGACCCGGCCCAGAATTTCGCCGTTGCGTTGGCGTTATCGAACCCGGTAATGTCGAGCACATCGCCGGACGTGTACGCATTCGCGAAAGCAGGGGAGCCGAGCAAAAGAGCGATAGTAAGAGCAAGCCCAATCCTTTTCATGAGTAGTCTCCTTATCCGTAAAATTTCCCCGAACAAGCCTAAGGTGGGCCAAAGGTTAGCTGTGCCGGCAGGATATAGAGGCCCGAAACACGCAAGAGAGTCCAGTGAACCCTATTCCCGAGCTCCGGACACAAGAAACCTGCTTTGCTAGCTGCAATATCCTTACCACATGACCCGTTTATGAAAACAAAGGGCTTTGCCGTTTTCTGGTTCCACAACCCTGCAAATTCTTTCACTTTTTCGCAGAGTTTGTTTATTCGTGCAATCGATTTCAAGCGCCTACCGAAAGCCTTGCAATCGCTACCGGTCGACGATCGTGACACTCGGATTTGTATTCCCCGGACTTTCGTCAATGAACACGAATTTCGTCGAAGAGATAACGATCAACACGCCGTTTACGCCGATTGTGCCGGTTCCGTTGGAAGTGACCGAGTACGAACCGGAGATGGACTGGCCGTGCGTGAGACCGCCCGGACCCGAACTATCGGCGGTTCCAGTGAAGTTGCCACCGCTGGGGGACTCAGCTCCGGACTGCATCGTTACGCCGCTTCCCGTGGGCCCTTCCGTGCCAAAGAAGAAGTTCCCGCTCAGAGAACTATTACTGAAGCTCGAGCCTGACTGCGGCTCGACGAACCCGAGTTCGGACGCGCCGCCAGTCCCGACGAGGAACGCCGTGTTTGCGTTAATCAAATAAAGCACAGGCGGGTTCTTGCCGCCGCCTGAGGGCAAGGTCACTCGCCCGTTCGAAGCGACAGAGTAAGTTCCCGTTCGACTGCTGTTGTTGGTCACGGTTCCGCCCTGATCTAGGTCTTCAATTAGGGAGAAATTGCCAGTACTGGTGATTGTCAGCAAGTTTATCGAGACAGACGGGCCAGTGGTTCCGCCTCCGCCGAAGCCTTCAGTACGGATAACGCTGTTGCCGCTGATAGAAGTTGCCGAGAACGATCCCGCGCCACTTTCGAGAAGCGCTTCACCGCTCTGAATCGGAACCGTCAAAATGCTATCGACACTGATGAAGATTGCCTCCGAAGCGGAGACCTGATAAAACGCAAAATCAACGGTGATCAGGGGAGTGGGAAATGTGGTCATGGCGGTTCCACGGCCGTTTGCATCGAGGCTGGTGGAGTAATTGCCACAACCTGCGCAGACCACATCGGTAGCGACGCCGCCGGCGTCATCCGCATCGGCGTTGCCTGTCGTAAGGCTTCCGGCGCCAGCCGCGGTGAGGACGCCCGCAATCGCGAATCTCCCTCCAGAGGAGTCATTCCCGGACAGGCCGAATGCATACGTTCCCGAGAGGCTCGTTGTAAACGAAGTTGCATCTTGCTTGCGAATGAACCCGGAGCCGCGCGCGAGAGGAGGCGCGCCTGTCCCAGCGGCGTCATCAAATTCGATGATCTGGCCTTTTGTCGCCACTGACGGCGTTCCCGTGAGAGAACCCAGAGCGAACCGGAACTTCGTCGTGGTCCCGTTTGAGTTGACAATCGTCAAGCAGCCGCGATTATCCGCACCGACCGAGTACCCGCTCGCGCTAGAGCTGCTGGGACTGATCGTGAGGTTCTTCTGCGCGCCCGAGGAATTGTTGATGTCTTCGCCGCCAGCAGTGATCTTGCCTGTACCGTCCGCGGTAAAGCTGCCGGCAATGGCAACAGCGCCGTTCTGGTCAAAGCCTTGCAAGAGGAATGCGTACTGGCCGCTGAACAAAGACTCACTGCCCGAGCCGCACGCAGCAGCGGCTGTCGTGATCGTAAACGTGGCCTTTGCGGATGGGTTTGGCGCAGCAACGACGGTCGCTGTCAGTGTGACAGTGGCCGGAGATGGCACGCTCGATGGCGCCGTGAAAGTGATTGGCGCGCCGCTCAACGAGCTGTTTGCTGAGAGAGAGCCGCAAGTCGGTGAGCAGTTGACGCCGCTTTGAGTCAATGTCCACGTGACGCCGCCGTTGCTCGGATCGCTGAAAACCGTCGCCGTGATCTGCTGCGTGGCGTTGACCACTACGCTGGCTGAACTCGGTGAGACACTAATCGACAGGGCGAGAACCGTGATAATCGCCGAGGCGGATTGGCTGGTGTCGGCCACGGAAGTGGCAGTCAGAGTCACCATCATGTTGGAGGCAGGAGCGGTTGCCGGAGCAGTGTAGGTAACAGGATTGGCCGTGGTGCTGTCCAGCGTCCCGCATGTCGCTCCGCTGCAGCTTGTGCCGGACAATGTCCAGGTGACTCCGGGGTTGCTATGTGAATGGTGCACATTCGCCGTGAACATTTGCACGCCGCCCGCCGACAGTTGGGCCGTGGTCGGCGAGACGTCAATGGTGATTGATTTGTTCCCCTTGCAACTGCTGAGAGCCACCAGGCCAAGAACCACCAGTAGAGCTAGAGAATGTCTCATTTCTCGCCTCCCAAGTTGCGATGAACCCTTGCGCGAATGAGCAATGTGGACGCACGCAAAACGTCGTCCGCTCTGCCCGGCAACGACCAAGTCTCTTGTGGACGCTGCTCCTCAGGGTCCCTTTAATTGCAGCGCAGCTTACGATTAGAGAAGCGAAGTTATGATTCAAAAGCCCGCAAAAGAATCATTATGAGTTTCGCGGGTGGTACAGGGTCCGTGCGCAGGCATATACGCCCGAAGCGAGAAGGCTGTCAAGTGCGTTATTGGCGAAAAGCAGGCTCAAGCGGATTTGCGATGGGCGGCGGACTTTGCGGCTGCGACATGGGCGACTTTATGATGAGCGCCTTGAGGCTTTGGCCGCAGCGCGCCAATAAATTTTTCGTAAGGAAGAGTGTTGACGACGTCGCGGGCTTCGAGCCAGCCGCGGCGCGCGGTGAGGACACCGTACTTCATCAGCTTCAGGTGCGCAGTCGCGTGCGCGTCGGTGGAGATGACGACTTTCACGCCGCGGTCCTTGGCGAGGCGAAGCTGCGAATCGCGCAGATCGAGGCGGTCTGGATGCGCGTTGCATTCCACGATGACGCCGTGCGCGCGGCAGGCGTCGAAGACGCGCTCCATTTCGTAGGCGTAAGGATCGCGGCGAAGGACGAGCCGGCCCGTCGGATGCGCGAGGATTTGCGTGTACGGGTTTTCGACGGCGGCGAGAATGCGGTCGGTCATCGCGGCGCGGTCGAGATTCATGTACGAGTGGACGGAAACGACGACGAGATCGAGCTGCGCGAGGACTTCGTTGTCGAGGTCGAGCGAACCATCCTTGAGGATGTCGACTTCGCTGCTGGCGAGGAGATGGATGCCGCCGACGCGTTTTTCGGCCGCGCGGATTTTTTTGATTTGCTCGAGCGTGCGCTTCTCGTCGAGGCCGTTGGCGACGGTGACGGCTTTCGAATGATCCGTCAGAGCGATGTATTCGTAGCCAAGCTCGCGCGCGGCCTCGGCCATTTCCTCGATGGAATTGTGGCCGTCGGAGGCGGTCGTGTGCATTTGGAGGTCGCCGCGAATGTCGTCGAGCGTGATCAGTTTTGGGAGCTTGCCCGACGTGACGGGCTTGCTGTGTTCGGCGGTGGCGATTTCGCCCGTGTTCTCGCGCAGCTCCGGCTCGATGTAATGCAGCTTAAGCTTGGCGTAAATGTCTTCTTCGGTGCGGCTGGCGACGGGCTGTTCGCCCTTGAGCGTCGAGAGCGCGTACTCGTTGAGCGTGTAGCCCATTTCGTTGGCGCGGCCGCGCAATGTGACGTTGTGCTCCTTCGAGCCGGTGAAGTAGAGCAGCGCGGCGCCATAGCTTTCGCGTTCGATGATGCGAACGTCCACCTGCATTTCATTTTTCAGGATGAAGCTGACTTTGTTTTCGCCGTGCGCGAGGACTTGCTGGATTTCGGGATATTTCAGGATGTGCGCGGCGATCGAGTCCACTAGCTTCTGCGAAGCTTTTCCAGCCGGCGTCACCAGCAGATCCAGGTCGCCGATGGTCTCCTTGCCGCGGCGCAGCGAGCCGGCCGGCGTGACGGCGTCGATTTCCTTGCCGAAGGATTTGATATAGGTGACGAGCTGTTGCGCTGTCTCGTCGGCGACGATGATGAGGAAGCGGCCCGAGGAGCGCTTGAACAGTTCGACAGCCTTGATGATGTTTTCCTCGGTTTTCTCGCCGAAACCTTCGATGTCGCGCAGCTTGCCTTCGCGCGCCAGCTTGCCGACGTCCTCCACCGTCCCGGCCTTGAATTTCTTCCAGAGCAGAGCGACTTTTTTCGGCCCAATGCCTTGCAGCGAAAGGATGTCGAGAATTGTCTCCGGATATTTTTTCAGCAGCTTCCTGCGCAGCGAATAATCGCCCGTCGTCAGGATTTCGTGGATGTGCTCGGCCAGACCTTCGCCGATGCCGGGAAGGGAAGTGAGCTTTTTCTTGTCCTGTGCGAGTTCCTCGACGCGCTCCGGGAGGCCGCCGATCAGCTCCGCCGCGCGCTCGTAGCTGCGATACCGCCCGATGATCGCGCCGTCAATCTCCAGCAGCAGCGCCGTGTCCTGCAGTATTTTCGCCACCTCTCGATTTTCCATGCGAGGATTATAGAAGGAATTGGGCCTGGACGTTAGTGGAAGCACTGAAACTCGCTACTGCTCATTCAGCGTTCTTGCACGATGGCAGAGGCCCGGCTTCAATCAAATGTAAGACTCGGACTTCTCTCCAATAGCGTCCATTCCATCCATAAGAGCCGAGACGCGAGACATCGCCTGTTATTCTCACATGCCAGGGCGCATGATAGAGAGGATTCCGATCGCCGGGGACTGAAATCGGGACGCTGACGCCATCTTTAAACTCTTGATTCGTTATAACCCAGTCCGGCAATCCAGATACCGGACAAGCCTGGTTGCCCGGATAGAACTCATTTAATTGATTGTCGCGGATGAACACGCCGTCAAGCATCTGATTCTTTCTGCCGCGCGCAAAACAGAAAAGAGCGAGCGCAGCAAGGACCAAAATAACGCAGACGGGGATAAGGCGGCTCGGTGTCATGTCGGGTTTCAAAGCGGTGCAGGTCAGGGGTTATAGTCCAAATCCGGGTGTTGGTGACCAGCATTATGTCAAACTTCACATTTTCACGACATTCGCGGCTTGCTGGCCTTTGGGGCCAACGACGATGTCGAATTCGACCTTGTCGCCTTCGCGGAGGGTCTTGAACTTGTCGCCGACGATGCCGGAGTGATGCACGAAGATGTCGTCGCCGTCGTCGCGGCCGATGAAGCCGAATCCCTTGGCATTATTGAACCACTTGACCACGCCACGCATGGTCAGCGCGTCCGATTCCCGGCCAAATGCCTCGGGACGCAAGAGCCGCGGAAGGCACACCTTTTCGCGTTGTTGAACCATCTCACGACTCCGCGCATAGAAGCAGTCTATAGTTTTCAGTCAACAGTCGAAAGCAGCTTAATCGTCGGCCTGAAATGGACGCCTGAGGTAACGCGCGGCGGTGCGGGCGTCGTCGGAGCCGGGGACAAGCTGAAGGACGGTGTTGTAGCGCGTCTCGGCGGTCGCGCGGTCACCCAAGGCGTCGTACATTTCCCCGGCTTCGAGCGCGCAGTGCGCCAGAATCACATTGTTCGGATGCGGGAATTTCGCCGCTTCGTCAAAGGCTTCGGCGGCGCTCTTGAAATTCTTCTCTTTCCGGAATAACTCGCCCAGGCCCATTGGCGCGCTCTCCGAGCGCGCATTGGGAAACTGGTCCTTTTCGCCCGCGTCAATAAGCGAACGATACGCGGCGACCGCGGCGTCGTGCTGGCCGGATGCCGCGAGCAGCTCCGCTTCTGAAAATCCGTAGATGCAATTGCTGGGGAACTCTTCGTACGACTTCCGCATCAGCGCGACGCCTTCATCGTAGTGTTTTTCTCGCGCCAAGAACAGCGACAAGAACATGCGCGCGTCCATCGTGGCTTCTCCGCCGCCGTTGGCGGCTTCGCGCAGCAATTGAAGACCCTTCTGCTTGTTCCCATGCAGGCTGACGACGAATGCAAACATCCGCTCGTACCAGGAGAGGCTTCCGACGACGTAATACATGGAGCCAACGACAAATTTCGCGTCGGTGTAATTCGGATCGAGCTTCAGCACCTGCTCGTCGTCGTGGAACGAGCCGAGCGAATGGCGCAGAGCCGCGAGCCAGTGCTTTTCGACGACGGCGTAGAAAAGCGCCTCATACCCGCGCGCCGCCGCTCGCGAGTAAAGGGCGTCGACGTCGTTCGGATTCTTCTTCAGCTCCGCGGTCGACAGCGCCTGAGACTTCTCGGCCAGGTCCACGATCTCGGCGGTCAGCTTCGGATCCACCGGCTCGGGCTTCAATTCCACGAAGCGATTGCTGGTGTAGAGAGCGGCATCGAAAGCGCCTTCGCGGTTCAGCTCCTTAGCCAGGATCGCCGCCAGGAGGTGGTTTATGGCAAACGGGTCGTCCGGATGCGCCTGCAACTCTTGGCGCAAAACGGCGATCGCTTCGTCGTAGTCCATGTTGTAGAAAAGCACGAACGCGGAGCGGGTCAGCGCATCATCCGGATGTACGCGGACGGGCAGGCTGTCAGGCGTAACAGCCTGTGGCTGTGCGCCGGCGCCGAATACCTTGCCGGGCGCCCAAACGAGGCTCGCGCAGAGGCACAAGGCTATCGTTTGGCAGCGCATAACGTATTCAGTTTACTCCGAACTTGGTTTACCCCGACACGGCGAGGAGCAAAATCGCGGGCAAATCACTTCTCACTGCGTTGGTATTAAAGGACTTACGCGGCATCTGACGGTACTTCAGTACCGGCAAATTGAACCCCTGAGGCTAGTGTCAGGGGTGAGGCGGCAGGCTACGCTGTGACTGGCGCGTTGCGTCTCTTGGTCGCGCCCGAGTACACGATGCCATCACGATTCGAGCGGTTGTTCTACTTCCCGACGCCGAAGGAGCCCTCCGCCGGCAGTTCGCAGACGCCTGTGTCCAAGACCGCCGTTGCAACAGAGACCCTAACGCGGCAAACCGCGTCGCCCGCTCGCTCGGCGGTCGCGCCAGCGATGCCGCTCGAAAATATCCACATTCACCTGGACGCGCCCGCGGCCAAACCCGCATCCCGCCCTGTGGCGCCCAAGCAGGATCGCCGCCACCGCCGCCGCGTGAAGATTTCCGCGCCAGTGCGCATCCGCCAAGTCAACGCGCGCGAAGTGACGGATTACGATTTCACGATGACCACCGACGTCTCGCGCGAGGGCCTGCTCTTCGAGTCCGCCAACGCCACGTATGAGCGCGGGCAAGAAGTGGCCGTCGTGTTTCCGTATCGTCCTGCTCCGGGCGATCCGGTGAAAGAGCAGCGAGGCATCGTGGTGCGCGTGGCGCGCGCCAGTGAGCGGCGTTACGGCGTCGCCATCGCGTTCGTCGAGGGCGAACCCGAGGCCGAAATCGTGGACACGTCCGGGCGGCCGATCGCGCAAGCGAACGACATGCTCGTCAGCGGGGGCCGCAAGCAATTCATCATTGTGGTCGAAGCCGACGCGCATCAACGCGGGTGCCTGCGCTCCGAGCTGGAGCGACAGGGCTACGCCGTCGACGCCGTCGCCAACGCTTCCGAGGCGATGAGCATCGCGCGCAATCATCAGCCTGCTGCGATCATCTGCGAAGCCGAACCCGGCGTTGGCGCCGCCGAAGCCAAGCTCAATGAGATGTCGGGCTACGATTTGTGCGTTGTGGTGCGCCGCAATCCGAAATTGGCGCGCACTCCGGTGGTTCTGACCACGCGCACCGGCATGCCGAGCGATTTCGCGACGGCCCATGCGCTGGGCGCAACGGTTTGCGTGGCGAAGCCGTACGAATTGGCGCGCATGTCCAATGTGCTGCGCATGTTGCTGCCGTCGGTGCCGCGATGAATCCTGGCAGGCGGCAAATCCAGAGTTAGCGTTGCTTGAGACTGAGGAGCTGAGCATGACGCGAATGGCAAACAGCGTGGCGGATGCGAAACCGGCGGCGAAGCACGCTTCAAAACCGCGGCGCCATCCGCGCGCGAAGCCGCCAAAAGATTTTCTGGTCGCCTGGCAGTGCGACGGCCGCCGCGACGCCAGCCGCGCGCACAATGTTTCGCTCGGCGGCATCTTCATTGAAAATCCGGATCCGCCGGTGCGGGGCACTAAATTGGAACTGCTTTTCGATTCGCCTGAGGGCGAAGTCTGCGTCACCGCGAGGGTTTGTTTCGTCAAGCCGCGCGGCGGGATGGGAGTTCAATTCCTCGGTATGGATTTTCCCGCGCGGCGCAGGCTGTATGGCATGTTGAGGCGGCTGAGCGAAAAAGCGGGCCGCTGAATCATCGTCTCGAGCTTTTTTCGCCCGGTGCCGAAAAGGTTCGGTTTCGAGCGAAGAAAGGTTGGCATATGAAAGTAATCAACGAACTGCCGATCTTCACCAAACAGCGCCGCTATCCGCGGGCGCTGGCCCCGAATAATCTCGTGGTTACCTGGCAGGGTGCCGGCCGCCGCGGCGCGAGCCACGTGCGCGACGTCTCGCTGGGCGGCATCTTCATCATGAACGTGGACCCGCCCGTTCCCGGCACGCCGATGCAATTGCAATTCGATGCTCCGGAAGGCGAGTTCCGCGTCTCGGCGCAGGTCCGCCACATCACGCCATACGGCGGCATGGGCGTTCAGTTTGTCGGCATGGACTTCCCGGCCCGGCGCCGCCTGTCCTCGATGATTCAGCGCATCATGGCCTGATCTCTCGCGCGATCCCGAGCGGCTTAGAAATCCATTCCAATTAATCACGGCTGAAAGGGGCAATTCCGTGTCTCATTCATAGGCACGGAGCTTTGCCGATGTGTGGCTCGACGTGTGCCTCAGAGTAGTTCTAGGAAGGCACGAACGGTGAGATGTCAGTTTCGAGGCTGGAGCTGGGACTGGGACGCCATGCGCTCGGCGACGATTTTCTTGGCGTCGACGTAGAGAGCCTTGGCCTGGGGAAGAAGCTCGACGGCTTTTTCCACTTGAGGATCGTTTTCGGCATCGACGCGCGCGCCGGCGTCGATATTGAACGCGGAAGTGAAAACCTCGCGCTTGATCCGGACCTTAATCCAATCGAGATTCTTGCTGATTTCCTCCGGCGTGTAGTGGATTTTCTGCTGATCGAGGAAGGCGTAGAACTCTTTCATCGCCGCATCGTCCACCGTGAAGTTCTTGGTCACAGCTGGCCGCTTGCCCATGAAATAGCGGACAAATTCGCCCACGCCCCAGTCGTAAGGAAAGAAGACGTTGCGGGCGTAGAGAAGCTCCTGGAACGGGTCGAGCTTGGCAGACGGATCCGGAACGTCGGGCGTGATGCCGCCGCCGCCGAGGACTTTGCGTCCGCTGTCCGTAAGCTTGACTTCCGGATTCTTGGGCGGCTGCGGATTGTATTCGTAATCGTAGAGGGAAATGTCCTTGTAGTCGCGCTGAATAAGGCGGCCGCTGGGCGTGTAGTAATGCGCGGTCGTGAGCAACATGGCGGTGCCGTCGCTCAGAGGCATCTGCGTCTGGACGAGGCCCTTGCCGAAGCTCTGCGTGCCGGTGATGAGGCCACGGTCGTGATCCTGGATCGCGCCAGCGACGATTTCGGAGGCGGAGGCGGAGCCGCCGTTCATAAGGACTACAACGGGAATGCCATAGCCGCCGGTGCCGCGAAGGGCATAGTAGCGATGCTCGGATGAGGCGCGGCCCTTGTGTGAGACGATGAGCTGATCTTTGTCCAAGAACATGTCGGAGACGTCGATGGCCTGTGTAATCAGGCCGCCCGGATTGCCGCGAAGGTCGAGGATGAAGCCGTCGAGATGGGCGAAGTCCATTTTCTTCATGGCCGCGGAAAGCTGGGCGGCGGCGTCTTCAGCGGCGAACGTAGTCAGATGGGCGTAGCCGACGCCCGGCTTGATAAGGCCGGCGTAATCGAGAGCCGGCTGCGGAATTTCATCGCGAGTCACGTTGACGACGATGGGCTTTTCCCAGCCGACGCGGCTGAGCGTGATGGTGACGACCGTGCCGCGAGGGCCCTTGAGCATGTCGGCGACTTTCGTGGAGTCGAGGCCGGCGATGGACGTGCCGTCAACCTTGGTGATGACGTCGCCGGGCTTGATGCCCGCGCGGAAGGCCGGGGAATCGACCATCGGAGACTCAACGACGGTGTGGTCACCTTCCGGCGCGATGCGCATGCCCACGCCGTAGTAGTTCCCGCGCTGATCTTCCATCAATTTCGCGAACTGCTTGGGATCGAAGAAATAGGAGTGCGGGTCGAGCATATGGAGCATGCCCGGAATCGCGCCATCGTAGACGAGCTTGCTGACGTCGATTGGTTCGGCGTAGTTCTGCTGAACGATCGTGAGGACGCGCGCGAAAGACTTGATGGAGTCCTGCAGATCGTCGGCGCCCGCGGCGGTGGCCTTGAGCGAAGGTCCAATGAGGCCGCCGAAAAGCGCGGCGAGCGCAAGAATTACGAAAATCAGGAGAGCGCCACGTCTGGGAGATTCCATGCGTCCCTCGGCCATACCAAATCAGTATAACACACAACTTTCGCGCGAATTCGCGCGGTTTGACACCTTCCGCAGCCTCTTCTATGATGCAGCGGAGGCTCATCGCGCATCAAAAAATGCTCAGCGTTCCCCATCTGATCATCATTTTTTTGGTTGCGCTGCTCGTGTTTGGCCCGGAAAAACTGCCGGAGCTGGCCCGCAAGCTGGGGAAAGCGACGGCGGAGTTCCGGCGGGCGTCCGAGAGCCTGCGCGCCGGGTTCGAGGACCATATGCGCGAGCTTGAACGCGACGCGAAAGTCGCGGAGATGCGCAGGCAGCCGGCGGAGAATACGATTGCTTCTCCGAAAACAGATCCGGCGACAAGCGCAAGCGCGGCAGCCGCAGGGGAAAGCGCCTCGCCGGACGAAAGCGCGAAGCAGGATACCCAACCACCCGAAGTGAACACCGAGAAAGTCCGAGATGGCGACACCAAGCCAGTCTGAACCAGTCGTGAACATGCAGGCGGAAGAGGACAGCGGCGGGAAGATGTCGCTGTTCGAGCACCTGGTTGAGCTGCGGAAGCGGCTGCTCCACGCGGTGGCCGCCGTTGGGATCGGCATGGTCGCGGGATTGGCGGCTTCGCGGCCGATCATGGATTTCGTCCTGCGGCCGATCCAGGCGGCGTTGCGCGCAAACAAGCTGCAAGACAGCGTGTTTTCGTTCAGCCTCCAGGGATACGTCGGTCTGTACATCAACCTCGGCCTCTACATCGGACTGGCGCTGGCGATGCCCTATGTGCTGTACCAGATCTGGCTGTTCGTGGCGCCCGGACTCTACAAGCACGAACGGAAAGCGGTTTCGGCGTTCATCGTTTCGTCCATGATTCTTTTTCTGTGCGGCATGGCGTTCGCATATTTCGTCCTGCTGCCGACGGTGTTGACGTTCCTGGTGAGCTTCGTGAATCACGGGCCTATCAAGCCGCTGATCAGCTTGAACGAGTATTTTGAGCTGGTGCTGGTGGTGCTGGTGGGGCTGGGAGTGATCTTTGAATTGCCCGTGCTGGTGTTCATCCTGTCGGTATTCGGAATCGTGACGCCGCAGTGGCTGTGGAAGAACCTGCGTTACGCCATCGTGATTATCACCGTCGTGGCGGCCGTCGTGACGCCTACGCCGGACGCGACGACGATGCTGATTTTCATGGCGCCGATGGTGGGGCTCTACTTCGTGGGCATCGGCGTTTCGTACATGGTGTACCGCAAGAAGCGCCAGAAGCGGATGGCCCGGGAAGGAGCACAGTGAAATGAACACCGTGTTGCGGGCGGGAATGACGATTGGCGCTCTGGCGTGGATTCTGGGATGCAACAGCGGCGCGGTGAAGGCCAGTGCGGAGGCAAGCACGAAAAACTCGTCAGCGGAGGCTGGGCAGGCAAAGTCCTTTGCACTCGATGCGCAAGACCAGGCGCCGCCGGCTTCGCAGACAGGAGGGTTCGACGGGCAAAAGGCGTATGACTACACGGCGAAGCTGGTGAGTTTCGGGCCGAGGCCTGCGGGCTCGGATGCGCTGCGGCAGATGCAGGCCTACGTGCTGGGAGAAATGAAAACCACCGGATGCGGCGTGGAGGAAGATAATTTTCACGCGCAGACCCCGATTGGCGTGCTGACGATGAAAAACATCGTCGTGAAGGCGCCCGGCGAGGGAAAGGGCATCATCCTGCTGCTGACGCACTACGACACGGTGCGAGTGCCGGATTTCGTCGGCGCGGATGATGGCGGCTCGTCATCCGGATTGATGATGGAACTGGCGCATCGCGTCTGCGGGCGCAAGTACCCGCTGAGCGTCTGGATGGTGTTTGATGATGGCGAGGAAGCGCAGGGGAACTGGAGCAGCGCAGCGGACGTGAATTGGACAAACACAAACGACACGTACGGCACTCGGGAACTGGCCGCGAAGCTGGATCTGGACGGTAGGCTGAGCGACGTGAAGGCGGTGCTCCTCGTGGACATGGTCGGGCAGAAGGGATTGCGCCTGCAGCGCGAGGACAACTCGACTCAGTGGCTGGCGGATCTGGTGTGGGACACGGCGGACAAGCTCGGATATGGGAGCGTGTTCGTGGAAGACAAGCAGGGCGCGATTTCGGATGACCACCTTCCATTTCTGGCGAAGCATGTGCCGTCGGTGGACGTGATTGACTTGAATGATTACAGCTACTGGCACACGCCGCAGGACACGATGGACAAAATCAGCGCGAAGAGCCTGGCGATTGTCGGGCACGTGATGCTGAGGAGCATTGACGCGCTCCAGAAGAAATTCTCCGCAGCGCCGCCACGGCCGAAAGCGACGCGCTAGCGCCAAGGTAAGACGGCGACACGTTACCGCGACACAAATCACGGCCGCGAAACCTCAGTGGCGAATAAACCTCAAATAAAACAGGATGCTGGCGATGGATTTGGCGTCGCGGAGCTTGCCCGTGCGGATCCAGCGATCTATTTCCCGGTCTGAAAAGGAGCGCGCAGAAATGCGTTCATCTGCTTCAGGGCGCGCGGCGCCCTCGCGGAGGTCCTGCGCGAGATACACGACCATGCGTTCGCTGACGAAGCCGGGCGTCGGGAACACGTCGAGCAGTTTTCGCCACTGGCGCGCCGAATAACCCGTTTCTTCCGCGAGTTCGCGCTTCGCGCCCGCGAGAGGAGCCTCGTCCGGCTCGATGCCTCCGGCGACAAGCTCCCACAAATAGCCGCCGACCGCGTGGCGATACTGGCGAATCAGCAGAATGCGGCCGTCGTCGAACACAGGCAGGACGACGACCGAGCCGGAGTGCACCACAACGTCGCGCGTCGAGCGGAGTCCATCGGGCTCGATGATTTGGTCGCGCCGGATATCGAAGACGCGGCTGTGCAGCAGGATTTTGCTCGACAGGATTTTCGCGCGCGGCGGCATTTGCTCTCCTCAATTTCGCCGACGATGATAAACCGCAAGCGGCGTTTGCAAAAGGAGAGCCGCGCGCTGCGGAATTGCTCCGTGCGTCGCCGATTTCGTATACTGGCGACGCAGCGCCGCATCCTGGCCAATTATGCCCATCAACACGCTCATCATCGACGACGAAAAGCCCGCGCGCGAGGAGCTCGCCTACCTGCTGAAGGCGTTCCCCGAAATCGCACTCGTCGGGCAAGGGAAGAACGGCCTCGAGGCGGTGAAATTGATCAACGAGCACTCGCCCGACCTCGTCTTCCTCGACGTGCAGATGCCCGGCCTCGACGGTTTCGGCGTGTTCAAAAAAATCATCGAGAAAAAATTGAAGCTGCCGCAAATCATTTTCGCGACGGCGTTCGACCACTACGCCGTGCAGGCCTTCGAAGTGAACGCGGTGGACTACGTCCTTAAGCCGTTCGACAAGGGCCGCATCGCAAAAGCCGTGCAGCGCGCGAAAAAAATGATCGAGGCGAATTCGTCGCAGGCCGAGCGCCTGGAAAATCTGATCGCGCAGCTCGGCGCGCCCAAGTTGAAAGTCGCCCAGCCGGTGAAGCTCCTGCTGAAATCGCAACAGCGCATGTTCCTCGCCGACGCCGAAGACCTCGTCTACGCCTCCATCGAGGACGGCACGATCACGATTTTCACGCGCGACTCCGAGGGCGTCTCGAATTTCCGCACCATCGAGGAATTACAGGCCTCGCTCGATTCCGACCGCTTCTGGCGCGCGCACCGCTCCTTCCTGGTGAACATTCGCCACATCAAGGAAGTTGTGCCGTGGTTCAAATCTAGCTTCATACTGAAAATGGACGACAAGCGCTCGAGCGAAATCCCCGTCAGCCGCGCGCAGACTCGCCGTCTCCGGGAACTGGTCAAGCTGTGAAAGGCAGGGACAATAAGATGGGAAATCAACGGCTGGCTGCGGGAAAAGCGCATTTTCGGATGACGAGCAAAGGGGGCATCTACTTTGAGAAGCGTCCGCGTAAATACGCGAATCTCTTTACCTTCGGTAGTAATGGAAGGGTTATCCTTCGTCCTGGCGTTTCCGAATCGGAGGCCCTGTCCGAAATTGAGCATGGCCGGCCTTACAGACCTGATTCGATAGGCAACATCAATCGGTTTCCGGATGAAGTCGAAGGGAAATTCTTAGAAGGCGCTGTGCGAAAGGTGACTGTCAACGCCTATGAACGCGATCCCCGCGCACGCCGGGAATGTATCAGGAAATACGGAGCCAAGTGCTGGGTTTGCGGACTGTCATTTGGCAAAAGGTATGGGAATGATTTTGACGACCTCATCCACGTCCACCACCTGCGTCCTCTTCATCAAATAGGAAGGCAATATGAGGTCGATCCCGCGAAGGATCTGCGCCCAATATGCCCTAACTGCCATGCTGTGGTGCACAGGCGCAATCCAGCCTTCAACATTGAGGAAGTACGTTCATTCCTGCGGCGGAAACGCCTCAACCCAAAATAGCAAATTCGTTTGCATTCCCTTGCCATTTGGAGGTGCTGTGCTAGCATCACGTTTTTCATTTTCCTCATGGATTTTTCTCTCAATTCGGAACAGCTAATCCTGCGCGACAATGTCCGCCAATTCATGGAGGCGGAGGTGCGCCCCGTGCTGCGCCAGTACGAGCGCGAGGAGCATTTCCCCGAAGCCGAGCTGCGCAAGCTCGGCGAAATGGGCTGCTGCGGCATGCTTATTCCCGAGGAGTGGGGCGGCGCGGGCATGGACATGGTCAGCTACGTCGTGATGCTCGAAGAAGTCGCGCGCGTCTGCGCCTCGACGGCCATCACGCTCAGCGTCACAAATTCCGTCGCGTCAGTGCCGATCCTGAAACACGGCACAGAGGAACAGAAGAAAAAATATCTTCCGCGGCTCGCGCGAGGCGAAATCCTCGGCGCGTTTTGCCTCACCGAACCCGCCGCTGGTTCCGACGCCGCCGGAATTCAATCGCGCGCCGTGCGCGACGGCGACCATTACGTCATCAACGGCACGAAAAGCTGGGTCTCGAACGGCGGGCACACCGGCGTGTACGTCGTCTTCGCCAAGACGAGTCCCGAAGCAGGGCACCGCGGCATCACCGCGTTTCTCGTCGAGGCATCATTTCCCGGTTTCCGCGTGGCCCGTTATGAAGATAAGATGGGGCTGCGGATTTCGAAGTCCGCCGAGATCGCGCTGACCGATTGCCGCGTCCCGGCGGCGAATCGCCTGGGCGAAGAAGGCCAGGGGCTGAAAATCGCGCTCGAGGCGCTCGATGGCGGGCGCGTCGGCGTTGCGGCGCAGGCCGTCGGCCTGGCGCAAGGCGCGCTCGAAGCCGCGGCGAAATACGCGAAGCAGCGCCGCGCGTTCGGCAAAACGCTCGGCGAATTTCAGGCCATTCAGTGGATGCTCGCCGACATGCAGACGGAAATCGAAGCGGCGCGCGGATTGCTCTATCAAGCCGCATGGATGCGCGACAAAAGTCTGTCGCGCGCCGGCGCATTTGCCTCTCGCGCAAAGCTCTACGCCAGCGAGATGGTGAATCGCGTCGTCTATAAAGCCGTGCAGATTCACGGCAGCCTCGGCTACTCGCGCGAAAGCGATGTCGAGCGCTATTATCGCGACGCCCGCGTCATCTCGATTTACGAGGGCACGAGCGAGATGCAGCGCACCGTCATCGCCCGCGACCTTTTGAAGGCGTAGCGATGAACGCAATGGCGAACTCTCTGCGACTCTGCGGTGAACGGTTTTTGATCAAATTATGACTCCATCCACGAACACGAAAAAATCGCGCGTCCTCTCCGGCATGCGACCCACGGGCCGCCTGCACATCGGCCACTATTTCGGCGCGCTGCAAAACTGGGTGCGCATGCAGGACTCCTACGACTGCTTCTTCTTCGTCGCCGACTGGCACGCGCTCACGACGCATTACGCCGATAGCTCGCAGGTCGCCTCCAACACGCTCGAAGTAGCCACCGACTGGCTCGCCGCCGGCCTCGATCCCGCGAAGGCCACGCTGTTCATCCAGTCGAGCGTCCCCGAGCACGCCGAATTGCATCTCCTGCTCTCCATGATCACGCCGCTCTCCTGGCTCGAACGCGTTCCGACGTACAAAGAGCAAATCGAGAACCTCCGCGACAAGGATTTGGGGACATACGGCTTCCTGGGCTATCCGCTACTCCAGGGGGCCGACATCGTGATGTACGGCGAGCCGAAGCGTCCCCTCCTCGTCCCCGTCGGCGAAGATCAGGCCCCGCACATCGAAATGACCCGCGAAATCGTCCGGCGGTTCAACAGTAATTTCGGGCTTTCGATCGACGATGCACTATTTCAGCCTGCGAGACGCAGCGATCTAATGAAATTGATCGAATGGCGAGCTGACCGGTTCGACCTTACCTTCGCCGACGGCTCTGGTTACGGTGGTGGTGATCAGCAGTTAGCAATGGATGCCCAACGGGACGCTGTTGTCAGGGCTACATTCGTGCAAGAGCTGCGATCTCGCGCTGCTCAAGTCGGCATTAGAAACTTTCTTGATTCGCTCGGACAATACAGAAGGCACTTTGATGCGAGAGAGGTGCTGCAAGAACCGGACGTAATTCTTACCGAAACGCCGCGTGTGCCGGGGACGGATGGGCGGCGGATGGCGAAGAGTTACGGGAATACGATCTGGCTGAGCGAGCCGGTCGAAGACATTCGCGCGAAGGTCCGCAACATGATGACCGACCCGCAGCGTGTCCGCCGCACCGACCCGGGTCGCCCCGAAGTCTGTCCCGTCTTCGCCTATCACAAATTATTTTCGGATGCGGCAACGATTGCGATGGTGGACCGCGATTGCCGCACCGCCGCCATCGGCTGCGTGGATTGCAAAAAGCTCATGGCCGACGCCCTCGTCAAATGGATCGCTCCGATTCAGGAACGCCGCAGCAAATTCGCCGCGCATCCGGAAGAAGTCTGGTCCATCCTCGACTCGGGCTCAAAGCAGGCGCGCAAAGTCGCCACAAAGACGATGAAGCGCGTCCGCAAAGCCATCTTCAACTGGGACGAAGCCCGCAAGGCTCGCCCTCCAGAGCCGTCACGGCATCGGAGGGCCGGAGACGTGTCCGGCGAATCAAAATCCGCCGCCACCGATTAGCATAAGGGGAAGCGAGACGCCTAACGCTCTTGTGGCAATGCTCAGTTTCATCCCGAGCCTTGTGTTGGGCTTGCTCGTCTGGCTCTTGTATCGGTATCAGCAGAAACGCACTCCACTAGGCCTTACCTTTGGGAAAGTTATGTGCTACATGTGGGGAGGCATCGCCATCATCATGTTCGGCTGGGCTTGCTACGGCGTGCTGACCCTAATATTCACTGGACCGCTTCCCGAGTGACGCACAGTGCGAAGCTTGCATTCCACAGGAACCTCCTGTTGCGCCGCTTTCCGCATCATGCTAGCGTCGAATCGCATGATGAGACCCTCCATTCCGTGCCAGAAGCAAGTCCGCCCGCTTGTAGGGGCCGATTCTTATCGGCCCGCGGTGGATTTTATAGGCCTTCGACTCTCAACTTTCAGCTATGGACTGCCTTCCCTGATCGCAAATGAAACGCACAGTCGCGAAAAGGCATCGTGTTGCAAACAAAGCACTTATGAGATCCTGATCGCAAATGAATTTCATCGTTTGCGATCAGCGAAAAACAGTCGTTTTGACGCATCAGCAGTCTGAGGAGCATCGGCGAACATCATGGCGGCGAGCGCACAACCCGACTACAAAATCCAGTTGCCGGTCTACGAAGGGCCGCTGGATCTCCTCCTGGACCTCGTCCGCAAGCAGGAAATCGATATCCACAACATCCCCATCGCGAAAATCACGAAGCAGTACCTCGATTACCTGCATCAGCTCGAAACGCTCAACGTGGACATCTCCGCCGATTTCCTCTACATGGCCGCGACGCTGATTCACATCAAATCGAAAATGCTCCTGCCCGTGGACCCGCTCGCGCCCGCCGAGGAGCAGCAGGATCCACGCGCGGATTTGGTTCACCAGTTGCTCGAGCATGAGAAATTCAAGAACGCCGCGCAGATGCTCTATCAGAAGCAGCAGGTGGAGGCGAACGTCTGGTCGCATCCGGATATGTCGCTTTACAACGACGAAGGCACGGAAGGCGAGCTAATCGTATCGCTCGTGGACCTCGTCAAAGTGTTTCAACAAGTCTCGCAGCGCCGCCGTGAAGTCGTGCCGATCGATTTGGCGCATGAGACAGTCACCGTCGCGCAAATGATGGAGCAGCTTCGCGCGAAGCTCTCCGCGGGCGACGAGCCGGTATCGCTTGTGCGATTTTTCGAATCGTGTGCGTCGCGCCGGGCGATGATTGTCGCGCTGCTCGCCGTGCTCGAAATGGTGCGCTTGCAGGCGGTGATTCTCGCGCAGGAAAGAATGTTCGACGACATCTTGCTGCGCAAGAACAGGAATTTCGATTTGGTCTTTTCCGGCGGCGACGCCATGGCCAAAATCGACGAGCAATACCAGTAACGGACGGTTGTGGTGGCACAGGCTCTTAGCCTGTGCGCCCGGGATTTAGAATGAACTATTCTGGATGCTTGCTGAGTACGGCAGGTCAACGATGACTGAACAAGAACTGCACAGCGCGCTAGAAGCAATCATTTACGCGGCGGATGAGCCTGCGACGCTTGACCAGCTCGCTGGCGCGGTCGGCGCCGATAAAATGCAGGTCCGCGCCGCGCTTGACAATCTTGTCGCGTCCTACGCTGCTGAAGACCGCGGCGTCGAAATCCGCAAAGTGGCGCATGGCTGGAAGTTCTATACCAAGGCGCAGCACCACGACGTGGTGCGGAAATTCATCAAGAGCCTTCGCCCGCCATTGCGCCTCACGATGCCCGCGCTCGAAACGCTCAGCGTGATTGCGTATAAACAGCCGGTCACCGCGCCGGAAATCAACGACATTCGCGGCGTGAATTGCGGCGGCGTGATTCAGACTCTCCTCGAACGCCGCTTGATTACGACCGCCGGGCGCAAAGACGCCGTCGGCCGCCCGATCCTTTATCGCACGTCGAAGGATTTTCTGATGCGCTTCGGCCTCGCCGACCTCGAGGAGCTTCCGAGCCTCAAGGAATTTGAAGCTCTCGCACAGCAGGCGCTCGGCGCCGATGATGGCATCGCTCCCGCTGAGCCCGAAGATTTGCAGCCTGCGGCGGAATCTGCCGCGCCGCGCGCGGAAGTCTCTGCCGCTTCGTCCGAAGGCGCGGCGTCTGGTGCTGGGAGCGCCGCTGCGCCGTCTGATTCGCATTCGCCATCTGAAGCGGACGCAAAATCTCACGTCGCCCGCGCGTAGCCGCGAACGCGCCGGCGTTTTGGGACCAACCTCCATGGAAGAGCGCCTGCAAAAACTCATCGCCCGTGCCGGAATCGCTTCGCGCCGCCACGCCGAGCATCTCATTCTCTCCGGCCAGGTTGCAGTCAACGGCCAGGTCGTCACCGAACTCGGCACCAAGGCCGACATTGAGCGCGACCACATCCGCGTCTCCGGGAAACTGCTGCGTCCGCAGGAGCGCAAGGTTTACGTCGTGCTCCACAAGCCCGATGGTGTTGTCTCGACGATGAGCGATCCCGAAGGCCGCACGACGCTGGCCGATTTCCTCCACGGCGTCCATGGCCGCGTGTTTCCCGTCGGACGGCTGGAATACCACGCTTCAGGCCTGGCGTTTCTGACTAACGATGGCGAACTCACGAATCGCATAATGCGCGCGCATGGCTTGCCGCAAGTTTATGTCTGCAAGATCGAAGGCGTGATGAACGATTCATCTGTGCGCGAGATTGAGCGCCATTGCAACGTCAGGATGCATCGCGCAAAGGGGATGCCCGCTGGCTGGTGGGAAGTGACGACGACAGAGGCGAGCAGCGATGCCTTTCGCCAGGCAATGCTCGGTAGCGGGAATTCCGTGGACAAGATGAAACGCGTGGGAATCGCAAACCTCTCGCTGGAGCGGCTTGGGCCCGGAGAATATCGGCACCTGACTCCGGAAGAAGTCGCAAAACTCGAGCACGCTGTTGCCCGCGCGGAACGCGGCGAGGGAGGAACTCCGCACGAGGGTCGCTACCACGCCAAGCGAGAAGGCCGCGGCAGGACGAAATCGCAGAAGCGAACCCGCGCGCCGAAGCGCCGGCCTCGACTGCGGTAAACTGGAAACGTGGCCACTCCCCCGGACGCGGTCGAAGAGCTTCTCAAATCGAGCCGCACGATCGCCGTCGTCGGACTGTCGTCGAATAAAATGCGCCCCAGCTATGGTGTCGCGGAATATATGAAACACGCCGGCTATCGGATTATTCCCGTGAACCCGAACGAGACGGAGGTCTTGGGTGAACGTGCCGTCGCCCGGCTCGAAGACATTCGCGAGAAAGTGGACATCGTGGATATTTTCCGCCGCTCGGAATTCGTGCCGCCGGTCGTCGAGAGCGCCATCGCGATTGGCGCAAAAGCCGTGTGGATGCAGGAGGGCGTCGTCGACGAAGCTGCCGCGGAACGGGCGCGCGAGGCGGGGATGTTTGTCGTGATGGACCATTGCATTCTGAAAGAGCACGCGAGAAGATTCCGCCGAGCGTGAACGAAAATCCACGGGCAACTCGAGCGAGGCGACATGGTGCGTAAATGGACCGCACTGGCGGCGATCGTTATTCTGGCGGCGGCGACGGCTCCCGCCGCCAAAGACGAAGCGAAAGCGGCCGGGAAGCGCTGGTGGTCGGACATTAAATATCTCGCCAGCGACAAACTGCAAGGCCGCGCGACGGGAAGCGCCAGCTACATGAAGGCCGCGCAGTACGTCGCGAAGAAATTCGCCAAAGAAGGCCTGAAGCCGGCGGGCACGGACGGATTCTTTCAGCCTGTGAGATTCGAGGTTCGCCAAATTGACGAGATGTACTCTTCTCTGACGCTGCTCCAGGACGGAAAGGCAACTGCGCTGAAACTGGGCGACGACGCCATCCTCCGCGCCGCGGGCGATGCTCCGCCGCAAATTGAAGCGCCTGCGGAGTTCGTCGGCTACGGGATGTCCGTGCCCGAGGCGAATTACAACGACCTGGCGGGCCTAGACCTGCGCGGCAAAATTGCAGTGTATCTTTCCGGCGGCCCATCAACCATCAAGGATCCGCTGCGCGCACACGAGGAATCCTTCGGCGAACGCTGGAAAGCTCTTCGCGCCGCTGGCGCCATTGGCATTGCCGGGATACTCAATGCCGCGGAGCAAGAAGTTCCGTGGGAGCGCATCGCCGCGAACCGCAGCCAACCGTCGCTCGAACTGGCCGACGATTCCTTGAGGCGCGACCAAGGCCTGCAGCTCGATTTAACGGTCAATCCATATAAGGCCGACGAGTTTTTCGCCGGCTCGGGACATTCGATGGCGGAAATTCTAGCCGCGGCGAAGGCGCACAAGCCGCTGCCGCATTTCGCGCTGGCTGCGAAAATCCGCGCCACGATCAAAATGCAGCGCTCGAACGTGGAATCTCCCAACGTCGCCGGAGTCCTCGAAGGCTCCGACCCCACGCTGGCGAAGGAATACGTTATCGTGAGCGCGCACCTCGACCACCTGGGAGTCGGAGCACCGGTGAACGGCGACAAGATTTACAACGGAGCGATGGACAATGCTTCTGGAGTGGCGGCGCTGATCGAAATCGCGCACGAATTCCGTGCCAACCACACGCAGCCGAAGCGCTCCGTGATTTTCCTCGCGGTTTGCGGCGAGGAGGAAGGCGAGCTCGGCTCGTGGTATTTCGCGAGCCATCCGAGCGTGCCGGCGCAAAGCATCGTTGCGGACGTCAACATGGACATGTTCCTGCCGCTCTTCCCGCTGCAATTCCTGCAGGTGCAGGGCCTCGACGAATCCTCGCTCGGCGACGACGTTCGCGCCGTGGGCCGCGCCGAGGGCGTGCAGGTGATCGAAGACGAACAGCCCGAGGCGAACCGCTTCATCCGAAGCGACCAGTACAGCTTCGTGCAGCGCGGCGTGCCGGCGCTCGCGTTCAAATTTGGTTTTCGCATCGGCTCGCCCGAAGAGAAGACGTACAACGACTGGGTGCACACCCGCTACCATGCGCCGTCCGACGACACGCATCAGCCCGTGGACAAAGAAGCAGCGGCGAAATTGTGCAACCTTCTTTATTGGCTCGCCGATCGCGTTGCCGACGAGCCCGGCCGCCCCACATGGGAGCCGTCAAGCTTCTTCCGCCGCTTTGCGGTGAGATAAGGACTTTTCCGCACGACTCATTCTGTATAAGAGAGGGTTTTTCCAATGGGAGTCACAGGGCAAGGCGTCAACAGTCAGAAGGCGGCGATAGCGCCGATACTATCGGTTCGGAAAGGGCCAATGGCCATTGAGTTCTACAAGGCGGCTTTCGGCGCCAGCCAACTCTATAGGCTCGATGCTCCCGATGGAACAGTTGTGGCCCGCCTCTCCGTTAATGGTGGAGAGTTTTGGGTCGCTGATGAATCGCCAGAGAACGGAAATTTCAGCCCCGAATCGCTCGGCGGCGGGACGGTCCGAATGGTGATGGTCGTTGAAAATCCTGACACTGCATTCGAGCGAGCCGTCAGAGCCGGCGCCAAGGTTGTATGGCCTGTCGACGACCAGTATGGCTGGAGAATCGGGCGCGTTGCCGATCCCTTCGGCCATCATTGGGAAATCGGCAAGCCTTTGCACCACTAAATGTCGATACGCAATTAGAGGGAGCGTAGCATTCGGTAGTTCTGCATAGTGGTGGCCAATGGGTAATCGATTTGAATGGATTGTCAGGGAAGAGGATAGGTCATCAGGTTGTTGCTGCCCGCGCTGACGACGGCCAGCGTGCGGCCGTCGGGAGAAATCGCGAAACTGCGGAAAATCAGGTCGTGGAGGATTGGCGTCAGGTTTCCGCCCGGAATCGTGACCCAAACCAGGTCTCCTGATTCTTTTTCCGAACCGCGCTTCAGCAGGATGCGCTGCTCGTCCAGCGCCCAGGCATATTTCCCATAAGCGCAGTGGACGGAAACTGCCGTCGTCGGATTCGCGAGCGAGCGGATTTCGAGCGTGTCGCCGTCACGGAAGTAACCGACCTTGTCGCCCTGAGGCGAAAGTGTGAGTTGGCCGAGGAAAGCGTCTAGTGTCGTAATCGGCGTATCGGTTTCGTGCAGCAAGTCGAGGTGAACGAGCCGGATCGTCCCGGAGAGGTCCTTGTCGCGCTCGATGGCAATCGCTGAATTGTGCGCGGCGTCCCAGACGACTGTCGTGAAAAAATGCCCGTCGAATATCGAGCCGCCGCGCCCGCCGCGCGGGCGAACCGTGGCGATGGTGTAAAACAGGCTCTCGTCGCTCGGCTGCGTCAGATAGGCGATGGTTTCGCCATCGGCAAGGGCCGCGGCGTTCGTCGCGCCTTCGATGGCGCTGGTCTTCGTGCCGGAAATCTGGATCTCCTTTCCTTCGTCGTTCATGATGTCGACGAGTTTGCCCGCCTGCGTGGTGCCTTGCGCGTCCGTCACTTGCAGCGTCATCATTCCGACGAGAAGGACGTGTCCGTCGGGCGAAAAGGAAAGGTCTGTAATTTTGTAACTGAATGGTGTTGACGATTGAACAAGCTTTTCGCCGTCCACGATCTTTTTCCGTTTGCCGCTGGGCTGCGCCATCCAGATGTCGTCGCGCTCGATGTCGTATTTCTTGCTGCGGCCCAGCTTGTAGGCGGCGCAGGCGATGCGGCCGTCGTTGGCGATGGCGAACGCGCGGCAATCGAGGTCAATTGTAGCGATGGGCTTGTCTTGCGCGCGAAGTAGCAGCGGGGAGGCGAGGAGAAGGGCGACTGGAACGAACGCGCGCGTGAGAAATCCGCAAATACCCTGTGGCGAACTGTTTTGATTCTTTTCGTCGCGATTTCTCACGCCTTCTTTTTCCCCCCGGATTGGATGCGGCGAATCTCTTCCAGGCGCTGCCGCAATCGCGCTTCGAGACCTTGATCGGTGGGATGATAATAAACGCGGCCGCGCAGGCTGTCCGGCAAGCAAGTCATGTCGGTTACTTTTTCCTCCGCGTCGTGCGCGTGATGATATCCCTTGCCGTAACCGATATGGCCCATCAGGTTCGTCACGGCGTTGCGCAAATGCAGCGGCACCGGTTCAGCGACGGTTTTTTGCAAATCATCCCGTACGGAATTATATGCGAGATACACGGCATTTGATTTCGGCGCGAGCGAAAGATACACGGCGGCTTCCGCGAGCGCGAGGAATCCTTCGGGCTTTCCGAGAAAATCGTATGCGTTCATCGCCGCCATTGTGACTTCAAGAGCGTGCGGATCGGCGAGGCCGACATCTTCGCTCGCCATGCGCACCATGCGGCGCGCCAGGTAGAGCGGATCTTCGCCGGATTCGAGCATGCGCGCGAGCCAGTAGAGCGCGGCGTCCGGGTCCGAGTTGCGCACGGATTTATGCAGCGCGGAGATGAGGTTGAAGTGCTCCTCGCCGGCTTTGTCGTAGGGCAGGAGCTTGTGCTGCAAGACGTCTTCCAGGCGCTCGCGCGTGATGACGCGGCCGCCATCCTTGCGTGGCTCCGTGCCCAGCACGACGGCTTCGAGCGTGTTGTACGCCGCGCGCGCGTCGCCGTTGGCTATTTGCGCGATGCGTTCGAGAATTTCGTCAGGGATTTGGAGGTGTTCCTTGCCGAGGCCGCGTTCCGAATCCACGAGCGCTCGGCGCAGCAGCTCAATGATTTGCGTTTCCGTCAGGGGATGAAGCACGTAGACCTTCATCCGCGAGAGAAGCGGCGCAATCACTTCGAAGGACGGGTTCTCCGTCGTCGCGCCGATCAGGAAAATGGTGCCGGCTTCGACGTAAGGCAGAAACGCATCCTGTTGCGCTTTGTTGAAGCGGTGGACTTCGTCCACGAACACGATCGTGCGCCGGCCGTAGTGCCGCGAGCCTTGCGCCGCGGCCATTACCTGTTTGATTTCCTTGATGCCCGACATCACGGCGCTGAAGGGCACGAACTCCGAACGCGTTTTCTTGGCGATCAAGCGCGCCAGCGTCGTCTTGCCGCAGCCGGGCGGGCCCCAGAAGAGCATGGAAACGATCTCGTCGCGCTCGATTTGCGTCCGCAGCGGCCTGCCCGTGGCAAGAAGGTCATCCTGGCCGACGAGTTCGTCGAGCGTCTGCGGGCGCATGCGGTCGGCGAGAGGCCGCGGGCCCGCCGCGCTTTCTTCCGGCTCGATGGCGCGAAACAGGTTCATCGTCGTGAAGGTTGAGCGAGCTTCATTTGCGCCCGCGCCTCTGCCGCGCCGCTTCGTAAAGCAGCAGCGAAGCCGCCACGGCCGCGTTCAGCGAATCGACGGGCTCGGCAAGCGGGATGCGCACGAGCGCGTCCGCGCTGCGCTCGATTTCTGGCGGCAAACCTCCGCCTTCATTGCCAATCAGCAGCGCGACGGGCGCGCGGAAATCCAGAGCGTCGGGAAGCACCGCCGCGGGATTATGAGAAGACGTCGCCGCAACAATTCGCACGCCGGAAACGCGCAGTTGCGCCATCGCGACAGGCACAGCGATGCCACAGACTGCGGGCAGCCTGAGCGCAGAGCCGGCCGAAGCGCGCATCGCCTTCGGCGCGAGCGGATGCGCCGTGCCGCGTGCCACAATCGCCCCCGACGCGCCAAGAGCTTCTGCCGAACGGAAAATCGTGCCCACGTTTCCGGGGTCTTGCACGCCTGCGAGAACAACGATGAGAGGAACGCCGTGAAGCAGATCGTCGAATATGAATTGCCGCGGCTTCACAAGCGCGGCGATTCCTTGAGGGCTCTCCGTGTCGGCTATGGAGTCGAAAAGTTTGTCCGTGGTGCGCAGGACGAGCGCCGGCCGGTCGAGTTCGGCGAGGAGCGAAGCGAGCGCGCGCTCCGCCGTCGTGCTTGCGAGGATCGCCTCCATCGCCAGGCCCGATCGCACGGCTTCGGCCACGAGCCGCGCGCCTTCGAGACCGACGCGGCTGTCTTCCTGCCGCGACGATTGCAGCGCCGCGCGAAATGCCTTCAGCCAATGGTTCTCGCGCGACGTGATGATTGTCTCGCGCGCCAGATGCGCGGGGCCGCGTTCCTTCGAGGCCGATCGAGAGCGGGCAGGCATATACGCGAGAGTAACAAAGACGGCGAGCGCAGCAAAGAGTGAAGCGTCGCAGGCTACCTGCGGAAGGGAACTCCGTGATTCAGGCGTACGTCAATTCAGGATCGGCTAGCTTCATCCCGTCCGGATGGCACGGCGGAATGTAGATCGGCTGCGTAAACGGCACTGGTGGCCGGATCCCGCCGTATTCGCAGACGACGCAGATACGCTTCTCGGTTGTGCAGCCTTCATGAGAGCAGCGATACAGCAGCATTCGTCTTCCACACTTCGGACATCTCTGTTCTGGCAGCATTCAAATATTCTCCCGGTACGAACGCGAAAACGCAAGCCCCGAATGACGCGCATGCTTGCGCGTTTCTCGGCTTCAATTGCGAAACGATTTGTCCGGATATGGCGGATGCGGAGGCACGGGCCGCGGATCCTTCTGAATCGCTTCGGCGAGGACGCGCAAGGCCTCCTCGAGTTGCGCGTCTTTCCCCTCAAAGGTCGCGTGGGGCAGGTCGTCCACCGTGATGTCGGGATCCACGCCGTGGCCTTCGATCAGCCATTTGCCCTCGGGCCCGTAGACGCCAAGTTCCGCGGCGGTGGCGATTCCGCCATCCGCCTGGAAATTGCTCGACGAGAGCCAAATTTCTCCGCCCCAAGTGCGCATGCCGATTACTTTGCCAAGACCGAGGCGACGGAAGCCTTCCGTGAAGGCTTCGCCGTCCGACGCCGTCCACTGGTCACAGAGCACCACGATGTGGCCGCGGAACGCGTACTGCATATTCCACGTGGGGTTGCCGACGCGCGGCTGCCAGTAGAACCATGCCTTGCGCAGCAATTTGCCGAGCAGCCAGGAATCGATGTTTCCTCCGTTGTTGTGCCGCACATCGATGATCAGTCCCTGGCGATTGAACACGGGGAAATATTCGCGCGCCCATTGGTCAATGTCCCCTGCACCCATCGCGCGCAGATGGACATACCCGATTGTGCCGTGCGAAGCAACGTCCACTTGCTGGCGGCGCGAATACTCCCACTCCGCATATCGCAGATTGCGGTCTTCGCTGGCCGTGACCGGCGTGACGAGAACCTCACGCATCTTTCCATCCGTGGATTTCACTTGCAGCAGCACTTTCCGTCCGGCCTTGCCGCGAATGAGTTCGCGGACGTCCGGCACACCGAGCGTTTCCGCGCCGTCAATCGTCACGATGACTTCGCCTTCGCGCACCAGCGAATCCGGCCGCGCGAAGGGCGGCGCCTGGTCCGGCAGATCCGGATTGTGAAGATAAACGCGCTCGACGACGAAGCCTCCTGCTGATTCATCCCGCCGCAGAACCGCGCCGAGCGTGGCAATGCCTACGTCGTCCGTCGGCTTGCGGTCATCGCCGCCGCGCACAAACGTGTGAAGCGCGGAAAGCTCGCCAACCATTTGCGAGAGGAGGTCGTTGAGCTCATCGCGGTCCGTGACGCGATCGACCAGCGGCAGATACCGGTCGCGCATTTCGATCCAATTCACGCCATTCATGTGGCGGTCGTAGAAATAGTCGCGTTCGAGGCGCCAGGCGTCCAAGAACTCGGAGCGGAATTCTTCGCGCGGATTGGTCATCATCTGCCAGTGGGACATGTCAATCTTGTCTTTCGCGAGTGCCTTGGGATCGGGCGCGCTGCCGGCGGCGTCGAGAATGTAGAAATCTTCGGCCTTACGCACGAGAATCTTCTTGCAGTTGAGCGACATTTCGTAGCTGCGCACTTCGGGCACAAGCGTTTCGGGAGCGTCGCCTTTGTTCGCGATGTTCAGACACTCGAGCGCGACTTTCGGTGTCGCCTCGTCGTCGCGCGAGAGCCAGCAGAGCTTTTTCTCGGCGGACTGGAGCGAGACGTAATTCCCGGGAGGCGCGGGCACGTCGCTGAGGCGCTCGGCGAGGCCGCTGAAATCGATATTCACGGTCACCGCTGATTTTTCGGTTTTTTCAGCGGTCTTCGGTTCTTCCGCGCCGGACCGTGGCGTCTTCTGTTCTTCGGTCTTCGCGGACTCCGCGGGGTGCAATTCGTCCGGCGGTGCAAAAGGCGAACGAAGTCCTGTCGTCAGCGCCAGCTCGTAAATTTTCATCGAGCGGTCGAAATAGGGCTCGGGCTGGCGAGGCCCCCAAGGCGAATTCACCACCGTCTTGAGCATCCGGTCGGAAAGAAAATAGATCCATTTGCCGTCCGCGCTCCACGCCGGGCTGTCGCTGTTGTAATACTCCGAAGTGATGGCGTGAGTTTCGCCCGTCGTCGCGCGCAGGACTTTGATCTGGTCGAACTGGTTCGCAGCGGTTTCAACGTACGCGAGCCACTGGCTGTCGGGCGACCACGCGAGGCCGGAAATTCTATCCTCCTCGGAGTTCGTAATGAGTTTGTTCTGCTTGGTCTGCGTGTCGTATAGCCAGAGTTGGTTATTCTTGTCATCGTGCGCCAGCCAGCGTCCATCGGGGGAGGGAGCGCCTTCCCATCGCAGCACCTTGGCATCGTTGGTCCACTGCTCCGGCGCGCCGATACCATTCGCTGGATATTTCCAGAATTCCGTCTCTCCGGATTTTGTCGAGAGTACAACGATGCTCTTGCCATCCGCCAGGTACCGAGCGTCGCGGAACCGAATCGAGGAATCGCCGGCGACTTTGACGATTCTTCCGCCGCCCGCTGGATCTGCCGGCAGCGTGAACACTTCGCCGCGAGCCGTGAAAACTGCCGCGCTGCCGTCGGGCGCGATATGCGCTCCGGTCAGGTACTCGAGCGGCTTCTTCACCCAGTGATCCCGCAACTGGTCGAAATCCGAAACCAGCGTGATGGGAATGATGGCGTCCTTACCAGACTTCAAATCGAGCAGCCACAGGTCCGCGCCGCATTGATAAACGATGCGGCCGTCGGAGAGCGAGGCCGATTCGACGTCAAACACCTTTTGATGTGTTTGCTCCTTCACGTCGTGTCCGTCGGCGTCCATCGAATACAAATTCATGATGCCGTCGCGGTCGGAGAGAAAATACACGCGGCCGTTCCAAAACATTGGCGTCTTGGAGGTTCCCGTGTAATCGCCGGTCAGTTCGACAGCCTCAGAGGCAGGCGTGTAGCGCCAGATATTCTGCGCTGTGCCGCCTTTGTATCGCTTTGTGAAGCTCCCTTGCCGCTGGAAGCGAGTGAAGAAGAGCGTCCGCCCGTCGGGCGAATAACTTCCATCCGCCGCTTGAGCCAGCGGCAGGACTTCGCGGTTTCCGCGCGCGTCAATCGCCACGACCTGCTGGCTCGGAAGCGTGGAATAACGCGCGGTGCGCACGAGCACTTTGCCGTCGGGCGTCCACCCCTCGACGGCGGCGTCGCCATCCCACGTCAGCCGCTTCGGCAATCCGCCCTCAACGGGCATGACGTACGCGTCCGTCGGGCCTTCGTACTCCGCGCTGAAGGCCACCATTTTCCCATCCGGCGAAATCGCCGCATCGTCCTCCATGCCCGCGTCTGAAGTGAGGCGATGCGCGAGGCCGCCTTCGGCACTCACCGTCCACAGATCTCCTTCCGCGGTAAATATGACGGTGTCGCTATGTATGGCAGGCAACCGGTAATAGCCGAGCTTCGTGCCGCTCTTCTCCTGCGCGTGAAGGCCGAGGCAGAAGCTCACCGCAATTAGCGCGGCGATGGTTACCTGGCAAGTAAGTCCATTCGCTTTCCATAATCTGGGCATCGGTGCACTCTCCAAAGACACAACTGCTTCACGGGTGCAGTTTGATTCAGCGGAACAGGGCACTCGCGAGCGATGCGGAATCTGCGGCACGCCTTTCAATGCTTTCCGGCGCGCGGGATGATAGCACAGCTGATGCTGAGCTGTTTATTTCCGGCGTCTGGGGTCAGGCGAGAGGGGATGCCAAGTCGCAGACGACTGGCGTACTCTTGCGTGAGTTCGTCCGCCTGTGGTAGTTTCCATCGGATTGCGGCAGAGCGCGGCGCCGCCACGAGCGACCCATTGCCAGCGGAAGTTCTGAAAGTTTCACCGACATCTCCTGACCCGGAAACAATTCAGTACGCGGCGAGTTTCATCAAACGCGGCCGCGTTGTTGCCATTCCCACGGACACTCTCTATGGATTGTCAGCTGATCCTTTCAACCTGGCGGCTATTGAACGAGTGTTTCGAGTGAAGGGCCGTCCGGAGACTCGAGCGCTGCCGATCCTCGTCAATTCCATCGAGCAGGCCACGACGCTGGCGCGCGACCTGCCGAACAGTTTTCTCGAGTTGGCACACGGCTTCTGGCCGGGCGCGCTAACCATCGTTGTCGAAGCGACCCACCGGCTTCCTCTGAAGGTCACTGGCAATAGTGGCCGCGTCGCCCTCCGCTGGCCCAATTCCGCCGTCGCCACGTCGCTAATCGAGGCCGTCGGCGGGCCGGTCACGGGCACAAGCGCGAATCTTTCCGGTTTCCCGTCGTGCACAAACGCTGCGCAACTGGCGAAGCAGCTCGGCGACAAACTTCCGTTAATTCTCGATGGCGGGGAAACGGGCGCGCACCTGGCCTCAACCATCGTCGCCCTTCGCGGAACCGAGTGGTCCGTCATCCGCGAGGGTGCAGTCGCCGAAGCCGAAATCCGCAAGACTATTGAGGGTTAGGGAGCCCCGCGTGTTCCAGGAAGTCAAAATCTCCGCTCGGGCTGAGCAGAATGTTCGTTAAACGTTTGCGATGAATGCAGATGTTGTCGTAATACCACAAATTGATGTACGGCTCGTCTTCCGCGACGATTTCCTGCACCTTGACCAGGATTTCCTTCCGCTTCGCTTGATCTGTCGTCACGCGCGCCTGTTGTAGCAGCGCATCGAGCTGCGGATTGCTGTAGCGCCCGCGATTTGCGCCCGCAGGAGGGATTCTGTCGCTGCCGAAAACGTATTCGAAAATGTCCGGATCGAGGTTTGCGCCCACCCAGCGCAGCGTGTAGAGCTGAAAACTGCCGCGCGTGATGTCCGCGTAAAACGTCGCGAACTCGAGCGAGCGCAGCTCAAGTTGCACGCCGGCTTTTCGCCACTGGTCCTGCAGTGCAGCCGCATAGAGCCGCGTCGCTTCATCCGTCGAAGTCTTTAGCTCGACGCGAAACCGGATGCCGTTAGCGCCGCGCGGATAGCCCGCGGCGTCCAGCAGGGAATTGGCGCGCGCGGGATCGTAGTTGTATTGCTGGACGTCGCCATCGAAAGCCCAATGGCCCGGAGGC
Source organism: Candidatus Acidiferrales bacterium (assembly GCA_035280405.1). GTDB lineage: Bacteria > Acidobacteriota > Terriglobia > Acidiferrales > UBA7541 > DAHUXN01. The sequence goes on along the minus strand of DATEFX010000022.1, from coordinate 28,992 downwards.
AGCAGGCTCGCCGCTTCTCGCGCTTCGCCGCGCTGTAAATACTGGATGAGCGTCACGCGGTCCGTCGCGTACGCCAGTGCCTGGCGCACTTGGCGATGCTTCAGGATCGGATCCTCGCAGTTGAACGCGATGTACGCGAGCGCGCTCCCCGGAGAGCGTGTCACTTCGATGTTCGGATCGCGCGCTAGCGCGATGTCCATGTCCGGAGTCAGCGAGTTCATCGTGATATCGCCCGAACCTTTGCGCATTTCGAGCGCGCGCACGAGCGCGTCCGGCACAACGCGGAATCGAACTCGGGCAAGCGTTGGCGCGCCGCCAAAGTAGTCGGGATTTCTCTCCACGACAATGTCTTCGTCCGGCGAGAGACTCACGAAGCGAAATGGCCCGGTGCCAATCGGATGCTCCGCGAAGTCCGCGGCCGCATTTTGCGGAACAATTCCGGCGGCCTGCCGAATCAAGTTGAGTGGAAACGAAGCATAGGGCTCGCGCAGATGAAGAATCACGGTCCACGGATCAGGCGTCGTGATGGAGTCCACCAGCGCGTAGGCGCCGCGCTTCGGCGTCTTGATTGCACCGGAGAGGATCGATTCGTACGTGAACTTGACGTCCGCTGAGGTCAGCTCCTGCCCATTCGTGAAGTGAACTCCCTTGCGCAAATGAAAAACGTACGTGCGCGAATCCGGCATTTCCCATTTCTCGGCGAGATCGGGCGCAAGGTCGAGATTGGCGTCGCGCTGGAGCAGATTGTCGAACAGCAGATAGTCGATGTGCTCCGACTGCGCGTCTGTGCCGATTCGCGGATCGAGGTTCACGGGCATGGATTCAATCAGAACATTGACGACTCCCGAATCTGTCGCGGATTTGATCGAGGAACAACCGGCAATCGACGCAAAGAAGATGAGCGCACACGCAGCGACGCGTTCCCTCATCCTACTTTGGCCGCGCAAAGCAGATTCTCCCGAGCACCGCAGGATGGCGCGCGCCCGTCGCGCTGGGCAAATTATTCGCGGCCTGGTGCCACGCCTCGTACGCAAGAATCGCAAACGCAAACGCTTCCTTCGCGTCCGACGCCACGCCGAGCGCATCCGACGGCATGATTTTTACGCCGGGCAACAACGCTGCAAGGTAAGCAACGATCAGCGGATTCCGCGCTCCGCCTCCCGAAATAATCAATTCGTCCACGCGTGTCCGCCGAAAAATAAATCGGCGAAACGCATCGGCAATCGAAGCCGCCGTAAGCGCCGTCGCCGTGTGGATCTGGTCCGCCGGACGGATGCGAAGCTTCTTGCCTCGTGCGATGAATTCTTCTGCAAAAGGCGCGCCAAATTCTTCTCGCCCCGCCGTCTTGGGTGGGGCTTTTCTAAAATACGGATGCCGCATGAGTTCCTTGAGGAGCGAAGGCATCAGCCGGCCGCTCTGCGCGAGCAACGCGTCGCGGTCGAACCGTAGCCGTCCTCGCGTGAATTGCGACGTCAGCGCGTCAATCACCATGTTTCCCGGGCCAGTGTCGAACGCAAATAGGTTCGCGGCTTTCACGCCAGCCGGGATAACAGTTACATTCGCGATGCCGCCGATATTGAGTGCTACGCGCCCTCGCTTCGCGTCTCGGTAGAGAAAATAATCGACGAACGGCACCAGTGGCGCGCCTTGCCCGCCTGCCGCAATATCCGCAGGACGAAAATCCCCAATCGTCGTGATTCCCGTACGTTCGGCTATGACAGCGGGCTCGCCGATTTGCATCGTCGATGCGACTCGTGCGCCAAGAAACGCATCCGCCGCGCCCTGATGATAAACCGTCTGTCCGTGCGACCCGATGAGGGCGATGCGCTTCGGAGGCACGCGGAATTTCTGGCACGCGCGCAGCGCCGCATCCGCGAACAGCTCGCCAATCCGAAAATTCAGCTGGCTGATTTCGCGCGTTGTGGTCGCAGCGCCGTTCGCGAGCCGAAGCACGGCCTCACGCACGCTTGTCGGATAGGAAAAATCCGCGAATCGCGCGAGCTGCGCCTGCGGATTTGCCGGCGAGCCCGAAATTCGCGCCAGCGCGACGTCAATTCCATCCGCCGACGTGCCCGACATCAAGCCGAGCACGAGCATCCCGCGCGCTCCGCGCTTCACGACAGCTGCTTCTTCAGCGCCGCGAGCAGGTTCAGCGCTTCAATCGGCTTCAAGTTGTCCAGGTCGGCCTTTCGCAAGGCCTCAAGCACATCGCGGTCGAGCGCCGAGAACATCACTTGCTCCTGCGTCGCCGCTCCGGGCGCCACCGGTGAGAGTTCCTCGGTCAAACGATCCTCGCTCTTCTCATGCTCGGCCAGAATTTCCCTCGCGCGCCGCACGACATCCGCTGGCAGGCCCGCCAGCCGCGCGACCTCAATCCCGTAGCTTTTGTCCGCACTCCCCGGCTCGACGCGCCGCAAGAAGATAATTTCGCTCCCCGCCTCGCGCACCGAGACGTGAACGTTCTTCACGCCCGCGAGCAGTCGTTCAAGCTCCGTCAGCTCGTGATAGTGTGTCGCAAAAAGCGTCCGTGGCCGTGCGTGCCCGTGCAAGTGTTCGACGACGGCCCACGCAATCGACAGCCCGTCAAACGTCGCCGTGCCCCGGCCCACCTCGTCGAGCAGCACAAGGCTCGCGGGCGATGCCGTATTCAGTATCGCCGCCACCTCGCTCATCTCCACGAGAAACGTCGAGCGCCCTCGCGCCAGATTGTCCGACGCGCCGATGCGCGTGAAAATCCGGTCCATAATCGGCAGCCTCACTTCCGTCGCCGGCACGAACGATCCGATCTGCGCCATCACGACGATTAGCGCCGCCTGCCGCAAATAGGTCGATTTTCCTCCCATGTTCGGCCCGGTGATGATCAAGATCGGCTGCTTCTCGTCGTCGAGGTACAAATCATTCGGCACAAACCGTTCGCCGCGCGCTTCCAGCAGACTCTCGATTACGGGGTGCCGCCCGCCTCCAATGGAAAGTTCGCCTCGTCCGTCACCGTGATGCGCCTGGCCTGGCTCATACTCGGTGAAAATCGGCCGCGTGTAGTTGCGTTCCGCGGCCAGCCGCGCGAAATTCACCAGCACATCGAGCTGCGCCACCGCTGCCGCCGTCTGTCGCAGCCGCCCCGCCTGCGCCGCGACGGCCTCGCGCAATTCTCGATACAGCCGCCGCTCGATCTCGAGAATGCGCTCGTCCGCCTCGAGCACTTTCCGCTCGTAATCTTTCAGTTCCGGCGAAGTGTACCGCTCCGCGTTCACCAGCGTCTGCTTCCGCTCGAAATCCGCCGGCGCCAGGTGCACATTCGGCTTCGAAATCTCGATGTAATAGCCGAACACCTGATTGAACCGGATCTTCAGCGACGCGATTCCCGTGCGTTTCCGCTCGCGCTCCTCCATGGCCGCGATCGTTTGCTTCGACGTCTTGCTCAAATCGCGCAGCTCATCGAGCTCCGCGCGATATCCGCGCCGGATGATTCCCGGCTCCGTCGGCTGCGCGGGCGGGTCGTCCGCAATCGCGCGCGCGATGCCGTCGCGCACGTCGGTCAGCTCGTCGAGCTGCGAATGTAATGTAATGAGCCGTGCTGTCCGAAACTTCGAGAGGAAGCCGCGCAATATAGGAATCGTTTCAAGCGACCGTTTGAGCCCCAGAAAATCTCGCGGCGTCACGGTCCCGAGCGTAACGCGGCTCGTCAGTCGCTCGAGGTCGAAAATCTGATCGAGGTCGCGTCGAATCTCCTCGCGCACCACCGTCGCCGCGCGCAATTCTGCTACGCCATCGAGCCGCGCCTCGATTTCCTCAAGCGCAATCGACGGCCGCAATATCCACGAGCGCAGCAGGCGCGCTCCCATCCCCGTCGCGGTGTGGTCGAGCGAAGCCACCAGCGTCGCCGACTCGTCGTCGCCCGCCGACGGCGTCACCAGCTCCAGATTTCGCACGGTCACGTGGTCGAGCACGAGCGCGTCGTGCTGTTCATAGAACGAGATGCGGTCCAGATGTTCGAGTCCTCGCCCGGCCGGCCGCTGGTGCAGCAGCGCGGTGCCGTTCCCGCCCTCGCTCGCGCCGATTGCCGAAGTCTCGCGCAAGTAATGCACCAGAGCCCCCGCCGCGCCAATCGCCTGCCTTTGCCCGGATAAGCCGAATCCTTCGAGCGTCGCCACGCGAAACTGTTCGGCCAGCAACCGTTCGGCCCGCGAGGGATCGAATACCCACTCGTCGAGACGCGTCTCTGTCGCGCCAAGAGCTTCAAACGCGGGTGCCGCCGCCTCGGGAAAAAGGGAAGCCGGCCGCGGCAGCAGAATCTCTCGCGGCGCGAGGATTTCAAGTTCATCGCGCAGCCGCGCCTCCGCCGAAGCGCCGCAAAACTCGGTCGCGCGAAATTCACCTGTCGCGAGATCCACGAAGGCAAGGCCGGCCTTTTTACCTGCCGGGTCCCGCGCCACTGCAGCCAAAAAGTGATTCCCTCGCGATTCGAGAGAAGGCAAATCCGTCGCCGTCCCGGGCGTGAGCACGCGGATCACCTCCCGCCGCACCAGCTTCTTCGCCTTCGATGGCTCCTCGGTCTGCTCGCAGATCGCGACGCGATGGCCCGCGCGGATCAGCCGCGCGATGTAGTTTTCCGCCGCGTGGTAGGGAACTCCGCACATCGGCACGGCCTGGCCCTTTTCCTTGTTGCGCGAAGTCAGCGTGATTTGCAGCTCCCGAGAAGCGGCCACCGCGTCTTCGTAAAAAAGCTCGTAGAAATCTCCCAGGCGGAACATCAGCAGCGCGTTCGGATGCTGCCTCTTGATCGCATGATATTGCTGCATCAATGGAGTGGTTGGTTCGGTCATGCCGCGACCATTTCGGCCGGAAAGAGGAAACGATTATCGCGGGTCGCGCCGCCTTTGGCAACTGGTGCCGATGAGTTCGCGCCGCGCCCGTGCCAAATTTACGGTATAGTGCGCAAAGCGACCCTGTTTCCGCCGGACCAGTAATTGCGGCGGTACGGCTGCGAGTCGAGCGGCAAACGAGAGCCGCCAAAGCTCAGTTTTCTCGGCCACGCGACCACGATGGTGAGGGAAGCACGAGGAATGCTTGTCTCTTGTGAGGAATGCCCATGAAGTATAGGTCTTTGGCGGCAACCATCCTGCTTGCCTTTACCACTGGCTTTGCCCAGCACTGCCGGGCGCAAGCTTCGGAGGTGAAGGCGATTCTAATTCCTGGCTTGGGCAATCTGCAGCATCCGGTAACCACCACAAACCCGGAAGCGCAACGCTTCTTCGATCAAGGCCTGAGTCTCGTTTACGCCTTTTACCACGAAGGGGCGTCACAGTCCTTCCGGCGAGCGGCCGAGCTTGATCCGAGCATGGCCATGGCTTACTGGGGCATTGCCTTAGCCGCGGGACCTAACTACAACGTACCTGCCAATGCCGAGGGCGAGAAAATCGCCTATGAAAATATCCAAAAGGCGCTTGCCCTAGCCCCCTCTGCACCAGAGCACGAGCGCGCCTACATTGGAGCTCTCGCCAAACGCTATACGAACGCTTCCCGCCCAGACTACCATGCCTTAGACGTTGCCTACAGAGATGCCATGCGCGACCTTTCCCGGCGCTTTCCAGACGACCTGGACGCAGCCGTGCTCTACGCCGAAAGTATGATGATTCTTCACCGTTGGGCGCTTTGGAATCGTGACGGTACTCCAGCCGAGGGAACGGAGGAGATCGTTAGCGTGCTGGAGTCGGTCTTGGCTCGCGACCCGAATCACATTGGCGCGGTTCACTACTACGTTCACGCGATGGAGGCCTCTCCCTATCCCGGCCGCGCGCTTGCCGCCGCGAACAAACTAACATCCCTGGCTCCGGGCGCGGGGCACCTTTTGCACATGCCCGGGCATATCTTTGCTCGGACGGGTCTCTACGACGATGCCGTCAGCACCAACCTGAACGCAGCGAGTGTAGATGAGCCGTACGCGCGGACTCCCGGAGTTATGGGCCGAGTGCCGATGATGTCATACCGGCATGACCTGGAGTTCATTGTTTACGCCGCTGCCATGGGGGGTCGCTACGCGGTGGCCAAGGAGGCTGCAAAGCGCGAGGCCGAATTCGTTGCCACACACCTCAACGAGATGCCCCAGTGGGAAATTCACATGGCACATACTCTGACTGTTTTGATCCGCTTCGAGCGGTGGCAAGAAATCCTGAATATGCCGGAACCCAAGCCAGAATTGAAATTTACGTCGGCGATTTGGCATTTCGCCCGCGGCATGGCTTTGGTCTCAACCGGAAAAGTGCAAGAAGCTGAGAGCGAGCAGAAAATCCTCACGGCGATTGAGGCTGCCACGCCCGAGGACGCGATTTTCCGCGCGCCTTTCAACAACAAAACGAAGGACATGCTCAAGATCGCGTGCCGCGTCCTCGCCGCAAAGATCGCTGCGGCTAGAGCCGACAATACGCAGGCAATCTTATTTTTTGAGCAGGCCATCCAAATACAGGACAGTCTGAACTACAGCGAACCACCCGATTGGTACTATCCAGTACGCGAGTCGTTCGGCCGCCTCCTGCTTACGACCGGAGACCCCAAGCGGGCGGAACAGATCTTTCGCGTTGACCTCGAAAAGAATCCGCGCAACGGTCGCTCCTTGTTCGGTCTGGCGGAAAGCCTCACCGCTCAGGGTCGAAGGTATGACGCCGAACTTGTAATGCGTCAGTTTGAGGACGTTTGGAAAGACGCCGACGTGCAGTTGGAAACTTCAAAGGTCACAGTCGACAAGTAAGACCATCGTAGGAACGCAAAGGACTGTTCGCGTCCTCTAGCACGGCAGGATTCGTTGTTGATTTCATTGTGCCAATTCGGCCCCGCGTTTAGTCGCCCTGCCTATGAGACGAGCGCTCCGCAAACCGAATCGCGAGATTGAGATCAAACTCCGCATCCGGAACTTGCCCGCCTTACTTCGGAAATTGAGGGAGCTTCGGGCGAAGCCCTCCACGACCGTTTTTGAACGAAACGCTCTCTACGACACGCCAAATCGCGACTTCAGCCAGCGCTCCGCCATCCTCCGCATCCGCACGGAAGCCCCAACCGCCGCTCCCGGCTCCCCTCGCCGCATTTCAAAGCGAGGCAATCACTCCATCGAGGGCCTCTTAACGTATAAAGGCCTGCTTCCCGGCGCTGCCAGCCGGAATCCACGCTACAAAATTCGCGAAGAAATCGAATACCGTCTCCCAAACGCCCCTCGCTTCGAGCGCCTTCTCTTCCGCCTTGGCCTCAAACCCTGGTTCCGTTACGAGAAATTCCGCACGCAGTACCGCCTCCGCTCGTTCCCCGGCCTGCACCTCGACCTCGACGAGACCCCCATTGGCGTCTACCTGGAGTTGGACGGCTCCAAATATGCCATCGATCGCGCTGCCCGCCTCCTCGGTTTCAGCCCTGCGGACTACATCACGGTCTCCTATCTCGACCTGCACCTCGCGGCTTGCCGTCGTCGCGGCTGCAAGCCCGGTCACATGGCGTTCTCCTCGAAACAATCTTTACGATAAGTGCATTCTTTGCTTGACAATCTTCGCGACTGCTCTTAACAAGGTTTTGAGTATATGGAGCGCACCGAGATGGAGCGTTCTGTCAACACGGATCCTGGGAGTCGATGCCTGCCCGGGCCGCAGAATGGGGCCGGGGCGGGGTTTGCTAAGGTCTGCGCCGCGGGAAATTTGCCGTTGGCGCTGCTTGAGGCCAAGGAGGCCGAGGCCGACTAAGCTGGTTTTGCGGGGTTACTTTTTAACCCGCGGTCGGCGCTGAGTCCGGCCGCGGGTAATTTTATGTTCGCGGCGCTGGCTGGAGCCCTCCGAGGCGCGGATCGGGAAGGAGTCAGTCATGATGCACGCCACCGAACTGCTGGGCTCGATGGCCTACGACGCCCAGGGCAATTTTGTCGGCCGCGTCAAGGAGTTCTACCTAGAGCCCGCCGATCAGGGGAATCGTATTAGCCGCTATCTGCTCGCCCGCGGCAAGTTCCAGCCCCTCATCGCCCGCCACGACCAGATCGCCTTCGTCGCTGCCGGCACGATGCGCCTCACCGTCGGCGAAACGGAACTTGAGACCTTCCATCCCAACGATTCCTGGCTCGCCGTTCGCAAGGACCTCCTCGATCAGCAAATCATCGACACCCAGGGACGCAAGGTCGTTCGCGTCAACGATTTGGACATGGTCGAACAGCGCGCGAACGCCCACGTCGAGCTTCGCATCACGCGCGTGGACGTCGGCCTCACGGGCGCCGTTGGCCGCCTGCTTCAGGGCCTTGCGCCTCATTCCGCCATTCGGAAGATCCAGGAAAAGCTTCCTCCTCGTCTCATCCCCTGGGAGTTTGTCAACCTGATCGAGCCGGACCCCATGCGTCGGGTAAAACTGCGCCTGACGAGCAACCGCCTCACTCGCATGCACCCCGCAGATCTGGCCGAGCTGATGGAAGAGCTCTCTCCCGCCGAGCGCACCTCCATCATCGAGTCCCTCGACGAAGAGGCCGCCGCCGAAGTTCTCGCCGAACTCGACAAGCGTCTCCAGACGCAAGTCGTCGAAAAGCTCGCTCCGGAGCGCGCCGCCGACATTCTCGAGGAAATGCAGCCCGACGAAGCGGCCGACGTCCTTGCGGAATTGTCCCCGGAACGCTCCCGCGAACTCTTGCGCGAAATGCCTCGTCACGAAGCCGCCGAGGTCCGCGGCCTGTTGCAGTACGAAGAACACACGGCTGGCGGCATGATGACCACCGACCTAATCGAAGTCGGCGAAGATGCAACACGCGGCGAAGTAGTGGACTACATCCGCTATCACGAAGTCCCGCTCGAGCAGCTCGACACCGTCATCCTCATCAACAAGGACGCCGTGTTCACCGGCACCGTACCCGTTTCGCGCCTCCTTCTCGCTGCTCAGGATCAGAAAATGACCGAGCTGGTCAGCCATCCCGCTGTGCGCGTCGAAGCTGTGGCGCACGAGAAGGAAGTCTTCGAGCTTTTCGACAAGTACAATTTGCGGAGTCTCACGGTCGTGGACGAAGAAGCGCATCCCATCGGCGCTATCACTGTCGACGACATCGTCAGCCGCATGCACGCGAGAGTCTAGGCGCATGAACTGGGAGTCCATCAATCAGCGGATCGAGGCGCTGCACCGCCGCGGCGAAAAATTCGCCCGCGGCGGTCGCTACTGGCGCCGCCGCGCCGCGCTGTTCCTCGCCGTCGTCGGTCCGGGGCTCATCACGTCCAACGTCGACAACGACGCCGGCGGAATCGCCACCTATTCCGCGTCCGGCGCCCAGCTCGGCTACGCGCTCCTCTGGACGATGATTCCCATCACCATCGCGCTCTACGTCAGCGAAGAGATGTGCGCTCGCATGGGCGTTGTGACCGGCAAAGGCCTCTCCGATCTCATCCGCGAGGAATTCGGCTTCCGCTCCACGTTTTTCGTCATGCTCGCCGGTCTCGCCGTGGATTTGAGCAACACCGTTGCCGAATTCGCCGGCGTCGCGGCCTCGATGCAGATCTTCGGAGTCAGCCGTTTTATCGCGGTCCCCATCGCCGCCATCATCGTGTGGGTTCTTGTCGTTCGCGGGACGTACCGCCAGGTCGAGAAAATTTTCCTCGTCGCCTGTGTGTTTTATGTCTCTTATATCGCTTCCGCAATCTTGGCCAAGCCCGATTGGCTCCTGGCCACGCGCCACGCCTTCATCCCCGAAATCCACATGAACGCCGCGTACTTGCTGGTTCTTACGGGGCTCATTGGCACCAGCGTCGCTCCCTGGCAGTTCTTCTATCTGCAGGCCGGCTACGTCGAGAAAAAAGTCGGCCCGCGCCAGTACAAGCACGCCCGCATGGACGTCCTCGTCGGCAGCATCAGTTGCATGGTCATCGTGTTTTTCATCATCGTCTGCACTGCTGCGACGCTCCACAAGTCCGGCATCACGAGCATCACCGACGCTGGCCAGGCCGCCAGCGCACTTGCGCCTTTGGCAGGGAAGTGGGCCGCTTGGCTTTTCGCCTTCGGCCTGCTGAATGCCTCTCTCTTCTCGGCCTCCGTCTTGCCGCTTTCCACGGCTCACGTCATCTGTGAAGGTTTGGGTTTCGAGGCGGGAATCGACCACAAATTCAACGACGCGAAAGTATTTTACGGCCTCTATACCGCGCTGATCGTCGTCGGCGGCGGCATCATCCTCCTTCCTAACGCGCCTCTTTTCAAAATCCTTCTGCTCTCGCAGGTCGCCAACGGCATCTGGCTTCCCATCGTGATGGTCCTGATTCTTCTCTTGATCCGCCGGAAAGACTTGATGGGCGACTACGTCAATGGCCGCTTCTTCAACGTGCTGGCTTGGGTTATCAGCATCGCTCTGATCGTTGTAACTTTGGCGCTGGTCTATACGGCTTTCATCCCAGCCCGTGGCCCTGCCGGCTGACGCCGCTATTCGAACTCGTTTCTGCGCGGGTAATCTATGATGATGGCACGGCCATCGGTAAGCGCCTTTATGGAATGGCGAGCATTCGCCGGCACGATTGCGACCACTCCCGGCCGCGCGATCTGCACGACGCCTTCAACAGCTATCTCCAACTCGCCTTGGATCACTTCGTATATTTCTTCCTGGGGATGGAAATGCTCATGCACCGATGCGCCGCGCACGAAATCGTAGTGCGCGATGGTCATGTTCGCCGAATGAAAATAGCGGCCATGCCACCCGGGCAAGCGCTCAATGACGCGCAGTCTGTTAATGTCCACGAATGGCATAATCATCCTCTCTTGCGCGCATCGTAACATACCTGCTCAACAGTCCGGCCGGCTCCGGATCCTGCATTCCTTGTGATTCCTCGAGCTCTCTGAGAGCATTGTGGACGTGAGACCATATTCACGCGGCCGTTTCAATTCTGCTGCGCTCTATGCCGCTCTCGACGCCCAGCGCCGCTCGCGCGGCATGACTTGGTCCGAAGTTGCCGCGAATATCGGCGTCAGCGCCTCGACGCTCACACGCACCAAGCGCGGCGGCCGAATGGAAGTGGACGGCATGCTGGCCATGGTCCGATGGCTGGGCCGCAGCGCCGAAGGTTTCACGTTCGGCCACAAGGAATCACCTTAACCGCGCTCTCCGAGGCGAACGTCTTTCAAGAATAATCCTTGCGCTTGCCGAAGTTGGAGCCCGAAGTGTGCGGATGGTAAGATTCTCTCAGGCAAGATTGGAGACATCGCCCCATGCCCGAACCAAGCAAAGAAGAGTTGCTCGCGCGAATCGCGGAGCTGGAAAAGCAGGCCGGAGGCCGCCCTCGTGGCAGCCTCGAATTTCGCGTCGGCGAAAAAGGCGGCGTCAGCGTCTATGGCCTCGGCCGCTTTCCGGTGACTCTGTACTACGAGCAATGGGTTCGCCTCCTCGATGTCGCCGATTCCTTGCGCAAATTCCTCGAAGAAAATAAGAGCCGCCTCAAGCTCAAGCGCCAGGATTAGCTCCCGGCTCCAGATGTAGACATCCCAAAGTCAGTGTGATTGGCTCAAAGAACAATGCACGAAACTCGCTACGTCCACGGGTACTCCTCCCGCGAATCCCTGCGTCTCGCGGACCAAGCCAACGCGCTCGCCGACCTGCTTCATCACGACACGGTTTTTGCGCAGGGGAGCCTGGTTCTCGAATGTGGCTGCGGCACTGGTGCCCAGACGGTTCATCTTGCGGCGCGCAATCCGCAAGCCCACCTCATCTCGGTCGACATATCGCCCGAGTCGCTTGAGCAGGCGCGTCAGCGCGTCGTGTCCGCAGGGCACCGGAATGTCGAATTCAGGCTCGCCGATATCTTTCACTTGCCTTTCGACGACGGCCAATTCGATCACGTTTTCGTCTGCTTCGTCTTGGAGAATCTCTCCGATCCTGTCGCTGCCCTGCGCGCGGTTACGCGTCTTCTCCGCAAGGGCGGTTTGCTCACGGCCATCGAAGGCGACCACGGCTCTTGGTACTGCCATCCGCCGTCGCCCTCGGCCTCCCTCGCTGTGCAATGTTTGATCGACTTACAGGCGCGGCTCGGCGGCGATTCCCTCGTTGGCCGTCGGCTTTACCCGCTGGTCCGTGAGGCGGGACTCCGCGACGTGCACGTCAGTCCGCGAATGGTGTACGTCGATAGCAGCCGCCCCGATTTGGTCGAGAGCTTTACCAGAAATACGTTCATCGCCATGGTCGAAGGCGTCCGCGATCAGGCCCTTTCCCTCGGATTGATTGACCAGCCGGCTTGGGACAGAGGAATTGCCGACCTCTACCGCGCCACCGAGTCCGATGGAACTTTCTGCTATACCTTCTTCAAGGCCACGGCAACGCTCTAGGTTCACCCTCGTTTGCTTCGTGTTTCTGTCTATGTTACGTTTCGTTCGATTCCCTTGAGCGAATATAGTGAAAGCCATTGAACTTCTGAAGCCCGCCGCCCGCGGCGAAGCCGCTCTTCTCGAGCAAATTGAACTGAAGCGCCTGCCGCACCACATCGCCATCATCATGGACGGCAACGGCCGCTGGGCCGAGCGCCGCCATTTGCCGCGCATCGCCGGCCATCGCGCCGGAGTGAAAATCGCGCGTGAAACCATCGAAACCTGTGCGAAGTTGAAAGTCCCCGCTCTCACTCTCTACGCTTTCTCCCTCGAAAACTGGCGCCGCCCGCAGGCCGAGACCGATTTCCTTATGCGCCTTCTCCGCGAGTACCTGAAAAAAGAGCTGCCCATCATTCACAAAAACAACATCCGCCTCCTCGTCATCGGACGCTCCGCGCAATTGCCCGAAGCCGTCCGCAAAGACATCGAAAAAGCCATGCGCCTCACCGCGCCAAACACGGGCATGAAGCTCATCGTCGCGCTCAACTACGGCGGCCGCGCCGAACTCGTCGACGCCTTCAACGCCATTCTCGACCGCGTCCGCCTCAATGGCCTCTCCGCCTTCCACGCCGACGAGGATTCCATCTCGGATCATCTCTACACCGCCGGCCTTCCCGATCCCGACCTTCTCATCCGCACCAGCGGCGAGATGCGCGTCAGCAATTTCCTCCTCTGGCAAATCGCCTACGCCGAGCTTTACATCACCGAAACTCTCTGGCCCGATTTCTCGCGCGAGAAGCTTCTCGAAGCCATCCTGACGTTTCAGCGCCGCGAACGCCGCTACGGCGGCCTCGGCTCGCCTGGCCGCCCGGGCGGGCATCGCGCCTCCGGCAACGGCGCGCAAGGCTGACGAATGTTTCATCTATGGCTGCGAATCTCGGGTCCCTGTGACCGTTCTGGAATTATTTGGTGACGGAAACTTTTCGAAGGAGGCCATCATGAAGCACAGTTTGAATTTCGCCTCGGCTCTAGGAACATTGGTTGTTTTTACACTCTGGATCCCGGGCGCCGCATACGCCGCGCCGCCGATCGACCCATGTGCGCTGTTGACACCCGACCAGATCAGCTCTGTTCTCGGCGTCAAGGCCGGTCCAGGCAAACGCTTCATGATTCGGTTCTGCAAATGGATTCCGGCCAGCCCTTCCGCGGACAAGATGAAGCAAGTCACGCTCACGCTCAAAGACGTTCAGTCTTTTGCCTATGCGAAGATGCCCATAGGTAATGGCATTACCAAGACGGAGGTCAGCGGCATCGGCGACGATGCGGTTTACGTCATTAGCCCTCACAGCGCGACAACTCTCACAGTGAAGAAGGGAAACTCCGTTTTTGACCTCCTCGTCACCGGCTTCCCGGATGATCAGATAAAAGCGAAGGAGAAAACGCTGGCGCTTGACGTTATCGCAAAGCTTTGAGCCACCAGCTTCTGCGCGGAACTGATATCGCTGAGTCGGATGTGACGAACGAGGCAAAAATTCGCGGGTCAATCACATGCTGAAGCGCGTCATCACCGCCGCCGTGCTGATCCCCATCGTCGTTGTCGTCGTGTACTGGGGACCATCCTGGCTAGTCGCTGTCCTGGCCGCCCTGGTGGCGCTCCTCGCCCTTCAGGAATTCTTCAAACTCTCCTCCCAAATGGGCCTCCGCGCCTTCCAAATCTGGACGTTCATCTGGGCCACCGGGCTTTTCTACGCGCAATGGGCTGCCGGAAGCGTGGGCATCCACCAATTCGGCTCCGGCTGGGAACTGGTTCACGGCGCTCCGGCCGTCCCGCTGGAAGCTGTTTTTCTCGCGTTTGTCCTCGGTGCCGCACTCATCGGCATCGCCAGCCGCAAACCCCTGGCAGATGTTTTGCCCGGCATTTCCGTCAGCGCTGGCGGCCTGCTGATGATCGCCTTGCCGTTCAGCTATCTGGCTCGCATAGATAGCCGTGCTGGCGGCGGCCGCATCCTCGTCTTGTTCACTCTCGCTCTTATCTGGGCCGGTGATTCTCTGGCCTACTTCACCGGCAAATCGATTGGCCGCACGAAGATGGCTCCCGCTCTCAGTCCGAAGAAAACCTGGGAAGGAGCCCTCGGCAACGTCCTCGGCTCGCTCATCGTCGGGTACGCGTTCGCGTGGTGGCGGGGAAGCGATCTCACTCCCTGGCTGGTCGCCGCCGCGCTCGCAAACGTCGCCGGACAAGTCGGCGATCTGGTTGAATCGGCTTATAAGCGCGGCGCCGGCGCGAAAGATTCCGGCGCGCTGCTTCCGGGCCACGGCGGCATGCTCGACCGCATCGACAGCTTGATTTTGGCCGCTCCGGTCGTCTGGCTCGCCGCTGAATGGCTCCTCCAACTTCGTCCTTGAACATTCGCGCCATGAAATACGCAAGCCTTCGGTCTTCTTGCCGAACTTTCATTCGATAAGTACACTACCCCCAACTCAGGAGGCTCCCTATTAAACTCTCAGTCTTTTGTGGAGTCAGCGTCGATGGCTTTCTCGCCCGCCCGGATCACGCTCTCGATTTCCTGGACGCGGGCGGGCATGAGCCTCACGGCTTTGACGAATTCTACGCGAGCGTCGACGTCGTAGTGATCGGCCGCAAGACCTTCGAAGTCGTGCTCACATTCGGCGACTGCCCGTACGGAAAGAAGCCCGTCGTCGTACTCAGTAGCCGTCCGCTCGACTTTTCGTCCATCAAAGGCGGCGTAGTCGAGCAGCTGTCGGGGGAACCGGCGGAAATCGTAAAGCAGCTCAAATCCCGCAGCTTCGAACACGCCTACATAGACGGCGGCGTCACGATTCAACGCTTCCTCGCCGCCGGTTGCATCGACCGGATGACAGTCACGCGCGTGCCCATACTGATCGGCGCAGGCATCCCCTTGTTCGGCCCGCTCCCCCGCGACATCTCCCTTCGCCACATCGCCACGCGCTCCTATAAAGGCGGCCTCGTTCAGACCGAATACGAGATCGATGCCCCCTCCTCGGCAAGCCTTCCGCAAATCGAAAATAATGGTTGAACGTCTACCCTCACTTAGGGTAGGGTATCTACCATGCGAAGCCAAGAAGAAGCGAAGCGCAGGCTGGAACTGATGCAAGGCACGCTGGACATGCTGATCCTGCGGACGCTGGCGCTGGGCGCCGCGCACGGCCACGAGATCGCCAAGCACATCCAGCGCACCACGGAGGATGTCTTGCAGGTCGAGCATGGCTCGCTTTATCCGGCGCTGCACCGCCTCGAACGCAAAGGCTGGCTCAGCGCCAAGTGGGAGACGCTGCGGGGCGGAAAGCGCGAATTCAAATATTACCGGCTCACACCCGTGGGCAAGAAGCAACTGATGGCTGAACATTCTAAGTGGCGGCAACTGGTCGCGTCGATTGGGCGCGTGATGGACTCGGCCGCGCAGCGCGGTTGGTCAGTTTGAATTTTCTTAACCTTGACACCCGAGCGCCACTGCGCCGCACCTCAGGCGCGTGCCGCTCGCCGGGGCTGCCCAAGCCAGCGGTTAGCCGAGTCTGGGGAGAGAAATAACATGACCATCTGGCGCAAGTTCGCATCTTGGCTCCCGTGGTATCGCCGCCGGGCACGCGACGCCGAGCTCGCGCGCGAGTTGCGAGATCATCTTCATCTGGAACAAGAAGACCAGCAGGCCGCCGGGTTGTCGCCGAAAGACGCTGCCAGCGCTGCGCACCGCGCGCTGGGCAACTCTCTGAAGATTGAAGAAGACGTCCGGCGCGCGTGGGGACTTCAGTGGCTCGAAACGCTCGCGCAGGACGTTCGCTATGGCCTGCGCATGTTGCGCAAATCGCCCGGCTTCACCGCCGTCGCCGTCCTCACCCTCGCCCTTGGCATCGGCGCCAACACCGCCATCTTTTCCGTCGTAAATTCTGTTCTTCTGGAACCGCTGCCTTTTGCACAGTCCAGTCAGCTCGTTGTCATCGGCGAGACGTCGCCAGGCACCCCCGGCGGATTCGCCGGCTTCCCCAGCTACGAATCGTATCCAACCTTTCTTGATTGGCAGCGTCAGGCGCGATCGTTTTCCAACATGGGTGCCTACCAATATACAGACATGGCGCTCGTCGGCCGTGGCCAACCAACTGTCGTTCATGGCGCGCTCGCAAGCTCCGGAATTTTCGCGACGCTGGGTGTGATGCCGCTTCTGGGCCGCACTCTCGAACCTTCAGATGATGTCAAGAACGCGCCTCGCGTCGTCGTCATTGGCGAACAACTTTGGCGGGGCCAACTCGGCGCCGATCCTCAGATCGTCGGCGGGACACTTCTGCTCGATAGCGAGGCATTCACGGTAATAGGAGTAATGCCGGGGAGTTTTCGGTTCCCAGATCGAGAGCCACCTGTCCAGTTCTGGGTCCCGATCGAGCAAACCACCAGCTACTCGAAGTTTATCGATTATCGCAGCTTCTATTATTTTTTTACGATTGGACGCCTGGCTCCCGGAGTTGGCGCTGCCCAAGCGCGATCGGAACTTGGAGTCATCGCGAACCACCTGGTTCGGCAATACAATTTAGGCGGCCCCGAGGTGGCCCACGTCGAAAATCTCAGGAAGCTCATCTCTGGGAATGTTCAGTCTGTTCTTCTGATTCTGTTTGGGGCTGTGGGCTTCGTGGCGCTCATCGCGTGCGCCAACGTCGCCAACCTGCTTCTCGCCCGCGCGACAATGCGCGGCAAGGAAATCGCCGTGCGCCTCGCACTGGGCGCTGCGCGATCGCGCGTGTTTCGCCAGCTTCTTACCGAAAGCATTCTTCTTGGAGTTTGTGCGGGTGCGGCAGGGATGGCTGTGGCCTACGGAGGGATTAAGGGCATTAACACTTTCGCTTCCGCCCAGCTTCCGCATATTCGTGCAATTCGGCTGGATGCCTGGGTTCTGGCTTTTACCTCTGTCATTTCGATGGCTGCCGGAGTGCTCTTTGGCCTAGCCCCTGCTTGGCAATCGTCCGGCCTCGATCTAAGCCAAGCGTTTCGCGAGTGCGGCCAAAGCTCGACCTCTGGGTTGAAGCGTCAATGGACACGCAGTGTCCTCGTCGCCACGGAGGTTGCCCTGGCGTTCATTCTGCTCATCGGATCCGGGCTCTTGCTCAACAGTCTTCATCGTCTAACCGAAGTGATGCCCGGTTTTGATTCGCAGTCCATTCTCAAAGCGGATGTCGCATTGCCTCAATCAGAGTACGTTACTCCCGAACAGCGCACCACGTTCTTTCGCCAAGCCGTCACGCGCCTCAAGGCCCTTCCCGGCGTGGAAGATGCCGCTGCGGGGCTCCCTATCCCGTTTACCGTGACAACTCTCGGCTATAACTTCAGCGTGGTAGGCCAGCCGCCCCTGCGACCCGAGCAGGAACCAATGGCCCTCACTCACTCGGTGACCCCGGATTACTTTCGGGTGATGCGCATTCCACTGCTTCGCGGACGCGAATTCCGTGAAAATGATTCTGCGCCGGGCGCCTCCAATGTCGTGATCATCGGCGAGGAACTAGCGCGCCGCCTGTTCAGCAATGAGGATCCCCTAGGACAACAGTTGAAGATCCGCGGCTTCCCCGCTCCTTACGTCAGCGAAATTATCGGCATTGTTGGAGACGTGAAGGACAAAAGTTTAGCGGAAGCCCCTCAGTATATGTTGTACGTGCCCTACACGCAGGAGGCTTGGAGAATGATGAGTCTCGTTCTCCGAACCAAAGGTAGCCCTTCATCTCTTGCCAGCGCTGTGTCCGCGATAATCCACGCTCTCGACTCGTCTCTGCCTCTGCAGGACGTCCGTCCACTCTCTTCGCTCATATACGATTCTGAAGGCAGCGCGCGCTTCCGCTCTGTTCTGCTGGGAAGTTTTGGCGCCCTGGCGCTCTTGCTTGCAACGGTCGGGATTTACAGCACCATTGCCTACGTCGTCGCACAGCGCACGCATGAGATCGGCATTCGCATGGCGCTGGGCGCGGAGCCGGCGCGGGTGATGCGTTTAATTCTCACGCAAGGGATGAAGCTGGCGGTAATTGGCCTGGCCATTGGCGTCGTTGCATCGCTCGAGATGACGCGGCTCTTATCGAGTTTGCTTTTCGGCATCAGCGCCACGGACCCATTCACCTTTGCCGGTGTGGCTGTATTGCTGCTTGTGGTTGCCCTGGCCGCCTGCTATATCCCCGCGCGGCGCGCCATGCGCGTCGATCCGATGGTCGCCTTAAGATACGAATAAGGGTAGACATCCTCTGTTTCCCGGTGGCGCTGCTTTGCATTACAATAATGTCTTAGCGAAAATTCTTATCTTGCCTCACGCCACACTACATCGCGAGTGAAACGCATATCTATTCTCGGCTCGACAGGCTCGATTGGCCGCCAGTGTCTTCAGGTGGTGGACTCGCTGCCCGGCAGATTCGAAGTCGTCGCCATCGCCGCGGGTTCGAACGTCAAGCTCGCCGCCGAACAGGCCGCGAGACACCGCCCGAAAATTGTCTCCGTCGCCACCTGCGAAGGCGCGAAAGAGCTTCGCGACCGCCTCTCCGCCGCCAAGCTAGATCCTCTGCCCGAAATCCTCTGCGGTGCTGAAGGCCTCGATCGCGTCGCCACGCATCCCGACGCTGACATTCTTCTCTCCGCCGCCGTCGGCGTGGTCGGTCTGCCGGCAACCTACAAAGCGGTCGAGCAGGGCAAATCTCTCGCGCTCGCCAATAAAGAAGTCCTCGTCGCCGCCGGCGAACTCGTCATGGCCGCGGCCGCGCGCCGCAATGTCGCCGTTCTGCCCGTCGACAGCGAGCACAACGCGATTCACCAGTGCCTTCGCGGCGGCCAGCGCCAGGAAGTGAAAAAGCTCGTCCTCACCGCCTCCGGCGGCCCCTTCCGCACCACGCCCATCTCGAAATTGAAGTCCGTCACACCAAAACAAGCCCTCGCGCATCCAAATTGGAAGATGGGCAGGCGCATCACCACGGATTCCGCCACGCTGATGAACAAGGGATTTGAAGTGATCGAAGCGCGCTGGCTTTTCGGCATGCGGCCGGATCAGATCGACGTCGTCATCCACCCGCAGTCTACGATTCACTCCATGGTCGAATTCGTGGATGGTTCGATTCTCGCACAGCTCGGCCCGACGGATATGCGCATGCCCATCCAATATGCGCTAACCTATCCGGAGCGCATCGCGTCCAATGGTTTCGCGCTCGATTGGGCGAAATTGAAGCAGCTCGACTTCGAACCCGTGCCCTGGAAAAAGTTTCCGTGCCTCTCGCTGGCCCGCGAAGCCATGAAGCAGGGCGGGGCATTGCCTTGCGCTCTGAACGCCGCCGATGAAGAAAGCGTCGCGGCATTTTTGGATGGGCGCCTCGTGTTCACCGGCATCGCGAAAGTGATAGAGCGTGTTCTCGATCGCATGCCGAAAGTCCCGCTGCGCTCCATGGCTGACGTTCTTGACGCCGACCGCGAAGCACGCCGCATGGCGCATGAAGAGATCGCCAAGAGGAAGAATTAAGAGATGACGCACACCTGGGTCGGCATCGCTCTCGCCATCGTTGGCCTCGGAATCATGGTGCTCGTCCACGAGTGGGGGCATTTCATCGTCGCGAAACTTTTCGGCGTCCGCGTTGACGTTTTCTCCATCGGCTACGGCAATCGCATCTTCGGCTGGAAACGCGGCGCCACGGATTATCGCTTGAGCGTCTTTCCCTTCGGCGGCTACGTCCGCATGGCGGGCGAAAATCCCGCCGAAGAGCTCACCGGCGCGCCCGACGAATTTCTCGGCAAGCCCCGCTGGCAGCGCCTGTTCATCATTCTCGCCGGCCCGATCATGAACGCCGTCCTCGCGCTCGTCCTGATGTGGGGGCTCTACGTCGTCGGCATGCCCGTCGCTTCCTATCTCCACCAGCAGGTCCACGTCGCCGGAGTTTTTTCGGATTCGCCCGCATCGAAAGCTGGCATTCTCCCGGGCGACACGATCGTCTCCATCAATGGCACGAAAATTTCCAACTGGGAGCAGGCCGGCTCTAATTCTCTGATCGTTCCCGGCCATGATTTGAAAGTTGAAGTCGACCGCTCCGGCAAGACGCTTCCCCTCACCGTCGCCGTGCCCCAGAACGTCAGCGACATTTTCAGCCTCCTCGGCTATCCGAAAGAGCGCGTCATCGTCGATCGCGTGGATGCGAATCTTCCCGCCGCGAAAGCTGGCCTCAAATCCGGCGATGAAATCATTTCCGCGAATGGCCAGACGGCCGTCAACTTCGCTGCCTTGCAAGACATGATTCAGAAGTCTCCGGGCAAGCCCGTGGATCTCATCGTCCGCCGCGACGGCAAGGATCTTGCGCTCACCATGGTCCCCGTCGACACCGATCCCGGCGACGGCGGCGGCAAGCGCTGGGTCGTCGGCTACACGCGCATCCTCGACACTGTTCACGAATCCTATCCCGTGATGAAAGCCGCGCAGGAATCCTGGAATCAGAACGTTTCGATGGTGAAGCAGGTCATGGCGGTTCTCGTGGGCCTCTTCACAGGACGCGTCTCACTTAAGGATCTCGCCGGGCCCGTCGGCATCGTGCACATGTCCACCGAAGCGGCTAAGCTCGGCGCCGCCGAATTTATTTTCTTCATGGCGTTCCTGAGCATCAACCTCGGCATCCTGAATCTCCTTCCCATCCCGATTCTCGACGGCGGCCATGTCCTCATGCTCGCCATCGAAGGCACGCTTCGTCGCGATCTCAGCCTCGCCGTGAAGGAGCGCTTCGTCCAGGTCGGCCTGGTTTTTCTGCTCGCGATCTTCGGCTTCGTGATGTACTACGACATCGTCCGCCTCTTCCCCGGTCACTAGCATGCCTGCAGCCACCGGCCATCGCGTCTCCACTGGCGAACGCATCAACGTCGAAGCCACGCCCGGCAATTTGCAGCGTCAGCTCGCCTCGCGCGGGATCCGCCTCACGCGCCAGCGCCGCGTCGTCCTTCAAGTCATGGACACCGCCGCCCGTCATCTCGACGCCACCGAAATCCTCGCCCGCGCTCGGAAAGTCGATCCCGAGATCACTCGCGTCACGGTCTATCGCACGCTCGACCTGCTGAAGCACGAAGGACTGATCGACGAGCTTGATCTCCTCCATCTTCGCGGCCATCGCCATTATTACGAAAGCCACGGCCCGCGCGACCACATCCATGTCGCCTGCCTTCGCTGCGGCAAAGTCCGCGAATTTGAAAGCGAACTCTACGAGCGCCTCAAGCAGCAGATCGAAAAAGACTGCGGCATGTCCATCTCCGTCGCCCGCACCGAAATCGGCGGCCTCTGCTCCGCCTGCCAAAATAAATCCTGACTTTTCGTGTCAGCGTTTCCTGCGTCCGCTCCAAGCAACACCCGCCCCGATTCTGCATCGAACAAAGTAGCGTTCGAATGGTCGGCATGAATTGGACTTCCTCTCGCTTGCGCGGATATTTCCCAAATCGACCTTTGACTCGCATGCGCTTCCGCCCCTTGCGCGCGCTTTCGATCGTTTCGCTCCTCATGGCAGTCGCGTCCTGCGGCGGCTCGAACCCTCCCGTCAGCGTTACCGTCACCGACGGCGGTATCACCAGCGTCACCTTGAACGGCACTGTCCAGTTCTCCGCCACCGTGGCCAATAGCTCGAATCAAACGGTCACCTGGGCCATCGTCGGCGGCTCCGCCGACGGCACGATCGGCTCCACCACGGGCCTTTACACCGCGCCTTCGTCTGTCCCCAATCCTTCGACCGTCGCCATCACCGCCACTCCCGAAGTCGCCCCGTCGAAAGTTGGTCAGGCCGTGATCACCATCATCAGCTCCAGCTCCGCCTCCCTTTCTCCTCGTGCAGCAACTCTTGCTCCTCTCAAGACGCAGCAATTCTCCGTTCAAGGCGGGTCCAGCCAGTCCGTCACCTGGGCCCTGAACGGCATCGCCGGAGGCAACATTTCGGTCGGCACGATCTCCGCGAGCGGCCTCTATCAGGCGCCGGAATCGGTTCCGGTCAACCCTTCCACCGATAAAGCCGTTCCGGTCACCGTCTCCGCCACCGCGCAGGGCGTCTCCGCCACCGCCACCGTCACCATCGTGCCCGACAATCAATCCGCCCAATCCACGCCCGTCTCCCTCGGCACGTCTGGCGGCAACGTGAACAACGAAAATTCCACCCAATGCGAAAGCGGCACGCTCGGCTCTCTCGTCACGCGCGCCGGCACGCAATTCATTCTCAGCAACAATCACGTCCTGGCTGATAGCGATGCCGGCGCCATTGGCGATGCCATCAACCAGCCGGGCCTTGTTGACGCCCCCAGCCCCTGCGTTGCCAGCTCTGGCACGACCACCGTCGCGAAACTTTCTCAGTTCATCACGCTCGAGCAGCCGTCCGGCTGCACCACGAAGTGCATGCCTCCCGCCGATGCCGCCATCGCCCAGGTGGTCTCCGGCGCGGTCTCCACCGCCGGCAACATCCTCGATCTCAGTGAGACGGGCGACATCAACACCTGCTGCGCTCCCGAGCCTCCCGCGAGCGCCATTCTTCCCGTCAGTTCGCTTGTGCCCAATAGCACCGCCGTCGCCAAGAGCGGCCGCACCACCGGCCTCACCTGCTCCACCGTCGAAGCCGTGAATCTTACCGCCTCGATTCAGTACACGAAGGGCGTCGGCGGCCAGAAGTTCACGGCCACGTTCACCAATCAGATCGAAATCAACGGAGGCGTGTTCAGCGCCGGAGGCGACTCTGGTTCGCTCATTGTCTCGCAGGCCGGCGCGCAGCCTGTTGCGTTGCTCTTCGCTGGCAATTCGACGAGCACCGTCGCCAATCCCGTCGCCACCGTCCTCGCCAGCCTCGTCGACTCGAGCAACAACACGCCGACGTTCGTCGGCCCCGCCTCGCGCGGCCCTGTCGTCGGCTGCACGTCGAGCGGCGCCGACGCTTTCGCCGCCGGCCGCCAGAACTCCGCGAACCAATCCGCCGCTCCGGGTCCCTCGGCTGCGGAAATGTCGCGCGCCGAAGGCGTCAAGAATAAATACGCGGCAAATCTCATGTCCGACTCCGCCGTCTTGGCCGTCGGCGTGGCGCCCAGCCTCGACCGCCCCGATCGCGCCGCCGTCGTCGTGTTCGTGCGCACGGGTGAGATGCTCGCGCATCCTCTGCCACGCAGCCTTGACGGCGTGCCCACGCGCGTCGCCGAAGCCAGCTCAGTTTCGAAGGCCGGCATTCTCGACCAGGAAACGACGGCCGCTTTTGTGAAACAGGCTGGCCCGCCGCCGGCCGCAACTCCGACTCAGGTGCAGATCGCCGCCGCCGCGGCCGTGAAGGCGAAATACGTTGATTCGCTCATGAAGCCTGCTCGCCCGGGCAAGGACTCTGCCGTTTTCGGCGTCGGCGTCACGTCCAGTCTCGACAATCCCGCCGAACCCGCTATCCTCATCCTCGTCGAGAAGGGCAAGCCGCACGCTTCCTTCCCGCTCGAGCTCGGCGGCTTCCGCGTCCAGATTCAGGAGACGGACCGCTTCCGCGCCTTCGGCTGGCGCGCGCCGCGTCCGTCCACGCGCAAGAAACCCTCCTAGCTGTGTTGTGAGGAAACCTCCACTTGTAGGTGGCACGGTTTAATGCTTGTTGCCACCCGCTCGCGCTGAGCGTTGCCGATGCGGACTCGGGTGCCCAAAACGAAGCCCTCAAGTCATTGGCGGGGAATCAGTCGCATGGCGGCGGCGGTTCTGCTTTTGGTTGCGTTTTGGCAGTGCCTTCTCGATTCCGCATGATTTCGTCAGTGCGCGGCCTCGTCCAGGCCAGCACCGGCCTTCGTCGAGTTGGCGAACCGGCTCTCTACGCACACCGGCTCACTCACATTTTTTTCTTGACAAAGTTTATGATTTGGTATACAGTATCTCTTGATGGACGCCAGCAGTCGGAGTACCGGGCAAATGCATTTGCCGCCCCGACAATCTTCCTCGGGGCCTGCCCGCCTCTGGCGGACTCTGGCGTTTCAACGGGGGAGTTATGAGGGACGCTGGAAACGAGGTGCAAGACGACGGGTCGAAGGGCTTCTCCCGCTCTCGACTCTCGACTGTTAACTGTAATCTGAACTCGCTGATCGCAAATGAAACGCACAGTCCCGAAGAGTCATGTGCCTGCAAACAAAGCACTTATGAAATCCTGATCGCAAATGAATTACGCTTGTCGCGAGATGCTTTTTCCTTGCTTCCATGCCTCCCTGCCTCCGTGATTCCCGCGCTTAATCCGCGAAGCCTGCTCGCAAACCGCCAAGCGAAATTAGACTTTTCACTAAATACCGCCAATTCAACCACTTCCCAATTCCTATTCGATAATTTCGGAAGCGGTTTCTATCCAGCTTCCGGCTTCGAGCCTCCAGCATCCAGTTCTAATCGTCCCTCTCCGCGATTAGAAATCCTCGTAAGTGATAGAAAACAAAGGGTCGGAGCCATTTCTAATCGTCCCTATTTCGCACTTTTTGATTTGGATTGTTCACTGCAGCACACCCGCAATTCGAGTAATATCAACGTGGAGGAAATCGCTTGATAGCGAGATACACGCGGGGGGAGATGGGGCGAATCTGGAGCGAGGAGAACAAGTTCCAGAAATGGCTTGACGTGGAGCTGGCCGCGACGGAGACGCTGGCGGAGGCGGGGATCGTCCCGCGAGCGGCGGCGGCGCGGCTGCGGGAACGCGCGAAGATTGACGTCGCGAAAATCCTGGACATCGAGACGCGCGTGAAGCACGACGTGATCGCGTTCACGGTGGCCGTGGGCGAATCGGTGGGCGACGCGGAGGCGGCGCGCTGGCTGCACTACGGGCTGACGTCAAACGACGTGGTGGACACCGCGCAGGCGCTGCTCGTTCGCGAGGCGTCGCAACTGATCGAGAACGGGCTCGTTCGATTCGGGGAAGTGCTGGAGAGGCGCGCGTGGGAGTTCAAGGACACGCCGCAGATCGGGAGGACGCATGGCGTGCACGCGGAGCCGATCACGTTCGGGCTGAAAATCGCGAACTGGTTCGACGAGAACCGCCGCGACCTGGCGCGGATGCGAGAAGCGGCGAAAGAAATGGCTGTCGGCAAGATCGCGGGCGCGGTGGGGACTTGCGCGCACCTGGGGCCGGAGATCGAGCAGAAGATTTGCGCGCGGCTGGGGCTGGGCGTCGCGCCGGTGGCGTCGCAAGTGATCGAGCGCGACCGCCACGCGAATTATCTGGCGACGCTGGCCGTGGCGGCAGCGTCGCTCGAGCGGATGGCGCTGGAAATCCGCCACCTGCAACGGACGGAAGTGCGCGAGGCGGAGGAGCCGTTTGGCGAAGGGCAGCGCGGCAGCTCGGCGATGCCGCACAAGCGGAATCCCGTCGGATGCGAGCAGATTTGCGGGCTGGCCCGCGTGGTGAGGGCGAATTCCGTGGCGGCGATGGAGAACGTCGCGCTGTGGCACGAGCGGGACATTTCGCACAGTTCGGTGGAGCGCGTCATTCTGCCGGATTCGACGACCCTGGTGGACTACATGCTGGCGCGAATGACGGAGATTGTGGGGAAGATGAAGGTGTTCCCGGAGCGGATGCGGAGGAATCTGGACGCGACGCAGGGATTGGTTTTCTCGGGGCAACTGTTGCAGGATTTGGTCGAGCATGGCGCGCCGCGCGAGGACGCTTATAAGTGGGTGCAGGGGCACGCGATGGCGGCGTGGGAGTCGGAGACGAGTTTTCGGGAGCGCGTGGCGGCGGATGCGAATATCGCACGGTTCATGGACAAGGCGGCGATCGAGAAGACGTTTGATTTGTCGCGGCAATTGAAAAACGTGGAGGCGATATTCGCGAGAGTGTTTGAGAAGAAGTCGGCCGTCGCGCAGAAGTGAAGACGGGAATGACGCGCTTTAGGGGTTAAAACCCCTGATGAGCTGCGGCTTACGGCACGGTTGAAGCCGTGTCCTTACATTGATGTGAGGTTGCGCTAGACGCGCTGGATGTAGCGGCCTTCGGAAGTGTCGACGCGGACTTTGTCGCCGTTGTTGACGAAGGGCGGGACGTTGATGGTGAGGCCGGTTTCGAGTTTCGCTGGCTTCATCACGGCGCTGGCGGTGGCTTTCTGCACGGTCGGTTCCGTGTCGGTGACGGCGAGGTCGACTGTGTCCGGGAGAAGGACGCCGAGCGGCTTGCCTTCGTAGAATTCGATTTTGAGTTGCAGATTGGGAATCAGATAGTCCACCGTATCGCCGAGGATTTCTTTTCCGAGAGCGAGCTGCTCGTAAGTCTGCTGATTCATGAAGTGCCAGCCTTCGGGATCGTTGTAGAGATATTCGTATTCGACTTCGTCCATGATGGCGCGCTCGACGAATTCCTCGGCGCGGAAGCGATAGTCGATGATGGAGCCGGTCTTGAGGTTGCGCATCTTGGTCTGCATGGAGCCGCGCTTGTTGCCCGGCGTGCGGTGCTCGACGCTGAAGACGGAATAGAGATTGCCCTCGTGCTGAATGACCATGCCGGGGCGCAGTTGTGTTGCCTTGACCATGAAATGCTCCTGATGATGTTCTGGGACCCTTCTGCAGGCTAGATTTCCGGCAGCGATTCCCTCGATGAAATTCGATTGAGCAAACATTATAACGGCGCGGCGCGAGGTTGGTCAACGACGGCAAGCGAGCTACCGAAGCCTGCGGTCAGAAGCCGGGGACGCCGGTGGCGGCGGGGCGAATCTCGGCGGCTTCGGGAGCATGGCCGAGGCGGAAGCGTTCGAAGAGGCCCTGGGCGAGGGACATCACTCCGGTATAGAGATAACCCCAGACAAAGAGGAGCAGGAAGGGAATCGTGAAGTAGTTCTGATTTTCGAGCGCGTAGATGACCGTGGCGGTGAAGTAGACGCCGAGAAGAATCTCCGCGTAGGGAATCCAGCCGGCGCGCTTGCGGTATTTGCGTTTGAGCCATGCGCCGCGCTGGCCGTGGGATTCGACGCGATACTTAGGAGTGCGGACGAATTCGGACTGCTTGCCGAAAATCGCTTCGAGGACGGCGACGGCATTGCGAACGGAGAGGCCAATGCCGATGGCCATGACGAATGGCATGTACAGAATCGTGCGGTACCAAGTTTTCGGGTACAGGATCCGTTCCGATGCCAGATAAAAGCTCGAGATTGAACACGTAGATGCCAAAAACAGCGGCAAATCGATCAAAAGCATCTGGAACCAGCCCTGATAGAAGCGGACGATCATCGCGGGGAGCAGTATCACAGAGAGCAGAACCATCAGCGGATAGCTGATATTCGCGGTGAGGTGGAAAAAGGCCTCCCACTTGACGTAGCCGGGCACGTCGGAGCGCAAGACTCGCGGGAGAATTTTGAACGCGGTCTGCATCAGGCCCTTGGCCCAGCGCGCCTGCTGGGATTTGAAGGCGTTCATTTCGACGGGCAACTCGGAAGGGCAATCGATTTCCGGCAAGTAGATGAATTTCCAGCCGCGAAGTTGAGCGCGATAGGAAAGATCCGTGTCTTCGGTGAGCGTGTCGTGCTGCCAGCCGCCGGCGTCTTCAATTGCGGCGCGGCGCCAGACGCCGCCGGTGCCATTGAAGTTGAAGAATGAGCCGCGGCGGAAGCGCGCGCCGTGTTCGATGACGAAATGACCGTCGAGCAGGATTGCTTCGGCCTCCGTGAGCGCCGAATAATCGCGGTTGATGTAGCTCCAGCGCGTTTGGACCATCGCGAGCCTGGCATCGACGAAATAAGGAACCGTGCGCCGCAGAAAATCGGCGGGAGGGAGAAAATCGGCGTCGAAGATGGCGATGAGTTCGCCGGTGGCGGATTTCAGACCTTCCTGGAGAGCTCCGGCCTTGAATCCTTCGCGATTGTCCCGATGAATATATTCAATGGGAACGCCGAGCTGCTGGAAACGCTCGACGCACCCGCGTGCGACTTCCTGAGTTTCGTCGGTGGAATCGTCGAGAAGCTGGATCTGGAATCTGTCGCGCGGGTAATCGAACTGCGAGACGCAGTCGACGAGGCGTTCGACGACGTAGCGCTCATTGAAAATGGGGAGCTGGACGGTTACGGGGGGCCATTCGGCGATGTCAGGCGCGGGGCCGGGAACATGGCGGCGATAGCGGTAATAATTGTAAACGAGGACGTAGCGATAGATTCCGTAAGACGCAAGGACTATCAGGACGAGGAAATAGGGAAGCATCATGGCCATATCGAAGGCGTTGGGCTGATAGATGCCGCGAAACGTCGAGTTCGTCAGGCGATGAAGAAACGAGGAGAGCGGATTGGTCGCGAAGAGAGTGCCGAGCGCAAATAGGACTGGAGAGTTCACCTGAGAATTTTCCTCGTAGATTCTGCCTGCTGAGTGCAGCGATTCTAAGGGGCGAAACAATTATACGGGGGCGAGCAGTTGTGTCAACGACAGAGCTGGCGGCGCCGCGGGGAATATTTCACTTCAGGCTTTCGTCAGAAAACTGCATTGCGCTGCGGTGAGAGGGACGACGCTCAGGCGGCCCATGCGGACCAAAGGCGAGGCCGCGAAGAGTTTGCTGGATTTCATCTCGGCGAGAGTTGTTTGCTTCTTCAGTGGCGCTCCAGCGCGAATTCTGACCTGCGGATTCTTGGGATCGCTGGCATCCACGGAAAGCACGGTGGCGGTCCCGGCGCAGGCCTTGCGGCCTCCGGTCTCGTAGATGACGAGATTGTCGCCCGGCTTCATCGCGCGGAGGTTCTTCACGGCGGCGGGATTGGAG
>DATEFX010000021.1:0-70338 GCA_035280405.1 Candidatus Acidiferrales bacterium | reverse complement strand
GGAGTGAGGGACAGGTCCACGCTGAAGGTGATGGTCACCGTAGAAGGGTAGCAAGAGACGGTGTGCAAAAGCACCTGCTCTGGGGGCGGAAAAAGGGACAGGTGAAAAAGCTGTCCTTAGGACAGGTGCGAAGGTCGTTGGCCATCAGATGGGTAAGTCCGGATGAGTCGCGCGATCAGGCAGGAACGTAGGTCAACCGAATCATGTCATCGACAATTAAATCGCTGGCCACCAGGTGGAGCGGCGGCCGGGTGCCGGCGAAGAATGGCTTGCCACCACCAAGCACGACGGAGCGGATGTAGAGTCGATATTCATCGATAAGACCGGCCTCGGTCAGGCTTTGCGCCAGGGCTGGTCCGCCAACGTGAATCTCGCCAGCCAGCTCGGCCTTCAGTCCGCGTATCACCTTCTCGAAGTCATCCGCGACAAGCGTGGCGTTGGGGCCAACTGACTTGAGGGACTGCGACACGACCCACTTCGGCTGGCTCCGGTACGCCACCGCGAACTCGCGGTCCTCCGCGTCCCAATCAGGAGAATCTTCGTCCCAATATCGCATGATCTCGTACATCCGGCGACCGTAGATGAGGCCCGTCAGGCCACGCACCAGCTCGAGGAAGTGACGGAAGGCCCCAGGCGGAGGCGGCCCAAGCTTCATGTGGTCGACATAGCCGTCGAGGGACTGACTCAATCCATAGACGAGTTTTGCCATGCTCAAATCTTCCTCCGAAGCTCTTCAGTATAGTTTGAGCCGGCGTGGCGCGGAGTCCAGGCTGATGTCAGTGTGGGAAATAAGTAGAGATCCGCTTCCTAATCCCGAGATTCAAACCGAGACCCTACCGCATCTCGGGCGCAGTTGACAATGCAAATCACGGGCGCGTATCATCCTTGTGATACAGCGCGTTAAGGGCCGCTGCATCCCCTCTTCCGCTCGTCCCCAATGGGTGGAACTTTCGAGGATATTTCTCGAACTACAGGGCGAATTTTCTACGGAGGCCCTTGGAATGCCGGGCGAGCACCAGAACCCAGTACCCGAAATCTCCACGGCTCAGGCGGCGACAGCCGAAGAACCCGCAGTGACTCCTGCGAGCGACGTGCCGGCGATGGAAGAGGCGTCCATCGCGCAGGTGGATGCGCCGTCGAACAGCGATTCCAATTCGAATTCCGCGCGGGCCGCTTCCGTCGAACACGCCGCAGAACAGAATTCTGAGCAAAACGGCACAGTGAACGCTGAACCTGCGGCCGAGAACGCCGAATCGACCGAAGGGCCGATGGAGCAGCTCATCGAACAGTACGCCGCCCCGCAGGCCGCCGCTCCCGAAGGCGAAATTTTCGAAGGTCGCGTGGTCGCCGTGTCGGAAATCGGCGTCGTAATTGACGTCGGCGCGAAATTCGAGGGCCTGATCCCCGCGCAGGAGTTCATGGAAACGGGCGGAATTCCATTTCAGCCCGGCGACACGATTGAAGTCGAGCGGCTGCACGAAAAAAAGGAAGGATACGTTGTCCTCTCACACCAGCGCGCGCGGCGGCGGCGTGTCTGGGAAAATATCGAGAAGTCGCACCGCGAAGGGCTGACGCTCACCGGCAAAATCGCGGACCGCATCAAGGGCGGATTCGTGGTGGACATTGGCGTGCGAGCGTTCTTACCGGCTTCGCAGATCGATTTGCGGCCCACGCACGACCTGGATTCGTGGAAAGACCGCGAAATTGAATGCCGCGTGCTGAAAGTGAACCGCAAGCGCGGCAATGTGGTGGTGAGCCGACGCGCAATTCTCGAAGAAGAGCAGCGCAAGCAGAGGGAAACCGTCGCGGCGTCGATCGCGGAAGGCACTGTGATCGCCGGCAAGGTGAAAAACATCACGGAGTACGGCGTATTCGTCGATCTCGGCGGGCTGGACGGATTGCTGCACATCAGCGATTTGGTGTGGGGCCGCATCAAGCATCCATCGGAGGCGGTGGCCGTCGGCGACGAAATTCAGGTACAGGTCCTGAAGTTCGATAAAGAAAAGATGCGGATATCCCTGGGGAGAAAGCAGCTTCTTCCCGATCCGTGGACCACGGTGCCGGAGAGATTCCCCGCAGGCACGCGACTGCGCGGCCGCGTTGTCGGCGTAGCGGATTACGGTGCTTTCGTGCAAATCGAGCCGGGAGTCGAGGGATTGGTGCACGTCAGCGAAATGAGCTGGTCGAAACGGCTGGTGCATCCTTCGAAAATTGTGAAGAGCGGGGATGAAGTCGAAGTGGTGGTGCTCGATTTGAAACCGGAGCAGAGGCGCATCTCACTTGGACTCAAACAGACGCTGCCGGATCCGTGGGCGGCCGTCGCGGAGAAATATGCAGTAGGCAGCGTGGTTAGCGGGCGTGTGCGGAACCTGGCGGAATTCGGGGCGTTCGTCGAGCTTGAAGAGGGAATCGAAGGCCTGATTCACGTCAGCGATTTCAGCTGGACGGAGCGCGTAAGGAATCCGGGTGACAAGCTTAAGAAAGGCGATACGGTCCAGGCCAAAGTCCTGAAAATCGACAGCGAGCACCGGAGATTGTCGCTGGGGATAAAGCAACTGAACGATATTTGGGGCAATTGGTTCGCCGAACACAAGGTCAACGAAATTGTGAAGGGGAAGGTCACGCGGAACGCGACGTTTGGCGCGTTTGTCGAGCTGGCCGACGGAATTGAGGGCCTTTGCCATATCTCCGAAATTGAGGACCGCAAGGGCAAGAAAAATGGAGGCGACCGCCAGTCGAAGACGGCGAAGGTCGCGGCGGCGCTTACGCCTGAGCAAGAATACGATTTCAAAATCATCAAGCTGGATCCAGAAAACAGGAAGATCAGCCTGAGTTATCGCGCCGCGAAGAAGCAGGAAGAGCGGAAGGAAATGGAAGCCTTCCATGAAGCGAAGGCGTCGGCGAAATCATCTCCAACGGCGACGATCGGCGACGCGATTCTGGCAAAGCGACAGGCTTCGTAGGGGTGCTTTGCGGGCATCTTGTTCGCAGGCGGGTTATTCGAGTCGGCGGCAGAAAGTTATTTACGTTTTGCGCCGATGGTGATATGGAAGGATGGATAAGTGCTGCGCAGGCAAGCGGGTGCAGCCTACTAGAGTGTATTAGCAAGTTCCGGCTCGAACCCAGTCGAGACATATTGTAACGAGGAGGGCGGTCGACCCATGGCGAGCGCTGCGGGTAAGCCCGATAACAACGGACGCACGGTTACAAAAGCGGATTTGATCGAAGAAGTGATCCGCGTAACGGAGTTGCCGCGCAAAGAATCGGAGACGATTGTCGAGACGGTCTTCGAGAGCATCATCGACGCGTTGCAAAAGAACGACAAAATCGAGATTCGCGGATTCGGCAGCTTCCGGACGCGCGAGCGGCGGGGACGCACGGGCCGCAATCCGAAGACGGGCGCGAAGGTGGAAGTGCCGGCGAAGCGGATTCCCTTTTTCAAGGCGAGCAAGGAACTGAAAGATTTCGTCAATCACCGGCACAGCGCTGCTGCTCCCGTTTCCCCTGCCGGAAGCTCTACTCACAGCTGAGCCGGCCAACGGAGATGGATTTCCTCTGGACTCCGTGGCGTTACCGCTACATCGCCGATACGCGCAAGGACGAACAGTGCGTATTCTGCGAGGCGTTGGCGCTTAAAGACGACACCAAGGCGCAGATTGTTCTGCGCGGCAAGCTCTGCTTCGTGATCCTGAACCGTTTCCCTTACACCAGCGGGCACGTCATGATTGTGCCGTACGAGCACGTGGCGGAATTGTACGACTGCGATCCGCAGACGCTCTCCGAAATGATGCAACTCGCCCAGCGAATACAAAAGGCGCTGAACGGAATTTATCATCCGCAGGGATTCAATCTAGGGATGAACCTCGGTCGCTGCGCTGGCGCGGGCGTCACGGGGCATCTTCACCTTCATCTGCTGCCGCGATGGACCGGGGACGCGAATTTCATGAGCACGGTCAGCGAAACGCGGCTCGAGCCCGAGGATTTGGCGCAGACATTTGACAAGCTTCGCAAGGCGCTTGGCGCATAGAGATTCCCAGGCAAATTTTCCTCTGTGCCGGTGACATGCTCGAAATGTCTTTGTAGAATGGTCGTTCCTTTGCAGATGCGATTTCCCGGAGAGCGGAATTGGACCTGGGACTGACGGAAGAACAAAAACTCCTGCAGCGGACGGTGCACGACTTCGCGGAATCGGAAGTGAAGCCCCTGGCGAAGGAAATCGACGAATCGGGACATTTTCCCCGCGAGACTTTCCGCAAAGCCGCCGAGCTGGGACTTACCGGCGTTGCGTTTCCCGAGGAATACGGCGGCGCGGCTATGGACCACGTCAGCTACGCCATCATTATTGAGGAAATATCGCGCGTGTGTGCGTCGACGGGCGTAATTCTGTCGGTGCAGAACTCGCTCTACTGCGACCCGGTATATCGGTTTGGCACGGAGGAGCAGAAGAAGAAATTCCTCGCGCCGTACGCGCGCGGCGAGAAGATCGGCTGTTATGCGCTGACGGAGCCGCAGGCGGGTTCGAACGCGGCGGCGCTGCGGACGAAGGCGGTTCTGAAGGGCGACAAGTACATCGTCAACGGCACGAAGGCATGGATCACGAATGGCGGCGCGGCGGACGCGGCGATTGTTTACACGAATACGCACCCGGAAAAAGGCGAGAAGGGAATTACGGCGCTCGTGGTGGAGAAAGGAACGCCGGGATTCGCAGTTGGGAAGGAAGAAAAGAAGCTTGGCATCAACGCGACTGCATGTTGCGAGCTTTCGTTTACCGATTGCGAAGTGCCGGTCGCGAATCGCATCGGCAATGAGGGCGACGGGTACAAGGTGGCGCTGTCGACGCTCGATGGTGGGCGAATCGGCATCGCGGCGCAGGCGACAGGCATCGCGCAGGGAGCGCTCGAAGCGGCGCTGACCTATGCGCAGCAGCGGCAGGCCTTCGGACATCCCATCGCCGATTTCCAGGCGATTCAGTTCATGCTTGCCGACATGGCCACGGAAATTGACGCGGCGCGTCTGCTCGTGAGAAAAGCGGCGTGGAAACAAGATTCCGGCGCGCGATTCACGATGGACGCGTCGATAGCGAAACTGTTTGCGTCGGAGATGGCGACGCGCGTGGCGCACAAGGCGATGCAAATTCACGGCGGCTACGGATACAGCCGCGAGTATCCCGTCGAGCGCGCGTACCGCGACGCGCGAATCACCGAGATTTACGAAGGCACGAGCGAGATTCAGCGGCTCGTAATCGCCTCGTGGGTGCTGAGGTCGTACTGAACCGCTGGGGCGATTGCGTTCTGTACGGATTGGCTTCGTTGTATTCTTTTCCCGTGCTGCCGCTTGATTCAGAGCTGAAATTCAATCCTGAAAATGATGAGCAGTTCTTCGCCGCGATTCCGCAACGGCCGGGGGTCTATTTGATCGAAACGCGCGCGGCTTCAGCGGGATCACCTGCGAAGCCATACCTGGCGCGGACGGCGGATTTGCGGCGCGCGGCCGAGCGGCTGCTGCGGCCTCCAGACGGAACTTCGAAGCGGCTGAATTTACGCGCGGTTGCCGGGGAATTCCGGTTTCGCGTCATTGGGTCGCGATTCGAACAGTCGCTCGCGCTTTACCTGCAAGCGCACGAGCATTTCCCCGCGAAGTATCGCGGATTTTTGCGGCTGCGGCCCGCCGCGCTGCTGAAAGTCAATCTCCGGAATTCGTATCCGCGGTGCTACGTCACGCGACGAATTCTGAGCGATGACGGATATTACTTCGGGCCATTTGCGTCGCGGCAGCAAGCCGAATCATTCGCGAATCAATTCTTGGATTTGTTCAAGATTCGGCGTTGCCAGATCAAGATCCGGCGCGACCCGGCGTTTCCAGGCTGCATCTATTCGGAGATGAAGATGTGCCTGGCGCCATGCTTCGCTGGCTGCACAAAGGAAGAATACGACCGCGAGGTCAGCCGCGTGGTCCAAACGCTCGAGTCAGCAGGCGCTTCGCTTTCGGGCGAGATCGAGCGAGAGCGCGAGGCGGCAAGCGAAGCAATGGACTTCGAACGCGCCGCCGCGCTGCATAAGAAAATCGAGAAGGTGACGGGCGTTCTGCGCGGATTGCCAGATTTGGCGCGACGCGTGGACAATTTGCACGCTGTCGTGATTCAGCGAGGCTCGGCGGAAAACTCAGTCGTGATTTTTGGAGTCGTCCGCGGAAAGATTGCAGAGCCGTTGTTCTTGAGCTTTGATCAGCAGGCGAGCAATCCGCGCTCGGTCGAGGAAGTTCTTCGGCGGCATTTTGGCGCACTCTCAGCGGATGAGCGTCCGGAGAATGGCGCGACGCCGATGACGAAAGAGGAAGCAACGGAGCGCGAAGACCACCTCGCGCTTCTCGCGCGCTGGTACTATTCGAATCCGCGCGACGGCGAAATCCTGTTTCGCGATGACGATTGGCCTTACCGCCGGATTTTGCGCGCCTGTGCGCGCGTGCTTGCCGCGGGGAATCCTGCATAATTAGGAGCAGATGACTCGGTCAAGTCCAACTGATGCTGCGGAGATAGCGCCGGGCAGACATTCCGATCCAAAACGCACGACGCGCTTGCCCGGAATGATTCGCGCGCTGCAACATCGCAATTTCCAGCTCTTCTTCAGCGGACAACTCATCTCGCTGATTGGTACGTGGATGCAGAATATCGCGCAGGCCTGGCTCGTCTATCGCTTGACGAATTCTTCCTGGCTGCTCGGCGTGGTGGGGTTCCTCGGACAGATTCCCGTGTTCCTGCTTGCGCCGGTCGGCGGCACTGTTGCGGATCGCTGGAACCGCCAGCGCGTCGTCATCGGGACGCAGACTTCTTCGATGATCCTCGCGCTCATACTGGCGTGGCTTACGCTCGCGGACGTGGTGCGCGTGTGGGAAATCATGGTTCTCGCCGCGATGCTCGGCGCGGTGAACGCCTTCGATATTCCCGCGCGGCAGGCGTTCCTGGTGGACATGGTTGGCAAGGACGACCTGATGAACGCCATTGCGCTAAATTCTTCGATGTTCAACGGCGCGCGTGTCATCGGGCCGGCAATTGCCGGAATCCTCGTGGCAAGCATTGGGGAAGGCTGGTGTTTTTTCGCCAACGGCGTCAGCTACATCGCCGTGATCGCCGGCCTGTTTCTGATGCGCTTGAACATTTTCGAAAAGAAGAAGGAGGGTTCTCCCGTCGAGCACATCGTCGAAGGATTCAAGTTCGTGCATCGCACGCGGCCAATTTGGGCGCTGCTCCTGCTGCTTGGCGTGGTGAGCTTGGTGGCAACGCCATATTCGGTGCTGATGCCGATTTTTGCCGATCGCATCCTGCATGGCGGAGCCCGCGCGCTCGGAGTGTTAATGGGAGCGGCGGGAGTAGGCGCGTTGATGGCGGCGCTGACGCTGGCTATGAAACGCGGGCTGAAAGGCTTGAGTCGCTGGGTCGTGCTTTCGTGCGCGGGGTTTGGTGTGAGCCTGATCTGTTTCGCTTTCTCGAAGAACTACCTGCTTTCGATTCTTCTGCTCGTTCCCGTGGGATTTGCGGTGATGTTGCAGATGGCCTCGTCGAACACTCTGATTCAATCCATGGTCCCCGACGATTTCCGCGGGCGCACCATGGCCGTCTACTCGATGATGTTCATGGGTATGGCGCCCCTTGGGTCGCTCTTTGCCGGCGGGCTAGCGGCGAAAATCGGCGCGCCGTGGACGCTGGCGATTGGCGGCCTGGGCGCGATCGCTGGCGCCGCCGTCTTTGCGCGACATCTGCCGAAGCTGCGCGTCGAGGCGCGTGAACTCCTCATCGCCCAGGGCATGGCCGGCGGCGAGCCCGCCGATACCATGACCGCCCGCGCCTCCGAGTAGCTTCTCAACACGGAGTGTTGACCCTGCCTGCTCTTAATGTCCCGAAGCGCAGCCCGCGCCGCCTCCACCTCACCCATGTCCGCTCTGCGCATCAAGTAATGATCGACTGCGCCTCGATTTATCTTCCGCATTTCATGCGTAACGCTGGCAGATGCTCCTATTTTGGGGAAACTCTTCATGCTGCTTACTCGCGTGCTGTATTATTTCTTCTTATGCGAATCCTAATATCAGGTGCAGGAATTGCAGGACCGACTCTGGCCTACTGGTTGAACCGTTACGGCATGCAGCCCACGCTCGTCGAGAAAGCTCCTCGCTTGCGCAGCGGCGGCTACATGATTGACTTCTGGGGTGCCGGTTTCGAAATCGCCGACAGGATGGAGTTGCTCCCAAGGATCAAACCGAAGGGTTACATCATTAAAGAGCTGCGAGTGGTCAACCGTAGAGGAAAGAGAATCTCTGGATTCCCCGTGGATGTGTTCAACCGCGTGACTGCCGGTCGCTTTATCAGCCTTCCCCGAGGAGACTTGGCTGCTTCGATTTATGAACTCCTGGAAGGCAAAGTCGAGACGATCTGCGGCGACAGCGTGGTTCGAATCGAGCAGACCAAGCAAGGAGTTCACGTCGTTTTCGAAAGTGGAGCTGAAGGCGACTTCGATCTCGTCGTCGGGGCAGGTGGGCTTCACTCCCGGATCCGCGAGCTCGTTTTTGGCCCGCAGAGCCGCTTCGAGAAATATCTGGGATGCAAAGTGGCGGCTTTCGAAGTCGCGGGCTACCAGCCCCGGGACGAACTCGTCTACGTGCTGTACACGGAAGTCGGACAGCAGGTTGTCCGTTTTACGATGCGCGGCGACCGCACCCTGTTCCTATTCACGTTCGCGGATGACGCGGTCGCGGGACCCAATGACCTTCCCTCCCAAAAAACGCTTCTGCGCAAACGCTTCGGAAACAGCGGATGGGAATGTCCGCGGATTTTGGACGCTCTCGATGCCGCGGACGATCTCTATTTCGATCGCGTCAGCCAGATCCGCATGGAGGAACAACAGGGCCTTTGGTCCTGCGGGCGCGTCACCCTGGTCGGCGATGCCGCCTCTTGCGTGTCGCTGCTTGCGGGACAAGGCACAGCCTTGGCCATGGTGGCAGCCTATATTCTGGCGGGCGAACTGAAACGCGCGAATGGCAATTACGCGGAAGCCTTTGCTCGCTACCAGAGCCTCTTCGCACCATTTGTTCGCGCAAAACAAGAGGCAGCGCTGCGACTCGCCAGCTTTTTCGCTCCCCGGTCAAGCTTCTCCCTGTTCCTTCGCAATCAGGTCATGAAGCTCCTAGGGGTTTCGTGGATTGGAGACCGTACCGCAGTCCGTGATCTCGCCGACAGAATCGCCCTCCCGGATTACTCGTAACAGCCTTGTCATGGCGGCCGTCTCATCCTTGCGGAGCGCGGGTGGCGAGCTCGTCACTCACCGCTTGCCACTCATCACTGCTTTTCTCAGCTGTCCCGAGGACAGTAAAAGGACAGGTTTTTCACCTGTGCTCTTTTCTGACCTAAGGTCAGTAGTTTTTCCTCTTTCCCTCTTGCTACCATTCCATGATGAACCTAGCCATCCACCCGATTTTCTTCCTCCACCCCGCTGACCCATGCCCGCCATTTGGCCAGCGTTTCCCTCCAGCCTCCAGCTTCGAGCCTCTAACTTCCAGAACTCGCCACACTCCGGAATTAGAATCCGGCCTAAGTCATAGAAAACAAAGGACCGGACCCCTTTCTAATCGACACAAATTCGCATTTTGTGAGCGCGCAGCGTTCACCCTGCCTGCCCTGAGCAAGGCCGAAGGGAGCATAGTCGAAGAGTCCTCCTCCATTCAGATGGACCGTCGATCCGCGAAATTAGACTTTCGTCTATCTCGCACAAAACAAAGCAAATCTCAATTTCTAATCGATAGTTTTTGCGCGTCTTTGCTTTTTCCGCCACTCATCACTCATTGCTGGCTACTGCTTTCTAATCGTCCCTCACCGCGATTAGAAATGGTCGCAAGTTGTAGAAAACAAACGGTCGAGCCTGTTTCTAATCGTCCCTATTTCGCATTCTGCAAACTTCAGCTTTTCCGTGGCATTCCCAATCACGCTCGCGCAGAAATTGCGCAAGAAGGGGCCGCCCAAGTCCCCGGAACATGGGGCCTCCCGAGTCCCCGGTTAGGGGAGCTCGGGGGATCGTCGAGCTTGGGGGATCGTCTTCGCCCGCACGGGCCACGGCTCACGGACCACGGGTCACGATCTTTCCTGATCGCAAATGAAACGCACAGTCGCAAAGAATCAAGTCTCTGCAAACAAAGCACTTGTGAAATCCTGATCGCAAATGAATTTCAGTGTACCGCGCAGCGTCAGAGAGTCGTTTCCTCTGCTTCCTATCCCTCGCTTACCTCCAGTGTCTCTGTGTCTCACTGCCCAACGAACCTACTCGCGGCGCAGGCAGGTCTCGCGCCTTCTGGTATACTGCCCGCGCAATTTGAGCCCGCCGGCGGGCGAGACTCGATGACTTCACCGAAAACACTCCAGCCTGGCTTTGCAACTCCAGAAGGAACACGCCGCTACGCCACGAAATTCGCTGGGCGCGCGGCGGCGGGGCATTTTCGCGAGCGGCGAGGTCTTGCGATTTCCTCGATCGGAATTGGAACGTATCTCGGCGAAGCGGATGCCGCAACGGATCGAGGTTATGCGGACTCCATTGTCGCGGCGGTGATGAACGGCGTCGATTTGATCGACACCGCAATCAATTACAGACTCCAGCGCAGCGAGCGTTCGGTTGGGGCAGCTCTGGAAAAGCTCTTCGCCAACGGATTCACACGAGACGAGCTCATCGTCTGCACCAAAGCCGGCTTCCTCACACCAGATGGAGACATGCCAGCCGACGCGAATGACTATTTCTATCGCGAATTCATCGCGAAAGATATTTTCACACCCGAAGTTATCGCCGCGGGTTGCCACTGTCTTGCTCCTCGATACATCGAGGACCAGATCGAGCGTAGCCGGCGAAATCTTGGCGTCGAATGTGTTGACATCTTCTATCTCCATAATCCCGAGACGCAATTGGGCGAGGTTCCGCGCGAGGAATTTAATCGCAGAATCCTGGCGGCGATGCGGACCGCGGAATTCGCCGTCGCTGCAGGGAAGATTCGCGCGTACGGGCTGGCGACCTGGAATGCGTTTCGAAATGATCCGCATGCGGCGGATTATTTGTCGCTGGCGGATATGCTTTCGCTCGCGCGCGAGGCAGGCGGGAACGATCATCATTTCCAGTTCGTTCAGTTGCCGTTCAATCTCGTGATGCCCGAGGCGCTGGTCCGCCCGAACCAGACCGTGAACGGGAAAACAGTCTCGACGGTGCAAGCCGCGCGGGAGCTGGGAATCACGCTGATTGCGAGCGCTTCTTTGCTGCAATCGCATCTGGCGGGGAAAGTCCCGGCGATGATTCACAGTACCATTGGACTGCAGGACGATCTGGAATGCGCGTTGCAGTTCGTGCGTTCGGCGCCGGGGATCACCACGGCTCTTGTCGGCATGAAGCGAATCGAGCATGTGAAAGCCAACGTGAGGCTTGTAACCATTCCTCCAACGGGA
Source organism: Candidatus Acidiferrales bacterium (assembly GCA_035280405.1). Taxonomy (GTDB): domain Bacteria; phylum Acidobacteriota; class Terriglobia; order Acidiferrales; family UBA7541; genus DAHUXN01. Next base: position 58,874 of record DATEFX010000021.1, on the reverse strand, counting down.
CAGGAGCAATTCCGCAGGATTTTCGCGGCCGCGCGCTAATATCGGCGAGCGCAGAAGAGGGTTAAGACTGGGGTGCTGGCGAAATTTTTCTTTCGTCGAGCCATTCGGCAAGGGCACGGCCCATTAGAGGAAGTTTGCCTGCGAAGAAATGGTCGCCGCCTTCGATGAAGACCAGTTTCTTGGGCTCCGGCATCTTTGCGAAAAGCGCTTCCACGCCTTCGCGAGACCCGTATTGATCCCACCCGCCTTGAAGGAACAGCTTCGGCTTCTCGCATGCCGTGAGAAAGGAAAGATCCGAGTCATTCACCGGGATGCCCAGCCCAACAAGTTCCGTGACGCGCGAATCTTCGCAGCCGACGCGCAGGCCCACATACGAGCCGAAGCTGAATCCAGCGAGAAAAATCGGCTTCGAAGGAAATTCCTGCGAGAGGTAGTCGAGCGCGGCAAGGACGTCGCCTGTTTCGCCCCGGCCTTTGTCATGGATTCCCTCGCTCAAGCCCGCGCCGCGAAAATTGAATCGCAAAACGGGAACGCCGTGCTGATGCAGCGTCTTCGCGACTTGAAACACGACCTTGTTGTGCATCGTGCCGCCGAAGAGCGGATGAGGATGGCACACTACCGCGACACGGGAAGCCTCTTCCGGCGGAGCAGTCCAAAGCATCGCTTCCAGGCGGCCGGCTGGGCCGTTCAGAAAAAACGTCCGGTGGAATGATTCGGGCATGACGAGCGAAGAGTCTAGTGTCCCGGGGGCCGGTTGCCAAGCAGCGAGCGAAAATTGATTGCGCGCCTCGGCGCCCAGTGCTAGGGTATTCCAAACTCTTGACAGCTTCTACGGGGGTACTATGACCGACGATACGAACGACCGCCGGACCGCCCGCCGTTTCCACATGGCTCTTCCTCTGCAAGTGCGCTTCATGAACAACGGAGCCAGCCACGAAGAATCCGCTCAAACGCGCGACGTGAGTTTCCGCGGAGTGTACTTCCTGACCGCCACGCCGGTGGAGGAGGGGAGCCCGCTTGAGCTGGTGTTGACCTTGCCGCAACAGATTACGCTCGCCGGGGATGTGAGGATTCGCTGCTTCGGCAACGTGATCCGAGTCGAAGAACGCGAAAGCCAGCTCGGCGTCGCCTTGCGCATCGACCGCTACGAATTCCTCCCCGCGGCCGCCTGACCGCGCACCATCGGGGTTACAATAGTTTCCTGTGAAGGAGGGGAGATGTATCACTACGATCCTTCGTTGGCACTCGATGAACTGCGCGACGAGGCCGTGCTGCCGCATCCGGTCCATTTGCGAGACATGATCCTGCGCACAAAGCTCGACCCAGCCGCCGCGCTCGATTTGAACAGAGATTTTCAAGAGTACTTGGCGCAATTCGGAGCGCTTCAAGGAATCGCGCGAGGCATCCTGGAACGGCTCGCCGTTGGGGCGCGAAAGGCGTCCTGAGCGCCAAGTTTGACGATATCTTAATTTTCCGCCGCCCACCGGAAAACAAGATTCACATCGCGAATAAATAGGCCGGAAGATTGCCGCTGCGCATTCGGCAAATGGGTCGCAAAAAGGACTAGGGGAAGCTTGGGATGGCGCGACAGACAATCTTAATCGACGCGGACGATACGCTCTGGGAAAACAACATTTTTTTCGAGCAGACGATTGATAAATTCCTATCCCATTTGGATCCGCTCGGTTACACGCGCGAATATTCAAGGCACATCCTCAACGAAACCGAGCGCCGCAACATCCGGCAGCATGGCTATGGAGTGCGCAGCTTCCGGCGTTCGCTCGAAGATACCTACTTGAAACTGGCGGGCGGAATGGCGCGGCGCGAAGTGGTGCAGGAAATTGGGAAGATGGCGACAGCTTTGGAAGCGACTCCACCGAAGATTCTCGAAGGCGTTCCCGAAACGCTGGCTTATTTGAGCAAGAGGCACCGGCTGATTCTTCTGAGCAAGGGCGAGCCGGCAGAGCAGGCAGGCAAAGTTGAACGCAGCGGACTGCAGACTTATTTCGAATCGATTGAAATCGTCGGCGAAAAAGACAAAGGAACTTATGAACGCGTGGTGCATCAATTCAAGATAGTGAAATCGCATGGCTGGATGGTGGGAAACAGCCCGCGCAGCGACATCAATCCGGCGCTGAGCGCAGGATTGAACGCAGTGTTCATTCCGCATTCGGCCACATGGGCGCTGGAACATGAGGAAATCGAGCGCGGGACGGGCAAGCTGATTCTCGTCGCCAGCTTTCGCGAGCTTCGCGGTCATTTCTGACCCGCTGGACCCGGGAGGATTCCCTTGGATTACCGCGCAGAATTTTCCGATTTCGAGGGAGTGGCATACCTGAACGTGGCGGGCGAAGGGCCGATGCCGCTGGTTGCGACGCGCGCGGCGCAGGCGTCGCTCGACTGGAAAAAGCTTCCGCACCGCATCCCGGATAGTCTGTACTTCGATTTGCCCGACCGCGTTCGCGCCCTGCTCGGGAAATTGCTCGGCGGAGAGCCGGATGAATACGCGATCACGTCCGGAGCGAGCGCGGGAATGGCGGCCGTGGCCGCGGGGATGGATTGGAAGCCCGGAGATGAAGTCCTGACCGGCAAGGGAGAATTTCCTGCGCACTTTTCCACGTTTGCGCCTCTCGAGGAGGCACATCAAGTCCGCTTGAAGATTGTCGCGCCGCGCGATCGGTTCATGGCGGCCGAGGATTTCATCGAACAAATGACGCCGCGGACGCGTTTGATTTCGGTGAGCATGGTGCGTTTCGAAGATGCGTCGCGGATCGATGTGCCGAAGCTGGCGCAAGCGTGCCGCAAAGCTGGGGCGATGCTGCTGCTCGATATCAGCCAGTGCGCCTGCGGGATTCAGATGGATCTCCCTGCGCTGGGCGCGGATTTCGCAGCGAGTTCGGGATACAAATGGCTTTTGAGCCCGTTTGGCACAGGATTTTTCTGGGCGCGGCGCGAGGCTATGACGAAGCTGCGTCCGGGGCCCTTTTACTGGATGGCGCTGGACGGCGCGAGGAATTTCCATTCGCTGCGGCTCGAGAACCCGCGTCCGATTGGCGGAGCGCGTCGATGGGATGCTCCGGAGACGGCGAACTTCACGAATCTGGCGGCGATGGAGGCGTCGCTGGAATTCATTTCGCGTGTCGGAGTCGAGACCATCGCGGCGCACACGAACAAGCTTGTCAACTTCCTGATCGAGCGGCTGCCGAGGGACTGTTGCGCGCTGGCGAGCCCCGCCGATGCGCAGAAGCGCGGGGCGGCTATATGCGTTGCTGCGCGAAAGCCGGAGCGGACGAAGGAGCTTTACGACAAATTGCGCGAAGCGCAGATATACGTCAGCCTGCGCGAATGCGCGCTGCGAGTTTCTCCCCATCTCTACAACACAGAAAACGACATCGCCCGGATGATTTCCGTACTTTCGTGTTAGCGCGGTGGTCATGGCATTTCACGCGGCGAGAGCCAGCCGATAAAAAGTAAGAGCAGATTCGCCTTGCTCGACGACGCGCGACTCCTCCAAATTATGCAGCCGCGATGGCAGATCCAATTTGCGGTGATGTTCCACGATGACCAATCCGCGAGGCGCAAGAAGGCGCGAGCCGTCGAGGAAGTTCAGAACTTCAAGGTAGTCCGAAGTCTTCGCGTAGGGCGGGTCGAGAAAAATGAAATCGGCCAGAAGACGCCGGGCAGCCAATTGCTCGAAGCCGCGAATGGCGTTCATAGCCAGGACTTCCGCTCCAGATGAGATGCCGAGCGATTGCAAATTTTTGTGGATCAGGTTGGCGGTGGGGCGATGGTTTTCGATGAAGAAAACCTCGCGTGCGCCGCGACTCAGGGCCTCGATGCCCACTGCACCGGCGCCGGCGAAGGCGTCGATGAAGAGAGAATCCCTCACTTCCCCGCCAAGAATATCGAAAAGCGTTTCGCGCAGGCGGTCGCTTGTAGGGCGCAGGGCCAAGCCACGTAGCGTCCGCAGGCGCCGGCTGCCGAATTTCCCAGCGATTACGCGCATCAATCACCCCACTGAAGCGAGGCGGTAGCGCCTGTGCCACGCAGGACCCAGGAACGACAGCAAGCCTTCCAGTTCCGATGTGCGGGCGGAATCTTCGGCGAGTGTAAAGGCTTCACCGCGCGCGAGTTCGAGCAATTTATGGTCACGAAGAGGATGAGCGACATGGAACGCGGTGTCGCCGTGCTGCTTCGTGCCGAAAAATTCGCCGGGGCCACGCAGTTTGAGGTCCTGCTCGGCGATTTGAAAACCATCGGACGTGGAAGCGAGAATTTCCAGGCGCTCGCGCGCTTCGCCAGTCACATTCTTTGGAGCGATCAGAATGCAATGCGATTTGGCGGAGCCTCGCCCGATGCGCCCTCGAAGCTGATGAAGTTGCGCGAGGCCGAAGCGGTCAGCGTGTTCGATGACCATGACCGTGGCGTTGGGAACGTCGACGCCGACTTCGACGACGGTAGTGGCGACAAGGACCTGGAGTTCGCCGCGGCGAAAGCGCTCCATGACGGCATCTTTTTCGTCGCTGGGCAACCGGCCGTGGAGCAATCCGACGTTAAGCTGTGGAAAGACGGATTTTGAGAGACGTTCGAACTCGGCAGTCGCGGCTTTGAGTTCCTGCTTCGATTCCTCGATGACGGGGTAAATGATGTAGGCCTGCCGGCCGGTCGCAATTTCGCGGCGGACGTCTTCCCAGACGCCGGGGAGACTTTCCTCTGCGCGCCGCTGTGTGGCGATGGGGGTGCGGCCGGGAGGCATTTCGTCGATCACCGATAATTCGAGATCGCCGTAGAGGGTGAGAGCGAGAGTACGGGGAATGGGCGTCGCGGTCATGACGAGAACGTGCGGGGTGGAACCTTTTTCCGACAATCGCTTGCGTTGCAAGACGCCGAATCGGTGTTGTTCGTCGATAATGACGAGGCCGAGGCGCGCGAAGCGGACAGGATCTTCGATGAGCGCGTGCGTGCCGACGATGAATTTCGACTGGCCGGACTCGATGCGGCGAAGGATTCCGTTTTTTTCTCGCGGAGCCAGGCCACTGACGAGCAATTCTACGCCATATCCGGTCGAGCCAAAGATGCGGCGCGCGGAAAGAAAGTGCTGAGTAGCCAAGATTTCTGTCGGAGCCATCAGGGCGACCTGATAGCCGTTTTCGATGACGATGGTCGCGGCTTCGAGAGCGACGATGGTCTTGCCGCTGCCGACATCGCCTTCGAGAAGGCGGTTCATCGGCGAGGGCTTTTCGAGATCGGCGGCAATGTCGGCGAGAACGCGTTTCTGCGCCGCCGTCGGTTTGAAAGGAAGAATGCGCTTGATGGCTTCGCGAATGGAATCTTCGCGGACACGCATGGGGATGCCGGCAAGCTGTTTTTCGTTCTTGCGGCGAACAGCGAGACCGAGTTGATATAGGAAAAATTCTTCGAAGATGAGCCGGGCCTGAGCGGGGCTGCGAAATTCGTTGAGCAATTCGACGCTGGTGTCATGGGGAGGAAAATGAACAGCGAATAGAGCGTCGCGGCGTGAGGGTAGTGCGTAACGCTTCAGGATTTCGGATGAGAGCGGATCAGGAATGTCGCCGGTGAATTGTTGAAGCGCACCGTAGATGAGGCGACGCAGCATGCGCGATGAAACGTTTCCAACGGCTTCATAGATCGGAACGATGCGGCCGACTTCGGTGGAATCGGCGGGACCGTCTCCCGAATGCAGAAGTTCAAATTCGGGATTGATCATCTCGGCGCGCATGGGGCGGTTGGAATCCAGCGTCACTTTGCCGTGAAGTACGAGAGGCTGGCCGGGCTTGAACGTCTTTTCGAGATACGCGCCGTGGAAAAATCGCGCGGCGAGCTGACCGCTTGCATCTTTGACGCGGAGATGAAACATGGCGCCGCGGCGGCGGACGAAACGGACCACGCTGCTGCTTTCGACTTCGCCGCGAACGGTGGAGATTTGTCCGGGTATTAGTTCGGCGATCGGAGTGAAGCGGATGCGGTCTTCATAACGGAAGGGCAGATAGGAGAATAGATCTCCGACATTCACGAGGCCGCGCTCGGATAGGATGGTGGCGCGAAGAGGGCCCACACCCTTCAGGTACATGAGCGACGTGTCCAGTGTCAGCGCCATAGGGGGTTTCTCCTGCGAGCATCGTGGGCGCTCGGCACCCCTGAAAACAGGCGGGATCGCTGACCGATCCGCAGTCGTAACATAGGGCGGAATTTGGCGATTAGAAAAAATTCTGTCCTTTGTTTTCTATGACTTAGGGGCATTTCTAATTCCGGACATTGGCGATTAGCCCTTGGGGCGAAAGGCCGGATGCTGGGTATCAAAAATACCCTTGAATCCGGGATTGAGCGAGCCGCTCGTTGATGCCGACGAGATGGAGTGCCGATCAGTCCTACCCGTAGCGGCTTCGCCGAACTTGCTGAGTTGCCTGGCACAGTTCGGACGCTAGCATGGAGCAAGAGGCGGCGCAACACGTCCTGTCTGTGGAACGGAGCGTTGTTACGAGCTTCGAGACGCCGACCAGCAAGCCCGAGAAGCGGATTTCATCGGCGGGTGCAGTCCTGCCCTTCGGCGTAGCGTATTCACAGCAAAATCAATAAGATAGGGACAGGAAAAGGATGCTCACCCCCTGACATTGCGTAACGTCTAAAGTGAATGTGAGTCGGAATTCGAATCATTTGCCGTGGAATAGGCCGCCGCTCTGTGCGACGAATTGGTGGACCTTGCGGCATGCAAAGCGCATCCAAGTATGAATTCCATGGGGATGAGCGCCGCGCTCGAAGGAGTCGCGGGGCGTCTGGCAGTGCAAAAGGCGGACGAACAGGCCTTAGTCCGGCAGGCCCAGGCGGGCAACCGGCCCGCATTCGAGGAATTGGTGTCCCGCTACGACCGGGACGTCCTGCGGCTGGCGTACAGCCTGGTGCGGCACAACGAAGACGCGCGCGACGTCTACCAGGAAGTCTTCCTCAAGGCGTACAGAAATCTCTCCCGATTCCGCTTTGAATGCAGTTTCTACACCTGGATTTACCGGATTGCGACGAACGTGTGCCTGGACCATCTGCGCCGCAAGAACACGCGCAAGGAAGATCAGGCGCCGCAGCCAGAAGAGAACGACGGCACGACTCACGACTTTTTCGATCAGCAAATGGAGCATCGCCCGGCGGCAAATCCCGAGCGGCATTTGCTGGGGAAAGAATTGGGGCGGCACATCGCATCGGCGCTCGGCGGGCTTTCACCGCGCGAGCGCATGGTGTTTGAACTGAAGCACTACGAAGGGCTGAAGCTGCGCGTGATCGGCGACATGCTGGGGACTTCTGAAGAAACTGTGAAAAATTCCCTGTTTCGGGCGACGAAGAAATTACGCGCCACGTTGAACGGGATGAGGTAGCAAGGAGCAGGCCATGAGGGACAAATTCAAACCATTTTCCGGAGAGGCGGGATGTCCGGAATACGAGACGCAAATCATGCTCTACGCCGCGGAGGAACTCGAAGGCGCGGAGCGTGACGCGTTCGAGGAGCATCTGGACCAATGCGCGAAGTGCATGGCCGCGCTCGATGCCGAACGGCAGATGCTGGAAGTGGTTTCTTCGCAGGCCCGTCCCGAGCCGACGCCCGCGCTGCTTGCCTCTTGCCGCAACCGACTGGAAGACGCAATTGATGAAATCGATCACCGCAGTTTGTTTGCCCGCTGGGCCGAGTCCATTTTCCCCGCGCATTGGCTGGCACTGCATCCCGCAGCAAGCGCAGCGCTCCTGATTTTCATCGGATTTTCGGCAGGAGCATTCCTGCCGTGGCGAGGGCAGCCGCGGACGCCTTCGAATTCGCCGATGCAGCAGGGCGGAATGCTTTCGCCGATGCTGAATGAGCAGGAATTGCGAACCGCGGATGTTTCGGGAATCAACTGGACTCCGGCGGAGGACAACCGTCCGGCGCAGATCGTGGTGCAGCTGACGACGGAAAAGCCGATGACGGTTCAAGGTACGGTGGACGACAACAACGTGAAACAGGTGCTGACGTACGTGCTGCATAACAACCAGCGGTTCGGGCCGGACGTGCGTATAAACGCCGTGCAGTTGCTGAAGGCTCAGGCGAGCGATGCGCAGGTGGAACAGGCGCTTTGCAAGGCGGCGCGAAGTGACCGGAATCCGGCGGTGCGGCTGATGGCGGTGGACGCATTGCGGCAAAGCGCGCCGAACGCGGCCACGATTCAGACGATGATCAATGCGCTGGTGAACGACAAGAATCCGGGCGTGCGGATCGCGGCGATGAATTCGCTGGGAAGTCTTTCTTCGCGCGGCGGATTACTTTCCGACCCCGAAGCCGTCAAAGTACTTCGAGAGCTGATGAAAAATGATCCGAACAAGTACATCCGGCTGCAAAGCGCCGCGGCACTGCTGCAAGCGACCGAGCCGCCGCAACAATAAAAGGGAAAACCTGGCATCGTGAGAAGCAAGATTCCATTTTCGATGATTTGCCCTCTGGCGCTGGCGGCCGTGGCCGTTTCGCCGGCATTGGCGCGCGAGAACACACGGCATGCGCGTGGCGATGCGAATCACATTTCGGCCGACAAGACGGGAGTGCTCACGACGAGCGACGGATTGCGTCTGCATCTGGTGACGGACATCGGCAACGTGAAAATCAAAACGCAGGACGCGGCGTCTGTGAATTATCGCGTGCACCTCGAGACAGAGGCGGGCGGCTCGGACGCGCAGCGATTGCTCGACGAATTTCAGGTGGTGGCGCGCGAGACCGAAGACGGCGTGGTGATTGGCGCGCGGTCGCCCGGCAGACGCTGGGGACAAAGGCTTTGGGTCACGTTCGAAGTTACTATCCCGAAAGATTACAACGTGGATGTCTCGACCGAGGGCGGAAATATCGACTTCGAAGGTTTCAACGGACGGGCGATCCTGACGACCGACGGCGGAAACATCACGGGGGGGAATCTTGACGGCTCCGCGAGGGTCACGACCGATGGCGGAAACATCACGCTGAAGGACGTGACGGGAGATCTGGTCGCGACGACGGGCGGAGGAGACATCACCGCGGGAACAGTGGGCGGTTCGGCCGTGTTGCGGACCGGCGGAGGTTTGGTGAAGCTGGGATCCGTAGCCGGAATCGGACGGATTGAAACGGGAGGCGGCAACATCTACGTGGGGCGGTCCTCTGCCGGCCTGGGCGTGTCGACCGGCGGAGGACAAATTGAAGTCGGGGAAGCGGCAGGCATCGTTCGCGCGCAGACGGGCGGTGGCGGGATTCGTATTGTGAGGTCCATCGGGCCGACGCGCCTCGAAACAGGAAGCGGGTCAATCTACTTGACGCAAGCAGAGAACGCGGTGCGCGCTTCGACGGGCTCGGGCGGGATCACGGCGTGGTTCAGCCGCGGCGCGAAATTGAGCGGGCCGTGCAAGCTGGAAGCCGGCGAGGGCGACATTTACGTTTACCTGCCGAAGATGCTGGCGATCACCGTGGACGCGCAAATCGAGCTGGGCAGCGACCACCGCGTGATTGTGGATCCGGCATTGCCGCTGAAAGTGATCTATGGCGACCGCGAAGAAGGGAACAACGCAATCCGCGCGGAAGGATCGCTGAATGGCGGCGGAGAGACTCTAGTGTTGCGTACGGTCTCCGGGAACATCCACCTGCTGGTGAACGACGCGGAAAATGCGAAAAAGCAGATGGAAATTTTGCAACAGCAGATGGATCAGCTCCGGAGGCAACTGGGGATGGAAATTCTGAAGCTGCAACGTCAGACGCCTCCACCGGACCAACCATGAGATTTGTGACGGGCAAATTGTGGCGAGGAGACTCGTGATGAAGAGGAACGCCATCGAACGAAGCCAGAGATATGGATTGATGCTCCTCGCGCTTAGCATGACGGCGGTTCTATGTGCCGCGCGCGCCAGTGCTGCGCCGGCGACGAAGACTTTCGAACAGACGCTTCCGCTTCATGCAGGAGGCGCGCTGTCACTGACGAACGTGAATGGTTCCGTGCAAATCGTCGGCTGGAATAAAGAGCAAGTGGAGATCCACGCGATAAAGACAGCGCTGAATGATCCGCAGGACATCGAACGCGTGAAGATTGACGTGGAATCCGATGCGGATGACGTGGCCATCAACACGATCTATCCGCAAGGAAACGGAGTCGCGGTGACGGTGGATTACCGAATTCAAGTGCCGGAGAAGGTGCTGCTCGACGGAATCGAGACAGTGAATGGCGACGTACACGTCGCGAGGATCACCGGCGCAGGGGAGCTGGCGAGCGTCAACGGCGCGGTGGAAGTGCTCGACAGCAACGGACGATTCAGCGCAAGAACCACGAACGGCGACGTGCGGATGGAGCTGAAAGGATTGCCGGCAGGCGGGCCGATGCGACTTGCGACGGTGAACGGCTCCGTGATTCTGTCGCTGCCGAGCGATTCCGGGGCGCAATTGAATGTGATCAGCCGGAATGGGGACTTTCACTCGGATTTTCCGCTGCGTTCGCTGGGGGCCTATAACCCAAGTGTGTTCCGGGGGGAAGTGGGAGCGGGAGGGGGGCAAATCCTGCTGACCACTGTGAACGGAGCGATTCGACTCGTGCAAGGCAAGTCGGTCATTTAGCCGGAATTCAATTTGGTAGCGAGGGAGAACAAAAATGCGCGTAACAACGTATATCGGATATATGAGCCTCGGGGCGTTCTTGTGCGCGGCGATGCCCAGCAGTGCCCGGCCGCAAACTTCTTCCGCCAATCCGGCAGCTCATTCGCAGCCGGCAGCAACTCAAGAGTCGAGCGATTGGCAGGCATGGGACGCCGACCGCGCGCAGTGGCAACAGAACATGGAAAGATTTCGGCGTGAGATGAGAGCCGAAGCCGAACAACTCCGAAAACAACTGCAGGACGCGCGGTATTCCGAGTGGGCGCAGGAGGCTAAGGCCATGGCGGAGACAAGTCGTCAGAAGGCGCAGGACTTGAGGGCGGAGGTGGAGAAGGAAATGGCCGCGAGCGGACTGGCGAACCGGGCGGCAATGGAAGAGATGGGAGCGCAACTGAGGGCAAATGCACGCGAGTACGCGGCGCGCGCTCAAGACGAGGCTCAGCAAGCGAAACAGCTCTTTGAGCAATCGCCGAGCGTTCTTCAGATGGGGGATGACACGGGATGGCTGGGAGTGGAGATTGGCGAAGTGACGGCCGATGAAGCGAAAGAGCTGAAATTGCCGGAGGCTCGGGGGGTCGTCGTTTCGGACGTGGTTGACGACAGTCCGGCGGCGAAGGCCGGGCTGAAAGCGAAAGACGTCATCATGGAATATGACGGCGCGCCGGTGGAGGGGACGGTGCAGTTCCGCAGACTCGTGCGCGAGACGCCGCCGGGACGCACGGTGAACCTCACGGTGACGCGCGACGGGCACGACGTAAAGCTATCCGTGCAGGTGGGCGACAGCGCGCGCAATATGGAGAGCCGGTTGCGCATGGTCATGCCGTCGCGACCGTTCAACTTCAATTTCACGATGCCGGAATTCATGCCCGGGCGCACGCCGGCGCTGGGGATCGAGGCGGAAGACCTGACGGGACAACTGGGCGAATACTTTCACGTCCCGGGAGGCGAAGGGGTGCTGATCCGGGAAGTGAATGCGGATACGCCGGCGGCGAAAGCGGGGTTGAAGGCCGGCGACGTGATCACCAAGGTAGACGGCAACGCAGTGAAGAGCCTCGGCGAATTGCGCGACAATTTGCGGGAGAAGCGCGACGAGAAGAGCGTCACGCTGACGATTGTGCGCGATGGCGCGGAGAAGTCAGTCAACGTGGCGGTGGAGCCGCCGCCGACACCCCATCGCACGCTGACTCGCAGCGCTACGATGTAAGCATCCGAAGATTCAAAAGTAGCTTCGATTAGCAAGAAAGGCCCTGCAGATTTGCGGGGCCTTTTCATTTCACCCGAGGAATTCCTGGTATCCGCGCAAGCTATTCGCGGACGATTTCGGCGTTCGCGCTGGGCACGGAAATGCGCACGAGCCTCGGGCCATCGAAATACAAGGTGAGTTCCAGATCCTGGCTGTGGACGCGGAGGCGGTCCAACGTCTTGCCGCTGCTTTGGTCGGGCTCCAGGGCTTCCATCGTGACGCTGCCGGGCGTCAACTCCTGAGGAATCAGGACCGAGAGGTCCTGCGGGCCTTTCCGCGACCAATCATAGAGCGCAGAGAGGATGGCGTACTGGTGATAGAGATTATCGTCGAGGATGGCGACGCGAGGCGTCTTGAAGAAAAGCTGCTGCGTGAACGGATTCTTCCCGGGGAGCATGAGCTGGATCGTCGCAGTGCCATTGGCGAAATCGATGGTGGAGGAAGCTTTCTTGGGGCCATCCGTGCTCCACTCATAGTGGATGGGCGTGCCATCAGCGCGTAGGCGCAGTAGCGAAGTGATATGAGTTGAAGCGCCTTTGTCGTCCTTGACTTCGGCGGTGGCGCGGGCGACCCAGCCGCCGGCATCGGGCGCAGTCTCGAATTCTTCCGTGCCAACCTGGTGACCGTTCACTTTGTCCCGGAATTTTCCTTTATCTGGCGCGAGGCCGCGCGACGAGGCGGATTCCATCTGGGCGCGATGCGCAGGGGAGGCCACGGAATAGTTCGGGCCGCACAGGAGCAAACATGCGGCTAGCAGGCCGGGAATTGAACGCCGCGCGCCTCTTACCAGATATTTCACGCCGGGACTCCTTCCAAAATCTTCAAATCAATAATCTGCTGCACCACGCGCAACGGTTCGACCGAGCTTTCCACGCGAAAGTCAGCCTGCTCGTAGAACGGAACGCGCTGAGCATAAAGCTGGCGAAAACTCACCTCGTCGCGGAAGAGCGGGCGATTCGTGATGTGCGAACAGCGCCGGAGCAACTCCTCGACGTTACAGTATAGCCACACAACGGGACAGCCGGTCTGGCGCAACAGTTCGAGGTTCCTATCCTGCACGACCGTCCCGCCGCCGAGGGAGACGATGGTCGACTTCGAAAATTCGCGAGCTTCGCCCAAGATGCGTTTCAGTTCCTCGTGCTCCATCTCGCGAAACGATGCTTCGCCGTGGCGGGAAAAAATCTCGGGGACCGTGAGGCCGGCGCGCTCGACGATGCGCTTGTCGAGGTCGGAATGAATCCAGCCAATCTGCTTGGCGAGCAGGCGCGCGACGGTGGATTTTCCGCAGCCCATGAAGCCAGTGAGTGCGACGAGTTTGCGGGCAAGGTGCGGCCGCGGGGAAATCGCGGACGGAAATGAAGCGGAATCTTTGGAACTGGGAACGTCAGTCACGCTTGTGAATGCTGATTGTACCATTGAACGACGTCAGCTCCAGCTTCGCTCGACCCCGGTTGAAGCTGCCAAAGAGGCTCTTGGCGAATTTTGGGGGACGCGCGCTGTAGTGCGAAGGAGGCGTGAGCTTGGCCTGATTGTCCACTTTGCCGTAGAGCGACGTGGCGCTGACGTCGAAGGAATCGCCGTGAGAGAACTTCACGTCGATTGCGCCACTGTAGTTCTTCAGCCGATAGACGCCGTTGGGAAGAAAATCGCCGTCGAGAAGGATATCGCCGGTGGAGGTCTGCGCGAAGATGCTCGAACTGTGGTCGTCGACCAGGCGGAGATTCCCGCTGATGGAATGGACTTCAATGCGGCCAGTGCAGCGGGAACAATCGAAGGACCCGCCGACGGTCTGGACTACGAAATAGCCGCCCATGTCCTGCGCATCCACGCCCGCAGCTACTGTCTCGACGCTGGTGTCGCCCAGGATTTTGGTGATGGTGACTTCGCCGGAGTCATTGTGGATTTGCAATTCGGCGTCCTGGGGAACGGTGATGACGTAATTCGCAAGCAGTTCATCGGGTTTGATCTGGTCAGCAAGCTGATGGGTAAGCACGTCGATGCGATTGTCCGTTTGCTCCGCGTCGACCTCGATCTTGGGACTGTCGTGATCCGCGACAACGAGGACTTGCGGCTTGTCCCAGGACTGGATGGTGACCTTGCCGCCGGGATTGTGGAAGGTGATAAGGGGATGAGGTTGAACGTCAAATTGCTTCTGCATGTGGTGCGCGAACGCGGGGGTCGCGGCGCCAAATAGCAAAATCGCGGCGACGTTTCCGGCCGCACGCAAGCCTATCCCCGAAGAACTCCAATTTTTTCCCGCCAGCAAATCTTTGATCATATTCATCGGCCCTCTGCCCCGCTCTGCGCCATCGTGGCGAGAAGATCTGCCTTCTGCTGATAGGCAGTGTACAGATAATCGCGCGTGATTTCGTTTTGCGGGTCCTCGCGGACGCTTTTTTCACACATTGAAATCATATTGTCAACAATCGCCAGGTTCTTGTTCAACGTGGCAGTGACATCGGAATTCTGTGGTTCAGCCGCGGGTGTCAGTTTCGCTTCCGCGGAATTCAATTCGTTTTGGAGCGCGCCCATGGTGCTCTGCGCGCGGGTCAGCCAGGCATCGTGAATCAGCGCGAGGTCGGCCGAATGATTGCGCCAGCCGAAGGTGACGGCGACCGCAATGAGCAGACCGAGATACGCGCCAGCGAGCGCGGGACGCAGGACGCCGGTTGGGAGAAGATTTTGCCACCATGCCCGGCGCTGGGAGCGGATTAAACCTTCTTTCTCCAATTGAGCGCGGAGAGAGTTCCAGACTCGCGCTGGAGGTTCCACTTCCGGAAGCGCCAGAGGCGCGGCGGCGCGGATGGTTTCCAGGTTGGCGATGAGAGCACGGCAACGAGGGCAAGCAGCAAAATGCGCGGAGTCCTCGGGATGCCGCTCATTGTCCATCCAGGCTTCACTTCGATTCCAGAACTGCTCACATCGTGTCGTTCCCATTTTCTTCAAACCTCGCCTGCCACATCCCGCTTGAATGCCTGCCGTTCTTCCCGAGCTTTATCGCGCTCGGTTTCATGAAGCAACTCGCGGAGTCTCATGCGCGCCTTGTGCAACTGCGACTTCGAGTTGCCGATGGAGCAGCCCAGGATGTCCGCAATTTCGTTGTGCTCGTAGCCTTGCACATCGTGCAGAACGAATATCGCTTTGTAACCGGCGGGTAACTGATCCACCGCCCGCCTCAAATTCACGCGGTCAATCGAACCGCTCAACTTCAAGTCCGGCGCGCCAAAATCCTTGCGTGGGCCACCGCTTTCTTCATCGGGCTCAGTGACTTCCTCGAGCGAACTCTCCGTGCCCGTCTTTTTCCGCAGGCGCATCAGCACGACGTTGACGGCCAGCCGATGCAGCCATGTCGAAAACGCGGATTCGCCGCGAAACGTACTGATTTTCCGAAACAGTTGAAGGAATGCTTCCTGAGTCAGATCCTCAGCTTCCGCGGTGTTTCCGACCATCCGCAAGCACAACGAGTAGACCCGGCGATTGTGGAGCTGATAGATGCGCTCGAACGCCGCCGCGTCACCTTGTTGCGCCCGCCGGATGGCTTCCGCCTCCGGCAATTCCGTATCTTGGATTCGCCTCGCTCGGGCCACGATACCCGTCGCGGCTCATCCATTGGTGCGATGCGCCGCTTGCTCCAGAAGTTGTACTCGCAGTTCCCAGGACGCATCGCCCGGATTAGGTGGGCTCAGGCACCGGTTTCCGCTACCGCGAAGGCAGCAGTTCTGCAAATTCCAGTTCCATTCTCTTCGGAATCTGGCCGCGCGTCCAGTGCCGAGCGAAGTAAATTGGGATCCTCGCGTTGGGCCAATAGCCGAAACGATGAGCACCGATGCTCTCTGAAGCTACTTCGACGGACTGGATTGAGTCTAATGCGCGAATGGTTCGGACAAGCGCGGGCGCGCAGGGATCGGCATTTGTTGCTCCGAAGCGCACAGATCGGTCCAAACACCTTCGATAGCGGAATCCGGGGCGGCGCGGAGAAACGACTTGAGTAATACGAGCGTTTCGCGAAGGCAAGTGTTCAAATCGTAGTGGAGGGAATCCAACTCCAGCCAGCATTCATCCGGGCGCGTTTGCAGGCCGGAGCCAAGTTCCTCCGCCGCCACGGAATATTCTTCAGCGAGTGTGGAAATCGAGTACTGAAGAGCCTGCAATTTGTGCGCAAAGCGGGAGTGGCTGCCGAACAGCACCCGGTGCAGGATGCTGTCCCAACCCGCTGTCTGCCGCGCGACATGCGTGCGGAAATTCGCTGGACTCAGTGGAGCGACCGAAGGAGAGGTTGCCAGATTCCGGCCCTTGGATTCCAAGACCTGGCAGGCAGTGAGAAGCGGCTCGGCGAAGCGGCCTACAAGCTCAGCTGACACTCTCAGGTTTTCATGAGCGTGGGACAAAGCGCCCTGTGCGCGGAAGGAAAGCGATTCGTTCAGCGAGACGGATAGCATGGTGTATGCGCCTTCCCAGCGGCGCGCCATTTCTTCATACAGGAGGCGCTTTTCCACAGGAAGCCACGCAATCCAGTCCTCCTGGACTGAATGGTGGACATGCTTAGATTTTTGCCTAATTCGCCAGAACACGATGGCCCCGGATGCTCGCAGATTATACCAAAGAATCGGGACGACAGCTTTCTTGACCCCCGGCAAATAGGCTCGCTATACTGCCGCACGTCTCACCGAGAGAGGAAATTCGCTTGGAGTTCGAGCCGCGCGACCAGCTTGTTCAACGCCAGAAGAAGCTGGAACAGATTGCCGCGCTCGGGTTCGATCCCTTCCCCACAAAATTTGACTGGAAGCAGACCCCCGGCGAAATCGTCGCGCAATTCAAAGAGCAGACTGCCGAGGAGCTTGCGGCTGCGAAGCCGAATGTCCGCCTGGCGGGACGCATACTCACGATCCGGCTGCATGGGAAAGCCGGTTTCGCGCACATCCAAGGGCAAGGCGAGAAGCTGCAAATTTACGTGAAGCTCGATGCCGTGGGTGCGGCGGCTTTCCAGCTATTCCAGCTCCTCGATATAGGCGACGTGATTGGCGTCGCAGGACACCTGTTCCGGACGAAGACGAATGAGCTCACGGTGTGGGTGGAGCAATTGACGTTTCTTTCCAAGGCGCTGCTGCCGCTGCCGGAAAAGTGGCACGGGCTCGCCGACGTCGAACTGCGCTATCGCAGGCGCTACCTCGATTTGATTGCCAATGACCGCGCCCGCGCCATCTTTGTCCGGCGCGCGCAGATGATCCGGCATATGCGCAAGTTTTTCGATGGCCGCGGATACGTCGAAGTCGAGACGCCGATGATGCATTCGATCCTCGGCGGGGCGACGGCGCGGCCGTTTGTGACGCACCACAACACGTTCGACGCCGATTTCTATATGCGCATCGCGCCGGAGCTTTACCTGAAGCGGCTGGTCGTGGGCGGTTTCGACCGCGTTTACGAAATCAACCGAAATTTCCGGAACGAGGGAGTGGACGCAATCCACACACCGGAATTCACGATGCTCGAATTCTACGAGGCGTACAGTGATTTTCGCGCCTTGATGAAGCTGACGGAGGAATTGATCGGCGGGATGGTGAAGGCTGTTTGCGGGACGACGAAAGTCAGCTACCAGGGTATCGAACTCGATTTTGGCCATTTCGAGGCGCTCACGATGCGGGAGGCGATCGTCAAGTTCTGGCCATCCGACGCCGGTGCTGCACCCACGGCGGCCGATTTATCCAAAAGCGACGAGCCTCGCGGAGCCGCGGTGAGATTTAACGATTTTGCTCGCACGAAGAAAGTCGAACCGATCGCGGATGTTGAGAAGCTGCCATCTGGCGAACTGACCGGCGCACTGTTCGCAGCGATAGCGGAGGGACATCTCATCCAGCCGACGTTTATTTACGATTTTCCGACGGAGATTTCGCCACTCTCGAAATGCAAGAAGGACGATCCGGCGCTGACGGAGAGGTTCGAACTCTTCATCAACGGGATGGAGATAGCCAACGGCTTTTCGGAATTGAATGATCCCGCGGAGCAGGAGCGGCGTTTCCGAGTTCAGGTGGAACGCGGCGGCGCCGAAATGCCGAAGGAGATCGACTGGGATTACATTCGCGCGCTGGCGCACGGCATGCCGCCGACGGCAGGAGAAGGCGTCGGGATCGATCGGCTGGTCATGCTGCTTACCGATTCGCATTCGATCCGCGAGGTGATCCTGTTTCCGACGCTGCGTCCGCGGAAAGACGCGGATATTGATGAAGCGGCGGCGCAGGCTGGACAATCATGAATTTCGAGTGGATGGTCGCGCGGCGGTATTTGCGTTCCAAATACAAGCCTCCGGTCCTGCGCCTGGTCACGATTCTCTCCATTGTTGGAGTAACGGCCGGGGTCGCGACGCTGGTGATCGCGCTGGCGATGAACACCGGGTTCAGCCATGCGATTCGCGACAGGCTGTTGGGCGTCACGGCACACATCAACCTGAAGCCGAATGGGACCGAGGGGATTCACGACTACCAAACGCTGATGGCGCGCCTTGCTGCGACACCAGGAGTCACTTCCGTCACGCCGGCGGTTTATAACCAGGTCCTCCTTTCGTCCGGCAATCAGGCGCGGGGAGTTGTCCTAAAAGGAATTGACCCCGAACTGGAAGCCAAATGGGATTCGGCCCTGCATCACGTCGTATCCGGCGCAGCCTTATTTGCGCCAGATAATTTTGGCATCCCGGCAGTGCTCATCGGACAGATCCTCGCGGACGACCTGAAAATTTCCGTAGGTGATTACGTCACCGTTCTCAGCCCGCAGGGCAGCCTGACGCCGTTCGGGATGCTACCGCGTTCGCGAAGATTTCGAGTGACGGGAATTTACAACTCAGGATTTTACGACTACGACTCCGGCTGGGCGTTCATCACTTTGCCTGAAGCGCAATCTTTAGCGGGGGTCGGCGACGTCGCCAGCCTGCTCGAAATCCGAGTCAGCAATCTGGATGATTCAGGGAAGTTCGCCGACACTATCGGCTCCGAAGCCGGGCAGGGTTTTCACACCGACACATGGATGGATGAGAATCGTGCGCTATTTCGCGCGATGAGCCTGGAAAAGCTGGTGACCGCAGTTTTTATCGGTCTGATTACGTTCGTGGCAGGGCTGAACATTCTGGTCGTGCTGGCCATGACTGTAACCGACAAAGCGCACGACATCGCCGTGCTGATGACCATCGGGGCGCGGCGAAAGCAAGTGCGCAACATTTTCGTTGTGCAGGGATTTCTCGTCGGGCTGACGGGCACCGCGATTGGGTTGGCTCTGGGGTATTCGCTGGCGTGGACAGCAAATCATTGGAAACTCGTGCCGCTGAATCCGGAAGTGTACGCCGTTCCTTTCGTGCCATTTCATTCGAACGGCTGGGATGCGGTGTGGATCACTGCCGCGGCGCTGGCGATTTGCGTCGCGGCGACGATTTATCCCGCGCGCGCCGCCGCGCGAACTCTACCCGTCGAAATTCTGCGTGCCGAGTAATCAAAGCAAGTCTGAAAATCGGTGAAACTCTTCCTTCGCGGCGTCGTCTGTAATGTTCGGCGCGTGGGGCAGAGTGCCATTACTGGAGTACAGGTACGACTCGATATAGTCGGCGGAACGACCACAACGAGCAAACGTCCAGCGTGTTAAAATGTAAAGAGGAGAAATTGGGCAGCAGAGAAAATGTGATTCGCAGAGGGAAAAACAGCATCCAAAATGTGAAGGAGTTTGGAGCCGGAAAGAGGGAAACCGCTGACGGCAGAGGTATCGTGTAGAAAGCAAAGCATTAAAAGATTGGCACTTCGGCACGCAGATTGACTGAGAATATGGCGGGCGAGACCGATGGTAAGCCAGGCCTCAATAACCGAAACGGAGCGTACGGGACGGATCACGGCCCCGGAAGCCTCTCAGGAAATCCTGCGCGCCGAGAATCTGGGCAAGATTTTCAATTCTGGAAACTCTCAGGTTGTCGCTCTCTCTGATGCGAACCTCTCGATCGCTCGCGGCGAGATGATCGCGCTGGTTGGACCTTCCGGATCGGGCAAAAGCACGCTGCTGCATCTTCTGGCCGGGCTAGACACGCCAACAAGCGGTACAGTATACTTCGCTGGGCGTGCGCTTGGGGCGATCACAGAGCACGAGCGAGAAGATTTTCGCTGCCGCTCAATTGGTTTTGTCTGGCAGAGGCATCAGCTTCTGGCGGATTTCACGGCTGCGGAAAACGTGGCTATGCCGCTTCTGGTTCGGGGCGAGGCGGCGGCCAAAGCTCTTGGTGCGGCGTCCGAGTGGCTTGGCGAGGTGGGACTCGCTGAGCGTTTGCAGCATCGCGCCGGTGAGCTTTCCGGGGGCGAACAACAGCGCGTCGCGATTGCGCGGGCTCTGGTGAACCGGCCGAGTCTTCTGCTGGCCGACGAGCCTACGGGCGATCTCGACGAGCGGAACACGGAGTCGATTTTCGAACTCATGCAGCGGATCCACAGGGCCCATCACCTGACTTCGATCCTTGCAACCCATAACCTTTCCCTGGCGCGGCGCGCGGACCGCGTGCTGATGCTCGAACACGGAACACTCGCCGCCGACAAGGGAGCACTCGTGGCGCGTACCTCTCAGCGCGCCATGCCAGGGGACGTTTCGGCCCCGGGAGGACGAGGGTGACCCGTGTTTGAACGCTACACAGAAAAGGCCCGGCGCGTAATCTTCTTCGCGCGGTACGAGGCGAGCCAGTACGGCAGTCCGTACATCGAGACCGAGCATCTGCTGCTTGGCCTGCTGCGCGAAGACAAAGCTCTCGCCAATCGCTTCCTGCGCACTCATGGCTCCATCGAATCCATACGCAAAGAAATTGAATCGCGCATCACGGTGCGCGAGCGCATCGCCACTTCCGTGGATGTTCCCCTCAGTCAGGAGTGCCGCCGCATTTTGAATTTCGCGGCCGAAGAAGCGGAAAGGCTGAATCACAAGCACGTCGGGACAGAACACCTGCTGCTCGGTTTGCTGCGGGAAGAAAAGTCTTTTGGCGCGGAGATACTGCAGGAGCGCGGCCTGAGGCTTCCGGGCGTTCGCGAGGAATTGGTGCGCACAGCAGGTGAAAAAGTTCCGGTCAGCCGCCCCAAAGAAACTTCGCTGCTCGCGGAGTTCAGCCGTGACCTGACGCAGGCGGCGATGGACGGGCAGCTCGATCCGCTCGTCGGGCGCGATCGCGAACTCGAGCGCGCCATTCAGATTTTGTGCCGCCGCACGAAGAATAATCCGGTGCTGATCGGCGAACCGGGCGTTGGGAAGACGGCGATCGTCGAAGGGCTGGCGCAGCGCATCGCGGACGGGGATGTGCCGCCGTTCCTCGCGGACAAGAGAATCCTTTCGCTCGACCTCTCCTTGATTGTCGCAGGCACGAAGTATCGCGGGCAGTTCGAAGAGCGCTTGAAGACCATCATGAAAGAATTGATGGAAAGCCAGAATGCTATCGTCTTCATCGACGAGCTGCACACGCTGGTCGGCGCAGGTTCTGCTGAAGGGTCGCTTGACGCTGCGAATATTTTGAAGCCGGCGCTAAGCCGGGGCGAAATCCAGTGCATCGGCGCGACGACACCCGGGGAATACCGGAAGTCCGTTGAGAAAGATCGTTCCCTGGAGCGGAGATTCCAGGCGGTGAAGGTTTCAGCGCCGAATGAAGAGGAAGCGATCCGTGTTTTGCAGGGCGTGCGCGACCGCTACGAAAAATTCCACGCTGTCTCGTACACGGATGAGGCAATTCAGTATGCCGTCTATCTGTCGAACCGGTATATTCCGGACCGCTTCCTGCCGGATAAGGCGATTGACCTGATCGATGAGGCGGGCGCGCGCGTCAAACTGCGCCAGGCGATGCTTCCGGATGAAGTCGCGGAAGCGCAGAAGCGAGTGAAGTTCATCGCGCACCGGATGGAAACGGCGATCGCGAATCAGGAATTCGAGAAGGCGCGCTTTTATTCCGAAGAAGAACGCAAGGAGAAAGAAAATCTTCGGAACCTGCGCGTCAAACTGAAGATCGATGATTCTTCGACCGGAACGGTGACGCGCGAGGACATCGAAGAAGTGGTGGCGCGCTGGACGGGCATCGCCGTCACGTCGATCAAAGAGGACGAGCAGCAGAAGCTCCTTCGCATCGAGGAAGAACTCCACAAGCGCATTATTAGCCAGGACAAGTCCATCACGGCGCTGGCGCGCGCGATTCGCCGCAGCCGTGCAGGATTGAAGGCGCCCGGTCGACCGGTCGGATGCTTCCTCTTCCTCGGGCCGACTGGCGTTGGCAAGACGGAAGTTGCGCGGCGGCTCGCGGAATTCCTCTTCGGCAGCGAAAAATCGTTGATTCGCTTCGATATGTCCGAATACATGGAGAAGCACTCCGTCTCAAAGCTCATCGGCGCGCCTCCGGGATACGTTGGCTATGAAGAGGGCGGGCAATTGACGGAGCGCGTCCGGCGGACGCCTTATTCCGTCATTCTTCTCGACGAGATCGAAAAGGCGCACACCGACGTCTACAACATACTTCTGCAAGTCTTCGAAGACGGCCAATTGACCGACGGCCTCGGGAATACCGTGGATTTCCGCAACACCATCATGATTCTCACTTCGAACATTGGCGCTCGCCAGCTTCAGAAGCAGGCCACGCTGGGATTCGCTTCGCGTGCGGAAGATGCCCAGGCGAAGAGCCTCGACGACATCGTCATGGGCGAAGTCAAGAAGGTGTTCAATCCCGAGTTCTTGAATCGGCTCGATGAAGTGATCCTGTTCAACGCGCTGACAGACGACGATCTGCTGCGCATCATCGATTTGCTCGTGATTCAAATCAACGACACGCTGATCCATCGCCAGGTGCAGATCCACATGACGCCGGAAGCGCGGCAATGGATTCTTGACAAGACCTGCACAGACAGGAATTATGGCGCCCGGCCTTTGCGGCGCGCGCTCCAGAAATACGTCGAGGATCCGCTCTCAGAGGCCCTGATTCAAGGCGGGCTTCAGCGCCCAGCCACCATCGAGGTTTTCCTCTCGACGGATGGCTTGGCCTTCCGTCCAGTCGTCGAAGCAACCCCAGTGGCCCACTAGGGAATCCTACACGCGCATGCTGGCTGCCGGGGCAGCTGGCAGGGGGAGTACAAAACATTGGAAGGCGGAGCGCGGCTTTGACTCAAAATCAAGCCGCCGGCAGAAAATTTTGTCTTCATACTGCGTCGCTTCTAGTCGTCGTGTGCCTATGGTTCGCCCTCTTGGCCACGCAGACGGCCTTCGCGCAAGGCACGACCCCGCCTCAGCAACAATCCGCCAACGCCGCCCCTCAGCAATACGTTATTGAACGCATTGAATTTGTCGGGAATCGCCGTATCCAGCGCGATGCGCTTCTGGCTCGCATCTTGTCGCATCCCGGCGACCCCTACAGCGAGGACGCCGCCCGGCGAGATTTCCGCCTCTTATGGAATACGAGCTATTTCGAGGACATCCGGCTGGAAGTGGAAGACAGTCCCGACATGCCCAACGGCAAAATCCTTGTCTATTACGTGACAGAGCGGCCGACGATTCGGGGAATCAAATACAACGGGCTCAAGTCCATCACGGAATCAGACATCCTGGATGCTTATAAGGACCGGAAGCTGGAGTTAACGCAGGAGAGCCAGTTCGATCCGACAAAGATCAAGCGCGCGGAAGTAATAATCGATCAATTGCTCGCGCAGCGCGGGCACATGTTTGCCAGCGTGAAGCCAACGTACCAGCGAATCGCAGCGACAAATGCCGTGGAACTCACTTTCAATGTGGACGAAGGTCCGAAAGTGAAGGTGGGGAAGATCGTAATCGAAGGGAATCACATTTTCTCTTCAAATCGCATCGTTCGCTCCATGCGACATTCGCGGCCGATAGGCATACCACTTGGCTTCTCGACAATAAACGTGTTCTCGAAGACGTACGACAGGGGCAAACTGGACGAAGACATCGCTGTCGGCGTTACTGGACTCTACCGCGACCACGGATATTTCAAAGTCAACGTCGGGGACCCGCTTCTCCATACATACAAGGTCAACACCGGGTTTCTGCCGCACGGAGTCCCGTTCATCGGGCGCAAATTGGGCATTCGCACGGATATCACGCTTCCGATTGAGGAAGGCGTGCAATACCGCATGGGGAAATTGATTATTCGCAGCGCAAACCCGGATGAGCAGCTCTACTTCACGCCGGAGTTCCTGGAAAATGCTTTTCCCATCAAGAAAGACCAGATTTTTTCCGCGACGAAGATCCGGAAGTCTTTCGAGGACTATACGAAGCTTTATGGCGGCTTCGGATTCATCGATTTCAACGTGAACCCGAATTTCGACGTGGACGACGCGACGAAGACCGTCAACCTGACGCTTGATTTCGATCAGGGGAAACAGTTTTTTGTCCGGCGCATCGAGTTTCAGGGAAACACGACGACTCGCGACAAGGTGATCCGACGCGAACTGCTGCTCGATGAGGGCAGCCTGTTCAATGATCACCTCTGGGAACTGAGTATTCTGCGCCTCAATCAGCTCGGCTACTTCGATACGATCAAGAAAGAAAACGCGGACCTGAAGCGCGACGTGAAAGCGGGAACCGTCGACATCAATTTGAAGGTCCACGAGAAAGGCAAGCAATCCGTCAGCTTTTCGGGCGGCGTGAGCGGGCTTGCGGGCAGCTTCCTGGGGCTTGCCTACCAGACGAATAATTTCCTTGGACTGGGGGAGACGCTTTCCTTTTCCGCGGATTTCGGAAGCATCCAGCGCAGCTTCCTATTTGGCTTCACCGAGCCCTATTTGTTTGATCGGCCCATCTCAACAGGCTTCACGCTGTTTTCGAACCGGTACAACTTCAACCAGCAAAAGGAACTTTCGATTTTGGCGGGACAAAATATCGCGATCAATCCCGCTCTCGCGCAGAATTACAGCCAGAACAGCAAAGGCTTCACGATTTTCGCGAGCTATCCATTGCACCGGTACGCGTTCACGCGCGTCTCCATCACGTACGGCTGGACGAAAAGCGACATCAGCACCTTCAGCCAGGCCTCCCAGCTGCTATTTCAGTCGCTGCAGTTCAGCAGCCTCGCGGGCAGCTCGACGCTCAGTGGCATTGTGTCCAGCAAGATCACGCCTTCGATTTCCTATGACACGGTCAACAGCCCGCTGAATCCGACGGCGGGTAAGAGCTTCGAATACTCGCTTGGATTCGAAGGCGGGCCGCTGGGCGGCAGTGTGGATACGCTGTCCAACATTTTCCTGATGAAATATTTTCATCCCACGTACCACAGACGAAACGTGATCGCCATGCGCCTTCAAACGGCGTGGACAACGGGATACAACGGCAAAGTCCTCCCTCCCTACGGGCGCTACTATCTTGGCGGCGAGACAGACGTTCGCGGGTTCGAGTTCTTTAATATCTCGCCGTGGACATATATTCCTTCCAGCGTGAACACGACAGTTCCTTATTTGGATCCTACCAAATTGAATTCGAATGGGAGTCCAACCCCGTCTTCGGTTACCGTACCGACTCTCCAGTATTTCGCTACGCGTCCTGGCGGAGATTTTCAGACTGTCGGAAACCTTGAATACCGGATTCCCATCGCCGGCCCCGTGAGTTTCAGCCTCTTCGGCGACGTGGGAATAGATGGCATTACACGGACAAGCCAATTGCAGCTCAATCCGACGACACTGCACCTCTTGGGCACGCAATATCCGAATCCGTTTTTCCCAAACATCAAACTTTCGAGCAACCTCCCTATCGTCTCGGGTACGAACTTTTTCCCTCGTACGTCAACCGGCGTCGAAGTTGTTGTGTTTCTCCCAATCGTCAATGCGCCGTTCCGTTTTTATTATGCCTATAACCCGACGCGCTTGAGTCAAACGATTGTGGGCCCGTCGGGAGCATATGCATTGAGCCCGCAGCTCATCGCATCGCTCCCTCCCGGCGTGCTTAAGACACAAATCGTTCCGTTCCTGAACAACGCTGTGAATCAGCAGATTCAAAGATTTCCCACTGGCCTGGTGGAACCGCGCAGCACGTTCCGGTTCACGGTGGCCCGTACGTTCTGAGAAATGACTAAGTTAGCGTAGAATCTCGCGGCTGCACGCGGAGTGCAGGCCAGAGCAGAAGCGGAGAATCGGCAGATGACGCCAAATTGGGCAGATGGGTCATGCACCTGCGGAATCGCGGGGCGGTGGTTCGGAATTTCCTGGATGAGTTCATGTAAATGGACAGCAATTCTCGTGCTGGCTGCCGCGACGTCTGGCTGCGGCGGCAGGTCCTCGCCGAGCGTGGTCGTCACCATCAGTCCGATTACCGCGACTGTGCTCCTGACGAACACGCAACAATTCTCGGCATCCGTGGCGGGGAACCAAAATACAGCTGTCACCTGGCAGGTATGCAATGCGGCGAATCCCGCCGACGCCACCGGAAAATCGGGTTCCACAATCACGCTGCCGACCGGTTGCGTGACGGGCAGCGCGACTCTCGGCAACATTACAACATCTGGTCTTTACACGGCCCCCGCCACGCTTCCCAATCCAAACATCGTGAGCATCGTGGCCACCAGCCAGGCCGTAACCACAGTGTTCGCCGTTGTGAATGTGACGATTGACTCGGGCATCCGCGTGAGCGTCAGCCCGAGTACCGCAACCGTGGGCACGACCGAGCAGTTCCAGTTCACTTCCACCGTTACCGGGACGCCGAATGCTGCGGTTACCTGGTCTGTGAATGGCATTGTGGGCGGGAGCACCGCCAATGGTACCGATTTTGGCACGATTGCGCCTGGCGCATGTGCCGCAGCGCAGCCGCCCCTTTTGCCAAATCCCAATATTCCTCCGAATGGTCCCGGAACAAGCGTCGCTTGTTACACGGCTCCCGTGCCTCCGCAAGCCTCGGGCGTGACAATCACGGCCACGTCGGTAGCGGACACGACAAAACTTGGAAATGCCACAGTTCGCGTTCCCGGCGCGACGGATCCTGTTCTGACCGCGACAAATCCCTTGTTCCCGTCCTCCGCCGTGGAAGGGTCCGTGCAACAGGACGTGTACATCAACGGCTCCGGCGGCACTTTCTTCTCGACGGACCTAGTGTTCGTGAATGGCACGATCGTCCCGTCCTTGCTTCTCGACGTGAATACAATCCGTGCTGTAATCCCTGCCACGTTCTTTGCCAACACGTCCCCGAGTACCCTCACCGTTCGAGTGCAACGCCAGAACGGAGGGACATCGCAAAATGCCAACTTTTCCGTAGTGCCAACACGGCCCGCGATCGCGTCTTCGTCGCCGGACAGCATTCCGCTCACGTCGCCTTCCGGCACTGCCAATCTCATCGGCGGCTACTTTTCTTCATCGAGCGTTGCGACGGTACAGGGCAGCTCCCGCGTGGCTAACATTCAGAATAGCCGCCAATTAAGCGTGACTCTCTTGGGTTCCGACTTTTCGACGCCCGGATTGCTTCCCATCCTGATTCAAAACAGCGATGTACCATCCGGCCTGCCAGCTATTGCATCGTTCAACGTTGCTGTGCCACCCGCCGCTTCTTCGCTCTCGACGGCGCCCACGAGCATCGCTGTCGGAACCACGCCTGATGCGGTTGCGATCGATCCGGCGTTGGGGATCGCCGTCGTGGTGAATCAAGGTGCGTCAGGTAGCCCCGGTTCCGTGTCGCTGATTAACCTGGATGCGAATCCGCCCGCACTTATAGGCTCCGCAATTACGGTCGGAAACGTGCCGACCAGCGCCGCCGTTGACGACCAGCTGCATTTGGCGGCTGTGGTGAATAGCGCCGACAACACGGTTTCCATCGTCAATCTGCAATCGGCATCCGTGATTTCCACCCTCCCTCTGCCCACGAATCCGACGGCAACTTCGCCCGCACCATCGACTCCCATACCCCCGCCGTTCTCCATCGGTGTGAATCCGCTGACTCACCGCGCGCTGGTCGCTTATTCATTGACGAACATTGCAACCGTCGTGGATCTTTCGACGAACCAGGTCGTGTGCATCCTGGGAGGCTCGAATCCGAGCATCTCCCCAAATTGCTCGACGATTCCTCTGACCAATACGCGCTCAGTCAGCACAGGGATTAATCCTCAAGTCGCCGTAGACCCGCAATTGAACTGGGCCGTGGTGACGCCGGGCGGAGCCGGTGCGATTTCTCTCGTGGACCTGGGCACGCCCGCTAGTGCCAGTCAGGTGGAACGCCGTCCGAATGTGATTGCCACGATGACGTTGACATCCACAATTCAAGGAATCGCAATTGATGCCGAGAGGCACCAGGCCCTGTTCACGGATCCCAGGCAATCGCTTCTGACGCTGTTCAGCACTTTGGATCAGACTACCAACGGCATTGGCCTCGATAGCGGAGAGGTCGCGTCGGCAATCAATCCACTGACAAATGTGGGTGTGGTGGTCAACCGCGTGGCTGGCACAGCCACCGTCGTCGACTTGCAGACCCGCCAGAAGATTGCTCCTGCCATCAACGTGGGCAGTCTGCCGGGAGCAGTGGCGATTGACCCCGGGAAGAATGTGGCCGTCATCACAAATCAAGGAGACAACACAGTCTCTGTTCTCCCGTTGGGTCCGATTCTCAGTCCGCAGATCACGGAAATCAGTTCGCCGACGACGTTTTCTGTTCCGCCCTCATCCCCGGGAACGTTTACACTTACCGCGACCGGTTTTGGGTTCGCATCCGGCGCTGTGGTACGCCTTGACGGCTCGTCAACCGGAATAACTACGACCGTTGCCGCGAATGGGCGGCAAGTGACGGCATCCATTCCCAACTCAATGCTCACTGCGCCGCGGCGTTTTGCACTGGACGTCATGAATCCCGGCGGCACGACTTCCAATGAAGAGAACTTCACGGTTATCGGCGCCGTGCCTGTCGGGCAGAATCCCATCGGGGTCGCGATCGATCCGACGTTAAACGAAGCAGTGGTAACTGTTCAGGGGAGCATCAATCCCAGCACGGGCGCGTGCTCTGGTCCGGGGACCGCGTCCCTCGTTAACATGGCGACGGTCGCAATCCTCAACACATTCCCGGTGGGAACATGTCCAGAAGGAGTTGCCGTGGATCCGCGACTCGGCCGCGCCGTCGTGGCAAACAACGGCTCGAACGACGCGACAGTTATCGACTACGTCAACAATACCGGCTCGTCGACAGTCAACGTGCGCAGCAGTCCCATGGGAGTTGCAATCCAGCCGGACACCTCGACTGCTGCAATCGCGAATTTCAATGACAATACTGTTTCGTTGTTTTCTATCGCGGGAGCGCCGGGAGCCGCGTCCTCATCGATTCCAGTAGACCAGGGCCCTGTTGGATTAAGCGTGGACCTCGATGATGGTCTTCTTGCTGTTACGGCGGCCACACAAGGCACCGTGGATATCGTCAACATGAGTTCGCACTTCATCGTGGGGAGGCTGTTCAATTTCTCGACGCCCACTGACGCATCGTTTGATCCGATTACGGGGAACTTTTTGGTGGCAAACAGCCTGGCGAATAATATCGGCGTCGTCGATCCAGTCACTTTCGGAGCGATTCCAATTTCGTCGGGCATCAATCCAACGGCCATCGCCTATAACTTCCAGAGCAGCACGGCAGTCACGGTGAACCGCGCGACGAACACCATGTCGGTACTCGATTTCCAGGCCACTAACACGAATGGCGTGTTGACGTTTACCGGCCGCCAGGTGCGAGAGATCTTGCCGATGGGCGGCTCGGACGAATTTTCAGTGGCGATCAACCAGGAAACCAACGTCGCCGCGGTGGTGGATCAGGCCAATGGCCGACTGTTGTTGGTTCCTCTGCCGCGGTGAACGAGCGCGAGGGCAGTGCTCGGTCGTCCAACCAAAAGCCCTGTAAGGCGCATCGCTAAAGCGTACGGGGGAGGCAGGGCCCGAATCCATTTGACCCATCGTCACGTGAGTAGATATAATTTCAGGTTTGTAATCCCCCCCAGTTTCACGCAATGAGGAGCTATGATGAAGACGCGAAATATGGTTTTCGCCGGACTGGCCGCACTTCTCGCCGCCCCCTCCATCTGGGCGCAAGCTGACGCCAAGGCGGCTGCACCGCCGCCGTCGAAAATTGCCGTAATCAGCCTGCAAGCGGCCATCCTGGGTACCGCTGAAGGCAAGCAAGCGTCGGAGGCGATTCGCGCGCAATTCGCACCTCGCACGACGGAATTGCAGGGCCTCCAAAAGCAGATCGAGGACATTCAGCGCCAGGCGCAGACGGGCACGAATACGCTCAGCGAAGAGGCAAAGGCTCGTCTGCAACAGCAGTACACCACGCTCTCCCGTCGTTACCAGCGCGAAAGCCAGGATTTGCAAGACGATGGCAACGACGCAAACCAAGCGGCGGTGAACAAGATCGGCCAGAAGATGATGACGGTTCTCGACAAGTTTGCCAAAGCCAACGGCTACGGCGTGGTGATTGACGAGTCCGCGCAGAATACGCCGGTCGTTTACGCCGCCAATCAGGTGGATATCACTCAGCAGATTATCAAGCTGTATGACGACGCGTACCCGGTGAAGACCGCGTCACCTGCGCCAGCCAAGCCGGGTGCATCGAAGCCGTCATCGCAGAACTAAGATTAGCCGTCCATTGGCCCCTTTCGCGAAACCGCGGAGGGGCCATTTCTGTCCGCGGCGCGTTCTTTATTACTTTTTCGTTGGCTTGCGTTTCCCTGCACTCCCGCCTATACTAGTCATCTCTTGAAGCTGGACGAAAGTTCAAGTGGGCGCGAGCCCACTTTTTTGTTGGGTGCGAAACTGTGTTGCCGTCAACCGGCAATTGACACACCGGGCGGGACACAGATTGATTGGTATCGATGGACCTGGACAAGATTCGTGGCGCGGCGGAGCGGGTGGCCCGCTCCCTCGGCGTCGAAGTCGTAGACGTCGAGTGGAAAGTGGGGAAACAGCGGCTCTTGCGACTGTATATCGACCGCCCGCCGCTGCCGGGGCAAGCGAGTGGCGATGGCATCAGCCACAGCGATTGCGAGGCGGTCAGCAATCAGCTGAGCGTGATCCTCGACGTCGAGGAACTGGTGCCCGGGCCCGGCTATGTGCTGGAAGTGAGTTCGCCGGGGCTGGATCGCAAGCTGTCGAAGCCGGAGGATTTTGCGCGCTTCGCGGGGCGTCTGGCGCGCGTCTGGCTCAGTGAGCCGCTGGAGAATCAAAAGTATCTCGAAGGCAGGCTGGGAGGGATGGCGGACGGCGTGGTGCAAATGTCGGTGCGGGATCGAACGATTTCGCTCCCATACGCGAATATACGCAAGGCGAATCTGGTGGTCGAGTTTTAGGGAGAAGTAGCGAATGGCAAGTTTGCTCTACCAGACAATCGAGCAGATCAGCCGGGATAAGCACATTGAACCGGAGGTCATCGTGGCGGCGATCGAAGAAGCCATGGTCGTGGCCGCGCGCAGGTATTACAAGACCGAGGAAGACCTTCGCTCGAAGTTCAATCCGGATACCGGCCAGGTAGAGTTGTACTCAGTTCGCACCGTCGTGGAGGAAGTCGCCGATCCGACGCGCGAAATCTCGCTTCCGGAAGCGCGAAAGCAGCAGCCGGAGATAGAAGTGGGCGGCGAAATCGTGCAGGTTCGCCCGACGGACGTCTTGGGCCGTATTCAAGCGCAGACGGCGAAGCAGGTGATACTGCAGAAGGTCCGCGAGGCCGAGCGTGACACGATTTACAACGAGTTCCACACGCGCGTTGGAGAGCTCATCAACTGCATCGTCAAGCGCCTCGACGGCCCCGATGTAATCGTCGATATGGGACGCACGGAAGCGCGTCTGCCCAAGCGCGAGCAATCACGCCTGGAGACGTACAATGTCGGCGATCGCCTGCGCGTCGCGATTCGAGCGGTCGAGCGCGCGGCGAAAGGCCCGCAGGTGGTCGTTTCGCGCGCCGATCCCGTGCTCGTTCAGCGCCTCTTCGAGATGGAAGTGCCGGAAATCTATGATGGCACGGTCCAAATCCGCGCTGTGGCGCGCGAGGCCGGCGAGCGGACGAAGATTGCCGTCGAGAGCCGCGACAAGGACGTGGATCCCGTTGGCGCGTGCGTCGGCATGAAGGGCATGCGTGTGCAGTCCATCATCCGCGAATTGCGGGGCGAAAAGATCGACATCATACCTTTCAACGAGGACACACTCGTATTCGCGCAGAAGGCACTGAGCCCCGCGAAAGTCACGCGCGTGCAGGTCGTCGATCCCGAAGAGAGGCGCCTCGAAGTTATCGTCGAGGATACGCAGCTCTCGCTCGCCATTGGCAAGAAGGGCCAGAACGTCCGCCTTGCCAGCAAACTCATCGGCTGGAACATCGACATCAAGAGCGAGGAAGAGAAGCGGCGCGAGATCGAAGCGCAGATGACGGAGATGACCGTCGCCGCCACTTCGCTCGCCGAGCTGAAAGGCGTGGGCCCCAAGACAATCGAGAAACTCGAGGAACATGGCATCAATTCCATCGAGAAACTCGCCGACATGACTCCGGAGCAGCTCATTGAAATTCCCGGTATCGGCGAGAAGATGGTCGAGAAGATCCGCGCTTCAGTGGAGGCGCACTTCCAGGCTATTGAATCGCAGCAGGCAGCCGCGCCCGAGGGCGAAGCTGCGGAATCTGTTGCCCAAGAAACCGCTGCCGCTGACGAGACTTCCGAGCCTGCGACCGTTGAGAGCGGGAGCGTTTCTGACGCAGCAGCCGACGAACAACCGGAATCCGAAGCCTCCGCCGAGGAGGCTTCATCGGATGCCGCGAATGAGGAACACGAATCCAGCGCTGAGTCCGCCGAAGCTCAGAATGCGGAAGCACCGAAGGTGACGGACGAGGGGGAGAAGGCTTAGACGATGTCGGATGCAGGCCAAATCCGCATAAACGAGCTCGCTCGCGAGCTCGAGATCAAGGCCAAAGTCTTGATCGAGTACCTGCCTGAGGCCGGCATCACCGAGAAGAAGACGCATTCGAGCTCGCTGGATCACGACCAGGCCGAAAAAGTACGCAAGCACTTCCGCGACTTAGCCGCCGCGGAGGCCGCCGCCGAGGCTGAAAAGCAAGCAAAGACCGCCGCCGCGAAAGCGCGTCCTGCCGCGAAACCCGCGGCGCCCGCGCCAGCCCCGGCAGCCGCGAAACCTCCGTTGCGTCCAGTAGCGCCCGCCGCGCACCCAGCGGCGCCGCCTGCCGCACCACCGGCGGCTCATCATCCTCCGGCCGCCGTTAAACTGGCGGCACCTCCAGTTCCTGCGCATCCCGCGCCGCATCCAGTCGCGCCGCCAGCGGCAAAGCCCGGCGCTCCACCCGCTGCTGGCACTCGTGCACCGATTGCAGCGAAGCCTGCTGCGGCAGGCGCGCCGCCAGCTGCCGCGGCAGCGCGTCCCGCGGCTTCGGCGGCCTCTAAGCCCCTTGTCAGCTTGCCGCGTCCTGCGCCTCCGACACCTTATTCGGGACATGCAGGCCCGCGCGTGACGCCTAGCACGACCGTGCAGCGTCCAGCGGCTGGTGTCGGTAAGCCTGGCCGCGGAGCGCCTCTGCGTCCCGGACAGCGCCCTGGAGGCGCGCCAGGACAGGCGCCTGGAGGTCGCCCGGGTCAAGTGCCAGGCGGCAGGCTTGCCGCCCCGTCCGCGCCTGCGACGAAAGCCGAACCCGGCAAACCGCTCTACGCCCGGAAGCAGCCGGCGCGGGCCCGTCCTACCATCGAGAAACGTTTTGCTGAAGGCGAGCGCAAACTTCATCCCGTCCGGACGCGTGCAGGAGCAGTAGCGGGGCGCGCCGGGCAAGTGGAGCCTGTGGCAGCGCCCGTCGTTCGCGAGCCTCGCGATATCACCATCACCGAAGGCATCACCGTGCGCGAGCTGGCCGAGAAGCTCGATGTCCGCGCGAAGGAATTGCTGAAGACGCTCCTCGACCGCGGCATTTTCGCCAGCATCAACCAGGCACTCGACATCCAGTCGGCGACAAATCTCGCGGAAACCTTCAGCGGCGTCGTCCACGTCGTTTCGTTTGAAGAGCAGATGGCGCAGGAGGAAGTGGGCAGGGAAGAGAAGAAGCCCGAAGAGCTGTCGCATCGCGCGCCCGTCGTCACCGTGATGGGCCATGTAGACCACGGCAAGACCAGCCTTCTCGACGCGATTCGCTCGACGGAAGTTGCCGCCGGCGAATTTGGAGGCATTACGCAGCACATCGGCGCGAGCCAGGTGCATGTGGACGGCCGCCGGATCGTTTTCATCGACACTCCGGGCCACGAGGCATTCACGCGCATGCGCGCCCGCGGCGCCAAAGTCACGGACATTGTCGTCCTTGTCGTCGGAGCCGACGACGGCGTCATGCCGCAGACGCTCGAAGCGATTGACCACGCGCGCGCCGCAAAAGTTCCCATAGTTGTCGCGCTCAACAAGATCGACAAGCCGGACGCGCAGCCGGAGCGCGTGAAGCGCCAGCTCGCCGACCACGGCTTGATGCCGGAAGATTGGGGCGGCGACACGGTCATGGTCGAAGTCTCTGCGAAGACCAAGAAGAACATCGACCGCTTGCTCGAAATGATTCTCCTCGTTGGAGATTTGCGCGATCTGAAAGCGAACGCCGATACTTCGGCGAGCGGTACGGTTCTTGAATCCCGCGTGGACAAAGGCCGCGGCCCGGTTGCAACGGTTCTCGTGCAAAATGGCACGCTGAGCGTCGGCGATGTTTTCATCGTCGGCGCGGTGTATGGCAAAGTCCGCGCGCTTTTCGATGACAAAGGCCAGCCCGTGAAGGATGCCGGCCCGTCCAGTCCCGTTGAAGTTCTTGGCTTGCAGGGCGTGCCCGACGCTGGCGATCAATTCCAGGTGGCCGACGAAGCCAAAGCGCGGCACATCGTCGAGTACCGTCAGGCGAAATTGCGCGAAGCGTCGCTCGCGAAATCCGCCACCTCGCGGCTCACGCTCGACCAGCTCCACGAACAGATGTTGGCCGGCGAGGTCAAGGAACTGCCGATCGTCATTAAGGCCGACGTTCAGGGTTCCGTCGAAGTTCTGAGCGAAATGCTGCCGAAGCTCTCGGATGACCGAGTGAAGTTGAAAATCATTCATGCCAGCGTCGGCGCGGTTTCCGAGACGGACGTCTTGCTTGCTTCTGCGTCCAACGCCATCATCATCGCGTTCAACGTCCGGCCTGAGCGCAAAGCTTCCGATATGGCGCTGCAGGAAAACGTCGAAATCCGTCCACATACGATCATCTACGAAGTTGTCGACGAGATTAAGAAGGCGATGTCCGGTTTGCTGACGCCGGTGGTCAAGGAGACGTATCTCGGACGCGCCGAAGTGCGCGACACCTTCCGCATCAAGGGTGTGGGAATGATCGCCGGCTGCTCTGTGCAGGACGGCATCATCAAGCGCGATTCGCACGTGCGCGTGCTTCGCGATAACGTCGTGATATACACGGGCCGCCTCGGCTCGCTCCGCCGCTTCAAGGAAGACGTTGCCGAAGTCCGCTCCGGATTCGAGTGCGGCATCGGGATCGCGAATTTTGGCGACGTGAAAGTTGGCGACGTTCTCGAATGCTTCGTGGTTGAGAAGACGGCTCCCGTGGGAATTTCCGCGTAATTTGCTGTGCGAACCAGTCCTCCGCAGCGGAGGGCAGAATGCCAATTGGCCTGGTCACCCTGGAAATTCATATTCCGGACGCCCGCTCGTTGAAAGACAAGCGGCAGGTGTTGCGCAGTTTGAAAGACAAGCTGCGCGCGCATTTCAACGTCGCGGTCGCTGAACTCGACCATCAGGACACGTGGCAGCGCTCCCAGGTCGGAGTCGTCAGCATTTCTTCCGATGCGTCGCACTTGGAACAATCGCTGGCTGAGGTGCTCGCGGCATCGGAAGACGTGTTGGGTCGCGACCTCGTTTCGCACGAAATTGAGTACTTCTGAATCCATTTCGCGCAATTAAAAAATCTGAATTAGGATGATCGGCCATGACGGTTGCAGGACATCGTTACGAAAGAATCGCAGAAGAGATCCGGCACGAAGTCACTCTCATGCTCGCGGGAGAGCTAAAAGACCCGCGCCTCGCGAACTCCGTCAACGTCACCGAAGTGCGCGTCACTCCTGGTTTGAAGCATGTCCGCGTTTACGTCGAGGTGGCCGGAGAATCCGACGAGCGCAAGGACACGCTCGATGGTCTCGCCGCAGCCTCTGGCTTCGTCCGCCATGAACTTGTCGAGCGATTGCAGCTTCGCCGCGCCCCCGAAATCATTTTCGTTCCTGACCATACGGAAGAATACGCGCAGCACATCGAGGACTTGTTGAAAAAGGCGAAGGAGCGCGAAGCGCGCTGAATTATTCCAGCGGCTGAATTTTCCCATCATTCCATGCCAAGAGCCAGCAAAACGCCTTCGATCGACGGCGCGCTTGTTATCAACAAGCCGCGCGGAAAGACCTCTCACGACGTCGTGGAAGCGGTTCGTCATCTTCTTGGATTCCGTCAAATCGGCCATCTGGGCACGCTCGACCCGCTCGCCACGGGCGTTCTGGTGCTGTTGCTTGGCCGCGCGACGCGGCTCGCGCAGTTTTATACAGGGCGCCGCAAGCGGTATACGTGCGCCGTACGCTTCGGTTTTGCGACGGACACGTACGACGCCGATGGCGAGCCGCAGGGGTCCGACCTTGCGCCCGCGCTCGACCGCGCCAAAGTCGAAAGCATTGCCGCGAGATTCGTCGGGCGCATTTCGCAAACGCCGCCGTCATTCTCGGCGAAGAAAATCCATGGCCGTCCGGCGCACGAACTTGCCCGCAAGAAGAAGCCTGTCGAATTGGAGCCGGTCGACGTGGAGGTGTACGAATTCCGCCTCACCGCGGTGGAAGGCTCAGTCGCGCGGTTCACGGTTGAATGCGGCTCGGGAACCTACGTTCGTTCCCTGGCGCATGAGCTGGGCAAGCTCGAAGGCTCCGGCGCGCATCTCGCTGAAATCGTCCGCACGGCGGTCGGTGAATTCACGCTCGACCAGGCAATTCCGCTCGAAGATCTCGCTGCTGCATCTCGAAGCGGCCGCCTATCTGATTGCATCATTCCACTGCGAGGGCTTCTTTCCGATCTTCCCCGCGTAACCGTGCTGCCAATTCTCGAACGGCGCATTCAACATGGCGCGAAGTTCAATATTCCCATCGCGCAGATTCAGCCTGGTCGCGTCACAGCGGCGCAGGAAGCTCCCGCCGAGCTTGATTCGGGAGAGTGGAAGCCTGCCCGCCTTCGCGTCTTCAACGGACAAGACCAGCTCATCGCCATCGCGCAGGCGGTCGTCCCGCGCACGTACCAGCCGGTCGTTGTTCTCGAA
Source organism: Candidatus Acidiferrales bacterium (assembly GCA_035280405.1). Lineage (GTDB taxonomy): Bacteria > Acidobacteriota > Terriglobia > Acidiferrales > UBA7541 > DAHUXN01. Next base: position 21,720 of record DATEFX010000021.1, on the reverse strand, counting down.
GCGGCTTCGTAAGAATTTGTTCAGGCGGAGTGGCCCGCGCTCTACTGCGTCACGGAACCGGCCGGATCGCCGGTGGAGTGAAGGCCGCGCCGCTGCCCACCGGCGTCCGGCCTGCGTAAATGGGCTTCCCTGAAGTTGGCCCGAACCGCACGATTCTCGGCGTCACCAGAATGAGCAGTTCCGTGCTTTCCTGCTGCTTGCTGTGTTTGCTCGCGACGCCACCCAGTGGTCCGAGAGCCGCCAGCCCGGGGGTGCCGGTGATCGTGTTCATCTGCTGCGTTTCGAGCATCCCCGCCAGCGCGGTTGTTTCCTTGTCCTTCACGCGCACGATCTGTTCCACTGACTGGTCGCTGATCACGGGAATTCCGTTGACGCTGTCGCCGGTAAGGCTCCGCAGTTCGAAACTCATTTCAATCGTCACCTCGCCGCTCGGGCTGATGTGAGGCGTTGCTTTGATCTTCAGCCCCACGTCCTGATATTCCGCATTCGGAAACAGATTCAACGGCGGCGCACCTGTCGGCGTCGTGAAGCTGGCATTGTTCAGCAGCACGGTCACGCTGTTTGCCGTCGAGTCCGCGATTGCAAGGTCGGGCCTGCCGCTGCTGGTAAAACTCGCTGGCACAAGGCCAGCAGGGCCAGTCCCGGTGCCAATATCCAGCCGCGGCGCAAACGTGCCGTCGCCATTGCCGATCAGGACGGAAACCGTGTCGGCTGTCTGGTCAGATACTGCGAGGTCCGCCTGGCCGTCAATGTTGAAGTCGGCCGTCGCCAGCGCGACGGGGCTTGTCCCAGTCGCAAAACTTGTGGCTGCGCTGAACGTTCCGTCGCCGTTCCCGAGAAAAATGGAGACGGTGTTGTCGGCCTCGTTCGCGACGGCCAGATCCATGTTTGAGCTGGTCCGCGTATGGAGCTCCGCGGCCACAATCGCGTCGGGCGTACTCCCCGTGCTCAGCTTGCTCGTCAACGTAAACGTACCGTCGCCCTTCCCGAGGAACACGGAAACCGTGTTGTCGGCCTGATTTGTCACCGCGAGATCTTCGATGCTGCTGCCACTCACCAGTGTCGCCGCTGTGATCGCCGATGGAGTCCGGTCTGTGGTCAGCACGCTTCCGGCCGTGAATGTCCCGTCGCCATTCCCTAGTAATATCGAAACAGAATTGCCGGGCACGGCCGACGTTCCCTGATTCACAACCGCGAGGTCAGCGCGGCCGTCGCCATTGAAATCCGCGGTCGCAATTGCAACGGGATTACTTCCGGTTGGCACAGTTCCTGTCAGCGTAAACGTACCGTCGCCGTTACCGAGAAATATAGAAACCGTGTTATCTGCTTGGTTGACGACGGCGAGGTCCGCGTGTCCGTCGCCGTTGAAATCCGCGCTGACGATAGCCACAGGCTGATTTCCCGCCGTCAGCGGCGTCCCAATGGAAAACGTTCCGTCGCCCCTGCCGAGCAGAATGGAGACTGTGTTATCTCCATGATTCGCGACAGCGAGGTCCTGATTTCCGTCTCCATTGAAATCCGCAGCGGCCACGGCCAGCGGGTCGGTCCCAACCGGCGTATCCGTCCGCGGGAAGACATCCGAAGTCACGGTCGGCACGAAATGCGAGGTTCCCAGATTCGCGGAAAACGTCGCCAGCGTGATTGGCACGCGCTCGCCCACGAAAAACGTCACGGGCTTGTCGTCCTGCGCGCGCAGCTGGATTCGCCGCCCCCGGCGCACTACGTTCAGCGTCTCGGCCAATGAAGCCGCTGCTCCCGGCAGCGTGGCAAGAAATGTCGTCCTGCCCCCGCCAAACGCCACCAGCGGCGGTATCAGCGATCCCAGAGACAGTTGTCCCGAGCTCACTAGCGCGGCGATTTGGCTCGCGCTCAATCCTGAGGTAGCGCTTGTAGAGCCGAATAGTTGTTGAATCACGGAAATCAAGCCTTGCGGGGATTGCTCCGCCGTCTGAAGCTCCTGCGGGGTCAGGCTGAACGTCGTCGCCGATTCCGGCGGCGTAATTCCGATCTGCCGCGCGGCATTGCGATCGACCTCGAGCACTTCCATTTCCAGCACCATTTCGCCTTGCGGCTGCTCCAGCTGGTCCAGCAGTTGGCTGGCTACTGATACGGCCTGCGGCGTAGCGCGCAGAGTGATTTCCCGGGCCCCTGCGTTCAGATCCGCCCTGTCGATGCCGGCGATGGTGCGAACTACGCGCAGTATGTCTGTCATCTCCGATTGCGTCACCGAAGCGGGCAGTTGCGCCGTGCGCACCACCGATACGTCGTACTGCCGCCTCTTTTCCGCCGTATCCGAAGTTACGAAAAACAGGCGCTGCGTCAGCGGCCGCCAGAAAGTGCCGGTCATGTCGCCCAGCGCCTGCATCGCGCTCATGAAATCCACGTTTTCCAGGTCCAGGCGAACAGGCCTCGGCACCAGGTCCACGTCGAACGACGCGTCCACCCCGAAATGTCGTGCGACTTCCTCGTACGCGCCAACCGTGTCGCCGTTGAATTTCAAATTGCGAGTGCCTGTCAGCGGTTCCAGCCGGATGATTCCGCCCGGCTGGCGTAGCAGCTCATGAAGCGCCTCTGTCGCCGCGGGAGCGAGCTCCGCCAGCCGCTCGCGCACAATTTGATCGGTCGGGTCCAGAGCCAGCGCGCCGTTCAACTCCTCGCGTGCCTGCTCGTCTTGGCCCATCAACGCATACCGTTCCGCGCGCTCCACGGCCTCGCTCACCAGCTGGCTTCGCGCAATTTCGCGGCGGACCGCGTATTCGCGGCTGCTTGGGTCATTCTTCGCTGCCTCTGCGTACGCTGCAAACGCCGCTGCCCAGTTTTTCGCTTTCTCCGCGCTTTGCCCGCGCTTGAATGCCTCTTCAGCTTTCTTGGAATTTTGCTGTTCGGTCTGTTTACTTGAAGTCTTCGGATTCGCCGGAGATTGGACGGCCGGCGCTGGTTGTTCCGCCCGAGTCTGCGCGATAGCGGAACTCGGCGCCAGAGCGGCAAAGCAAGTCGCTGCGAGAATGGCTCTCAATTTCAACTATTCAGTCTCTGAGGACCATTCTATAAAGATACTGTCCCGCGGCGCGGCGTTGCTTCGGAGTGTGCCTTGAACGCCAAATCTCGGATGTCCGCACGGACGACCCGGCTTCACGAGAGGGAAGCGCCTGCCCCGTCGCTCCCGATTCCTTTAAGCAATAATTCGGCGGCAAGCTGAGGTTGCATCCACCGCAACTTAACTTCTAACCGCTCGTCGGCAGAGGCGAATAACAAATCTCTACCATTTTAAGGGTATTTCTCTTGACGATTGAAAAAAGCCAAGATACACTATTTTTTCCAGTTGATACATTGTTTCAACTGGCTTCGCCCATGCTCTCTGCACTTTTAGTGGCTCTTCGTGAAGGCGTCGAGGCTGCCCTCGTCGTCGGCATCGTCCTAGTGTATCTCAATCGCACCGGCCGCCGCGCGCTGGCGCATTACGTCTGGAGCGGCGTCGCTTTCGCCATCATTTGCAGCTTCATCGCCGCGATCTTCCTGGATCGCTGGCAAATCAGCGAAGATGGTTTCGAAGGCGTCCTCATGCTCGCCGCGGGCGTTCTCGTCGTCTCCATGATTATCTGGATGAATCGCATCGCCCGCCGCCTCCGCACGGAAATCGAGCAGCGCGTGGAGACCTATGCGCAGCGCGGCGAGCGTTATGCGGGTGTCGGCATTGGCCTGTTTGTTTTCCTCATGGTGCTGCGCGAAGGCGCCGAGCTCGTCTTGATCCTTCGAGCGGTCGAGATATCCATCACGGGCGTGCAGGTCTGGATTGGCACTGGCGTCGGCCTCGCCGTCGCCGTCGCCGTCGGCCTGTTCTTCTTTCAGGGGACGCTCAAGATTCCCCTTGGCCGCTTCTTCGCCGCCACCAGCACAATCCTCATGGTTATCGCGTTTCAGCTGGGGCTCACCGGCCTCCACGAATTGAGCGAGGCCCAGTGGATTCCCTCGAGCAGGCAGGAAATGGCCACCGTCGGGCCGCTGGTGCGCAACGAGTATTTCTTTTTCGTCGTCGTTCTCGGCGTCGCCGCGCTCGCCGTGCTTCGCGAATGGTTCGGGTTACGCCGCGCCGCGATCGAGTCCGCCGCAAACGCGGCCGAGAAACGGCTGCGCCAGTGGGAGCATCGCCGCCAGCGCATCTGGAGTTTCGCTGCCGCGCTGCTGTGCATCGCGGTGATTCTGTCTCTCACCACGGAATTTATCTATAGCCGTGCCGCCGCCGCTCCTCCGCCGGCGCAAACGCTTGCCGCCGTCGGCAACGTCATCCGCATTCCGCTCGCGAATCTCGCCGATTCGAATTTGCATTTTTATTCCGCCGAAGTACAGAACACCGCCATCCGTTTCCTCGTGATTCGCAGAAGTGATGGCACCTACGCGACGGCGCTCGATGCCTGCCAGATTTGCGGCCGCATCGGCTATCGCCAGGATGGCTCGACGATGGTCTGCCGCAATTGCGGAGCGGCGATCAATATTCCGTCAATCGGCCAGCCCGGCGGCTGTAATCCCATCGCGTTTCCATCGCGCGTCGAGCAGGGCAGCCTCGTCGTGGACCTTTCAGCGCTGGCCGCCGCGAACGCCAAGGTGCACGGCTAGCCCGGCATAAATCATGTTCATTCGGCTCCTTCGCGAATCCATCGCCCGCAATCCGCGCCGCAAAATCCTCACGGCGTCGGCACTCTTGCTCGGCATGGCCGTCGCGACCGCAACAATTTCCGTGGCCGTTGATGTCGGCGAGCAGCTTGCGCGCGAATTTCGCAGCCTCGGCGCGAACCTCCTCGTCACGCCGCAGTCCGACACGCTCCCCGTCGAAATCGGCGGAGTGGACTACCGTCCAGTCAGCGAAGGCGCTTATCTTCAAGTCGCCGATTTGCCCAAGCTCAAGACAATCTTCTGGCGCAATAATATTCTCGGCTTCACGCCTTTTCTCGACGTTCCTGTCAGCTTCGTGGTTGGGAACGCGCCTGCGTCCTCTGCTCAAATCCGCGCCACGCTCATCGGCACGTGGTATCGCCACCCGGTTTCGCTTTCCGATGGCTCATCTTTCGTCACTGGCGCGAGCGTCACGCACACTTGGTGGCAGATTCATGGCAGATGGTTCGCCGAAGATTCGAGCGAGTGTGTCGTCGGCGCCGCACTCGCCTCGCGCAATCGCATTTCTCTCGGCGACACGCTGAATCTCACGGTAGGAGGCCGCTCGGCGGCAGCGGCCGTCACCGGCATCTCGACGACGGGCGGCGCGGAAGACAACGCCATCCTCTGTCCCCTCAGCCTCGCGCAGATTCTCGCGGACAAGCCCGGCGAATTCCGCCAGCTTTTCGTCAGCGCGCTGACCAAACCTGCCGACGCCCTTGCCGCAAAAAATCCCGATACGATGACGCCAGCGGAATATGACCGCTGGTACTGCTCGCCCTACATCACTTCCATCGGCCATCAAATCGGGCAGGTTCTTCCCGGCACTCAAGTTCGTGCCATCCGCCGCGTCGCGGAGACCGAAGGCCGCGTCCTCTCCCGCGTCGGCCTGCTGCTCTGGATTGTCACTATTGCTGCGCTTATCGCTGCGTGCCTCGCCGTCGCGGCAACGTCCGCCACCACAGTGATGGAGCGTCGCGCTGAAGTCGGCCTGATGAAAGCTCTCGGCGCAACGAACTTCCTCGTCGGACTGCTGTTTCTTTCCGAACAGCTCCTGATCGCCACTGCCGGCGGAGCGCTCGGTTTCCTCATCGGTGCGGGCCTCGCTCGCGAATTGGGCATCACGGTCTTCGGCGTGCCTACTCTGCCGCGTCTGATTCTGTTGCCTGTGATCGTCATCATCGCCATCCTTGTCGCCGCTGCCGGAAGCTGGGTGCCGCTGTATCGCGCGGCTCGCTTTTCGCCGGCGCCCATCTTGAGGGGCGAATAATGTTCCGCCGCATTCTCTTTCATCTCTTGCGCGGCAATCGCGTCCGTTTCACAGTCGCGCTCTTCGCGCTGACGAGCGGCGGCGCTGTCATCTCCGCGCTGATGAACCTCGACCTCGACGTCACCCACAAACTCACTCAGGAATTTCGCTCCCTCGGCGCGAATCTCGTCGTCTCCTCGCCGCAGACTGTTGCGTCCGCCGCCGGGGCTCCCAGTCTCATCGACGATTCTGCGCTCGGGAGAATTGACCAGCTCAAGCTCACCGGCGTGAACGGCGCGCCCTACCTTTATTTCGTTGCTCACGCCGCGTCCGATTCCGGCCCCAGCGTCGTCGTCGCGGGAACGTGGCTCGATCGTGCGATTCAGCTGGCGCCTTGGTGGAAAATTTCTGGCGATTCAAATTTTCCTCGCAGCGATTCGTCGCGCTGCCTCATTGGCCGCAACGTCGCAGCGAGCCTTCACTTGGCTCCGGGGGCTACTCTGGCCTTGCATTATGCCGGCCGCTCCGAATCACTCCTCGTCGCCGGAGTAATTGACGCAGGCGGCTCGGAGGACAATCAAGTTTTTGTCAATCTTGCTATCGCGCAAAAACTCGCCGGCGCTCAAGGCAAAATCCAGATCATCCAACTCAGCGTGCCAGGCACTGCGGCGGAAATACGCAGCGTCGCGTCGCGTCTGAGCAGCGCGCTCCCATCGCTCGACGTTCGTCCGATTCGTCAGATAACCGACGCCGAGGGCACGCTTCTGCATCGCATCCGCTTCCTGATCATTTCGACCGGCGTCCTGATTCTCGTCCTCACGGCGCTTTGCATCCTCGCGACGATGGCCGCACTCGCCATGGAGCGCCGCCGCGACGTCGGCCTGATGAAGGCCCTCGGCGGTTCGATTCAAAAAGTCGTCCGCCTCTTCCTCGCCGAGGTCGGCATCCTCGGCACAATCGGCGGCGTTCTCGGCTACGCGCTCGGCATGGCGCTATCCATCTGGATGGGCCATCGCGTCTTCGGCGCGAGCATCTCGCCGCGCTGGGAAGTTTTTCCCGTGACGCTCGCGTTGATGCTGGTCGTTTCTCTCGCCGGCGCTTTGCCTCTGCGCCTGCTCGGCAACGTGCGCCCTGCCGCCATACTGCGAGGTGAGTGAAGCCGATGCCTCTCGTCGAAATCGCGGGCCTCAGCAAATCGTTCGGCGATGTTCGTGCCCTTGACGGCGTCTCGTTCGCCGTCGAGCCCGGCGAATGGATCGCCATCATGGGTCCTTCCGGCTCCGGCAAGACGACGCTCATCAACATCCTCGGCGGCCTCGACACGCCCACCGGCGGCCGCGCTGTCGTGGATGGCGTGGACGTAGGCCGCCTCGACGAAGCCGGCCTCACGCGTTTCCGCGCCGAAAAAATCGGTTTTGTCTTCCAGCAATTTCATCTCGTCCCGTATCTCACCGCTCTCGAAAACGTCATGCTCGCGCAATATTTTCACAGCGCCACGGATGAATCCGAAGCCGGCGAAGCCCTTCGCCGCGTCGGCCTCGGCGATCGTCTGGAGCATCTGCCCTCGCAGCTTTCTGGCGGCGAGCAGCAGCGCGTCGCCGTCGCTCGCGCGCTCATCAACCAGCCCAAGCTCATTCTCGCCGACGAGCCCACCGGTAATCTTGACGAAGCCAATCAGGAAATCGTCATCAAACTCTTTCGCGACCTTCACAGTGAAGGCCACACCATCTTGATGGTCACGCATGACCCCTCGATGGGCGGCCTCGCCGACCGCCGCATCGAGCTTGCTCACGGGCGGCTCGCGCAAATCACGATCTATTCCGCGGAAGACGAAGCCCGCTTCGACCACGTCCTCGAAGAACTCTGGATCTGCTCGGAGTCCGGCCAGCGCGCCAAGCTCGCCCGCTTCCATTCGCTTGACCCGGATCCTGACCGCACGCTCCAGCGCCTCTCCGTTCTCGGCCTGGTCGCCGTGCGCGATTCCGAAGTCGATCTAACTGGCTCCGGCCAGCGCCGCGCCCGCGACGTTGTCCGCCGCCGTCGCCTTGCCGAGCGCCTTTTCACAGACACATTTTCGGTCGCCAACGCCGAGGCTGATTCCCAGGCGTGCAAGTTCGAGCACATCATCAGCCCCGAGCTCGACGAGCGCATCTGCCGCTTCCTCGGCCATCCCAAGACGTGCCCTCACGGCAACCCCATTCCTCCCGGCCCCTGCTGCCCGGTGAAATGAGCCCATCTCAGCAAAATTCCCATGCCGATTCCCATAGACATCCGCAAAAAGCCCATCGAAGTGAAAGTCCACGTCTCCACGGGCGCGGGAGTGGAAATCACCTGGTCCGACGCGCATTCCAGTCATTACGATTTCCCCTATCTTCGCGAGCATTGTCCCTGCGCGACGTGCCGGGAGGGGCATGGTGCGCACGACGGCGATCCTGCGGCGAAGAGCGCTGCTGGCTTGCCTATGTTTAAGCCCAAGATCACCGCCCGCGCTGCTGCTGCCGTGGGAACCTACGCCATCCAGATCGAATTTACCGACGGCCACACGACCGGCATCTACAGCTTCGATCATCTCCGCGAAATCTGCCCTTGCGACGCCTGCGCCCGCGAATTCCGCGCCTAAAGCCGAATCCGCAGCGCTGCGCACCTGTCCAACTGTACAGCTCTGAAAATCTGACGCATTGTTGATTTTCCAGACAATCTCCCGCGCCCTCTCGCTTGTCTTTTCGCGCCTTCGCGCTAGCATGAATTCAAGGCAAGAGAACCGAGTCCCTGGGCGGAACTGCCGCCGAATCAATTTCATGCAGTGGAAAGGCCGATGGAGAGTCTTCGATGAGAAAAGCATACTTTTCTTTGCCCGTGCTTCTGCTTTGCGGCGCGTCTTTCGTCTCGGCGCAGGCCGCCCCGCAGCAGCAATCCCAGTCCCAGCAGGAAAAGTCCGCCCCGCTTTATAGCATCACGCTCGAAGGGCGCACGACGAAGGCCGTCAACTATCTCCACACGAACGGCCCCACGCCCATCGGCTTTGAAGGCACTCCGCTGCTCCCCTACGGAAAGGGCGAGGCCAAAGTCGAATCCAAGCGCGGTGCCGTGAAGATTGCGGCGAAGTTCTCCGGCCTGGTCGCCGCGACGAAGTTCGGCCCGCAGTATCTCACCTACGTTCTCTGGGCCATCAGCCCCGAAGGCCGCGCAACGAACCTCGGCGAAATCCTGGCGCAAAATGGCAAGGGCAAGCTTGACGTCACCGCTCAGCTTCAGGCCTTCGCGCTGATTGTCACTGCTGAGCCGTACTTCGCCGTGATGCAGCCAAGCGAGCTGGTCGTCATGGAAAATGTTGTTCGCCCCGATACTGCCGGCAACGTCGAAGAAATCGACGCCAAATTCGATCTTCTCCGTCGCGACCAGTATTCCGTGCTTTCCACGGATTATCAGGCGCCAAAGCTCCAGCCGGGCGTGCCGCTTTCGATGAATGAAGCCCGCAACGCCGTGCAAATCGCCAAAGCCATGGGCGCCGACCACTACGCGAGCGACAGTTTCCAGAAAGCATCTCGCTTGCTGCAAGACGCTGAGGGCTATCTTACGCATCGGTCTGACATGAAGCAGCTCGAAATGACCGCGCGTGAAGCCGTGCAAACGGCCGAAGATTCCCGCGCCATCGCCGTGAAGCGTCACAACGAAGAAGTAATCGCGCAGGAACAGGCAGCCGAACAGGCTCGCGAAGCGCAGGCCAAGCAGCAGGCTGCTGACGCCGAACGCGCCAAGCTCGAGGCGGAACTCGCCGCCGAACGCGCCGCTCGTGAGAAAGCGGACGCCGAAGCCGCCGAGCTGAAGGCTCAGGCTGACGCGCAGAAACTAGCGGAAGAGAAAGCGCAGGCTGAAGCCGCCAGCGCCGCCGCCCTCAAGCAGCAGCAGGACGCCGAGGCCGCGAAGGCCGCTGCTCTGCAGCAGCAGCAGGCCGCGCAAGCCGAAGCCGCTCGCGCCCAGGCCGCCGCCCAGCAGTCCGCCGATGAAGCCGCCAAGGCGCAGGCAGCAGCGCAGGAATCCGAGCGCCAGCGCCAGCAAGCCGAAGCCGACAAAGCCGATCTCCGCGCTCGCTTGCTCAAGCAGCTCAACAATGTCCTGCAGACGCGCGACTCCGTTCGCGGCCTGATCGTAAATATGTCCGACGTACTTTTCGACACCGGCAGCTACACGCTCCGTGGGGGCGCTCGCGAGAAGCTCGCAAAAGTCTCGGGAATTCTTCTCGCCTATCCCGGTCTGAAATTGCAGGTGGAGGGGTATACCGATAGCGTCGGCTCCGACGACTTCAATCAGCGCCTCTCCGAGCAGCGCGCCGGCGCCGTCCGCGACTATCTCGTCGTCCAGGGCGTTTCGCCGGATGCAGTGACGGCCACCGGGTTCGGCAAGACGCGCCCCGTCGCGTCCAACGACACTGCGGAGGGGCGCCAGCAGAACCGTCGCGTCGAAATCGTCGTCAATGGCGACGCCATCGGCACGTCCGCGTCTGCCTCGCCGGCTACGTCTCAGCAATAAGCTTCCGGCGCTTCGCCGACGCTCCTGAGCATTTGCCGGGCGCAGTTCGCTTCTTTGCCCTATGGCGGCCCATCCGGCATGGGCAATTGGCGCGCGCGTAACCGTTTCCTCTTAGTCTTGCAGCGCCAATCCGCCCATAGACACTGCGGGCGATAGGCCCTATAGTTCTCTCCGCAACATTTCATTCATGCCATCGAATCCCACAGCGCGCGGATCTTCTCGGAACCCTGCTCGTCCCGCCGTCAACGTCCTGGTCGCCACCACGGCGATGCTCAGCTTCATTTCCTTGTGGCGTGCCGCCGCCATTGTCCTCAACGATTTGGGCTCGTCCGCCTTCTATGCCGGAGCCATCGCGGAGCAGGCAATTGGGAAGTCTGCGCCGTGGTTCATTTTGGCGGTGATGCTCTTCGCCGGCGCTGTTCTGCTTATGTACGTCGAAAGCTGCAGCATGTTCGTCCGCGGCGGCGTCTACCGCGTCGTTAAGGAAGCGATGGGCGGCACGCTTGCCAAATTCTCCGTCTCCGCTTTGATGTTCGATTACGTTCTCACCGGCCCCATCAGCGGAGTTTCTGCCGGGCAATATCTCGTCGGATTTCTCAACGACGCGCTCCACTACGCCCATCTGCAAGTTGTGCTGCCCATTAACTCCACTTCGGCCGTGTTTGCAGCGTTGGTGACGATCTATTTTTGGTGGCAAAACATCAAAGGGGTTCCAGAATCCAGCGAAAAAGCTCTTCGCATTATGTACGTGGTCACCGTCATGGTGGTCCTGATGATCGGCTGGGCAGGTTATACACTCTGGGTGCGCGGATTTCATTTCCCGCCCGCCCCCGTGCCCTCCCACCTGATCTTCGCGCCGGCGGCCTTGGGCTGGCTCAAAGGTTCGCGTTTGCCCTATGCGGTCGGTTTCATCGGAATCTTCATTGGTTTGGGCCATTCCGTCCTGGCCATGAGCGGAGAAGAAACGCTCGCGCAGGTCTACCGTGAAATCGAACATCCCAAGCTCAAGAACCTGAAGAAAGCCGGAGCCGTCATCGTTATCTACAGCGTGATTTTCACCGCCGGCGTCTCATTCCTTGCCTGCAGCATTATTCCCAATAGCGTCCGGCCGCAGTATTTCAACAACCTGATCAGCGGCTTGGCCATGAACTTTGCGGGGCCCTACGATCTGCGGCTTGTCTTTCAGGCCTTCGTGGTCGTGGTCGGCATCCTCATGCTCTCGGGAGCGGTCAATACGGCTATCGTGGGGTCCAACGGCGTTCTGAGCCGGGTTTCCGAAGATGGCATTCTTCCGGAATGGTTTCGTCATCCGCATCCTCGTTTCGGGACTTCGTATCGCATCATCAACCTCGTCACTGCTCTTCAATTGCTGACCATCATTCTCACCCGCGGCAACATTTTCGTCCTCGGTGAAGCTTACGCTTTCGGCGTGATGTGGAGCTTTTCCATGAAAGGCCTTGCTGTGCTCGTCCTCCGTTTCACCGAGCCCGAGGCGCGCGAATTCAAAGTGCCCTTGAACTTCAAGTTCGGCAAGGTGGAAATTCCCTTCGGATTGAGCGTTATCACGCTGACCCTCTTTGCACTGTCAACCATCAACCTGTTCACGAAACAGGTCGCTACGATTTCCGGCGTGATATTTACAATCGTCCTGTTCGCCGCCTTCACTGTCTCAGAGCGCTATTCCCATCGACAGGGCAGCAGAGCGACCGCCGAGCTCGATCAGTTCAATCTCGCCCAGGAAGAGGATCTGTCCCCGAAGAGCATCGGAGCACGCCCCGGCAACGTCCTGATTCCGGTCAGCAACTATTACGCTCTTTATCATCTTCAGTCGGCGCTCCATCGCCTCCGCACCGAGGAGCAAGACGTCGTCGTCCTTCATATTCGTCTTCTCCGTCGCGCCGCATCCGGCGAATACGATCTTCGTCCTGACCAGCTCTTCAGCACCATCGAGCAATTGCTCTTCACGAAAGTCCTTGCCATTGCGGAGAAGGAAGGCAAGCCGGTCCATCTCGCCGTCGCTGCGGCCAACGATCTCTGGGATGGTATTCTCCGCTTCGCGGCGAACCTTCAATCACGTACCATTGTTGTCGGCAGTTCCGCCAAAATGGCGGAGACAGAACAAGCCCGCGAGATTGGCCTCGCCTGGGAGCGTCTCCCCGAGCCTCACCCGCGCCTCGCCCTCGAAATCATCACCGCCGCCGGCAACGAGCGCATTTTTTACCTCGGGCCTCATGCGCCCCGCCTCACGCCCAAGGAAATTGACCTCCTTCACAAGATTTGGCTCGAATTGAGCGACGGACTTCCCGGGCAGGAACTGCATCACCACGACATCATCCACTTTGCCCTCGACGAACTCGAACGCGAAATCGGGCGGGGCCAGGAACCGTCGGTCCTCGAGCGCCTTCGTGAGCACCTCAACGAAATTAAGGACCGCCGCTCGCGCTTGGACTGACCATCTCCGAGCCGCGCGCTCACTGGACGTCTGGCCTTCCTAACCCTTCAAATCCGCCGTGCAATGCGCGCAACGCATCGCCTTCAGCGGAATCGTCGACAGGCAAAACGGGCACTCCTTCGTCGTCGGCGCCGCGGGCGCTTCTTGCTTCTTCGTCCATTTGTTGATCTGCCGCACGAACAGGAAGATCACGAACGCCACGATCAGGAAATCAATCACGGTGTTCAGGAATAATCCGTAGTTGATTGTCGCCGCGCCCGCCGCCTTCGCGTCCGCCAGCGTCGCGTACGATTTGCCTGAAATGTTCAAAAACAGGCTCGAAAAATCCACGTGCCCCAGCAGCACTCCGATCGGCGGCATAATCACGTCGCCGACGAACGACGACACGATTCTCCCGAACGCCGCGCCCACGATGATCCCGATTGCCATGTCCAGCACGTTGCCCCGCATCGCGAATTCCTTGAATTCTTTCAGCATCGCGCATCCCCCTCTCGCGTGATTTGGATTGTACCTCTTGGCGCTTTGAGAACCGCCGGCCCGGGTTCGGACTTCTGCGTCGTGGATTATAGCCGCACTTCCGCATTCGCGCCTGAAATCAGGCGCGGATTCGTGGCAAGTCTGGATTCATGCGGAGGAATTTATCTTTCGAAATGGAAAAACGTCACCTGGGGTCTAATTCGGCGCTTTTCCCGTTGAAGTTCCGCGCCCGCGCACCCGATCGATCGCCAATCCTGCCTGCACGGCAATCACGGCAAACGCATTCAAGTCTTCCACCGTGAACATTCCCTTTTGCGACAGGTTGTCCACATAAATCAATCCGCGGATTTTATCTCCCATTCCCAGCGGCGCGCACATCGCCGATTGGATTCCGGCCTTCACGATGCTCTGGCTCGCCGAAAATCGCGCGTCGGCTTGCCCGTCGGTCACGAGCATCGGCAGCTTCGCTTCCATCACTCGCCGGATGATGCTCTGCGAAATCGCCAGCGACGGCGCCGCGACATTCTTCGGATTCGCAGTCTTTTTTCGGTAGCGGATCTTCGCCGGCAGAAAATGATAGTTTCCTTTCGCGAATTCCTCTTTGTTCGTCGCGGCTTCATCGAGCTGCATCAGGAATCCTCGCTCCGCGCCGGGAATTTCCAGCGCAAAATCGAGCACGCGCTCCGTCAGCTCCTCCGGAGTCTTCATTTCCGTCATCCCTTGATTCACGCGGTGCAGGAGTTCCATCAGCTTCTTTTCGCCCTCGAGTGCCTCCTTTTGCGCCTCCCCATCCACGGCACCCACGGAAGTCACTGCTGCCGCCGATCCCGAGTATCCCGATTTCTTGATCGCCGCGGCGAATTTCTTGGGAAGTTCCGCCGTGCCGTAGCTCGTCACTTTCCTTGTCGCCGAATCCTCGAAGCGCAGCTTATAAATCCCGATAATGATTTCGTCGTTTCCGCGCAACGCAGCTTCTTTCGCCGCCTTGCCGTTCACCTTCACCCCGTTCGCGCTGTCGCGATCCACGATCTGCCACTTCCCGTCAATCGTCGCCCGCACCACGGCGTGCACTCGTGACACGCTCGCGTCATCGAGCACCAGCCCGCTCGATTTCGCCCGCCCAATGGTTACGGGACGGTCTCCGCTCAGTTCAAGAACCGTCGAAGCTTCATTTCCGCTGTGGACCACGATTCGCGGCATCTCGATGACCCCGCTTCCATTTTCTCCCGCGTACTCGCCGATTCAAATCGCCTTGAATTTCCCTTTGTCCGATGCCTAACGCCGCGGTTTCCTGCGTTTCCTCGCGAATTTCAAAGAACATTTCTGGCGAATCGCGGCCAGGGTGTTAGAATGCTCTGCTTTTCGCCTTGCGTCGTTGCGCGTTGTCACGCCATCAAATGTCCGAGGTATCGCGAGTGCATAAAGTGGTCATCATCGGAAGCGGCTGCGCCGGCCTGACCGCCGCCATCTATGCCGCCCGCGCCAGCTTGAAACCTCTCGTCCTCGATGGCTACGAGCCCGGCGGCCAGCTCACTCTGACCACACTGGTCGAAAACTTCCCTGGCTTCCCCGACGGAATTCTTGGCCCTGAGCTGATCGATCATTTGCGCAAGCAGGCTCAGCGCTTCGGCGCCGAATTTCGCTCCGGCGCGGTCACCGAAGTCGCGCTCGCCAAGCGCCCGTTCAAAATCACTGCCGGCAAAGAAACTTTCGAGTCGGAAACTCTCATTGTCGCCGCCGGCGCTTCCGCGCGCATGCTCGGACTTGAATCCGAGCGCCAGCTTGTCGGCCACGGCGTCTCCACCTGCGCTACTTGCGACGGCTATTTTTTCCGCGACCGCGACATCGCCGTCGTCGGCGGCGGCGATACGGCGATGGAAGAAGCCAATTTCCTCACGCGTTTCGCGCGCAAGGTCACCATCCTCCATCGCCGCAACGATTTTCGCGCCTCGAAAATCATGCTCGACCGCGCCCGCGCCAACGAAAAAATCAAATTCCTCACCCCGGTCGTCGTCGAAGACGTCCTTGAGCCGAAAAAGCAGCTCGTCGAAGCCCTCAAACTCCGCAACGTCGAGACGAATCAGTCATCGACCCTCCCGGTTGACGGCCTTTTCATCGGCATTGGCCACGAACCGAACACGAAAATCTTCCGCGGCCAGCTCGAAATGGACTCGAACGGCTACCTCATCACGCATCACGGAAGCCAGACCAACGTCGCGGGCGTTTTCGCCGCTGGCGACGTGCAAGACCATCATTATCGGCAGGCCGTCACGGCCGCCGGCTCCGGCTGCATGGCCGCCATGGACGCCGAAAAATTCCTCGAGGCTCACTCCCGCTGAGTCCTTCCATCTCCAATCCGGCCCCGCCGTTTCCCGCGAATCAAGCAACCTCGAAATCCACGCGGAGCTTCGACTGATGCTTCGCACGGTTCTCCTGAATCTTTCCGAGAGCGAGCGCCTCGCCCGCTTCGTCATGCACAATCCCACCAGCCGCCGCGTCGTCCGACGCTTTGTCGCTGGCGAAACGCTCGACGACGCCGTGGCCGCCGTCCGCGCCATCAATCAGCAGGGCTGCCCCGCGAGCTTCGACTGCCTCGGCGAAAGCGTTTCCACGGAAGCTGAAGCGCGTCGCGCCGCCGACGTTTACAACTCCATCCTCGATCGCATCGCCGCCGAGCGCCTCGACGCCAACGCCTCCCTCAAGCTCACGCAGCTTGGCCTTGACGTGAATCCCTCCCTCTGCGAATCCCTCGTCGCGGACATCGTCGCCCACGCCGAGCGCCTCAATAATTTCGTCCGCATCGACATGGAAGGCTCCCCTTACACGCAGCGCACGCTCGATCTTTGCAAGCGCGTCCACGCGAAGCATCCTGGCATCGGCACTGTCGTGCAGTCGTATCTTTTCCGCACGGAGCAGGACGCCAAGGATCTCATCGACGCGGGAATCCGCATGCGCCTCGTCAAAGGCGCCTATAAAGAACCGCCCACGATCGCCTATCCGAAAAAATCCGACGTGGACGCGAATTACGTCCGCCTCATGAAGCTCCTTCTTCCGAGCGGACTCTTCCACGCCATCGCCACGCACGATCCCGTCATGCAGGAAGCCACCAAACAGTACGTGAAAGAGCGGGGAATGGCACGGGACAAATTCGAGTTTCAGATGCTCTACGGCATTCGCACCGATTTGCAGCAGCAATTGATTCGCGAAGGCTATCGCTTGCGCGTCTACGTCCCTTATGGCTCCGACTGGTTCCCCTATTTCATGCGCCGCCTCGCCGAACGCCCCGCGAACCTGAAATTCTTCCTCTCCAATCTTTTCCGCCGCGGCTGACGCGACGGTGTATCATTCCGCCGCATTTCTAACGCAACGGGAGAAGGCATGATTCGCATCTTTCGATTTGTTGGCGCCGCATGTGTTTGCATCGCACTCGCGTTTTTCGTTGCCATCGGGCACCAGGCGCCATCAGTTGCCTCGCGAGGGCGCTCGTCCAGCCACGGCTCCGTAGTCATTCACCAGCCGCTGCATTTCGACGTCTCTGCCGCTCTCTCCTCGCAGCGCGGCTCGGCCAGTATCGCGACCTCGCGTGATTGCGCCAACTCCGACTGTGGCACTTCTCCTCTCGAACTGCAGGAGCGTCAGAATCCTCCCGCGCCTTCCGTGCCCGTCATCTCCGCCGCGGGCGCCGCCGTCGAGCAGACCTCGCCCGGCGATAAGCCCGCCGTCCCTCTTCTCGACAGCTTCGACGGTCTCGGCTACGGCTTCAAAGGTCCCCAGAGCGGCCAAGGGCCGGCCTTCTTCCGCAATCCATCCGACAACAGCCTCGCCGTCGGCCCGAACCACATCGTCCAAATCGTGAATTCCCGCTTCGCCGTTTACACGAAGAAAGGCGCGCGCTACGACAACACGGGCACTGTCCTCTACGGCCCTGTGCCCACGAATGAAATTTTCGCTGGCTTCGGCGGGGTGTGCGAAGAGCGCGACAACGGCGACGCCGTCGTTCGTTACGATCAACTCGCCGGCCGCTGGCTCGTCGTCATGCCCATTTTTAGCCCCATCTCCGCGCCGCCGAAGCATAAGCCGGGCGCTCCCGTCACCGGCACTCCCGCGAAGCCCGGCCACGCATCCGTTCCCGGCGCTGCGGGCGCGCCGCCGGCAAATCCCACTCGCGCCGAAGGCACTTTCGCCATGTGCTACGCCGTCAGCACCACCAGCGATCCCCTCGGCAAATATTATCGCTACGCTTTCGAGCGCGATTTATTCCCCGACTATCCCCGCCCCGCTGTCTGGCCCGACGGCTACTACGTCCCCACGAGCACCGGCGACACCGTCATCCAGAAACACGTCTGCATCGCCGAGCGCAACAAAATGCTCCGCGGCCTTCCCGCCACGGAGCAGTGCATTGTCATCGATGGCGTCAATTTCCTCAACAACGCCGACATCGACGGCCACGCCCTCCCTCCCGCGGGCGCGCCCAACATCATGATGGCCGCCGGCGGCACGCAGCTGAAAAAAATCTTCGAGGACGATGGGATTTTCTACTGGACAGTTCACGTCGACTGGCGCAATCCGAAAAATACGAAAGCCGTTGGCCCCGTGAGGATCCCTGTCGCGCCGTATCACTATCTCTGCGACGGCCAGCTCAGCAGTTGCGTCCCCCAGCCCGGCACCGACCAGCGCCTCGATTCGCAGGGCGACAAAATCATGCAGCGCCTCGTCTATCGCCGCATCGCCAACGTCGAATCCATCGTCGCCGCGCATTCCATCGCGACGAAATCCGGCGGCGGAGGCGTCCGCTGGTACGAATTCCGCCTCGACGCCGATCGCAATCCCGTCCTCTATCAGCAGGCAACTTTCGCGCCCGATAATTTTTATCGTTGGATGCCCAGCATCGGCATGGACAAGCTCGGCGACATCGGCGTCGGCTACTCCTTCGGCGGGACTCCCAATTTCGCAGGCCAGCGCTTCGCCGCGCGCCTCGCTTCCGATCCCATGGGCCTCCTCACGTTTCAGGAAGCCGTCCTCTCCCAGGGCGAGGCCTCGCAAACGAGCACGCTTCGCTGGGAGGACTACACCACCACGGCGATGGACCCGAGCGACGACTGCACCTTCTGGTACGTCGGCGACTACATCAAATCCGCCGCGCCCACGTACAGCACTCGCATCGGCTCCTTCCGCCTCCCCGGGTGCCAGTAGCCTATGCCTTCCTGCACACGGCCACGCCGTCTCTCAGCGGAATGATCACCGGAAACAGCTTCTTCGACGCGTAAATCTCACGGTTGAATTTCTGCACGCCTCGCGTCGCGGCGTCCTTTGCTTTTCGCGTCACGCGCCCCGACCACAGCGTATTGTCCGTCACCAGCAGCCCGCCCGATTTCAGCCTTGGCAGAGCCTTC
This sequence comes from Candidatus Acidiferrales bacterium, assembly GCA_035280405.1. GTDB lineage: Bacteria > Acidobacteriota > Terriglobia > Acidiferrales > UBA7541 > DAHUXN01. Next base: position 2,969 of record DATEFX010000021.1, on the reverse strand, counting down.
CGCAGCGCCGCCGGATACTGGTCCTTGTTCACGTCGATGAAAATCAGATCGAACTCGCCGCTCACGCGGTCAATCAACTCCAGCGCGTCTCCGGTCAGCACATGAATCTGCCTCTTCACGCCCGCGTCGCGGAAATACTCGAGTGCCAGCATCGCATTCCGCAAATCCCCGTCCGTATAAAAAATTTCGCCCCTCGGCCCGGCCGCGCGCGCCAGCCAGATCGTCGAATAACCGATCGCCGACCCCATTTCGAAAATCCTTTGCGCGCCCGCAATCCGTGCCAGCAGGAAAATCATTCGCCCCACCGCCGGTCCGATGATCGGAACGTCATGCTCTTCCGCGTAACGCTCCATTTCTTTCATCACTCTGTCACGCTTTGGGAGCAGCTTGTACATGTACTGTTCAACGTTCGCTCGAGTAATCTCCCCAGCCATGTTCGTGCTTCTTCCTCCTGTTTGTAGTTGCTACTCTCGCTTCTGACTCTTCTCGCCTCACCGCTTATCTGGATTAGCGATCTAAATGTATTTCCTTCTTATTTGTCACTGACCACTGACCGCTGATCACTGACCACTGCGTTCAAATACTCTCTCCCGGCTTCAGCGCATGAATCTCCAGCCCCGCGATGTCCTGCGTCAATCGCTGCAATTCCTCCGGCGTCCCCGTCAGCGCCGGGAAAGTCCCGAAGTGCATCGGAATCACGTGCTTTACGCCGAGCAGCCGGATCGCCTTCGCCGCTTCCTTCGGGCTCATCGTATAGAAGTCCCCAATCGGCAGCATCGCCAGCTCCGGCTCGTATAGCTCCGCGATCAATTTCATGTCGCCGAAGACCGCCGTGTCCCCCGCGTGATAAATCGTCATCCCGCCCGGCAACCGGACGACGTATCCGCATGCCTCGCCCCCGTAGATAATCTTGTCGCCATCCTGAATCCCGCACGAATGTATCGCGTGTACCATCGTCACTTCGATCTCGCCGACTTTCGCCGTCCCGCCCTTGTTCATCCCCATCGTATTCTTCACGCCCTTGGACTCCAGCCACATGCATGTCTCATAAATTCCCACCACCTGCGGCTTGAACTTCTTCCCCAGCTCCACCGCGTCCGCGATGTGGTCGCCATGCCCGTGCGTGATCAGCAGCGTGTCAACCCGCGGCTGTTTCTTCTCCGCCTCGGGGCACAGCGGATTCGACAGCCAAGGGTCCACCAGAATCACGTTTCCGCTCGCCGTCGTGATCTTGAACGTCGCATGTCCCAGCCACGTCACCTTGTTTCCCCTCGTCTTCAACATGATGGCCTCCGGAAAAGCAGCGATGATACGTCATGCCCCCTCGCCCTCACAATCCCGCCTTAGCCTGACTTGCTGGCTGTTGGCGGTCCTTCTCCAGCGGTCTCATCGTGAATCCACGTGCTCTTGGCGTGCTGCGGGATCTGCTTTTCACCCCGAACGGCCTTGTCACAAGACTTCCAACGAGACCAAATTCCTTGACCCCTGGATTAGTGCCACCAGAAACTCCGAAGCATTTGTCCGCTTAGCCTCTGGCAACGGGGAAAGGGAATTGGGCGTCGAAGTAGTAAGATTGTTGTTGGCACACGAAGCCTTGAATAGAATCACTCGTGGACAAATCCAATGAAAACCGTGCTCGTGGCACTGATCGCTTCATGGGCCTTGATCCACACGCTTAGCGATACCTCATACTTCCCGATCAAAACGAGGGCAGGGGGCGAGGGTGTTACCGCCTTCGAGGCGAAGTGGTACGGCAAATCCTTGGAGCGCATGAATGAGCCACGCCTCCCAGAGATCGCCAAAAACGTAAACGCGGAAGTCTATCGGATGACGATTCCCCCACTTGGGGTAATTCCATCAGCGTGCGAGTACAAAAACACGGGATGACCTATAGCCTCTTTGCTCGACGACTTGGTGGAGAGGCCGGGTATGACCCCGGCAAATTGGTCGAGGTAAAGAACATCGAGCTTGGTGCCAGCGATTCGAAGGTGCTCGACACTCTGATCGAGAGTCTCGACTTCTTCCAGTTGCCGTCCGAGGAAGAGAAGAGGGTTATCGGCTCCGATGGCGATGAATGGATACTGGAGGGCGTTTCACACGGCAAGTATCACGTCGCTCCGCGCTGGTGCGCCTCGTCCTACGACGTTAAGAAGCGAGGACTGGAGGCATTCCTAGCTCTATGCAGGTTCCTGGTAGATAAGTCCATGCTTTCAGAGAGGCCGAAAAACAAAGGTCACAAGCTTATCTGAAATCCTGTCGCAAAGACGGTCGTTGGGGTTTGTCAGTTCCACAAGCCGGGTGCCCCATCCATGCGCAGCAAGAGTGGGACGCTAGTTGATGAAGCCCGAGGCACGCCCCAGCGTGCCTCTTTGGACTGCGGCGGCACACCGCCGCTTTGCCTTCACGCCGCATTGATCGCAGCACAGAGTCCCGGACGCGAGCGCAGTCGAAGCGTCACTGTCTTTCTCCACCTGTCCACTGGCCAGTTTTTGGTCAGTATTTCTACCTGTCCATTTTCTGCCCACAGAGCAGGTGACTTTTGGCTCCTCGCTTTGCTACCCTTCTCAAATGGAAGACGTTTCTAATCCTATTTTCCCCCTCCAGCTCCCTGGCTCAGCCCCATGCAACTCCGGCTCGCTCTCACCCCTCGACTTTGGACTCTTGCCCCGCCTTTCTAATCGCTACACAAAATTGGGTCAGAAAATGCTAAGTGCCTCAAAATTCACCACTTCCACTTTTCTAATCGCTACAAATTCTCGTTCTTCGCCTTCCCCGGCTCCGCGTCCCGCGACGGCCTCCGGTCATACCTACAAAAAATTAGACTCTTACGTAAGTATCAGCAAACAAAGCACATCACAATTCCTAATCGATAATTTCGATCGTGTTTTCTCTCCAGCTTCCCGCATCGAGCCTCCAGCTTCCAGGCCTAATCGTCCCTCTCCGCGATTAGAATCGCCCGTAAGTCATAG
>DATEFX010000020.1:0-56997 GCA_035280405.1 Candidatus Acidiferrales bacterium | reverse complement strand
CTTCAGCTTAAAATGGCCGTCGTTGAGGACTTCCAGTTCTCGCATCAGGGTGTACCTCCTCTGTGAGTTCAGCGCTCCAGGGAAAGTACACCCTCTTTTCCTGCTTAAAATCCCAATTTACACAAAAGAATTTACGCTACCCTGGGGGAACTTCCCACGTTTCGCACTTATCGAGGGGCGCCCGAAGGGAAAAGCTGTGACGAGCGGGGGCAATTTGCAATTTGAAGGCAAGAAAAGACGAACGCGATGCTGCGCGTCGCGCCCTTCGCGCCTCCGGGCAAGCGCGCGCGGCAGGCTGCCCGGCAAAGTGCGCAGGCGGAGACAGGCAGCGAACGGCTCTGCTACCTGTCCCGCAGCTTTGCGCGGGCTTCCGAGCTTCACGCCGCTGGGTGCTGGCCTACGAAGTTACGCGAACGCTGACGGCGATGTTGTTGCCACTGGCGTCCTGCCGATACGTGACATCGGCGTTGGAGCCCGTTTTCAGCGCTCCTTCTATCGTGGTGTTCTTGTCAATCATGAATTTCATGGTCTTGGGATTGTCCGTTTGCACGGCCTCGGGCTGCCCCTTGCTCTGGGGCTGGGAAGACACGGTCAGCGTGAACCAAGTCTTCTCGACCGAGGCAATCGTGCCTGACACGGACTGCGTTTGTGGAGCTTGCGTTTGCACGGCGAGAGGCTGCGGTCCGTTGTTGCTCATGAACCGCGGCAAACCCCAGGCCGACAGCGCCAGGGCGAGACTGGCGGCTGTGATTAGAGAGACACGGATGGCGTTCTTCATGTCGTTTCCTCCTGTTGGCTGGGGGATTCAATCTGTGGGGGCACGAAGGCTGCCACAATGCGGTCAGAAATCTGAAAAAGTGGATCTTCAACAGAGAGAGATGATTACGGGGCAGGCGCTCACTTGAAACAGGCAGTGACTGTGGTACTAGAACTGGAATTCTCTTCTACTGAAGCGCCTAAAGTTCCAGCTCGAAAGAGGAAGCCGGGTGACTCGACGCTAATGAATTGTCTTCGGGGAATGTTCGCTGGGGGCGCGGCCGGTACCCGCAGGACTCGCTCTAGACGCGGGCACCGAGCCGGTTCGTGGATGCGCGCCCGTGTCGGAAAGAGAAGGAGCAAGGGATGCAGTGAGGGCGTATGTTTCTCCCAAATCCGTGATTCCCGTAAGCAAGAGCTCGTATCGGAATCCGCCGGGATGCTTCTGGCTCCTCAGGAGGACAAGCATACCCTGGACCGCAGCACCGGCTTGAATGAGGACCTTGTTTCCCGAAGTGACAGAGGACACAAGCAAGCCGTGGAACACGTCACCATCGTAATTGGCGCGGGAATCGATGGAGTCGAGCATGCGCACTTGAAGAAGAGTCCCCTCGGGGAGGGCCGCGAGCGGATCGCCGCTAGCGGGTCTTAAGAGCGTCTCGAGATGAAAATCGAGAACCGTGCCGGAAGCGACATGGAGCGGCTGAATCTTGAAATTCTGGGCGCTGACAATAGCGGGGCATACTCCGAAGAAGCACAGAATTGCGATCGCGAAACGGCCGATGGGCTGGGTGGGCATTTATTCCAGATTCAAGACCGAAGGTTAAGCGTAGGGTCGTGTAGGGGCGGTGTCAACGGAGGAAATCAAGCTGTGAGAACAAAGGCACAACGACAGGGCAACGCGCGCTACTTGTCGAGCTGGGCGAGGCGGTCGATAGTTTTTTGATATTCGATTTCGCGCTGAGCCAATGTGGCTTCGAGGCCGCGGACAATTTCGGCAGGAGCGCGTCTGCGGAAGGTCTGGTCGGCGAGGCGCTGGCGCTTCGAGGCTAAGTCCTTCTCGATACGATCCTTCTCTTTCTTGAGCTTGGCGATTTCTTCGACTTTGTTCGTTCCTTGTCCAGAGCGGATCTGTAAGTCCAGCCCACGAGAAGAGCGAACAGGACCAGCGGCGGGATCGAGCGGACGATTCACAAAATTAACCTTCGACAGGGCTGCCAGTCTCAAGATTGTTTCGAGATTTTTGTTCAGTGGGGTTTCAACGGACGGGCCTGATTCCACCGAAATCTTGCTTGGATTGTCTGTGTAATCTAGTTCAACAGAAGCTTTGGAATCAATCTTGTTCTCCGCTCTAATGCTGCGCGCAGTGACAATAATGTCTTGCAAATATTGCATCTCAGATTCGGCAGCTGAGTCGCGCCATTCAGGGCGGTGCCCGTGAAAATCTTCGAGGGCGATGGACTTGGCGTCGGAGCGCTGGGGGAGCTTGTGCCAGAGCTCTTCGGTGAGGAAGGGCATGAAGGGATGGAGGAGGCGGAGGGCATATTCGAAGACGGCGAAGAGATTGCGCCAAGAGGCAATGGCGTCTTCGCGATCCGGCGAAGCGAGCTGCGGCTTGAGCCATTCGATGTACCAGTCGCAAAAATCGCCCCAGAAAAAGTGGTAGATGACGTGGGCGGCCTCGTGGAAGCGGAAATTTTCGAGCGCGTCGTTCATTTCGCTGGAGACGGCGGCGAGGCGGGAGAAAATCCAGCGATGGGCGAGGGAATCGCGCGTGGGATAGGGCGCCGCGGCGCGGATATCGGGAGAGGCGAGCTGTTCAAGCGTAACTTCGGCGCTTTCGATCTTTTCCAGATTGAAAAAGAGGAAGCGGGCGGCGTTCCAGATTTTGTTGGCGAAAGCGCGGTAGCCGATGATGCGCTCCTCGCTGAGGGCGATGTCGGAGCCCGGCGCGGCCATAACGCTGAGGGCGAAGCGGAAAGCATCCGTGCCATGCTTTTCGATGACTTCGAGAGGGTCGACGACGTTGCCGCGAGTCTTGGACATTTTTATGCCGTGAGGATCGCGGACGATGCCGTGGACATAGAGCTGGCGGAAAGGGATGCGCTGGCCGATTTCATCGCCGGGCGCGTGATGCAGGCCCATCATGACCATGCGGGCGTCCCAGAAAAAGAGGATGTCGTAACCGCTGATCATGAGACTCGTGGGGAAGTATGTGCGCAAATCTTCGGTGTCGTCGGGCCAGCCGAGAGTCGAGAACGGCCAGAGGGCGGAGCTGAACCAAGTGTCGAGAACATCGGGGTCCTGCGTAAGTTTTGAGCCGCCGCATTTCGCGCATTTCTCGGGGACGCTGGCGATTTGGGCGTGACCATTGATGATTTCGACGCGGGAGTCGCGCGCGGGCGTCATGGCGCCGCAATCGGCGCAATGCCAGATGGGAATGCGGTGGCCCCACCAGAGCTGGCGGGAGATGCACCAGTCGCGAATGTTCGTGAGCCAGTCGAGAAAGATTTTTTTCTGATTTGCCGGGACGACGGGAATGAGCCCGTCGCGGACGACTTGAATCGCCGGTTCGGCGAGCGGCTTCATCTTGCAGAACCACTGGATGGAGAGGCGCGGCTCGACGATAGTCTTGCAGCGGTCGCAGATGGCGGCGGAGAGGCTGTAATTGGTGACGCGGTCGAGGAGGCCGAGCGATTTCAGGTCTGCGACGATTTTTTCGCGCGCGGCGAAGCGATCCAGGCCGGCGTAGGGGCCGGCGGCGGAAGTCATGCGCGCGCCGGCGTCAATGACTTCGATCTCTGTCAATTTGTGGCGCTGGCCCATGGCGAAATCGTTGGGATCGTGAGCGGGCGTGACTTTGACCGCGCCGGTGCCGAATTCGCGATCGACGACTTCGTCCGCGATGATGGGAATTTCGCGATTCATCAAAGGCAGAATCGCTTTTGTGCCGACGAGCGATTTGTAGCGGTCGTCGGCGGGATGAACGGCGACGGCGGTGTCGCCGAGCATTGTCTCGGGGCGCGTGGTGGCGACGACGATGAATTCTTTGGAGCCGGCGAGGGGGTAGCGGATGTACCAGAGTTTGCCTTCGCGCGATTCGTGGACGACTTCGAGATCGCTGAGGGCGGTTTTGCAGCGCGGGCACCAGTTGACCATGTAGCGGCCGCGGTAGATGAGGCCTTCGCGATAGAGGCGGAGGAACGATTCCATAACGGCGCGGTACATCGGCGGGTCGAGAGTGAAGCGCTCGCGCGTCCAATCGCAGGAGACACCGAGGCGGATCATCTGCTTTTTGATGTTGCCGCCGCTTTCGGCTTTCCATTGCCAGACGCGGCGCTCGAATTCGTCGCGCCCGATCTGCTCGCGCTTGAGGTCTTCCTTGGCGAGCTGGCGCTCGACGACGACTTGCGTGGCGATGCCGGCATGGTCGATGCCAGGGAGCCAAAGCGTGCGGCGGCCAGACATGCGGCGCCAGCGGACAATGATGTCAATCTGCGTGTGTTCGAGCATATGGCCGATGTGAATCGAACCGGTGACGTTGGGAGGAGGAAGAGCGATGGAGAAAACTTCGCCCGGATGGCTGCCTCGCCCAGGCGAGTAAACTTCGGGGCGATAAAGCTTGTCGTCGAACCAGGACTGAGCCCAGCGCCGTTCGATTTCTTGCGGTTCGTAAGCTTTGGGAATCTCGCGTGGCATTAATTTAGGGCTTCCGTATCGCCGCTGCGTACACAACAAATGACAGCGGCGGAGCGGGAAGCAAATCAATATACGGGGCAGAGCGGCGGCGCGTCAAATGGCGCGGAAAGGCGGAATGTATGGAATTACGCCAGAACTATTTGTCGGGCTTGAGTTCGCCCTTGAGGAGCTCTTGAATCAGAGGCTTGAGGACGCCCTGGCTGAGGGCCTGATGAAGTTGTGGCTCGAGCTTTTCGACGACCTTGGCGACGATGGAGTCAAGCGTGGCCTGATCCATTGGCGTTTGCTTCTCGGATTCCGGTTGTGAGGCAGCTTCTTGAACGGCCTGCTCGACTACCGCATGAGCGGTGGGAGGTTCTTCAGGGGGTGCAACAATCTCAGAAGGCTGGGATTCCCACGCGGAGTTGTTCTGTTCAACCGCGAATTCCTGGGACGGCTCTGGCCCAGAAGTTGAGGGGAACGGAATCACGCTGGGCGGCTCGGTCGGATAATCGTCGCGCTCCTGACGCGCATGGCCGATGAATTCGCTGGGCTGCTGATTCTGCTCGCCGTCTTTCTCGATTTCGGTGTCAACTTGAGCATGAGAAACGTATCCGACCGGCGCGGCGGACGACTCGGGAGTGAGCGAAATCTCGGCGACAGGCGCTTCGACAGATGGCGCGGGCTCGCTGGGAACGATAGCGACTTCTTGAGGCTTAGCCGATTCCGCCGCCGGCGATTCTTTTTCGACCACGGGGACGTAACTGGACCACTCGCTGGCCGGGACATGCGGAGGCTCGGGCTCAGAAGTCACTGGCGCGGCGGCTTCCGGCGCGGAGGCTTTGGATTCTTCGACGGGAACGGGCGCCTCTGCTGCACGTTCCTCGGACTCCTTGGACACATCGTCCGCTTCTGCCGTGGAGGAAGGAGGAATTTCTCCGGCGAGGTGCTCGACGAGATTCGCGGATTCTTCCGCCGGGATTTCGTAGTCGACAGCCATGCGACGGCGCTTCCAGTCGGTGGCGGATTCGGAATTGTCGTCCTGATCCTCATCGCGCGGGGCGGAAGGCGCGGCGACGGTCTCACGCTCGGTGGTCGTCAAGGAGTCAGCGGCGTCGGAATCGCGGCCGGCAATGCCGTAGGAGATTTGGTCTTCCGCAGGCTCGGGTTCGGGTTCAGCCTGATAGGTTCGCCGAGGCTCCGGCCTAGGCTCCGATTCATAGCCTGAATAGCCGCGACGCGGCTCCGCAGGAGCGACTGGCGCGGCGGCGACTGCAGGAGGCTGAGGCTCCGAAGCAGGCGCGGACGTCGGAACGTTTTCGGGCTTCTCGGATTTCTGGAGCAGGGAACCGACAAGTGAGATAAGCGGCTCCGGCGGGACGAACGGCTTCTTCAAAACGCCATCAGCGCCAACGCGGCGGGCTTCTTTCTCGTCGAGAGGATCGAATGCGCCGACGAGGAGGATGACAGGAGTCTCGGAGAACCGCGAATCGCGCTTCACGAATTCGCAAACTTCGTAGCCGTTGCGCACGGGCATGAAGACGTCGGCGAGAACGATGTCCGGCTTGACCTCAGGAACCTTGCGGCAGGCAGCTTCGCCATTCCCCACGGCGACTACATGGATGCCTTTTTCCTGGAAAACCAGAGACACCATCTTCTGGATGTTGCTATTGTCGTCTGCAACCAAAATCGTAGGCACGACTATCCCCTCAGCAGCACACCCGTCCTTCTGCGATGACGCGCAGAGCGGCTCAAACTATTGGAGCATCCCGTCAAGGGTGAGTCAACGAAATCGCAGAGGCGCGTGCCGGAGGGGTTATAGGGGGTTTGGGCGAGGAAACTACCAGGGAATCAGCTTGCGCAGCCCCTTCTTCTTCTTGCTCGTGGATTCCTTGCTCTTATCCGCCTTGCTGGCCCTGACTTTGCCCTTGCCTTTGTTGGAGGAGCTGGCCTGGGAAGGCGCAGCAGAGGAGGAATCGGCGGCGGGAGGAGAAGTGGAATTGGTGGTGGGAGGAGTAGCCTCTGCGGGAGGATTTGTTGAGCTCGCAGAGGAGGCACCTGCGCTGGTTTGAGCGGGATCGCTGGCAGAGGAGGTGGCCGGGTCGGCAGTGGTTTGATTTGTAGGTGTCGGGGGAGGCGGAGTTGCTTCGCCGGGTGACACCGTCTGAGCAGAGACACTCGATCCCGCCCCAACGCCGCCGGGCGGCGCAGGGGGAGTGGTGGCGAAAATGCTTTGCGGCGCTGCCGCTTCATCGGGCGGATTCAGATCAGGGTCGCCCGTGTGTGCTGCTCGGGAAACGTCGGGAGAACTCTTGAGCATACCCAAGGCCTTGTGAAGAAGGCCGGGGCGACTACCCGCGTACTTAGCCTCATACTTCGCCCGTTCCAAAGCCCGCGGATCGGGGGCGGGTGGTTTCATGCCATCCTCGGCCAGGCGACTTTTCGCTTCCGAGGCGAGAGACGTGGCCGGATATTCTTTCAGGATCTGCGCGTATTCTTCGTCGGACATCGTGCGCCAGCGAGCGCTCTCTTTCTCGTTCTTCGATTCGCGAGCGGCGCGGCGGTAAATGTCGCCCATCATCCAGTAGGCGCGGTCGCTCTGGCTGAAAAGCGGATAGCGATTCGTCAGTTCGATGAGGCGCCCGGCGGAGGCGCGGAAATCGCCCTTGATGTAGTAGAACCGCGCGACATCGAAATCGGCTTCGCCGAGAACTTCCTGGACGTCGCGAAGGTGCTGGGTGGCCTCGGGAACAAGAGGGCTCTTCGGATACTTCAGCAGGAAAGTTTGAAATTCCTGCTCGGCGAGGCGAGCCTGTGAGGGATCGCGGTCCGCTTTTTCCATCATGCGGAAGTGCGACATGGCGACCTGCATTTGAGCGTAGCTGGCTTCGTCGAGGAAGGGGAAAAACGTAATGAAGTCCTTGTATTCCTGGACGGCCTGCGTGAGGCCGTCGATACCGCCTTCCTTGAAATAGGAATCGGCGACGGCGAGTTTCGCTTTGGCGAGATATTCGCTGTCCGGGTAGCTGTTGATCAGCGTTTGAAGACTCAGACGCGACTCTGTATAGCGGCCATGCTTGTAGTCCTCAACGGCACGGTCGTAAAGAATCTTGTCCGGGGCCGCAGAGGCGCTCGTATCAACAGGGGTCTTCTTCTTGTGGCCGAAGAAGAGGCATCCCGCCGGAAAGAAACACATCAGTAGCGCGGCGGCAAGCCAAGGATTCAGCTTTCTAAGTCGAGTGCTCATCAGACCCTTTGCGAAATCGCGTCACTGGCGTGCTGCCGCATCTGGCGAACAGCGGCGCCGGGGTCAGACGTGTGGAAAATCGAGGTGCCAGCGACGAGGGTCTCACTCCCCGCCGCGACCAGTTCCGCCGTGTTTTCCAGCGTCACTCCCCCGTCCACTTCGATTCGGAAGCCATAAGTATAGCGCGAGCGCAGTTCGCGAAGTTCCCGAATCTTTGACAAAGTCTGAGGGATGAATTCCTGCCCCCCGAAGCCCGGATTCACGGTCATGACCAGCACCGTATCCGCCCGATCGAGCACTTCCCGGATCATCACCACAGGCGTCGCAGGATTAATGGCCACGCCGGCTTCGCATCCCTGCTCGTGAATGTGCTCCACGATGCGGTCCAGATGCACCGTCGCTTCCTGATGGGCGATGATGCGCCTGGCGCCCGCCTTCGCGAACGCTTCGATATAGTCTCCGGGACGCTCAATCATCAGATGCACATCGAGTGGGAGACGGGTTGCCTTGCGCAGCGAAGCGACTATGGGCACGCCCATCGAAATGTTTGGCACAAAGTGACCATCCATCACATCAACGTGGATCACGGACGCGCCAGCCTGCTCGACCGCACGGACGTCTTCGCCGAGAGCGGCGAAGTTAGCGGCCAAAATCGACGGCGCAATTTCGATGGGGTGGCGTGCCATGAATCCGAGAGGATTGTAACACAGCAAAGCTTGGGCTTACTGAGCGACCTGGAGGTAAACGCCGGTTCCAGGCTCGATTCGCGCTCCCTTCGCGGGGAGCTGAGAGATGACGGTTCCGAGAGGCGCTCCGCCGCCTGGGAGAGGAGTTACCTGCGCGAGTTTGAAACCTGCGGCGGCGAGTTTTTGCTGAGCGTCCGCGAGAGGAAGACCGGTAAGTTCTGGCATGACGTATGCGGGCAGATCGGGGCCGAGCGAGACGAGCAAATCCACGTGAGGAGTGCTGGCATTGGTGGCTCCGGGCGCGGGGCTTTGCTCGAGAACCATGTCAGAAGGGAATTGAGCCAGATGCGCGCTGGAGATTTCTCCCGTCTGAAGACCTTCGCTCAACAATTCGATCTGCGCGGCGTGCAAGCTGTGATTGTCGAGGTCTGGAATGGTGACTTTCTGCGCGCCGAGGCTGACGACTACGTGGACCCATTCTCCCATTTTCAATTCGGTGCCCGGCTGAGGGCTCTGGCGCACGATGGCGTCTTGCGGCAGCGAGCTGAAGACGCGATCTTCAATCTGGACGCTCAAGCCGCGGGAGCTCAATTGCGATTGCGCTTTAGCCAGAGGCATGCCGACGACATTCGGCGCGGCCATTTGGCGGCCCTGAATCGCGACGCGCATGGTCGTGATGGCGCTGAGGAACGCAACAGAGGCCAGGATGAACGCAAGCAGCGCCATGCGACCGAGCCATTCGAGGCGTTCGCGAAATTCCATGGAGCCCTTATCGTAGCGCATTGCGACCGAGTGCGTCACGGCGCGCGCGACGGCGGATTTCCAGAATCCGATTCGCAGAAAGCAACTCAGCCATACCGTATTCCTTGTGTTTCTCCCATTCGGCTTCCGCTATAATGGCATCATGTGACAGAGGTGTTTCGCGGAAGGACGCAGATGGCAACTCAGACGCGCATTCGTCCGGAAAAATTCGATTCCGCAAAATTTCACGGGCTTGGACGCGAAACGCTCATCCGGCTGTACCGCACGATGTTCCTCTCGCGGCGACTCGACGACAAGGAAATCCAGCTCAAACGTCAGAACAAGATATTTTTTCAAATCAGCGGCGCTGGGCATGAGGCGGCGACGGCAGCTGCGGGGTTGGTGCTGAAGCCATCGTACGACTGGTTCTATCTCTACTACCGCGACCGCGCACTGTGCCTGATGCTGGGAATAACGCCGTACGAGATGCTGCTCGAGGGCGTGGGCGCGAAAGACGATCCAAGTTCCGGCGGCCGCCAGATGCCGTCGCACTGGGGACATCAGGGGCTCAACATCGTTTCGAAGTCGTCGCCGACGGGAACGCAGTGGCTGCAGGCGGTGGGAGCGGCGGAGGCTTCGCTTTATTACGATCATTTTCCGAACGCGCTGGCACACGCGAAATCCGCGCCTCTCGGCGCGGCCGTGCGGCATCAACGCGATGAAGTCGTATGCGTTTCAGGCGGGGAAGGCGCGACGAGCGAAGGCGAATTCTGGGAAGCGGTGAACACGGCGTCGAATAAGAAGTTGCCCGTGATTTTTCTCGTTGAAGACAACGCTTACGCGATTTCGGTACCGATTGAAGTGCAGACCGCGGGCGGGAGCGTGTCGCGGCTGCTGACGAATTTCCCCGGACTGCACATCGAGGATTACGACGGCACTGATCCCATTGAGAGTTATGCGGCAGCGGAGAGAGCCGTCGCCCACTGCCGGGCGCGGCGAGGCCCGGCGCTGCTGCATGCGCACGTCACGCGGCCATATTCGCATTCGCTTTCGGACGACGAGAAACTTTACAAGCCTCCGACGGAGCGCGAAGAAGAGGCGCACCGAGATCCGATTCCGAAATTCGGGCTGTTGCTGGTGCGAGAGGGCGTGCTGGATGCGCATGAGCTTGAGGCCGTAGAGGCGGAAGTCGAGAAGGAAATCGCCACGGCGACAGATCAGGCGCTGGCGGCTGAGATACCGACAGCGGATTCGATTTACATGGATGTTTATTCGCCGGAGGTCGATCCCACTGCTGCGACATTTGACGCGGAGGCAAAATTATCTGGTTCGCAACTGACGATGGTGGAAATGGTATCCGCGACGCTGATGGACGAAATGGGGCGCGACGAGCGAATCGTCGTGTTCGGCGAGGACGTGGCGGATTGCAGCAGAGAAGATAACTTAGCCAAGGTGAAGGGGAAGGGCGGAGTTTTCAAGGCGACGTCAGGTTTGCAAAGAAAGTATGGCGCGGAGCGCGCGTTCAACTCGCCGCTGGCGGAGGCGAATATCGTCGGACGCGCGATCGGGATGGCGACGCGGGGACTAAAGCCCGTCGCGGAGATTCAGTTTTTCGACTACATCTGGCCGGCAATGATGCAATTGCGCAACGAACTGGCGACGATGCGGTGGCGATCGAACGGGAAGTTCAAGAGTCCGGCGATCATTCGCGTGCCGATTGGCGGATATTTGACCGGCGGGGCGATTTATCACTCGCAATGCGGCGAGGTGATCTTCACGCACTGCCCGGGGCTGCGCGTCGTGATGCCTTCGACGGCGCTGGATCTTTGCGGATTGCTGCGGACGGCGATTCGGGCGGATGATCCCGTGATGTTTTTGGAGCACAAGCACCTTTACCGGCAGCCGTATAACCGGACGCAATATCCGGGTGCGGATTACACGGTGCCATTCGGCAAGGCGCGCGTGGTCCGCGAAGGAACGGAGGTCAGCATCATTACGTATGGCGCCGTGGTGCATCGAGCTGAAGTTGCGGCCGCGGAGCTGGCACGCCAGGGCGTTGAGACGGAGATTCTGGACTTGCGGACGCTAAGTCCTTACGACTGGGACGCGATTGCGGCCAGCGTGCGCAAAACAAACCGCGTGATTGTGGCTTACGAGGATTCGCTTTCGTGGGGCTATGGCGCGGAAATAGCGGCGCGGATTGCGGACGAGTTGTTCGAAGAGCTGGATGCGCCGGTGAGGCGAGTGGCGGCGACGGATACATTCTGCGCTTATCAGCCGAAGCTCGAGGATGAAATCCTGCCGCAGACGGAAGACATCGTGAAGGCCGTGCGCGACCTCGTAGCCTTCTGAGCGGAATGAGGCTGCGCTTGCAACCTTTTCGGGGGCATGGCCGTATCAATGGTTAGGAGACTGAATCGGGGGCCAGTGGGACGCGCGCGAGAGGAGGAACCATGATCTGCTCGAATTGCCAGAGAGAAATCGCCAATTATTCGAATTTTTGCTACTTCTGCGGTTCGCGGCAGCCGAGGGCTGCGAGCGTCGGCGCGCCGAAGCGGATGCACCGGTCGCTGGTTGACTGCAAGGTCGGCGGCGTGTGCGGGGGCATCGCCGAGTATATGGATACCGACCCGACGATCGTTCGGCTCGTCTGGGCCATCGTGACATTTTTCACCGGAATCGTGCCGGGATGCATTGCGTACCTGGCAGCATGGCTAATCATGCCGGAAGGGCCTATGCCCATGCCGGTGCAGCCGATCACTCCGCCCGCGCCGGCGTCCAACGCGCCGCAGGCATAACCACGAAAACGCGGCAGGCGGTTACGATTTGTCTTTGAAGATGAGGCGGTCGAGGGAAAACGCGCCGGCGCCGAGGGCGACGAGCGCGAATGCGCTAACGGCAAGCGCGAGCGGCAATTGATAGTTACTAACCGCCAGAATCCCACCCTGAGGCAGATGAACTTTGAGGATGGCGACGGCCATCTCCCCCGCGATTAGGAGCGCCGCAATTCGCGTAAACAGCCCTGCAATCAGCAAACTCCCACCGAAGAATTCGACGATTCCCGCGATGTAGGCAAAATAAGAAGGAAATCCCATGTGCGGAAACGCGGTTACTGCCTCGCTCATGTGCGAGAACAGCTTGGGGAAGCCGTGGTAGATGAAGATTATGCCGAGGCCGAGGCGAAGGAATAAGAGCGCAAACGGCCGTAGATGGTTAAGGAGAGTCATGTTCACCCCTCGAACGGAGAATGAGGAAATCGCTTCTTCAAGGCGCGCCATTCTAGCAGAAATCGCGGTCTTGAAGAGTTGGCCCGTGGGATATCGTTGCGCAAATTGGGAATGATGTAGAATCGTCGCGGTGAAAACAAGGTAATTGCATTGGCAACTGCCCAGCGAACAATTGGCCTGTGCAACGGCGGCGGGGACGCGCCCGGACTGAATGCCGTGATTCGCGCCGTGGTTTGCACGGCCGTGCGCGGCTATAACTGGCGGGTCATCGGAATCACGAACGGATACAACGGGCTGATCTGGCCGGAAGAATCGTACGAACTGACGCTGGAAAAAATTCGCGGCATCCTGCCGCGCGGCGGAACAATCCTGGGGACGACGAATCGCGGGAATCCCTTTGCCTATCCGGTGAAGGGGAACGGGAAAATCGCGGTGTCGGATTTTTCCGGGCGGTGCATGGAGAACCTGGAGCGGATGGGCATCGAGGCGATGATCGTCATCGGCGGCGACGGAACGCTGCACATTGCGAACGAATTCGCGCGACTTGGGATGAAGGTGGTCGGCGTGCCGAAGACGATTGATAACGACATTCGCGCGACGGAGATTACGTTCGGATTCGATACGGCGCTGCATGTGGCGACGGACGCGATTGACCGGCTGCATACCACGGCAGAAAGCCACCATCGCGTGATGGTGATCGAGGTGATGGGCCGGGACGCGGGATGGATTGCGCTGCATTCGGGAATCGCGGGCGGCGCGGACGTGATTCTCATTCCGGAAATTCCATTCACGATCGAGACCATTTGCGAAGCAATCAAGAAACGCGAGGCCGCCGGGAGGCAGTTTTGCCTCGTCGTGGTGGCCGAGGGCGTGAAGCTGCCACGAACCGATGCAATGGGTAAGCCGTTCCCGCAACCGCTCCCCGGGCAGGTCGGGAACAGCATTGGTTACGCGATCCGCGAATACTTGAACCGAGAAGTGAGGGTGACCGTGCTGGGACACGTGCAGCGCGGCGGATCGCCGAGCCCGTTCGACAGAATCCTTGCTTCAAGATTCGGCGTACATGCTGCGGATCTGGTTGCGCGGCAAGAATATGGGCGAATGGTCTGCCTGCGGGCAGGGAGAATCGAGTCCGTGAAGCTCGAAGAAGCGATCGGTTCGTGCAGGTTGGTGAATCCGGAGAGCGACATCGTAAGAACGGCGCGAGGCATCGGGATCACTTTTGGTGACCAGCCTTGAACCGGCGGATTTACATCGTTGTCATCGTATTGGCAATCCTCGCGGCATTCGTGATTCGAGAGATCAGGCTTCACGGCAAACCGGCGCTCGGAGAGGCATATACGGGCGGACAAAACGTCACGGTTTGGAATAGTCCTGCACCGGTGCGCGCGCCAGTGACGACGCTTTCTTACGGCACTCAGGTGCAGCTCATCGACAGGTATGGCGACTTTGCTGAGATACGAACCGTGGCCGGAGTGCAGGGTTGGGTGCCATCACGAGCGCTGCTGGAGCCGGCAATATGGCACGATGCGGCCAGCCTAGACGAAAAAACGCAGCACATGCCGATCCAAGCGACAGGGGTGACGAGAGTTAGAACGAATTTTCACACAGCGCCCGGCCGCAACACGCCGGTGCTTCTGGAATCTCCCGGCGGAGTGCCTGTTGCCATGCTCGAGCGGAAGCCTGAGCCGATTGGAGCGCCCGGGAAAAGCAACGAGGCTGATCCCGGGAAAATGGAGGATTGGTGGCTCGTAAGAGCGAAAACAAGCGACGTCGGCGAGATTTCGGGGTGGATACTCGGGCGGTTCGTAAGCCTCGGCTTGCCCGATGTGCTTGCCGGTTACGCGAGTTCGGAAGGGTTTAACGTCAAAGCGTGGTACGAAATCAATCGTGCCATGGATGCGGCAGGCAACGTCAGACCCGAATACCTTGTAGCGGGAACCCGGGGAGCGGAAGGACAACCGTGCGACTTCACCCTTGTCCGAGTGTACACATGGAGCCGAGAGAGAAATCGATATGAAACCGCTTTCATCGAGAATGATCTCTGCGGAAGTTTGCCGATTGATGTGACACGTGCAGCGGCTCCGGGGGGAGCGGGATATTTCCGATTCCGCAACAACAGCCCGTCAGGGCCCGAGAATCGGGAGTATGGAATGAAATTCACACTGGTAAGACGCATCGGGGGAAATCCATCGCCGAGAAAAAGGAAGAAGCGCTGATTCGCAGGAGGCCATACCGTTTCAGTGCGTTGACCAGTATTCCCTTCAGGACGCCCTGGGGCACAACTTCAATTTCGGTTCTGTTCCTCGGCTGTATTTTTTTATGTGCTGGCTGCTCGCGGACGCAACATGCAGCGCAGGAAGCGCCGCTGCCGCCCATCCAATACCTCGGAGCGTGGGGAACCGCGGGAACAGATCCAGGGCAATTTCAAAAACCGCAAACTATGGCCGTCGATAGCGCGGGAAACGTATTTATAGGCGATGCGCGTGATGAGACGACGGTGGAAAAATTCGACGGGAACGGGCATCCGTTGCTCGTGTTTGATGCGGGCGGCAGCCGCGACAATTGGGACCTGGCCATCGACCCGGGGCAGGCGATTTTCGTCGTTGATCCCCGGGGAGCGCTGGTGCAGATTTTCACGCCAGAGGGCGAGCATTTTCATTCATTGCGTCTGCGTTACCGGCGCGATTTCAAAAATCCAGCGAGCATCGCGATGGAGTCGAAGGGCAATTTCTTTCTCGCGGATATGGGGACTGGATATATCGCGAACCTAAACGCCCAAGGGCACTTGATCGGCGAGTGGGGGAAACCGAGCGGATTGCCCGCCACGCACTGGACTCCCATTCGAATCCGGCTGGGGATAGACGGTAATCTATATATCGCTGACGTGGAGAATCAAAAGATTGTGAAGGTGACGAGCGACGGGCGCTACTTGGCGGAATGGGATTTTCCGTTTAGCGCCCTGGGCACGGGGAAATACCCGCCAAAGGCATATGGGCTGGCAGTGTGGCAGAGATTCGTGGTGACGTCGGATGAAGGGAAGCGATTGATTCAGATCTGGACGCTGGATGGCGAGCTGGAACAAACGTTGGACCTGTCTCAACATCCGGAGTGGGGAGAGCACGCGACCGCGACAGATGTGGCATTCACGCCGAAGGGAGAATTGGTGGTACTCGATAGAGGGGATGAGAAAGTGCTGAAGTTTCGATTGAATATTCCTGCAAGCGCGCCAAACGCGCCAACCCGCTGAAATCGTGCAATTCGGATGGAAATGACTCGAAGGAATTCATGATGGCGCTGCTTTTAACTGAATCCGATGTTCGCGCGCTGCTGACGATGCCGATTGCGCTTGAGGCCGTCGAAACGGCATTTCGCCGGCTTGCCGGCGGGGAAGCGGTTGCCCATCCGCGACAGCGGCTTCACCTGGAAGGAAAGTCGTACTTGCACTACATGGCAGCGGGAGACGCGGCTGGCGGATATATGGGAATGAAGATTTACACGAGTTCGCGAGAGGGGTTGCGATTCGTGGTGCCGCTCTTCAACGCGGAGTCAGGCGAAATGCTCGCTCTAATAGAAGCGGATTACTTGGGACAGATGCGGACGGGGGCAGCGACAGGCGTGGCGACGAAACTGCTTTCACGGCCAGATGCTAAGGTTGTCGGAATCATTGGGACTGGACTTCAGGCACGCACGCAGCTTGAAGCAGTGGCGGCAGTGCGAAGGATTGAACGCGTGCTGGCGTACGGGCGCGACGCACAGCGACGCGAGGAATTTGCGAGAGAGATGACACTTAAGCTGGGTTTGCGAATTGAAGCGACGAAATCACTGGAGGAAGTTGCGAGTGCCGCAGATATCTTGGTGACAGCGACAACCGCCTCACAGCCGATTGTGAAGGGTGAATGGCTAAAGCCTGGCACCCACATCAATGCCATCGGCGCAAATTTTCCGCACAAACGCGAACTGGACGCGGCGGCGGTGAGCCGAGCTGACGTCATCTTTGTGGACTCGCTAGAGCAGTCGAAAACTGAGGCGGGCGACCTGATTCACGCATTTGAGTCAAACGCGGCACGCTGGGATACCTTGCGAGAGCTTGCCGAACTGGTTGCCGGCCGCGTGAGCGGCAGAAGTGCGCGCGAGCAGATCACTCTTTTCAAATCAAATGGACTTTCCATCGAAGACATCGTGACCGCGGGAAGAGTTTATGAGCTTGCACGGGAGAAGGGGATTGGGGCGGAAGTAAGGATTTGGGAGATGGCGAAGGACGCCAAACGAACGCGAAGCTAGGCCTGCGGTCGATGATGAAGATGTTTCACCAAGGCGGCATGAAGGCGGCCGCGAACGTCCTCGGATAAAGGCAGGGGTTCTGATTTGCAGAAGATTTGAATCGTCTTCCGTGTCGTGTCCACCAGTAAGTGGCAGTCCTCGCATTTTTCGATGTGGTGCTCGATAGATTGCTTCAAGTTCATATCAAGGTCACCATCGAGATAATTGGAAAGCTCTTTTATTACGTTTCGGCAGTTCATCGGGAGTCACCTTTTCGGAAGTACCGGTTCAATTTTTCACGCAGCTTCAGTCGTGCGCGCAGCAGACGAGATTTGACCGCGGGAACGGAAAGACCAAGGGCTTCCGCGGTTTCCTCCGTGGAGAGCTCATCAATGTCGCGCAGTTGGAATACGACGCGGAAAGACGGGTCGAGTTCGCCGATGACTTTCGTCAAGATGCCGGCGAGTTCGCTTTGGGCGAATTTCTGCTCGGGTGAGGGGCCCCAGTCCTCGATTTCCCGAGGCATGGAGTTGTCTTCGCCTTCGATTTCCTGATCGAGGGAAATGTCCTTGTTATGGCGCTTGCGAAGTTTCATAAGCGCCTGATTGACGGCGATGCGCACGAGCCACGTGTAGAAGCGGGAATTGCCCTGAAATTCGCCGAGATGCTCGAACGCTTTTAGAAACGCCTCTTGAGTGACATCCTGGGCGTCTTCATTGTTCTGAGTGATGTGCTGAGCGAGGCGGAAAATTTTGCGTTCGTATCGGTTGACGAGATCTTCGAACGCAGATATGTCGCCGGCCTTCGCGGCGGCCACAAATACGGATTCGTTGTCTCCTGAGGCAGGAGTGGGCCTGGCGAGCTTTGCTTTTGCCTGTTCCATCCGGAGGATCTGGAATTTGGACTGCTTGTCCGGCGGGAAGGGTAACACAAACCGCGCCCCGAAGTCTGCGGACAGAGCTACATAATAAGACGCGGTCCGCGTGCGAAGGATGCAGATATTGTGTGAAGAAGTTTACGTGGGTGCACGCCGTTCTTGACACATTGTTCGCGGCGAACTATGCTTTATGCTGAACGAACGTTCGACTCAGGGCAAGGTGGGATGGCGGTCATTCGGCGGTCAGAAAATGGAATGGGTTCGCGGAAACTAGATTTAATTCTGCGGCATGCCGCACAGGAATTTGCCAGCAAGGGCTATGAGGGCGCTTCGATCCGCGACATTAGCCGTTCGAGCGGGGTTTCGCTTTCGGGGCTCTATTATTACGTCGAAAGCAAGCAGAGACTTCTCTACCTCATTCAGATTCATACATTTAAGACTGTTTTGGCGGAACTTCAGAAACGGCTTCGAGGTCGAGCAGGTCCGTCGGAGCGCCTTTCTATTCTTGTCCGCAATCACCTTGAATACTTCCTGCGACACCCTATGGAGATGAAAGTCCTGGCCCACGAGGATGATGCGCTAGAGGGCGAGTACCGCAAGGAAGTCGCGGAAATCAAGCGACGGTATTACGGCGTGGCGCTGGAAATTTTTGAGGAACTCCGAAGAACGGGGCAGGCGCGGCGACTGAGTGCGCGCGTGGCGGTGCTATCGCTTTTCGGAATGATGAATTGGATTCATACTTGGCACCGGCCGCAGGTGGATCCGCTCGCCGAGGAACTCTCGCAGGCGATGTCGGAGATGTTCTTACACGGAGTGATGAATGGTCACCGGCCAATTCGCGTGGAATCGTCCAATCGGAACGGAAGCCGGATCGTCGTCGCCGGGCGAACCGTCCGCTGACAAAAGACGCTAAGACAGAGAGAGGAGCTTCGAATGGCAACAACGCAAGCAGTGGATCAAAAGATTCTGGTGCACTGCCGAAACGAGCAGGGAATTGCCGTGATCGAGATGGATGATCCGCCGGCGAATACGTATACCTACGAAATGATGCGTCAGCTCGACGACGCCATACTGCAGGCGCGAATGGATGACGACGTCCACGTTATCGTGATGCGCGGAGCGGGCGAGAAATTCTTCTCCGCCGGCGCGAGCATCCCGATGCTGGCGAAGGTGGACCCGCAGTTCAAATATTACTTCTGTCTCCACGCAAACGAGACGCTGTGCCGGCTGGAGCAAACGCCCAAGCTCGTGATCGCGGCGCTCAATGGCCATACGGTTGGCGGCGGATTGGAAATCGCGATGGCGTGCGACATCCGCATCGCGAAAAAAGAGGGCGGCAAAATTGGCTTGCCGGAAGTAAACCTGGGCGTCTTGCCGGGCACGGGAGGGACACAAAGAATTGCGCGAATTATCGGACGCGCGCGGGCCATCGAATTGATGACGACAGGGCGGACGTTCAGCTTCGAGGAAGCGTTGGAATTCGGGCTGATTCATTACATTTATGAGCGCGAATCATTTTGGGACGACGTGATGTCGTACGCACGCCAGTTTTGCCCGCCGAACAAGGCGTCTCGTGCCGTGGGACGTATCAAGCGCGCGGTCGTGACGGGTTCGGAGATTGGATTTGGCGAGGCGCTGGGAGTCGAGCGAGAACTGCAGCAACTGCTCTTTACCAGCGAGGACGCAAAGGAAGGTTTGAAGGCGTACGTCGAGAAGCGGCAACCCGACTTCAAGGGCAAATAGGGAACATGGCAACTGCGGTCAAGATCGAGCCTAAACCCGGCAAGCTGTTCATCGGCGGCAAGTGGGTGGAATCCGCTTCAGGAAAAACTTACGCCACGATCAACCCCGCAACGGCTGAACCAATTACGCAGATTTCGGACGCGGACTCGCGGGACGCCGATGCAGCCGTGAAGGCAGCGAGGCTGGCGTTTGAATCCGCGCCGTGGGCGGAGATGAGCGCCTCCGACCGCGGGAAAATCCTCTGGAAGATTGGCGACCTGATCGAAGAATGCAACGAAGAGCTGGGAACGCTCGAGACGATTGACAACGGTAAGCCGATTTTCGAATCCTGCCAGGTCGATATGCCGATGGTGGCGGAGGTCTTCCGTTACTTTGCCGGATGGACGACGAAGATTCACGGTGAGACTGCGCCGGTTCGCGGGCCATTTCTACATTACACGCTGCGGGAGCCGATAGGCGTTGTCGCGGCAATCGTTCCCTGGAATTTTCCGCTGCTGCTTGCTTCCTGGAAAGTAGCGCCGGCGCTCGCGGCGGGCAATACTGTCGTCTTGAAACCCGCGCCCTGGACGCCACTAACGGCGCTAAGGCTTGGAGAGATTTGTCAGGAAGCGGGGCTGCCTGATGGAGTGCTGAATATTGTGACCGGCTCCTCCGATGAGTTGGGCCGAGCGCTCGTGCGGCATCCGGGAGTCGCCAAAATTGCGTTTACCGGCTCCACGATGACCGGGCAAGAGATAGCGCGAGTCTCGGCGGACAGCTTGAAACACGTGACGCTTGAACTTGGAGGCAAATCGCCGAACATCGTGCTCGCGGATGCGGATCTGGATGGCGCGGTGCGTGGCGCGACTATTGGAATTTTCTATGGAAAGGGCGAAGTGTGCGCGGCGGGATCGCGGCTATTCGTCGAGAAAAAGATTCATGACGATTTTATGCAGAAGCTTGTGGACCGGACGAAAAAGGTCCAACCGGGGGATCCGCTCGATCCGAAAACGAAGTTCGGGGCGCTGGTCAGCGAGCCGCAAATGAATAGAGTGCTCGGATACGTCGAGAAAGGAAAAGCGGAGGGAGCGAGACTGGTTGCAGGCGGCAGTAGAGCTTCGTTCGGAAACGGCAAAGGGTATTTCGTCCAGCCGACAGTGTTTGACGGCGTGAAAAACGACATGACCATCGCCCGGGAGGAAATCTTCGGGCCGGTACTGAGCACGATTGAATTCGAGGACGTTGACGAGGCGGTTCGCGAGGCGAATAAGAATCCTTACGGGCTTGCCGCCGCGGTCTGGACACGCGACATTGCCAAGGCGCATCGAATTGCGCGGCGACTGGAAGCGGGAACCGTGTGGATCAACACGTACAACAATTACGACCCTGCGGCCGCGTTCGGAGGCTACAAGATGAGCGGCTACGGGCGGGAATTGAGTATGCATGCGCTGGAGAGTTACACGCAGGTGAAAAGTGTCTGGGTAAATCTGAAAGATTGAAGTCGCTTAAGGAGCCTGGCCCGCGCGATGAGAACGCTACCTGATTATCTTCGTAGAGGAATGCGAATGATCATTGTCGGCTGCAATCCGGGGGAACGCTCGGCAAGGGTCGGACACTACTACGCCGGTCGTGGAAATGAATTCTGGCCGATGATGTTTGAATCCGGCGTGATTCCCGAGCCGATCGAATACAAGGACGACCGGAGGCTCGTCGAATTTGGAATCGGCCTGACAGACCTGGTGAAGCGTCCGACATCGGGAATAGAGGAAATCGAACGCGAAGAATTTGCCGAGGGCCGAGTGCTGCTCGCGAAAAAACTGGAGGAACATCGGCCGGCAGTAGTGGCGTTCAACGGGAAGATGGTCTACGAGAAATTCAATGGAAGGCCGTGCAAGCTCGGGCTGCAAAAAGAAAGACTTTATGGCGCGCATGTGTTTGTTCTTCCATCGACGAGCGGGCAAAACGCGAAGGGCCGGAACGTGAAGATGCGATACTTCAATCAGCTGGCGGGCTTTCTGGAAAAATTGGCCCGGTGAACGGAACTGGAATGTCTGGAATCGCTCAAACTCCGATTACAAGTTCGCTAGTGCTTGAGGAGCGCGATGGTGCGATCCTCACGCTGCGGATGAACCGTCCGGAGCGACTCAATGCGCTCAATGTGGAATTGGGGCGCGCACTCGTAGATGCGCTCCTGCGCGCGGGACGCGATCAGAGCGTGCGCGTGGTCGTATTGACCGGCGCGGGGCGTGGCTTTTGCGCCGGCGGCGACTTGGAATTGCTACGCGACGCGCGTTCGCGAAATGCCGGGAACGAACTCGAAGGCTTAGTTCGCGCCGGGAAAGAGATTGCTCTAGCGATATGCGACATGCCGCAGCCTGTGATTGCCGCGGTGAACGGGCCAGCGGCGGGAGGCGGGATGAACCTCGCGCTGGCGTGCGACGTTCGCATTGCGTCGGAGCAATCAAGCTTTTGCGAAGCGTTTGCGAGAATCGGTTTGTTTCCGGATTTTGGCGGAATGTACTTTTTGCCCCGACTTGTAGGCGCAGCGAAGGCCGCGGAGTTGTTCTGGTCCGGGGAGACACTTTCGGCAGCAGAAGCAGCGCGGCTGGGAATCGTCAATCGCATAGTTCCACATAACATCTTTGAAGAAGAAACAAAGAACCTTGCGGCGCAATTGGCCACGGCGCCACCGCTGGCCGTACGAGCCGTGAAGCGAATGCTCATGAAGGATGAACGCGAAGAACTCGAGCGCGTTCTGGACGAGGAAATTCGGCAGCAAGTTGAATGCTTCCTTTCCGCGGATTGTCTGGAAGGTCTTGAGGCGTTTCGCGAGAAACGAACGCCGCAGTTTCGCGGCCGCTGAATTCGGCGGGGATTTATTGCCATTGGAATTTATAGAGTTTGGGAAGGAGATTAGGTGATGCCTGCAGCGCGTATTTCGACGTTCGATGACTGGGTGGATTTATTTGGCGCCTGGCGGAATGATATCGGGGTGAATTATCCGGAAATCGAGGAGTACAAGTTCGAGGCCAAATTCGGCCCCACGCGCTCGAACGAGATCGAATTCGGCGCGTTCAAGGGGCGACCGAAATGGGAGAAGATCCTCAACATCCCCGATCAACGGATTCGCGACGGCCTGATGAACCTCATCATTTTTCAGGGTGACACGGAATTCGCCTCGGTCGAGCAACAACGCCATCTCTTCCAGGCATCGCCAAGCGAGCACGATAGGAAGTCGCTTTGCCGCGTGGTGACGGAAGAGATGCGGCACGGCTGGCAAATGTGCACGCTGCTGATTAGCCATTTCGGATACGGCGGCCGGGTCGAAGCGCAGAAGATGCTGGAGCGCCGCGCGTTCGAACAGAAGCGATTATTGGGCGCATTTAACCAGGACGTGCGCAACTGGCTTGATTTTTTCACGTACACTGATTTTGTGGACCGCGACGGGAAATTCCAGCTCACGATGCTGAGTTATTCGGGATTCGCGCCGCTGGCGCAATCCATGATTCCCATGCTGCGCGAAGAATCCTTTCACCTCGGCACCGGGCACGACGGGATCAAGAGAATCGTGAAGGCAGGCGTTGTGCCGCTGGCGGTGATTCAGAAATACATCAATAAATGGATTCCGGTGAGCTATGACCTGTTCGGCGTGGACCAGTCGAGCTCGGCGCATTGGTTCTATGTGTGGGGACTGAAGGGGCGTTACGACGAAGCGCAAAATCAACAGTCCGCCGACCTGGGGCACATGAACGAGCACAACCGCACGCTCTACTACGAGGAGTGCTTGCGATTGATCGACCAGATCAACAAGCACGTTCCGGCGGGGCAGCCGAAACTGTACGTTCCGGATTTGAAATTCAACCGGCACATCGGGGAATTTGCAAATCAACCCTATGGTGTCACCGGCGAGCTGCTCAGTCCGTCGCAGTATGCCGAACACGTAAAAGGCGTGCTTCCCCAGGAAGCGGACGTCATGCTGGTCGGCGACATACAGGCAACGGAGCCGAAATGGGTGGCGCCGAAGGGGTCGATGGAGTGACGTTGCCGACAGCCGCACAATTGAAATCCGCGACGCAGAGTTTTACCGCAGGCGAAATCATGGTCGCAGCGGCGGCGAGGGAGATTGCCGACGGAGAGATGGTGTTCGTTGGAATGCGACTGCCAATGCTCGCGTTCCTGATCGCCAAACGCACGCACGCGCCCCGGGCCATCGGGCTATACGAAAACGGCGTGATTCGCGAAACGCCGGCGCCCGAAATGCTTTACACCATGGGAGATGCTCCGAATCTGCGAGGCGCGACGTTTTGCGGGCAGATGATTGACGTGATGTCGCTCCTGCAGCAAGGGCGCATGCATGTCGGGTTTCTCGGCGCCGCTGAGGTGGATCGTTTTGGCAATTTGAACTCCACGTGGGGCCGGCGGGCCGGCGCCAACATCCGACTGCCGGGGTCAGGGGGCGCTTGCGACATTGCGTGCCTCGCGCAGAGAACCGTGGTTCTTCTCGCGCATGAGCGGCACCGCCTCACAGAGCGAGTCGCGCACGTCACATCTCCAGGGTTCGGCTGGGGCGAAGGTTGGCGGCGCGCACAAGGATTGCCGTCGCGGTCGGGGCCCTCGGCGATTATCACGACGCGAGGAGTTCTTCGCTTCGGAATGGATGGAGAAGCATTCTTGGCTTCTGTACATCCGGGCGCGGACGTCGAGGAAGTGCTGGCAAATACTTCGTGGACACTGCGAGTGGCAGAGGACCTGGAAACCACACCGGCGCCGAGCGAAGCAGAGCTTCGTGCCATGCGCGAGTTAGATCCGAACGGATTTTGGACTGGCTGAGAGAGATTTCCGTTTGGAAGCAAGAACGAAGCTCAACAGGAAATTCGAGCGGGGCGGCAAAAATCAGGTGACGGCGCAATCTAAAATCGTAACCATGCGAGAAGCGATCTCGCGTCACGTTCTTTCTGGCTCGATGGTTCTACTTGGAGCGCAGCTTGAGCCGATGATTCCGTTTGCGGCCGGGCACGAAATCATTCGGCAAGGGCGGCGCAACCTGACGCTCGTGGGCCCGATTTCAGACATTCTGTTTGATCAACTGATTGGCGCGGGATGCGTCGAGCGCGTGATGGCAGCCTGGGTGGGAAATGTATCTGAGGGGGCAGGATATTGCTTCCGTCGCGCCGTCGAGCAGGGTACCCCGAAAGGGATTGACGTGGTCGATTACTCGAACTTCACATTGGCGCTCGCGCTTCATGCTGGCGCGCTGGGCGTGCCGTTCCTGCCCACGTACGCGACGCTGGGAAGCGACCTTCACAAGACCAACGGAAACCTTCGCGAATTTGCATCGCCCGTCAGCGAAGAAAAGCTCGTCGCCGTCCGCGCCCTGCGGCCGGATGTCGCTATCATTCACGTCCAGCGCGCCGATGCACAAGGCAATGCCCACGTTTGGGGTAGTCTCGGCGTCGCCGTGGATGGCGCGCGAGCGTCGAGAAGCGTCATCATCATCACGGAGGAAATCGTTCCGGAAGGTGTGATCGCATCCGATCCAAATCGCACGCTGATTCCGGGCTTCCTGGTTACCGCCGTCGTTCATGAACCCTGGGGCGCGCACCCTTCACCTGTTCAAGGCCATTACAATCGGGACCACGCGTATTTCGGCGAATATCACGCGGCGACGCGCGAACTTTCGGGCTTCGAGTCATGGTTGCAAAAGAATGTATTAAGCGTCACAGACCGCGGGGAATACCTGAAGCTGCTTAGCGAGAAAAGGACAGAAAAGCTCGAAGTGCAAGAGCACGCAATGGCAGCAACCGCGGATTTTGGATATTAGCGCGAGGCCAAATGGCGAACGACTTATTTGCGAATCTTGAGATTGAACCGAGCGAAGTGAAGCAATTACTCGACCGCGGAGAAGAAATCCTTTTCGTGGACGTGCGCGAGACATGGGAGCATCAGCTGTGCAGGATTGAAGGCTCGCAGTTGATTCCACTCGGACAGCTCGCTTCCAGTCTGGCGGCGTTCGAATCGGCGGAAGATGTGGTGCTGTTCTGCCACAGTGGACGCCGGAGCCTCGATGCGGCTGCGTGGCTGCGCTCGCAAGGCGTATCAGGAGCGCGTTCGATGGCAGGTGGCATAGACCGTTGGTCGCGTGAAATTGACCCGAGTGTGCCGCGCTACTGAGGCGAGGTGAACGGTGGCCAGGAAAACGATCCAATTCTTGCACAAGCCGACTTGAACTTCCTGCCGCAAAGCAAGAGGTCTCTTGCACGAGCGAGGAGCGGAACTGGAATTTCGCGATCTGAACACGGAGCGCTTGACCGCCGCAGAACTCGACGCACTGATCGGCGACCGCGATTACAAGGAGTTTTTGAACACTCGCAACGAACTATATCGCGAACGGAAGATGAAAGAGCATCCGCCTTCGCGCGCGGAGGCCTTGCAAATGATGGCCGCGGAACCGAATCTGATTCGCCGGCCAGTGGTGATAGCGGGGAACAAAATTGTCCTCGGCTTTGACGAAGAAGAGCTGAAGAAGCTCACCTAAGGATCGGAATTGAACAAAGAAATCATTCGGCTGCGCGTGAATGGCGAGGAGCGAGAAATCGCCGTCCTGTCGAATCGCCTCCTGCTTGATGCACTGCGCGAAGACCTCGGGCTGACGGGCTCCAAGCGCGGGTGTGACGATTCAAGCTGTGGGTGCTGCGCAGTTCTGGTGGATGGCACGCCGATGCTCTCGTGCGTGGCTTTGGCCGCGAGTTATCAGCAGTGTAAGATCACGACTGTAGAAGGGCTGGGCGGTCCGGGAGAATTGGATCCGATTCAAGAGGGGTTTGCGGAAACCGGTGGGGCACAATGCGGCTTTTGTACTCCGGGCTTCATGATTGCAACAAAGGCTTTACTTGATCGGAATCCGAATCCATCCATGGACGAAATCCGGGAAGCGCTTTCGGGAAACCTTTGCCGGTGCACCGGTTACATGCAGATCTTCGAATCGGTGAAATTCGCCATCGACAAAATGCGCGCAAAATCGCAGGGCGCTCTGCAGGCAATGCGCTAGCTCATGACCCACCCTACGGACCACTACAATATCATCGGCAAGCCCATGGCGATGACCGATGCCCGCGCCAAAGTCACCGGGCTGGGCAAATACGCCGATGATCTTTCCGTACCGGGGATGCTCCACGGCAGGATACTTCATTCCCCCCACGCGCACGCACGAATTCGCTCGATTGATGCGTCGCGCGCCGAGGCGCTCGCAGGCGTCAAAGCCACGGCCACGGGACAAGACGCGCGGACGCCTTATGGCGTCCTGCCCATCGGCCACGACGAGCGCGTCTTCGCAACGGATAAGGCCCGCTATATCGGGGACAACGTTGCGGCTGTGGCTGCGACTTCCGCAGAAATTGCCGAACACGCGCTGGATCTCATTCGCGTGGATTACGACGTGTTGCCCGCGTGGTTTGACCCTGAGACGTCCATGAGGGCTGAGACGAATTGGATCCATGAAGGAAAACCTCACAATATCGAAAAGGAGTACCACCACGTCTTCGGCGATCCCGACAAAGGATTTGAGCAGGCGGATTTCGTCGCCGAAGAGCGCTACTACGCGGGGGAAGTCACTCATGCTGCGATGGAGCCGCACGCTACGCTGGCGATTTGGGAACCTAACAACCGCCTGACCGTGTATTCCTCGACGCAGGTTCCATTTTACTTGCATCGAACCGCAGCGGAAGTCTGCGAGATGCCGATGAGTCAGATCCGCGTCATCAAGCCGCTCATCGGAGGCGGGTTTGGAGGGAAGAGCGAAGTCATTCCGATTGAGATCGCGGCCTGTGTGCTGGCGAAAAAGGCGCGCAAGCCGGTGAAGATGCTTTACACACGCGAAGAAGTGTTTTACGCGCACCGCGGCCGGCCCATCACGATCGTTTATCTGAAAGTCGGCATGGACCGCGCGGGAAAATTAACGGCAGTTCAGGCGCGCGTTATCCAGGATGGCGGCGCGTACTGCGGCTACGGCCCTGTTACCGTGCTTTATTCTGGAGCGCTACTCGGCGCAATCTACGACATCGAGAACGTGCGTTTCGACGGTTTTCGAGTGCTGACGAACAAGCCCGTTTGCGGAGCGATGCGCGGCCACGGTACCGTAAACGTTCGTTTCGCTTTTGAGGCGATGCTCGATCAACTGGCACACCAAGCGAATCTCGATCCGATCGAAGTGAGACGCCGGAATCTGCTGAAAGCTCCTTGCGTCACCGCGAATTCGCTTCGCGTGACGAGCTATGGCCTGCCGGAGTGCATCGAGAAAGTCTCTGAACGTTCGCGGTGGAATGAGAAAAAGGGAAAGCTTCCTTACGGCAAGGGCATCGGGATGGCATGCAGCCATTACGTCAGCGGCGCGGCGAATCCCGTGGTGCGTTCGAACATGCCGCATACGACCGTGCACATGAAAATTGACCGAGACGCCGGCGTCACGGTGTACACCGGCGCGGCGGAAATTGGCCAGGGTTCGGACACGATGCAAGTGCAGATTGTCGCCGAGATTCTGGGAATCAGCGCCGATCGAGTCAATTTGATTGCGTGCGATTCAGATGTGACGCCGATTGATCTCGGCAGCTATTCGAGTCGCGTAACCTTTATGGCAGGAAACGCGTGCATTAGCGCGGCGCAGAATATGCGCGACCAAATTCTCACTGCTGTCGCGACAAAATTGGGATGTGCGCCCAGTGAACTGGAAGCCAGAGACAATCAAGTATCGAAAGTCAGTGAGCCCCAGATAGGGATGGCCTTTGACGAAGCGGTGGCAGTCGCGCTTGATTTTCACGGCGCGCTCGTCGCGCGAGGCACTTATGCGCCGCCTGAGGAATCCCGTGGTGGAAAATTCAAGGGCGCCGGTGTCGGGCCTTCGCCTTCCTATAGCTACAGCGCTCAGACCGCGGAAGTTTCGGTTGATGTCGAGACGGGGCAAGTTCGAGTCGAGAGAATCGTCGCCGCGCATGACTGTGGCAAAGCGCTCAATCCGCTCACCGTGGAAGGGCAAATCGAAGGCTCCGTTTATATGGGGTTCGGTCAGGCGGTGCAGGAGGACATGATTTGGAAGGACGGCAGGCTGATGAATCCGTCGCTCCTCGAATATCGCATTCCTTCGACGAAAGAAAATCCCCAGATCGAATCCATAATTGTTGAGAGCATTGACCCCGAGGGCCCGTTTGGAGCGAAGGAAGCAGGTGAAGGTTCGCTCGCTGCAACAATCCCGGCGATCGCCAACGCCATCTATGATGCAGTCGGCGTGCGGCTAAACTCGATTCCTATCACGCCGGAGAAGATTCTTGACGCTCTTCGCGACAAACAGAAATCTGCGTCGGGCAACGGATTAAGCGGCTCGCGGAAGGCTCACATCACCGGAGCTTCTCGGTGACGCTTCCCGCATTTCGCATGCTGCAGCCGCATTCGCCGGATGAAGCTGTCCGTATGCTTAGCGACAACGGCTCTGAAGCAATGGTGATTGCCGGCGGAACCGACGTAATTCCCAATCTGCAGATGAAACTCTCCTCGCCAAGAGTTCTGGTCGACGTTAAGTCTCTCCACGATCTTGCCGAGATCCAATATTCGCCAAAAGACGGATTGCGAGTTGGCGCGCTGGCAAGCCTGTCGCAAATTTTGGGCACACCTGCGATTCGAGAGAAATTTCCGGTTGTCGCAAGCGCTGTTGCGACAATCGCGGGTCCGTTGCAACGAAACATGGGAACGATTGGAGGAAATCTGTGCCTCGAGACGCGCTGCCGCTGGTACAACCAGTCACATTTCTGGCGCCAATCGCTTGGCGGATGCCTGAAAAAGGACGGTGACATTTGTCATGTCGCTCCCGGCGGGAGATTCTGTTGGGCGGCGTGGTCGGGGGATTCTGCCCCCGCGCTTTTGACATTGGATGCAGAACTGGAAATCGCGGGTCCGCGCGGCACGCGGAGGCTTCCGCTCAATGAATTCTATAAAAACGACGGGAAGGACCGCATCGCTCTGGGACGCGACGAGATTCTGACGGCAGTTCACGTCCCCGCGCGCATGAGCGGATGGCGCGGAATTTATAAGAAGCTTCGCGTGCGTGATTCGATTGATTATCCTTTGGCAGGCGTAGCCGTTTCGATGGATGTCGACGCTGGCGGAACCTGCCGGGATGCGCGCGTCGCGTTGACCGCTGTGAATCCCGCGCCTGTGCTGGTTCGACGAGCAAGCGAGTGGCTTGCTGGACAGCAATGGTCGACCGAGCTCGCCGAGCACGTGGCTAACGCGACGATGAAAACCGGAAAGCCGCTCACTACATCGGCGTCGACGCCGGTCTACCGACGCGAAATGGTGAAGGTGTTCACTCGGCGGGCGTTGGAAGAGACGTGGAAGAATCGCCAGATGAGGCCGTAGGATACACATTTCGCAATGATTCTAGGGAGAGAAGTTGCCATCCGCTGACGCCATCATCGATATTCACATTCATATCCAACCGCTGCACCTGTTCAAGCCGCATGCGCTTGCCCTGATCAAGAAGGGCCGCAAGGATTATCCGGAGGTGGAAAAATATTCGTCCGATCCCAAGGCATTCCTGAATTTTCTCGATGAAATGGGGATCGAACGCGCCGGGCTGATTAACTACGTCAGCCCGGATGTGATCGGCTTCCCGCAAGATGTGAACGATTGGATTGCGCGGTACTGCTCCGCCGAGCCGCGCAGGCTGCTGGCGTTTGGGTCCGTCCACCCGAAATATGTTGCTGATGCTGGGGCGGAGGTGGACCGCCTCGCGAAAATCGGCATACGCGGACTGAAGGTTCACCCCTCGCATCAGCTGATAGCTCCCAATGCCTATCGCGACGGTCTCGGCTCACAGGCAGCGATGTACGAGCGTGCGCAGTCAAACGGTATCCCCGTGATGATTCACACAGGCACCTCAATTTTCCCCGGCGCGCGAAATGTTTATGCACAGCCAATCCTTGCGGATGATGTAGCCGTGGACTTCCCGAATCTCGCCATCATCCTTGCTCATGGCGGTCGGCCGCTTTGGATGAATGAAGCTTTTTTCCTCGTGCGCCGGCACCCGAATATGTATATGGATGTCTCAGGGATCCCGCCGCAGAAATTGATGGAATCTTTTCCTCGTCTCGAGGAAATCGCGGATAAAGTTCTCTGGGGCACAGATTGGCCGGGTCCAGGCGTCCCCGCCATCCGCGGCAATATTGAGAAGTTCAGGGGTTTGCCGATCGCGGCGGAAGCTAAGCAAAAGATTTTGTACGACAATGCGGCGCGCTTGTTTCCGCAAATCCGCTGAAGGTACTGCGCACGGGATTTGCCTGATCGCTAGGAGAAAGCATGGACATCAAGGCAATAGCAATCATTGGCGCGGGCACGATGGGACGGGGAATTGCCTATTCCGCCGCGCTTGGAGGATACCAAACGATTCTTGAAGATGTTTCAGAGACGATGCTTGGTCAGGGCGTGGAGTGGATCAACCGAGCATTTGAAGAAGGCATCGCGCGGGGAAAAGTTACCGCGGAACATAAAGACCAATCGATCGCGCGAGTCACGACGTCGCGCTCCATTCAAGACGCTTGCCGCCAGGCTGAGCTCGTCATCGAAGCCGTGCCGGAAGAAATGGAAACAAAGCTCGAAATCTTCACCATTCTCGACAAATTCGCCAAGCCCGGTGCGATATTCGCCAGCAATACTTCTTCGCTTTCGATCACGGAGATGGCGGCCATTACGCTGCGTCCGGAAAATTGCATCGGGATGCACTTTTTCAATCCGGTTCCCAAAATGAAGCTGCTGGAAATGATCCGTGGCCTCGAGACGTCCGATGCGACCGTTGCCGCCTGCTCCGAGGTTGGCCGGCGGATGGGAAAAGAAGTGGTGGTTGTGCGCGAATCGCCCGGATTCGTGACCAGCCGCATCAACGCGATGATCGGCAATGAGGCGTTCTATATGTTGCAGGAGGGCATCGCCACCGCGGGCGATATCGACAAGGCGTTGAAACTCGGCTTGAATCATCCGATGGGGCCATTTGAACTTGTCGACTTGGTTGGACTTGACGTGCGACTCAGCATTTTGCAGCACCTTCACCAAACTCTGGGGGATAAATACCGTCCTTGCCCCCTTCTGGAACAGTATGTGAAGGCGGGCCGCCTGGGACGAAAGTCCGGTCGCGGCGTTTACGATTATCGCGACGCGGCGAGCCAGAAGGCGTAGGCGTCGCAAGGAGTTTTGCAATTTATCAGACCGGAGTGCAGATTATGATTTCCGTTTGGGACAGAATTATCTTGCAGCAAGGCGACATCACGGAGATGCAAGTTGATGCCGTTGTGAATGCCGCGAACAACGATCTGAAGTTGGGCGCCGGGGTCGCGGGAGCGATTCGACGCAAGGGCGGAAATCAAATTCAGCAAGAGTGCGACGAAATCGGCTCAATCCCCGTCGGCAGTGCGGCGATAACCTCGGGAGGCCGGCTGAAGGCCCGGCACGTGATCCACGCGGCCAGTATGCAGCTTGGAGGACAGACTACTTCACAGTCGCTCCGCAGTTCGACAACTTATGCTCTGCGAATCGCAAGCCAGCACAAACTCAAGAGCATCGCATTTCCCGCGGTCGGCACTGGCGTGGCCGGTTTTCCCATGCGCGAGTGCGCGGAAATCATGCTGGTGGAAGCCGCGAAATCCCTCGCAGGCCAGTCGACGGTTGAAAAAATCTACTTCGTCCTCTTCGATAAAGACTCACACAAAGTTTTCGAAGAAGTCAGGAAAGAGATGCAAGAGGATCGCAGAACGCATGCCTAACTCTGCCGCCAAATTTATTGCTTCGCTGCTTTCGCCGCTGGCGTAGGTTGGACTGGCGAGCCTTCGCCCGTGTAGGGTGTCTTCA
This sequence comes from Candidatus Acidiferrales bacterium, assembly GCA_035280405.1. Taxonomy (GTDB): domain Bacteria; phylum Acidobacteriota; class Terriglobia; order Acidiferrales; family UBA7541; genus DAHUXN01. Next base: position 24,915 of record DATEFX010000020.1, on the reverse strand, counting down.
TGTACTTTTCCACTTCTTCCTGCGCTCCTCCTGTATCGTCCTTCAGTTGTTGCGCCTTTTGATATTCGTTGATGGCGCGCTCGCGCGAGCCGGTGAGGTCGAAAATTTTGCCCAGGTATATATGGCACCAGACCTCGACCCACTTCTCACTCGGGTCCATCTGCCCGTCCAGCGCGTTGCGGAATGAATCCGCCGCAGCGGCGTAATTCTTCTGGTAAAAGAACGCTTCGGCCATGCGAAACGCTGCAAGCGAACTATTGGGCTGCAAGCTCAGAGCGGATTGGTATTGTTGTATGGCGTCGTAGAACTTCCCTTGCTGGGCCAGGCCTTCGCCGCGGGCAATCAGCGAGCGGACTTTTAGCGTCGGACTGGATTTCAAAATGTCATTTTCCGGATCGATCACGATCCCACCGGGCTTTGGCTGATTGAAGGTGTCAATCTCGAAGGGACTGCTTGTGCCGATCACTGGCACAACCTTCGCTACAGGACTTCCCTCGGTATCCACGCGGATCTCCACTGGCATGTTGAAGGTCTCAAGCGGCTGCAGCACCTTACCGACCACTTTGAATCCCTTCTCCGTGCGATAGACAATGTAGTCCAGCTTGAAGTCAGGGATGCCCGTGGAGTTGACCCATTGCGAAAAAAAAGCGACCAAATTGAGCTGCGCATCGCCGGGTTTCGGCTGCGGCAGCTTTGTTTGCGCGAGCTTTTCGAAGTCGTCAATGCTCGCCGTGCTTCCCTTGTGAGCAGAATAGAAATCCTGCAGCAGGGAATTGAACGCCGCGTCTCCCATCGAAGTCCGCAACATGTGAAACACCATCGCTCCCTTGTCCACCACCACGGAGCGGTATTGCTGAGAGAACGGCTGCAGCTGGCCCGCTTGCACGATCGGCGAAGAGTCGTCGAACATCACGGAGCCAACAGCGTAATTCGTGAGCTGCGCGTGATAACCGGCGGCGCTTTGCGCGTGTTCGATGTACATCGCCGCTGAATACTGCGCCAAGCCATCCGTGACCCAGACGTCGTTTGGCGAAGAGGCCAGCACCTGATTGCCCCACCACTGACCAGCAGCGAGATGTGCCAGTTCACTCGAGTTAACTCGATCGCTCCATTCGTGCGCGCTAAGAAAGAGCACCCCCGGAGCGGAAAATCCGGCCACCGTGCCATCCGGCAATTGGGCCAGCGTCAGGTTGGGCGAAGGTAGCGGTCCAAATTGACTGGAGAAAAACGCCATGATGTTCGCGAGCTCGTCGCCATACGGCGCCGCCGTCGCAGCCGCCGCCGGCGGCGCAAACACCGCGAATTCCATGCCCTGCGCGCGGACGGGAGATAAGCGCAAATCGCTCGCTACGAAGGATCCGACCGGCGCGGCGTCATCACACGTGAACGTGTACTGGGATCTTCCGGATTCGCCGGGCTTCTCGGCGGGCAGGGAACTTGGCGCCCCGGATTGTCCGGTGCCCACGACGGCAAAGGTGTCGGGAACGGTAATCTGAAATTTTGCGGTGTACCGGTTCGACGGGTAATCGGTCAAAGGGAACCATCGCGCAGGAAGCAGCAAATAAGACGCATTCTTGTCAACCCATGCGAAGCGCACATCCTTCGTCGGGCTGTCGTCGTCGTTGGAAAATGCCCCAGAGTAATTGAAAATCAGAGTGACGTGCATTCCCGCCTGTGCGGCAGAGGGAAGAGTTACGGCAAGATTCAACGGCTTGAACGAATCACGGAGGAAATCGAGTTTACGCCCATCTATCGCCAGGCGCACGGAATCCACGTGCAGATCTGGATGCAATTGGACGAGGATCGTGCGCGATTCGGCCTTTGCAACCAGTTCAACTTTCACTTCCGCCGCAAGCGTTTGATCCGCCGGGCGAAGCGCCGCCTGGACATCGTAATGGACCGCGCGAAAATCGAATTTCGGCAGTTCCTGCGCGCGCGCCGCTCCAACGCAGATGAGCAGCGATATTGCGACACACTGGAGCAAGCGGGATAGCGAAGAATCGAGTGCAATTATCTTGACCTTCATCAATTTGTCCTACCTTTAGGATACCAGAGGCTGCCTACTAGTTGCCTCTGCTCCGGCCTGCCTCAGCATGTTGACGATGATGTTTGCGGCGCGTTCAATAGCGCCTGCAGGACCAAGCTTCACTCTGACTTGCGCCAAGTCACGTTTTTGTTGCTCGCGAATCTCGGGAGAATTGAGCAAGCCTGAGACTTCCGCTCGCAATGCGTCCGCCGTCAACTTCTCCTGAATCAATTCCGGGACCGCCACGCGCCCCAAAATCAGATTCACCATCGCGAATAGATGAGTCGAGATCATCGGCCGCGCTATGAGTGCAGTCAGGCCCGAAACACGGTACACAACCACCATGGGGGTCCCCAGCAACGCGGCTTCGACGGTTGCAGTGCCGCTCGACACTATGGCGCAATCCGCCGCTGCTAGCGCATCATACGTCGCAGATTCCACAATGGTTACGGGAGTGTCCGGCGATCTGTTGGCGTCAAAACTCCTTACGCCAAGCCCGGGCGCAGCGGCGAGCACTATTTGCAGCGAGCGATTCTCTACCAATCGTTTGCACGCTTCCAAAATGACCGGCAGATTCCTCCGGATTTCGCTCGGTCTGCTGCCCGGCAGGAGCGCCAGGATCTGCTGGCGTGCATCGAGTCCGAATTTCGCGCAGAATTGCTCCCGCGTCATCGTGCTGCGGACCGAATCCACCAATGGGTGCCCCACGAAATCCACGGCAACTCCCGCTTCGTCATAGAACTCTTTCTCGAACGGAAAAATGACGATGACGCGCTCGAATCGCTGCCGTATCCACTTCATTCTGCGCGGCCGCCATGCCCATATCTGAGGGCTGATGAAGTAGACGCATCGAACGCCGCGCCTGTTCAGGCGCCGGGCCAATCCAAAATTGAATCCGGGCGAATCGACGGTGATGGCAAGTGCGGGTTTGCGTTCCACGGCCTCACGTTCCAATTTCCGCCAGGCGCGCCAGACGGCTGGCAGCCGGTGCAGGACTTCTGTGATCCCCACGACAGCGATATCCGATGCGTCGAATACGATTTCAACACCAGCGTCACGCATTTTGTTGCCACCCATGCCGAAAAATCTCGCGTCTGTTTTTGCCGCAACGGCCTGCGCCAATCGAGCAGCGTACATGTCGCTCGAGGCCTCTCCCGCGGAAATCAAGATTTGAGCGGCGCTCATTCCGAGAATCCGACTAAACCGCTGGAAGGGGAGTGAAGCAAATTGGAGAACCAGCGTTGGCCTAACACGCGCGGCTCCGCAGCCTAGTCATCCGCTGGCATCGACGCTCTGGCAGGTTCGCCCCCCAAGGGCGGCTCGCGCAACTCCTGGTCTTTGTATTGCAGCTGATAGAGGCGGTAATAAATGCCCCGCCGGGCGAGCAATTCCTGATGGTTGCCCTCTTCGCGCAGGCGGCCTTTATGGAAGACAAGAATGCGGTCTGCGTGCTGAATCGTGCTCAGGCGATGAGCAATCACCAGGGCCGTCCGGCCGGATAGCAGCCGGTCGAGTGCATCGCGGATCAGAGACTCCGTCTGCGTGTCCACGCTGGATGTCGCCTCATCCAGAATGAGGAACCGCGGGTTGTGCGCCAACGCTCTCGCGAAGCTGATGAGCTGCCGCTGTCCGACGGACAAAGTTGCGCCGCGCTCCGTGACCTCGGTCGCCGAGCCTTTTGGCAGGGAAGCGACGAACGCGCCCAGGCCAACCTCCTGCAACGATCTTTCAATCGTTTCGCGGCCAATCGTTTCTGTTCCCAGTTTCACATTTGTCTCGATTGTGCCGCTGAAGAGGAATGGATCCTGCAAGACAATGCCGAACAAGCGGCGTAGATTCTGCAAATCAAGCTCCCGGATGTTTACGCCGTCGAGCAGAATTTCGCCTCGTTGTACGTCGTAAAATCGAAGAAGCAGGGAAATGATCGTCGTTTTCCCTGCGCCCGTGTGGCCGACGATCGCGACGTTTTGCCCCGGCGCCACGCGGAACGAGACGTCGCGCAGCACCCAGTCCTCATCCTTGGGGTTTTCGCCGCCGCGATACGCGAACCAGACGTTTCGAAACTCGATTTCACCCTTCGGCTGGTCAAGCGTGAGCGGTCGCGACGGCGCGGCCAAGGTTACCGGCTCGTCGATCAGCTTGAATATCCGTTCAGAAGCAGCCATGGCCGATTGCAAAATGTTGAATTTTTCGCTCAGGTCCTGAATCGGCGCGAAAAATAACTGTGAGTATTGATAGAACTCCACCACAACGCCAAGACTCACTCCGGCCAATAACACCTTCAAGCCGCCAAACCAGAAAATCATCGCAAAGGCCGCGGATGATAACAACTCGATCGCCGGAAAAAACAGCGCGTACGCCATGATGGCGTCCTTGAAGCTCAAATTGTACGCGCGGTTCAGCTCGGCAAACTGCTCCCGCGACTTGCGTTCGCGATTGAACAGCTGAATCACGGACATGCCGCTGATGTGTTCGTTCAAAAACGAGTTGATGCGGGCAATCGCGGTCCGTATCCGCCGGTTCGCGTCTCGCACGCTGTTGCGGAATATCCACGTCACCAGGAACATCAGCGGCAACACGGCGAAAGCCGCAAACGCGAGCCTCCAGTTCATCTTCAGCATGATGGCCACGAAGAAGACCAGGAGAAAAAAGTCGTTGACCATCGCCACGACGCCCGCGGCGAATAAATCATTGAGCGCATCCACGTCCGTCGTCACGCGCGTCACCAGACGTCCCACGGGCGTGCGATCGAAAAACGACAACGGCAGCCTTTGCAGATGCGCGAAAATCTCTTTCCGCAGATCGTACATGATTCGCTGGCCCACCGCCTGCATGATTCGGACCTGGCCGTACATCAGCGCGAAGGCCAGGACCATCGCGGCAAGCAATCCCACGGATACCCAGAAGACTCCGCGGAATCCTGCGGTCGCCGCGATGTGGTGCCTCATCGCCGGCGTGATGTACCAATCGATCGCAATGTGGAACAGGTATGGGCCGACGGAACGCAGCGGAGTAATGAGGAGAGTGAGCGCGAGCGCCAGAATCACGCGCCATTTGTATGGGCGCAAGTATTCCAGCAGCCGCCGCGTCAATTGCGCGTCGTAAATCTTCCCCAGTTTCTCTTCTTCTTGGTGCCCGCTCATTCCTTGGCCAGCTCTTCTTCCAGGAGTTGCTTTTGATAAAGCTCGGCGTAGTATCCGCCGCTGCCGATTAATTCTTCATGCGTGCCGCGCTCGATGATTTCTCCGTCCCGCAGCACCACGATTTGATCGGCGGCGCGTACAGTCGAGCAGCGGTGTGATATTAGAATTGTCGTGCGCTTCCGGATCACATCTTCGAGCCCCTGCAGGATCTTTTCTTCGGTATCCGTGTCCACGCTCGAGAACGAATCGTCGAGTATCAGGATTCTCGGATCGCGAATCAGGGCGCGGGCGAGGGTCGTGCGCTGCTTCTGCCCTCCGGAAAGAGTGATGCCGCGCTCGCCGACAATCGTGTCGTATCCTGCGGTGAAGTCGGAAACGTCGCTCGAAACACTGGCGGTTTGCGCTGCGTCTTCCACTTCGTCCAGGTTCACTACGTCCATGCCGAACGCGATATTCTCCTTAATCGTTTCGCTGAAGAGAAATGCATCCTGAGGTACAAATCCAATGCCTCTGCGAAGCTCCGCGAGCGGCCACTGATTGATCGGCTTGCCGTCGATGAACAGACTGCCCTCGGGGGCTTCCCACAGACGGGCGATCAGCGCGGCGAGTGTGGATTTGCCGCTGCCGGTTGGGCCGACGATTGCCACCGTCGATCCCGCGGGAATTTCAAGGTTGATCTTCTTCAGGACTGGCTCGTTCGCGTCATCGGCTTTGGCGCCGCCGGCTTTGGCGCCGCTTGCTATGCCTGCGACGTTACCATCGCGCGTCGTCGGATACGTGAAGGTCAGATTCCGAAACTCGATTTCGCCGTGGATTTCATCCATTTGTTCCGCGCGCGCGGCGGCATCGTCGATATCGGGCTTCGCGTCGAGGATGTAGTTCAACCGCGTCATGGAAGCCGCTCCGCGCTGGAAAATATTCGTCACGAAGCCGAGTGCAATCATCGGAAACACAAGCTGGCCCACGTACGCGTAGAACGCAATTAGCGCGCCCAGCGAAATTCTTCCCTGGATCACCATCCGGCTGCCCTGCCACAGAACGAACAGGATGGAAAATCCGATGATCAACTGTAGCATCGGGAAGAACATGCTCCACGCGCGAATCATGTTCATGTTCTGGCCGACGTACTGTTTGTTGGCGGCATCGAACCCGCGGATTTCCGACTCCTCCTGGCCATACGCGCGAACCACGCGAATGCCCGCCAGGTTTTCCTGCGCTTTTGCCGAAAGCGTAGCGAGCATTGCCTGAATCTTGCTCTGCAATTCGTGAATCACCCTGCCGAAATACCACACCGTGACGGCAACCACCGGCACGGGGAGCAAAACTTCCAGTGTCAGTTTCGGCGAGAGCTTCAACATCAATGCAATCGCCAGCGCCATGCCCACGATCGTATTGGCGCTGTACATGATTCCAGGGCCCAGCACGTTCCGCACCTGCCCCAAGTCGTTCGTGCACCGTGACATCAGTTCGCCTGTGCGGTTGCGGACGTAAAATGCCGGCTCCATCAGCACCAGCTTGGCCAGCAAATCGTTCCGCAAGTCGTATTCAATGTCCCGCGAGATGCCGATGAGCATCCACCGTGAGGCAAACGAGAAAATTCCCTTGACCACAACTACCACGACCAGCGCCAGACATAGCATTCCCAGTGCGCGACGGCTGCCAGGCTCGTAAAAATGCAGAATGGGGCTCATCAAAGTTCGCGATATGCCAACCAAATTCGGAAGAGGCTTCGCTGCGTGGTCCAGCAGGTCGGTGATCGCGCCGATGATGAGTGGCGACGCCGCGCCCACGAACCCCATCAGGATGAGAACAAACAATCCGAAGCTTGTCGCCCTCTTGTAAGGAGCGATGTACGGCAGCAGACGGCCGAGCTCGCGCCATGCCTTCGTTTTCTTCCTCGAAGGTGTGGCGCCAACTCCCCGAGTTTGTGTTGCAGCGCTCATCAGACTTACGGCATTCCGTTCAATGGTTCGAGCGATGGCACTTCAGTCAGGAAATGCTCAAAATTTCGGTCGAGTGATTGGTAGCGCTTCACTTCCGGATTCCAGCGCACGCCAATCGTCTGGATGTAGCCACCGGTCGGCTTCGCCAGCGGAGTGAAGTACAACGTCAGCCCTTTCGCGGGGTCGTGCTCAGTCTGGATTCTCCAGCCGTTGATTTCCGCCAGCGGAATTCCGCCGAGGAATCCGTTCGGGTTCTTCAAGTGTTGGTCGCAGAGGAACACTTCCTTCCAGGAATTTCCCCCCTCGTCCTCTATAATCGCCGCGCGTGTGACAAGCGTTCCGGGAACTATGTTGTCTGGCGGCTTTTTCACGCGATTCACGATCAAGGCTTCCTGCTTCCCGTTATTTGCCAGGTCACCATAGAGGACTACCTCCGACTCCGTTCCCAGGAGCTTTTTCGCGACCTCATCCACCGCCGGCGGGTAGCTCGGCCCCGCGGGCTTCGCCGCCTGGTCAATACTTGGATGCGAACCGCTCCCACAAGATGCGGCAAGGGCAAGTGCAGAGAGCGGCGCCAGGAGCAATGCGACTCGCAAAATTCTACTGGCAGAGCCACGTCGCGGATTTTTTAAGGCGGCGATTCCGGCACGGCGCTCCGCATTAGTATCCAAAATGGATTTGGCCACGTCGTCTCCTGGGGCTAGAAGTTACAAGCTTCAATTCTAACTTGAGTGTTTTCGAGTGGAAAGTGCTTCTAGGTAGAGTGTTCACTTCCGATTTCGCGCGTCATCCGCCCGCGTGCACCGACCTTTCCCTGTCCCTCCTTAGCGCTTCGCGAGAATCTCCTCCACTCGGGCCTCGAAATTGTCTTCTCCCTCCGACCACAGACTCGTGCGCGCCACCGGCAGCGCCGCTTCCACCTTGCGCATCCACTCGTACAATTTTCGGATATTTTCCTGAGTTTTCTCTCGATAGGTATTCAAATTTTGCGGCTGCGACATCAGCGACACGAATCGCTGCTCATCCGGATGCCGGATCTCCGCTCGATCAGGATCTCCGCGTCCCAGCAATCCGGCGTGCCCGGTGAAAAAATGCTCAAAGCCCGCGTCCACCAGGAAATGTCCGTTCTTTCGCCAGTCGCCCGCGCCGAAGTCCTCGCCGAAGCAATGCAGGTCCAACTGTTGCGGACGCAATTCCCACCTCAGGCTCGCCGGGTCATAGACCCACAAATCCCATGCGGCCTGCGTCTCGTAGGAGCAATCGCCGTGCACGTGATTGCTCGTCAGTTCGACAACGGTGCCCGCATCCGCGTCGATCGAGCGCAAATCCTGCTCGAATATCGGAGATTCGGCTTCATCCACGGCGTGAATCGACAGGCAAGAGAAGCCGTGTCGCTGAGAGGAATGCGGAACTGTCGCGAGAAATTTTCCCCAGTTTTCAAGCAGCGCTTCTTCGGGAAACTCCCGCAGCCAGATGCTCGCATACGCGCGATTCGCCATCGCAGGATTATACAGGGATGCCGAAATTAATCGTGGGAATCTAGCGGATATTCGCCGCGGAATGTTTCTCTGCGCGGCTACTTCTTCGTGGGCGGTTTCTTTTCTGTGGCGATGTCGCTCGAAAGTCCCAGAAGCCTTGCGCGCAACTTGTCTCCGAGATCGGCGAACACGTCCCCTGCGGTGTCGCGCAGCCTCTCTTCCGCAGCTTTCGAAAGCGCATCGAGCACGCCCTTCGAGTGCTGTCCGAGCGAGCTGGCGGACGCAAGGAGCCATGAATTCGACGTGTTCTCCAGCCGTTCTCTGTATTGCTCGATGGATTGCTCAACGACTTTCTTCATCTGTTCCAGCCATTCGCTCTGCTCATCCGACCGTTTCGTGTAGAACGCGTCAATCATCGGCTTCAATTGCGATTCGAGGTGCTTGCGCGCCAGCGTCGCGCCCTGCACCATCCGCTCTTCGATGTGCGAATCAAACTCGTTGACCGCCTTTTCCGTGCCTTCCTTCATCGCGTCCTGCGCGCTCGCCATCGAGACCTTCGCCGATTCTTCGAAGCGTCCCAGGCTCTCGCGCATGATTCGCTGGAATTCATCCGACAGGCTGGCCGCCGCGATCTTGGCGCTTTCCTCCAGTTGCGTGCGCGTCTGCTCGCGGACCTCCTTCGCGTCCTCCTTCAGCGTTTCCTTCGCTTGTTCCACGTAACTGCGGCTGTAATGATCCAGTTCCGAACCGAAAAGCCGCGAAAGTTCGCCCGCGCGCTCCCGCATTGTCCCCGTCGATTGTTCCACCACTTTTTCGAGCGCGCTTTGCATGCTCGTCTGAGCTTTCTTCTGATACCACTCAGCCGATTTGTACATCGCTTCAAACGTCGAATGCGTCGCGTCCGTCGCCTTCGCGTCGAGTTCCTCCTGCACGCGAGCCAGCGCGTTCCGGCAGCTTTGCTCGAACTCAGCGGGGAACTCCGCGGTTTGCAGTTTCATTCGCTCGAGCGACGCTGCCAGCGCCTGTTCGGAGATTTCGTGCATCCGCTCGCGGATTCTCGTCATCGCGTCGTTGGCGCGCTCGTCCGCCGCCGCAAGCTCCTGGTTGAGCTTCTCGGCGCGCGCAAACTGCGGAGCTAATTGCTCATGCACCTTATCCGCCAGCCGTCGCAACGCCGCGCCTGTGATTTCTTCCGCCGGCTTTTCCAGCGCGGCGGATTTTTGGCGAACCACCTCGTCCGCGCGGCGGTTGAGTTCCTGCGACTGAGCAGCCAGCAGCACGTCCAGTTGCCGCCGCGCCTCGTCGAAACTCGCCCTGGAAATCGCCTCGAGCTGCACGGAAGTGTCTTCCGCGCGTTTCGTCGCCTCTTCCGCGCGGCTCAATGTCAGCTCCGCCTTGGCGCGCTCCGTCCCCAGCGTCGAACTGAGTGCATCCAGATTCTTCTGTGCCTCGGCCGCCGCTTCGTTCAGCAACGTCTGCAGCGATTCGCCGCGCGCGGATAGCTCCTGCTCGGCGCGCTCCGACGCCGCTTGCGAAATCTGATTCAGTTGCTCGCCCATCTGCGCGGAGGCGCCCTGCAGCGCCTTCTCGAATTTTTCGCGCCATTGCTCCGTAGCTGCGTCCGATTCCGCGTGCATTTGTTCCCGCGACTTCGCCTGGATCTGCCCTGCGACCTCTTCCACTTCCTGCCGCCACGAAACCAGCCGGGCCCGCGCAGTCTCTTCCAGTTCGCGCAGTGATTCGTCTCCCGGTCGGCCCTGGACACTCGTCGTCTGCGCCACCGGCAGATTTGCTGTCGCCTTCTCCACGGCGGCCTGCACCGATTGCTTCACTTCGTTTTCGACGGTCTGCTGCACGCTCTGCTGCACCGTCTGCTCCACGAGCTTCGCCGCCGATGTCTCCACCACGCGCTCGACCGCCGCGCGCACTTGCGTATCAAGCTCCTCCGCCGAGGGCGAAGCCGCCAGCCGCGCCTTTTCAAAAGCCGCGAGCGCGTTCTTCACCACCTGCTGCGTCGCTTGCTCCACGAGATGCTTCAGCGATCCCTGCACCGCGCTCTGAACTGTTTGCTCCGCCGTCTTCGCGACCGACGCTTCCACCGCATCCGCGACCGTGCCGCGCATTTGCAGTTCAATCTGCTCGCGCGCGGAGCGCACTTCCTGCGCCACGGCTTCCGCCGCGCCGCTCTGCATTGTCCTGTTGAGGTGCTGCTTCGCCTCGGCGAGCAGGCGCGCCATCTGCCGCGCCATCGACATCGTCTCTTGCGCTTGCGCGGGTGTTGGAAGCACTCGCACCTTGCTTTCGGCCGGAGGCGCTGGCGTGGGCGCCGCTGGCCGCGCAGGCGGAGCCACCGCGACTTCTTCAGTTTCAGAGGGCGCTGCCGTTGGCTCGGGCTCTGGCTCCGGCTCTTCTTGCACTACTCGCGCCACAGATTCCAATGCCGCCGGCGTTGTTTCCGCCGCGGGAGCGGGAATCTCCGGCATCTCCTCATTCGGCAGCGGGAACCAGTCCGCGGGAGGGAAGGCGATTCCCCAGACGTTGCCGGGCACGATGAATTCCACGCCTATCTGGAAAAGTTCTCTTACGGATCGCGGCCGCTCCACCCACGCCACTCGCCCATCGACCATGCGCGGCGGCTCGTCATCCTGCGGACGCGGAATCTCGAACGTCACCACCGAATTCTTGGGAACGTAATGCCGCGATTGGTACTTGCATCCGTGGCAGTTGACGGAGACTGTCGAAGTCCGTTCCTTGAATGTCTGCCCGAGCGCATCCACGCCGCTCACCGTGATGGGCACGGACTGCGCGATGCGCGTGCTTCGCCGTTTTTGAACTTCCGGGTCGTTGGATTGGACCGACTCGGTCACACCAAGCTCCTCCAGGGGCAATTTCCTACATTAGCATTGGCCCATACTGGAACCTATAGAGCTTTGGTTTAGTACTCCAATCGGTTACCGCCTCTTGAGGCACAAAGCAGCAGGAATCAACGGCTTGCGGGCGAATCCTTGCCTGAACCAATCAGGGCGTCCCTAATCTCCTTCACGACCCAAATTGGCCCCACGAGAAAATAAATTACGCCCTGGAAAAACGCGGGCTTGTTGCCCTCGATGCGATGCCCGCCGAAAAGGAATATCCAGCCGAGCACAAACAGGCTCAGCCCCAGCCGCCATCGCAGCAGAATCAGCAACACAATCCCCGCAATCACCAGCGGAATGCCGATTCCATGGCACGCCTTGTTCCAGTGGTTCGTATGCTCGTGATCGTACCGCGCCATGTATTCGGAGAGCGACGCCACGCCTCACCTCCGCGCCGGATTGCCGCCCTTATACGCCATTCGGGGGTCTCCGGCAAGGGCCGCCTCACTAAGGGCCTTTCTGACTCCTCGCGAACCCGAGGTTGTCCAGCTCCGCTCCGGCGCCTCTTCTCGCATTGGCCGATTCTGCGTTAGAGAGTCAACCCATGATTTCCTCAAAAAAGTTCTTGACTTTTGATTAGTTTCTAGTAAACTATCACCGTGAATAAAACTTCCGCGCCCGTCATCTTAGCCGCTCCCTCCCGAGGCTCCCGGTGGAGTTTCGCCACCGCCTGACCTCTCACCCGTGCCAATTCCCGGCATCCCGCACCAAGACTTGCCCGATATATGATTTTTTTAATCGCTACACCAAGCGTCAGTCCAATTTTGCTAAGCGTCCGAGAATCAATCACTTAATTTTTTCTAATCGCTACAAATTTTCGCGCTTTTCGTGCGCATTTTTCTCCCTCCTACAATTTTTCATAGACGCTTTCGCGCCGTCTATTTGTACGGCTTCCACATTGACTTTGCATTTCCGGCGTGATACATGCCGCTGTTCTGAGATGAACATGAAACACCCCATCATCCGCTTCTCTCTGCTTTTCGCATCGCTTTTCCTTGCCTCCTGCTGCTTCGCGCAGGAAAAGCCCGTCGTCATCGCCGCCAGCGTCGTCCTCGACGGCCAGGGCCACATCCTCAAGGAAACGCGCATCGTCGTCGAGAACGGCAAGATTGCGCGCATCGATCCGCAAGCCGGGCCTGTCACCTACGACCTTCGCGGCCTCACGGTTCTGCCCGGCCTCATTGATTGCCATGTTCACATCACGTACCACTTCGGCCCCAATGGCCGCGCCGAAGATAAGCAGGAGACGCCTCAGCAGGCGGCGCTCGCATCCGAATCCAACGCATGGCTCACTCTCATGGGCGGCTTCACGACTGTCCAGAGTGTCGGCTCGCCCGAAGACAAGCCTTTGCGCGATCTCGTCAATCGCGGCGACGTTCCCGGCCCCCGCATCCTCACGGCGTATCGGCCGCTCTTTGGCCGCGGCGTCGAAACCGGCACGCCAGGTCAAATCCGCGCCTACATCGACAAAGTAAAGGCCGACGGCGCCGATCTGATCAAGATTTTCGCCTCGCAGAGCATCCGCGACGGCGGCGGCCCCACGCTTTCGCAAGAGCAGCTCAACGCCGCCTGTGACGAAGCGAAAAAGCTCGGCCTGCGCACGCTCGTCCACGCCTATCGCGATTCCGTCCGCATGACCACTCTCGCCGGCTGCACGGAAGTCGAGCACGGCACGTTTGCGACAGACGACGACCTGCGCCTCATGGCCCAGCACGGGACCTACTTCGATCCGCAGGTCGGCCTCGTCATCCAGAATTATCTCGATAATGCATCGCGCTATCTCGGCATTGGCAATTACACCGAGTCCGGCTTCGAACAGATGAAGCAGGCGCTTCCTCTCGACGCCGATCTCTTCCATCGCGCGCTGAAAACTCCGGACCTCAAAATCGTCTTTGGCACCGATGCCGTCGCCGGCGCGCACGGCCGCAATGCCGAAGAATTGATTGACCGCGTCCGCGATGGCGGCCAGGATCCAATCGCCGCGCTCGTCTCTGCGAATTCGCTCGCCGCCGAATCGCTGAATCTGCAAAACGAGATCGGCTCCATCGCGCCCGGTTTTCAGGCGGACATTATCGCCCTCGACGGAAATCCGCTCGACGACATCACCGCCGTCCGCCGCGTCGCCTTCGTCATGAAGGGCGGCGTCGTTTACAAAAACGTCGCGCCGGCCGCGATCCCGCATTACGCGGGCGTCTCGCCCTAGAGTTTGTTTCGGAATTTATGGAAAGCATTCTTAGGAGGCTGTCATGCGTCTTAGAGTATTCATCGCAGGCTTGATTTTCTTTTTGCCCGTCGCACTCATGGGCCAGCAGGAGGAGCAAGCGAAGCTCGCCGGCTATCTCGGCAATTCCGGCGCGACGGAGCAAAGCTGGGAACAGAAGTTCCGCGCCCTCCCTTCGCCGGACAACATGAAATCCTATATGCAGCTTCTCGCTGCCGAGCCGCACCACGTCGGCTCGCCATACGACGAGAAGAACAGCCAGTGGCTTCTCGACCAGTACAAGAAATGGGGCTGGGACGCGCACATCGAAACGTTTCAGGTCCTTTTTCCGACGCCGAAGGAGCGCGTCCTCGAGCTCGTCGAGCCCACGCACTTCGTCGCCACTTTGCGCGAGCCTCCCGTCCCTGGCGACCCCACTTCCTCGCAGCAGAATCAGCAGCTTCCCACTTACAACGCTTATTCCGCTGACGGCGATGTCACCGCGCCTCTCGTTTACATCAATTACGGCGTTCCCGAAGACTACGTCGAGCTCGACCGCCTCGGTATCTCCGTCAAAGGCGCCATCGTCATCGCCCGTTACGGCCATTCCTGGCGCGGCATCAAGCCGAAGCTCGCCTCCGAGCACGGCGCCATCGGCTGCCTCATTTACTCCGATCCCGCAGACGACGGTTATTTCGAAGGCGACGTTTTCCCGCAGGGCCCATATCGCCCTGCTGAAGGCGTCCAGCGCGGCAGCGTCGAGAAAATGGAAATTTATCCCGGCGACCCGCTCACTCCCGGCGTCGGCGCCACTGCCGACGCGAAGCGCCTCCCGATCAAGGGCAATCCCGTCCTCGAGACAATTCCCGTCCAGCCGATTTCTTACGCCGATGCCACGCCGCTCCTGAAAGCCCTCGGCGGCCCTGTCGCTCCGGAAGATTGGCGCGGCGCATTGCCTCTCACGTATCACGTCGGCCCGGGGCCCGCGAAAGTTCATCTCAAGCTCGCTTTCAATTGGGATTTGAAACCTGTCCACGATGTCGTCGCGAAGCTCGCCGGTTCCACGTATCCCGATGAGTGGGTCTTGCGAGGCAATCACTACGACGGCTGGGTCAACGGCGCCGAAGATCCCATTTCCGGCCAGGTTGCGGAACTCGAGGAAGCTCGCTCCCTCGGCGAACTCTATAAGCAAGGCTGGCGTCCGAAGCGCAGCATCATGTACTTCGCGTGGGACGGCGAAGAGCCCGGCCTGCTTGGCTCCACCGAATGGGTTGAAGAGCACGCGCCCGAGCTGGCCACTCATGCTGTCGCGTACATCAATTCAGACGGCAACGGACGCGGCTATCTCGGCGTCGAGGGCTCCCACACTCTGGAATCGATGGTCAACAACATCGCCCGCGAGGTGCAGGACCCGGAAAAGAACATCTCCGTCTGGAAGCGCGAGCAGGCTTTGCGCCTCTCACGCGCTGGAAGCTCCGCGGATCGTCAGAAAATCGAATCACAGAAAAATATGACGCTTGGCGATCTCGGCTCTGGCTCCGACTATTCCTCGTTCATCGACCACGCCGGTATCACTTCGCTCAATATCGGCTACGGCGGCGAATCCGGCGGCGGAATCTATCATTCCATCTACGACGATTATTATTGGTACTCGCACTTTGATGACGGCTGCGAAGTCTATGGCCGCGCTCTCGCGCAGACCGCGGGCACGGCCATCATGCGCCTCGCCGACGCCGACGTTATCCCGTTCGATTTCTCAGGCCTCTCCGACGCGGTGGACCGCTACGTCTCGGAACTGCAGAAACTGGCCCAGTCCGAACGCGAAAAAATTGAGTGGCAAAACAAGGAAGTCCGCGACGGCATCTTCACATCGGTCAGCGATCCGCAGAAGACGTTCGTCCCTCCTGCGATCGAAACCATTCCGCCGTATATCAATTTCGCTCCGCTGCAAAACGCGCAAACCGCTCTCGATCAGGCCGCGAAGCGTTACGAAGCCGCATTCGCCAAAGCCGAACAGTCCGGCAACGTTTCTGGCGCCGCCGTCAATCGCGATTTGATTGACTCCGAACGCGATCTGCTTCTTCCCGATGGCCTCCCCGGCCGCCCCTGGTACAAGCACGCGCTTTATGCTCCGGGCTTTTACACCGGCTACGGCGTGAAGACGGTTCCGGGCGTTCGCGAAGCCATCGAGCAGCACAATTGGCAGCAAGCCGAGCAGCAAATTGCGATCGTTGCGGGCGTTTTGCAGAAGGAGGCCGAGGCCATCAACACCGCCTCCTCCGACCTCGATCCCGGCGCGCACTGACGTGAAAAACGAGTGTAGCGATTATTTCACCGGGAATTAGGAAGACACTGTCATCCTGAGTGCGCCCGACAAGGGCGCACGAAGGATCTCTACCTGTAAGGTCGAGAATTTGTAGGAAGCGGACTTCCAGGGAGGAAATGCTACAGCTCTCTTCTTCCTTCCATGGCCTTGAGCATCGTCACTTCATCCGCGTACTCGAGGTCCGATCCGACGGGAATCCCCATGGCGATTCGCGTTACGCGCACGCCGAGCGGCTTGATTAGTTTCGACAAATAGACGGCCGTCGCCTCGCCCTCCGCCGTTGGGTTTGTGGCAATGATAATTTCCTCCACCGTCCCGCCCTTGAGCCGCTCGATCAGGCTCTTGATTTTCAATTGTTCCGGCCCGCGCCCTTGCAGCGGCGAAAGCGCGCCGCCCAGCACGTGATACATTCCGTTGAACTCGCGCGTCTTCTCGATCGCGGCGATGTTCGGTGCTTCCTCGACGACGCAAATCGTTTTCTTACTCCGTGTCGGGCTCGTGCAGAAAAAGCAGGGGTCCGTGTCGGTGATGTTGTTGCACACGGAGCACGGCCCGATTTTCTCTTTTGCGTCGCGGATCGCGTCCGCCAGCGCCAGCGCCTGTTCCTGGTCCGTCCGCAGCAAATGAAACGCGAGCCGCTGCGCCGTTTTCTGTCCGATGCCGGGCAGATGCTTCAGCTCTTCAATCAGTTTGGCGATGGACGGCGCAAAATCAGGCATCAGGTTTCCGGGTCTTCTGAAAAATGAATTGAGTGAGACTCAATAATGCAGGAGGGAATTCCCAAGTGCAATGCCTGTCGCTTCAGAATAGCCCGGGGATGCGCAATCCGCCGAGCCCTGAAAGGCTGCCGGTCATGTCCTTGAGCTGCTTCGAAAGCTCTTCATCCACGCGCCGCGACGCTTCGTTCACCGCCGCGAGCACCAGGTCCTGCAGCATCTCCTGGTCTTTGCCGGCGAAAATCTCCGGCTCGATTTTCACCTCGGTGAGCTGCTTCTGTCCGTTCATTTTCACGCTGACCATGCCACCGCCGGCCGTCGCTTCGACGCGGATTTCCCCGCGCCTCTGTTCCAGGTTTTCCTGCATCTGCCACAACTGCGCCATCATTTGCTGCAGGGCCTTCACTTCCATTTCAGTCCTCGCTCCGCCGCTTTACTTCCGAAATCGTTCCCCCGAAACGCTCCAGCATCGCTCGCACGATGGGATCTTCTTCGAATCTCGCGCGCAATTCCGATGCTCGCGGCGCGGCGCCCCGGCTGGAATCAAGCTTAACACACACTCTCAGCGGCTGGCCCATCACTTGGCTCAGCACGGTGCGCAATTTCTCCATAGGGTCCCGCGCCTGCAGCATTTCCGCCAGCGCGCGGCTCTCTGGAGGAAAATATAAATTCATCTCGCTCCCCGCGAGTTCCCATCGGCTCGCATGCTCCACCATGGACCACAAAAATTTCTGCTTGTCGCGCAGCGTAATTTGCATCGCTTCGAACTGCGCCGCGGCCAGCCCGCTGAAGTTACTCTCCGCCGCCTTCGCAATCACGCGCGGCGGCGACGCGGGTAGCGGTCCGGCTTTCTCTGCCACGGGTGCCGGCGCGCTCTGCGCTTGCGCGGACGCCGTGAACGATTTCTGCGGAGCGGGTCGCGATGGTGCAGCAGAAGCTGGCTGCGCGCCGCCTTCGCCTCGCAATTCGGCAATCGCTTCTTCCAGCGGCGCCAGGCGCGCCGCATTCACCATTTTCAGCAAGCCGAGCTCGAGGTGCAGACGCGGATCGGGCCGTCGCCGCAAATCATCGTCCGTCGCGAGCAGTATCTGAAAGAATCTTGTCAAATCTTCTTCGCTGAACTTCGCCGCTTGCTCTGCCAGCCGCGCGCGTTCATCCGTCGGAGAAGCAATGAGCGGCGAATCCACTCCGCTCACTTTCGCGACCAGCAGGTTTCGCACATGGCGGATCGCCTCGCGACAGAAATGCTGCAAGTTGTGCCCATCGGCGTGCAGCTCTTGCACTAGCCCCAGAGCCTGCTCGGCGGACTGATTCGCAATCGCTTCGATCAATTCATCGAGTACGTCCTCGCAGACCACGCCGAGCAATTGCCGCACTTGCGCATCCGTGATTTCGTCGCCGCAGAACGCGATCGCCTGTTCGAGCACCGAAAGTCCGTCGCGCAAGCTGCCTTCCGCCGCGCGCGCCAGCACGGCCACGGCGCCCGGCTCGATGCGCAGCTTTTCTTCCTTCACGATATGCGTCAGCGCTTCGGCGATCTCTTGAAAAGTCAGCGAGCGGAACTGAAAAAGCTGCGCGCGTGATTTGATCGTGTCCGCCAGATCTTCCGGCCGCGTCGTCGCCAGAATAAAAACGACGCTCTCGGGCGGCTCTTCCAGCGTCTTCAGGAGCGCATTCGACGCTTCATCGGTCAGTTGGTGCGCTTCGTCGAGGATGACGATCTTGTATCGCCGCGTCGCCGGCGCGTACCGCACCATGTCGCGCAGCTCGCGGATTTGATCGATTCCGCGGTTCGACGCCGCGTCAATCTCCAGCACGTCGAGCGAATTTCCCGTGGTGATTTCCTTGCAAGCGTCGCATTCGTTGCACGGCTCCGCGGTCGGTCCTTTCACGCAGTTCAGGCACTTCGCCAGGATGCGCGCCGTTGTCGTTTTCCCCACGCCCCGCGTCCCGCAGAAAATGTACGCGTGCGCCAGCCGGTTCTGACGGATCGCGTTTTCCAGCGTCTGCGTCACGTGCCGCTGGCCCACCACCTGCGCAAACGTCTGCGGCCGCCATTTTCGCGCGATTACTTGATATCCCATCGAAGCCTGCCGGCCTTCCTCGTGTGCTGGATGGAACTTCGGGTACTCTGCGGCACACGAAACTGGCCCGCTACCGTTGCTCCCTTCCGGGCCTGGCGGGGTTTGCGGGGAATCGTCGCACAGAGCCCGAAGTTCCGCCGTTTGGCGAACGTTTTTCTTTCAGAATTTCCCGCTGCGATTCGTTCGTCTTCGCGAGTCTAACACAGCGTCTTATGCCGCGAAAGCGGGGCTGCCGTCAGAGAATTGTCACCGCAGAAACAACGGAAAAGTCAGAGCGGCACCAAGAAAGATTTTGGCACGCTGATGGACAACGCGGATTTACGGATGATCGGCTAGCCAAATCGCGAGCAGAATCACGACGAGAATCCCAATGGATATAGCCAAGAGCGAGAGCTTTCTGCTAAAGCGCCTGCGCATGCCATCCGCAGCCACGCGGTTCTCCATCCTCCTCATAAGTGCGCTGGACAACCGAGCAATGCGACTCATGTCATGTGCGTCGAGTACAGCCATGCATTCAAAGCTCTCTGCGTTATGAGGCTGAGACGCTTTCAACCTCTGCGTTCTCCGCGTCTCTGCGGTGGACGTCTCTCACGCTGTGAACTAGTGCCGTCGCGCCGTGTTGCTTTGGAACATTTCTGTTTGAATTTCAGCGCCGAAACGATTTCTTTCGCTATCTTATCTCGGGGTTCACTTCCTCCTCACCCGCCGCGGCGCCAGCGGCCAGCCCGACGTAACCGGGCCACGCGAGGTTTTGAAATCTCGCGACGGAGGAACCCATGAAGCGGTCGTTACTCCTCGTCCTCGCAGCATCACTGGCGCTTTTCTTGGCCCCGGCCGTTCATTCTCAGACCGCGCAGCTCATGCAGGGCACGCAAGTGCGCCTGGTGCTCCTCAGCGGTCTCAGCTCCAGCGTCGCGCGCACTGGTGATCCTTTCGTCGCCATCGTCGCCGAGCCGGTGTATTTGGGCAATCAATTGATTCTCCCCGCCGGCGCGAAGGTCCACGGCACGGTCAGCGCCGTCGAACGTCCCAAGCGTTTTTCCATGTTTCGCGGCGGCGCCTCGATGAATCTGAATTTCCAGTCCATCGAAGTCCAGAGCCGCATCTTTCCCGTGCGCATGAGTCTTCTCCAGCTCTACAAAAGTTCCACTGAAGGCGGCAAGACGCGCAAGGATGTCAAGGAAGTCGAAGGCGTCGCCGTCGAACAGAAGCACGACATCAAAGGCGACATCCTCGACGTCGGCATCGGCACCGGCGGCGGGACGCTTGCCGGCGCCGTCTTCAGCCACGTTGCGCGCGGCTTCGGGATCGGCATGATCGGCGGCGCGGCCTACATGATGGTCAAGAAGGGTAAGGACGTGATCTTGCCGGCGGAAACTGTCCTGCTCGTCCGCGTCGAGAACACCATTTGGGTTCCCGTTTCGCGCACCGCGGCGTACTCCGGCGGCATGTAGCTGCCTCAAATTTTTCAGCGCGATTGGGATTGTTTCCGATCGGAGGAACGGCGCTCTCTGCCGGTCCGCTACATGATTTGTGTAGCGGATTTAGCTGTCTTGTTGGATGGCGCGTCGAATTGCAGGTTCGCTCAGGAGGCGCGACGCTCTTCCACAAGGTTCAGCGCCGACCAGACGCTTTCCTCCTGCAGTTTTGCCGTTCCGATGGACCAACCGGTGGCATCTTTCGTGGCGTAGACCACCTGATATAGGAGCGATTCGTCCGGCAGCGCATGGAAATGGTGCGCGGTAAGAATTTTGATCGCGATTACGCCGCCTCGCTCAAGCTCTTTATGCAGTCGGAAGGAACACCCGCTCTCGCTAATGTTTGCTGTGACGGTTTGTTCCGCAAAGAATTTACCGTCTTTGGCGAAGCCGGTTACTTGAATCGGAATGCTAATGCTTCGCCGCGACTCGCGCCGCCGGTTTTGCGTCGAATCGATTCCCAGTTCGTTCCAGGTGACACTATTCCCCATTTCAAGCGCCTCGCCAGAAACTAAGGCAAGCCAATCGCCGTCGGCAGGTGCGGTTAAGTCTTGCATTGGCAATAGGAAGAGAAGGAGCCTCGCAGAATCAGCCGTAGCGTTTCGATGCTCCTGTTCCAGCATGAAACAGACAGGAAGGCTAAGCAGAAGCCTTGCGCGAGTTATGCTTTTCTTGTCGCTTCAGAAACCGATAAAGGCTAGTTCGCCCGATGCCGAGAATTTGCGCCGCGCGCACGCGATTCCCCTCGCACATGTCGAGCACTCGCTTGACGTGGATTCGGCGGATTTCGTCAAGCGGCAGCGGCCGCCAGTTTTCTTCCACGGGTCCGATTCGGCCTTCCGGTTTGCGCAGATTCGCGGGCAGGTCGTTCACGTCAATGAATTCGCTCGTCGTCGTGATCGCAGCACTGGAGATCACGTTCTCCAGCTCGCGCACGTTGCCGGGCCATTCATGATGCAACAGGACGATTTGCGCGCGCCGCGTCAGTCCCTGAAATGGCTTGCCGTAAAGCTCGCTGTATTTTTTCAGGAAGTATCGCACGAGGATGGGAATGTCTTCCGTCCTCTCGGCGAGCCCGGGCACGCGGATTTCAATCGAACTCAGTCGGTAAAAAAGGTCCTCGCGGAATCTTCCCGCGAGCACTTCGCTGCGCAAGTCGCGGTTCGTCGCCGCGATAATCCGCACGTCCACCTGCTTCACTTCCGGCGAACCGACTCGCTGAATTTCGCGGTTCTGAATCACGCGCAGCAGTTTCGCCTGCATCGCCAGCGAAGTTTCGCTCATTTCGTCGAGGAATACCGTGCCGCCGTTCGCGTACTCGAAAAGTCCCGCGCGCGTGTCCATCGCTCCGGTGAACGCGCCGCGCACGTGCCCGAATAGCTGGCTTTCCAGCAGCGTGTCCACCATCGCGGAGCAATTGCACACGGCGAACCGCCGCTTTCCCACGGGGCTCATCTGATGCAGCGCGCGCGCCACCAGTTCCTTGCCCGATCCCGTCGGCCCGCTGATCAGCACGTTCGTGTAGTGCTTGGAAACTTTTCTCACCAGGTCGAGCATCTCCAGCATTGCCGGGCTTCTCCCGACGATCCCCTGGAACTCCAGGTTGGAAAGCATCTCCTCTTCGAGTGCCCGTATCTGCAGCCGCCTCGTCGAGATTTCGGCCAGCTCGTCGAGCGTCTTCAAGAGCCGCTCCTGTTCGAGAGGCTTGCACAAATAGTCGTACGCGCCTTTCCTGATCGCTTCGATGGCCGTGTCCACCGAGTAGTAGCCAGTGATGAGAATCACGGACATCCCCGGGTCTGCCTGCAGCGATTTTTCGAGGAACGTGAACCCGTCCATCTGCGGCATTTTCATGTCCACGAGCACGGCCCGGCATGCGCCCGCGCGCACCTGCGCCAGCGCTTCCTGGGGATCGGATGTGCCCGAAGTCGGAAAGCCAAGCCGCTCCAGCCGTTGAACGGTGGATTCCAGTAACTCGGTTTCGTCGTCTAGAACGCAGATCGAGAGACTGCGTCGCACCAACTCCGCGACAGTCTTGTCCGTGCTCACGGCCATGCTGCTTCGTCACAGGCAAGGCCCGTGCCACAGCGATGGTCTCGCACTCGACTTTTTTTGAAGGGGGAGGCTTGACCGAAGAGGCCTCAAATGGTGGGCATAATTAGTTGTAACTCAAAGAGTTGCTTGTTTTCCGGGCCGGCTCCAAATCCCATTTTCATAGCCGCCGCTGGGTTTGTCCCGGGCGCGCCTCGCTCGAACCGTTTCAAAATGGAATTTGGGTCTCGAAAGGGAACCGCTCCCCATCGCGGCCCTGCTGGCTTGGTTTTTTCAGGCGCTTTACACCTTCACTGCCTCATGCCGCTCAACTGCCCGGTGTCTCGTCGTTTCCGCAAACTTCGGGTGCAGCCTCTCCAATTCCACCTCTCGCCCGTGATCCGAGCCATTCTTCCCGATTCTATGTACGAGAAACGTCATGGGAATGCTGCGGCCGCCCAGCGATTCGCTTATCAACCGCACAAACACCAGAGCGCCCTCATGCAATGGCGCCCGCAGGAGCACTTCTTTCTTGCCGTCGTGTTCCCAGTTCAGCACCGTTCGCTCAACAAAAAAGTTTTCGCCCAAATCCCAGCCGGAAACTTCCACGTGATAGCTTCCGGCTTCTTTTTCTTCTGCAGCCATCAGACTAACCTCTGCCGGATTGATTTGCAGAAATGAGGCCAAAACGTCCGCGCGGCGATGCGTTCATTTGCAAGGGTTTAGCGGAAAAAGAGCTTTGCAGCTACTAGAGATATGAGCGCGTTTCCGAACATTTGTACTGAATTGAATCAGCCCGCATACGGAGGGGTTTGCGTCTATCCCGGCCCGTAATGCAAGCCAGGGTAAAGCAGGTTCAGCGCTAGGGTGAACACGTAAGGAAACACTTTATCGTAAATGATCCACGCAACCAAAATCCCCGCGAGTCCCAGGCGGGAAAACATGCTGTTCATGAATCGCCTCGCCGTCTGCGCGTCCATCACAACGGTGATACCGCTGTGCCCGTCCAGCGGCGGGAAGGGAAGCAGGTTGAACGTTCCCAGCAGCAAGTTCAGCACGAACGCGATGCTAAGCACCGTCGCCGCCAGTTCCGCTCCTCCGGTTGCCTGCGTGACGTGCGTGAAGCTCGCGCTGTCCGGCGCTCGGAACGCGCCCATCGCCATCCCCGCGCGGATCCCGATCGCCGCCAGAATCATCAGTGAAAAATTCGCCGCCGGGCCCGCCAGCGCCATCCAAGCCGCTCGCCGCGGATGCCGCTGCGCCCACAGCGGATCGTACGGCGCACTCGCCCAGCCGATCATCCAGCCCCACAGAACGTATGAAACAATCGGCACAATCAGGATGCCCACTGGTTCGCGTTGCATGTGCGGCAGGGGATTGAGCGTCACCTGCCCGCCCTCGAACGCTGTCGGATCGCCGCCGATTTTCGCTGCCAGCGCGTGCGCGCTCTCGTGGCACACCGTCGAAAACAGGAACACGACGTACCAGATCACTCCCAGCGACAGCGTTTGCCGAAGATCCTGAGCGGCGCCGAAAGTCGGGTTCATGAACGCGCTAGGGTATTCGCGGCGCTTCCCAATTGCAAGCAGCCAGCTACAGTTCATGGCGCGAGTGATCTCCACCGGAAAACGATGGAGCGGTGGTCCACAATTTCTAAATGATCGGTCAGTGGGCGGGGTGGCTCGGCGCGCAGTCGTTATTTCGCTGGATTCCGGAAGCAATCGGCAAGGGAATTTCCCGTGCTTTATTAGTCGCCCCATTAATCACGGTGACAGTTTCCGGGTCATCCGTATAGATTTGGTTTGTCACTGGATTCACATTGACGTCTATCCAGTCGCATCCTGCCCTGATTTTGGAAACGTGGCCAGTGGCGCCGTCCACCACCGTAACGGAGCACATATATGAGTTGGTGAGATAAATCTTATTCATTGCAGCGTTCGCTGCCACTGAAGGGGATACCCGCCGATAGTTATCGCAGAGGTTTGGTTCGTCGCGCCATCAATGACCATCACCCTTCCTCCGGTGTAGTCCGCCGCGTAAATCTTCTTTCTCACGGGGTCAACCGACACGCCGTACGGAGGTGCAGGCAAGGTGACCTTCGAGATTCTATTCGTCGTCCCATCCATCACTTCAACCTTTTTGGTCCGGTAAATATCCACATAAAACTTGTTTGTTACCGGGTTCACGACAATCTGGCCGGGAATCCCCCCGATTGGAATCTTCTCCTGGTAGTTCGTCGCGCCGTCAATCACCAGGAGGTAGGGAACCATTTCATTGCCGGTGTAGAACTTATCTGTCACCAGATTGATCCGAGTTTCATTGCTTTCCTGAATTGCCAGCTCGGCTGCGGACGTCTGCCCACGAGCAACGGGCAATATCGGGAGCGAGGACGCCACCAGCAAGAGTAAGCGCGCAAATCGTTTTGTCGCCATTAGGTTACTTCACCATCGGCAATTTTGGCTCCGGGGCCTGGACTCGAACCAGGATAACCAGCTCCAAAGGCTGGCGTGCTACCAAATTGCACCACCCCGGAATCTTTTGTGCGTCTCCATCGATTCTAGGCAATCCCTCTCTG
>DATEFX010000019.1:0-19539 GCA_035280405.1 Candidatus Acidiferrales bacterium | reverse complement strand
GAGCGTCAACGGGTTCCGCGCGGGCCTGGGCGGCCACTACTATTCGGCGGCGAAGGCAGCGTCGATTCACCTGACACGATGCGCAGCAATGGAGCTGGGTGAACAAGGCATTCGCGTGAACACGATCTCACCGGGGATGATCGCGACTGGAGCGTTTGGCAAGCACGCGGGCATGCATTCGGACGACGCTGATGACCACCCGGAGTATGCCGAAGCTGCCATCTCGTCGGTCGTGCCCAGGTGGCAACCGCTTCAGCGTGTCGGGCACGTGGACGACGTCGCGCAAGCCGCACTGTTTCTGGCCAGTGATGCATCGCGGTTTGTGACTGGACACAACTTGGTCGTGGACGGCGGCATTAGTGCGGGCTGGCCTATCGCCGCCGCGCGCCCGGACCGCGAGCTGTTTTTCCGTACAATTCAAGCGAGCGTGTCGGTCCACCCTGCCTAGTCGAGTTCCGCGATGACAACCGCTTGCTCCCCGGAACGGACCGACACTGGAGATTCAGCATGTGCAAGCTCAGGATCTTCGAACATATATCTCTGGATGGCGTGATCCAGCTTTCTCGCGATCCGGGCGACGGCGCTTTGCCGTACGGCGACTGGACCGCGCCCTATCGCAGTCCTGCTGGATTGGCGATGCTCGTTGAGAAATACGGCGAGAGATTCGATCTGCTGCTCGGTCGCAGAACCTACGATATCTGGTCGGGTTTCTGGCCAACGGCACCGAAGACTCCGATGGCGGACCGCCTGAATGTGGCGACGAAGTTTGTCGTAACTCACAGACCGGAAAGCCTGGCTTGGGGCCCGTTCGAAGGCGTTGGGCCGGACGTCGTGGACGGCGTTCGGGGCATCAAGTCGAAGAACGGAGTCGACCTGATCCTCTCGGGCAGCTCGACGCTCACTTCCGTATTGCTCGAGCATGAGCTTGCGGACGAAGTGAACCTGCTCGTCTATCCCGTCCTGCTCGGCAAAGGGAAACGCTTCTTTGCGGATGGAACTCCGCCACGATCATTTGCGCTCGATAGCACGAAAGCTTTGCCGTCGGGCATCGTCGTCAACACCTACAAGACGGCTGGGTAGTGTTGGTCAGACGGGAGATGTGCGCATGGCAAAACTTGTTTATGGATTGAGCCAGTCCCTCGACGGCTACGTCGACCACACGAAGCTTGGGCGGCCTGCGCCCGCGGCCTTCCGTCACTTCATCGAGCAGGTGCGTGGCCTGACTGGCTTCATCTTCGGTCGCCATACGTACGACATCATGCGTTATTGGGACGAAGATTCTCCTGATTGGGACGCGGAGGATCGCGACTTCGCGGTGGCGTGGCGGAGCCAGCCGAAGTGGGTCGTGTCGCATTCCCTAAAGTCAGTTGGCCCCAACGCCACGCTTGTCGCGGATGATTTTGAGAAGGTGATACGCGGGCTGAAGGCAGAACTGCCTGGCGAGATTCACGTTGGCGGACCAGCCCTGGCGCAAAGCCTGACCGAAGCCGGTCTTATCGATGAGTATCGACTCTACCTCCGCCCCGTCGTGCTTGGTGGTGGCAGGCCATTCTTCGCCGCCCCCCGGCCGCCGCTCCACCTGGTGGCCAGCGATTTAATCGCCGATGATTTGATTCGGTTGACCTACGTTCCCGCTTAATCGCGCGACCCGCCCGACGGACTGGCTCAGAAATTCAAGCTGAGACACTACCCGAAATGCCAACTGGCCCCGCGATTTCCGTCTGCGCGCGGACGAGCGTCAAAAATCGACTGTTTCCGCGCGAAAGATTACCCTGGCTTCAGCGTTACGAAGTGCGAGACCATCGTCGAGTCGCCATCCTGCGAAGCGATTGTCGTCTTCGGCCGCGCTTTCTCGAGAAACGCACCCTCCGCTGGCAGCTCGAAGCTCTTGTCGAGCAGCATCACACCCAGGGGTTTACCGCCGGGAAGCGTGAATTGCATTTCGAAGCCCTCGGCAGGGACAGTGTCGCAGATATACGTATACCAACCGTGTGTATAGCGAAGCATCACATCGCTCAAATGGCCTATCGTGTAGCCGTTCATCGAAACGTCTTCCACTCCCGAGTCCGGCGGGAAGTTTACGGCCAGTTCCGGCGCGCCGCGCTGCGAACGCACGACCACCTGATACCGGATCTTGCCTTGCTCCGCGGTCGCTTTCTCGATCGTGAGTTCCGGCGCCAGCAGATTCAAGTCCGTCGTATCCGCGATGAACGCCCGGCCAATCGGATCGTGAATCACGTCTTCCTTGTCGCCAAACCTTGCTGCATCGCGCAAAGACTCCGGCAGGATCCCGGAGCTTGGCGTCGCGAGCCAGTGCCCCTTGCCTCCGTCCGAATCCTGATAGTATTCAATGTTCATCCGCTCAGGCGATGAAGCCGAATAGACTGGCACTTCCAGCGCCATCACCGCGTGCACAGCGACCACCACAAACGCAAGAACCGGTAACGCCCAGCGCGCCGCGCGCCCTTGCACGTTGCCCATCGCGGGCACGAGCGGCGTGAAAAGCAACGCCACGAATAACGTGATCCCGGGCAATGCGATCGCTCCGAGCGTGTCGTAGAGGAACCATACCTGCGGAAAGCATAGCGCGACGGCGGCCACGCCCGGAATAGCGACGGCCACTCTCCATTTCCCGCTTCCTTCGCGTCTTCCGAATACGGCCCATGCTCCACAGAGCGCGGCTGCCAGCGCCGGCAGCACAAAGATGTAACTCACTCCCGGCGCGACCAGCGCAAGCACGAGTGCATTGAGCCCCCACCATATCCACGTCCCGCACCAAAGCCCCCGAAAACCTGCCCCTCGCCCGAACGCCACCGCCGAAAGCGCCGTCACGCAAATTCCGAGCGCCCAGAACGCAGCCAGCATCGGCACCGGATCCGCGACCCAGCTCACGGGCAGCGCGCCGCCCTTGCGCAAGATGAAATAGAGACTTCCGCCGCAAAATCCCGCCACGAACAAAATCACGGGCCAGCTCAAGACGCCGAGGAGAAACTCTTTCGTCCGCAATTCCTCGCGCCACAGCAGCACCGAAATCTCGATCACCAGCAGAATTAATGCAATTCCGACGAACACAATCGTCCATCCCGCCGGCCACCAGATCGTCTTCCAGCCGAAAAGATCGAAGAACACCGCTTCCTGGGCGCCCGGCGGCTTCAAGTCCGAATTCGCCAGTGCCCGCAGCGCCGCCAGAGCGCTTTGGCCCTGATGCTGGATGCTTCGCACATTGGTGTTCGCCACGTTGTCGAGCGGCGTGTGGTAGTGCGCAACGTCGCCAATGAACGCGAAGTTGAACCCCTGATAGCCCACGCCCGACCGTTTGAACACCGTGAAATCCGTGTCGTTGGGCAGCAGCTTGTAAACGGTGTAGTTGATCGAGCTCGTGCTCGGCCGCTTCACCGCGCTCGCATACAATCCCATCAGCCAGCGGTTCGCGCTCCCTGTCTCGAACATCATCGTCGGCCCCGATGTCCCGCGCGCCTCTACGTTCACCACCGCGCGCACGTCCTTCGCCAGCGGGTCCTTCGCCACAAAAGCTTCCGCGCCGAGCAGCCCCGCTTCCTCGCCTTCGTCGAACAGTAAGACGACCTTGTGCCGCAACTGCGGCGACGCTTTCAGCGCGCGCGCGATTTCCAGCTCCGCAGCCACTCCCGCTCCGTCGTCGCTTGCGCCGGGGCCCGCGGGAACCGAGTCATAGTGCGAAGCCATCATCACCGCCGGACCGGGCTCGATTCCGCTGAGCTCCGCCTCGACATTTTTCACTTCCGCGCACGTTCCAAAGTCCTCGCACGCGAACCCGGTTTCGATCTGCGGCTGGTATCCAAGCCGGCTGAGTTCCGCCACAATCCGCTCGCGCACCGCCGCATCCGCCGTGCTGCCGACGGGATGCGGCACGCCATCGCCCACAAGCTGCCGCAGCACATTCTTCGCTCTCGTGCCGGAAAATTCATTCGCGGGAGCATCGGCCGGCTTCGCCGCCGGCGGCCGGCTCCGTATCACCGTCAGTCCGAGGATCAGCGCATAAAGAACGAGCCCGGTGAGCAGCGTCCCTCCCCTCGGCAATTCTTGCGCTGCTTCCATGCACCCTCCACCAGTTCGCGAATTTGCGCGCCATGCTATTTCGCAGTCTCCATCAAGTCAACGAAGTACATCCGCAGTTTCCAGATTTCGCGGTTGACGAACCGCATTTGCCTTAATACATTGTCGCTTCGCAAAGGAGCCGCCATGAAGCCCCGCATCCTCACTCTGGTGTTCGCTTGTTTGATTCTCGCAACCTCAGTTGCTTTCGCCGCTCCGCCGCAATCTTCAAGTCCCGATTCCGGCCAGCGCCTCACGCCCGAGCAGGCGCTCAATATGAATCGCCCCTCCGATCTGCGCTTTTCGCCTGACGGCACGCGCCTCGCCTTCACCGTGATGGAGCCGCCGAAAGGCACGGAAAATCCCCGCCACATCTGGATCCTCGACGTCGCCACGCGCACCGCGCGCCAGTACACGTTTTCGCCGAAGTCCGACGATTCACCGCGCTGGTCGCCCGATGGAAAGTTTCTTGCCTTCCTCTCCGAACGCGACGACACGCGCCAACTCTTCCTCCTTCCCTCCGCCGGCGGCGAAGCCTACGCCGTCACGGAAGGCAAACTAGGCATTCGTTCTTTCGAATGGTCGCCCGACGGCAAGCAAATCGCCCTCGTTGCCACCGACGCGCCCACAGCCGATGAAGAGAAAAAGCAAAAAGACAAAGACGACGCCATCGTCGTTGACCAGGATCACAAGAATTCCCGCATCTTTCTCCTCGACCCTGCGACGAAAAAGGCCCGCCCTCTCACCGACGCGAAATGGGACATCCGCGAGGCACAATCGGCGCCGCAGGGCGATCGCTTCATCGTCTCCGCCACTGATCACCCCGAATCCGACGACAATACAGATCGGATTTTTTCCGTTGACGCGTCCTCTGGAAATCTCACGCTCCTTTACGCGCCGAAAGGCCCCTTCGGCGACGTTCGCGTATCTCGCGACGGCACGCAAATCGCCTACGTCGGCTCTCGCGTGGACGGCCCTGAGCCTTGCGACATCTACGTGCGCTCGCTCAGCGCGCCTCCGGATCAGCCCAGCCGCAATCTGACCGAAAAATCGATCGATCGTGGCATGAACGGCATCGATTGGCGTCCCGACGGCAGCCTGATGGCCGAGGGCGAGAATGGATTCCACACCGTGCTCTACTCCGTCGCGCCCGATGGCGCCGCGAAAGCCAACGATGGGATCGGCCCGAATCCTCGCGGCTTCGTCATCTCCTCGACTGGTGAAATCGCCTTCGTCGGCGGCAGTTCCACTTTGCCTCCGGAGGTTTATCTCGCCTCCGCCGGCGGCCGCGCCGAACGCGCCACGGATCTCAACTCAAGCTGGAACAAAATCACGCTCGCCAAGCCTGAGTTTTTTCACTATCGAAGCTTCGACGGCCTCGAAATCGAAGGCTCGCTCTTGAAACCGCTCGGCTACGACGGCCATTCGCGCGTCCCGCTCGTCGTCCTCGTCCACGGCGGGCCCACGGGCGCATGGTCGGACTCGATTGACTCCTGGGGCCAGCTCCTCGCCGGAAACGGCTTCGCTGTCTCCTACTTCAACATTCGCGGCTCCACCGGCTACGGCGAAAAATTCGTGGAGATGAACCACGCCGATTGGGGCGGCGCCGACTACAAGGACGTCATGGCCGGCGTGGACTACCTCATCAAGCAGGGCATCGCCGATCCGGATCGCCTGGGCATCGGCGGCTGGTCGTATGGCGGCTACATGGCCGAATGGGCCATCACGCAGACCAATCGCTTCAAGGCTTCCGTCTCAGGCGCAGGCATGGTGGACCTCATCGCCGAATTCGAGACGGAGAACGGCCCGTCTTATGACAAGTGGTTCTGGGGCCTGCCGTATGATCATCAGGAGGAAATGCTGAAGCACTCGCCGTATCTCTATCTGAAGAATTCACGCACGCCCATCCTCATTCTTCAGGGCATCAACGACACGACTGACCCGCTCGGCCAAAGCACCGGCCTCTATCGCGGACTGAAATTCTATGGCGCGCCCGCCGTACTCGTCGAATATCCGCGCGAAAATCACGGCTTCCACGAGGAGAAGCACGAACTCGACCGCCTGAACCGCATCCTCGCCTGGTACAAGAAGTATTTGAAATAGAGCTGCAGGGCGTCGACTAAACTGCTCGCAGCGCCAAACCAGTGTGCCAACAGAATTGGCAGATGGAACCGTCAGGCCTGCATCTCCAGTGAAGGATTCCGCATCACACGAAACAATGTGAGGTCGGCAATGCGACCAAGAACAATTTGCCTTCTGCTGGTTCTTGGTGTCGCTCTGCCCGCGTCGGCCGGCGATGCCAGGAAGGACAAGCCTTACACCAGTTCGACTGCCAAGGACGTCCGCAAAATCCTTTGGAATTCACCTTGGGCGAGAGTGATTCGCACGCCTTACTTCCCCGAAGGCGAATACGGCGGTCCGCCACATTCCACGCAGACGATTCCGATCGGCGGAACGATTTCGCCGGACCAAAATCCGGATCAAGAAACGATAGGCCTGCCAACTCCGGACAAGGCGCCATACCGCCCAGAAGGCGCCTACGTCATTCGCTGGGCCTCTTCGCAAACTATTCGACACGTCCTCTTGCGCGCCACGATCCTCCAAAGCTACGAAAATCAGGCAGGAGAGGATGTGCCGATCGAAAACAGCGATGACGAGTACGTGTTCGTTCTCGTCAGTGACAGCCCGACTCCGCTCCCTTGGATGGATCGAGATGCCGTTATGGAGAGCGCAACGCTCCAGGCCACATCCACGAAGGAAGAGGTTTCGCCGGCGCGGGTCGCAATCGCCCGCAATCCTGCGCTCGGACAAAACACGAGCGTCACATTCTATTTTCCAAACAGACTCGGGCTGGCAAGCCATTGATCCCTGCCTGAGAGACGTCCGTGGAGTTCTACGCCAAGCTTGGCCCCGCGACTTTGCATGCAAAATTCAACCTGCGCGACATGCTCGGTCCAAGCGGCCAAGATATATGATTCTCCGCCACTCTGAACGGCCCTCGCACCGCGAATCGTGGTGAGTGGTTTTCAACACACCTTGCATCGCAAAGTCTTTACATGTTTTACCCACCATGCTATCTTCCCCTGCATCACCGCCGAAGCGCCAGGCGGCTGGGCCCGCGTTGTGCGACCCGCCGGATTTTTGTCTCGAATTCCCCAGCTCGAAGGTTAAAATTCCGTTCCTTCCGCATCTAAGCTAGAAGCGGCGGACGGCCAAAAGGACACGCGTGCTCAAACTGCGTAGAGTCGAGCTTCTGGGCTTCAAATCCTTCTGCGAGAAGACTCATATCGTCTTCAGCGGCAGCGGCGTCACGTGCATCATCGGCCCCAACGGCTGCGGCAAATCCAATGTCGTGGACGCCATCTCCTGGGTGCTCGGCGAGCAGAGCCACAAAATGCTCCGCGCCGAGCGCATGTCCGACTGCATCTTCAATGGCACCGCGAAGCGCCCGCCCATGGGCCTCTCCGAAGTTTCGCTCACGCTCGTTGATCCTGAGCTTGCCGCCGCGGTGAACAAAATCTTTGGCGACGCCAACGAAAATTCCGACGCCGCGCCCGCCGCAGAATCCGCGGAACGATCCGATGCAGCTTCGGCGGAATTCCCGGCAGGACCAATCTCTGAATCGGATCAATCCTCCGCCGAAAAATCCGCCAAGCCTTGGAAAAAGCGCGCGGAAAAACCCGCGCACGCGCCCAAGCCCGGCGAAGTCGTCGTCGGCCGCCGCCTCTACCGCTCCGGCCAGAGCGAATATCTCATCAATGGCCGCGTCGCTCGCCTCCGCGACGTTCAGGAGCTTTTCATGGGCATGGGCCTCGGCCCCGATTCCTACGCCATCATCGAACAGGGCCGCATCGGCCAGATTCTGAATTCGCGCCCCATGGATCGCCGCGCGCTCATCGAGGAAGCCGCCGGCGTCACGATGTACAAGACGAAGCGCCGCCTCGCCGAAGCCAAGCTCGAAGCCTCGAAAACAAATCTTTCGCGCGTCAACGACATTCTCGTCGAAGTCGAAAAGCAGCTCGCCTCGCTCAAGCGCCAGGCGTCGAAAGCCCGCCGCTACTCCGAGCTTCGCGACGAAATGCGCGGCCTGATGCGCACCGTGCTCGCCAGCAAAGCGCGCCAGCTCGATTCCGACGCCGAGCGCCTCGAATCCGCTCTCGGCGAAATGCACGCCGCCGAAAATCGCGAAGCTGCCTCTCTCCGCGAACTCGAATCCGAGCAGGAACGCCTCAGCGCGCGCAACTACGAACTCGAAACCGAGCTGCGCCAGGTCCAGAATTTGCTGAACCAGTCCGCCCTCGAGCTCGACCGCGCCGAGAACCGCATCACCTTCAATCGCGAACAGTCTGTGCAAACGGATTTTCGCGTCAATCAGCTCGCAGCCGAAATCGCTCAAGCCGAGTCGCAGGCTGGACAAGTCCAAGCGCGCCTCGCCGCCCATCACGAAGGCGTCGCCGCGCTTCGCGTCGAATCCGCGAACCTCGATGCCGCATTGCAAGCCTTCGCGAACGAAATCGAAGCCAGCGCCGCCGAGCAGCTGGCTCTCGAACAGCGCATCGCGAGCCTCCGCGAATCCGCTTCCCGCAGCGGCGAAGATTCCGTCCGCGCGCAGGTCGAATCTCTTCAGGCTGAAGATTCCGTCGCGCGCCTCTCCGCCGAGCAGGCGCAGCGCGAAGAGACTCACCACCGCATCTCCGCCGAATGCGCCGCCCAGGCCGAGCGCGCCCAGGCCGCCGAATCCAGTAATCGCCAGGCCGTCGAAAATTCCCGCAACTTGCAGCATCTCGTCCAGACCGCACAGGAATTTCTCTCCAGCCTCCGCCGCGCGCACCAGGAAACCGCTCAGCGCAACGAAAAACTCCGCGAAGAGCTGAGCGCCGCCCGCGCCCGCCGCGGCTCGCTCGAGCAAATCCTCAACGAACGCGCCTACACCGCCGAAGCCGTGCAAAAACTTTTCTCCGCGAACGCCGCAACCGGCTCCAGCGGCTTCCGCGCCGTCGGCGTCCTCGCCGATTACGCCGAAGTCGAACAGCAGTACGAAGGCGCCATCGAGCAGTTTCTCCGCGACGAGCTCGAATACGTCGTCGTCGAAACTTTCGATCACGCTCGCGCCGGCATCGCGCTGCTTCGCGACGAATTGGGCGGCCGCGCCACCTTCTTCGTTGACTCGCTCCGCCATCTGAAGTACGAGCCCCGGGAAGATTCCGCGCCGCTCTCCGCGCCCGGCGTTGTGTCGCGCCTCGATCGCCTTGTGGACTTCCGCGATCCTCTCGGCCCCGCCGCGAAACAGTTCTTGTCAAAGCTGCGTTCCGCATATCTAGTCGAAACTGCCGCCGAAGCCGAATCGCTCGCGCGCGAAAATCCGCAGCATCATTTCGTCGCGCTCGACGGCACCTGCTATCACGGCCGCATGGTCACCGGCGGTCGCCCGGGCGAAGCCGGCCCGCTCGCGCTCAAGCGCGAATTGCGCATGCACGAAGCCGAAGCCACTCGCCTCGAGCGTGTCACCTCGGAAACGCAAGCCGAGCTCGCTCGCCTCGAATCCGAGCAGCGCCGCGTCGAATCGGAATTGCAATCGAAGCAGTCCGAGCACGTCGAAGCCGAAAAATCCCGCGTCAGCGCCTCGCACGTTCTGCAGCAAGCTCAGGAAGAACTCGCTCGTTTCAACCGCCAGCTTGAGGATGCGCAGCGCGAACTTGCGCGCCTCCAGGCCGAAACGAACGAGGCCCGCTCCCGCGCCGCTGATCTCCGCCGCCAGAGCGAGCAGGCTCTGCTTTCCCGCTCGTCCGCCGAGCAGGAATCCGTCGAAGCCGCTGAAAAATTGGCTTCATTGCGTGAGGAATTCCAGTCGCGGCAATCCGATCTCGCCGCGCGCCGCGAATCGCTCGCTGCCATGTCAGAACGTCTCGCCAACGCGGAAACGCTCGAGCAGCGGCTCACCGAGGAATCGAATCAGTCTCGCGAACGCGTCGCCGCTCTCGGCGCGCAGCGCGATGCCCTTCTTCGGGAGCAATCCGAGCGCGAAGCCGCCGGCGCGCTGCTCTTGCAGCAAGTCGAGCATCATCGCGGCGAAAAATCGCGGTACGAATCGCGCCAGTCGCAGCTCGATCAGTCTTGCAGCGAAGTTCGCGCGCACATCGCCGCCGCGGACGAATCACTCCGCGCCAGTCGCCAGTCACTCGACGAACTCCGCGCCGCCCGCAATCAGCGCGAAATCGAAAAGGCCCGCAACGATTCCGATCGCGAGCATCTCCGCCAGACCTGCGTCGCCGACGCCGGCGTACAGCCCGAAGAATTGCTCGCCCAGCAGGAAAACCTCCTCACCGGCGAGGAACTTGCCGCAGCTGAAGCGAGTTACACGCAGGCGCGCGAGCGTATCGAGTCCATGGGCCCGGTGAACATGATGGCCCTCGATGAATTTCAAGATTGTGAGCAGCGCAGCGATTTCCTCACGCGCGAGCGCGACGATCTCGTCGAATCCATCGCCAATACGCAGCAGGCCATCGCCGAACTCGACGTCGTCACGCGCCAGCGCTTCGAGGAAGCCTTCACCGTCATCAATCGCAATTTCTCCGAAGCTTTCCGCACTCTCTTCGGCGGCGGCAATGGCGAAATGCGCCTCACCGAACCCGACAGCTCCGGGGATTGCGGCATCGACGTCGTCGCCCAGCCGCCCGGCAAGCGTCTCCAGAACATTTTGCTGCTCTCCGGCGGCGAAAAAGCGATGACGGCTCTCGCCCTTCTCATCGCCGTGTTCCGTTTCCAGCCGAGCCCGTTCTGCATCCTCGACGAGGTGGATGCGCCGCTCGACGAAGCCAACGTCGGCCGCTTCAATCGCATGCTCACGGAGATGGGCGAGCACACGCAGTTCATCATCGTCACGCACAATCGCAAGACGATGGAGATGGGCTCCGTCCTTTACGGCGTCACCATGCAGGAGCCCGGCGTTTCGAAACTCGTTTCCGTCCGCTGGGAGGAAGCGGCGGAAAAAGCGAAGTCCAGCGCGGCGTAATTTTCGCGCGAAAAGTTTTGCGCACCCTGAAAAGTTTTTCCTCAGGCTCTCCGATTCGCCGTTGACAACTTTTTCCCGTGCGCTACAATGTCGCCTCTTACATGGGGCGAAAAAATCCGTGGCTACTCCAGTGACTTATCCCGTAATTTCTCAGACGGACTTCCCGGGCCTGAAATTAGTCGCCCGCGGCAAAGTCCGCGACATCTACGATCTCGGCGACCGCCTGCTGATCGTCGCCACAGACCGCCTTTCGGCCTTCGACGTCATTCTTCCGACCCCGATTTCCGATAAGGGCCGCGTCCTCACTCAGCTTTCTCTCTTCTGGTTCGAAAAGCTCGCCGACGTCGTGCCGCATCACGTCATCAGCGCCACCGGTTTCTCCGGCCCGCTCGCGCCGCATCGCGCCGCGCTCGAGGGCCGCTCGATGGTCGTTCGCCGGACCCAGCCCATCCCCATCGAGTGCGTCGCCCGCGGCTATATCTCCGGCTCCGGTTGGAAGGACTATCGCGCCACCGGCAAGATTTGCGGCATTCCGCTCCCCGCTGGCCTGCGCGACTCCGATCGCCTTCCCGAGCCCATCTTCACCCCCGCGACGAAGGCCACCACGGGCCATGACGAAAACATTTCTTTCGAGCGCACCGCCGAAACCATCGGCCTGCCTCTTGCCACGCGCCTGCGCGACATCACTCTCGAGGTCTACCGCCGCGCCTCCGAGTACGCTGCCGCGCGCGGCATCATCATTGCCGACACGAAACTCGAATTCGGCCTCGACGGCGATCAGCTCATCTGGATCGACGAAGCGCTCACGCCGGATTCCTCGCGCTTCTGGCCCGCGGCTTCCTACGAACCGGGCAAGGCGCAGCCGTCTTTCGATAAGCAGTACGTCCGCGACTATCTGGAGCGCATCGGATGGGCGAAGCAGCCGCCCGCTCCCGCGCTGCCTCCCGACGTCGTCAGCGCCACGCGCGCGAAATATCGCGAAGCGTACGAGCGGCTGACCGGCCACGCGCTCGATTGAGCTCTCAGAGGTTTAGGCCCCGAGTCGGACCCCGCGGCGAAGGATCTCGGAGGATGTTGTCGTGAAGGATCAGCTCGAAGCCTTGATTGGCCAGATGGTGGATCGCGGCATTCTGCTCGAGGAAGCCCTCGCGGAATTCGAGAAGCGGTTCATCAAGCGCGTCATGGACAACGCCGAGGGCAACCAGTCCCGCGCCGCCCACGTTCTCGGAATTCACCGCAATACCCTGAGCCGCAAGCTCGAAGAGCACAAGCTCGAACGCAACGGCCATCGCCACATTTGAGTCGTCTCCATTCACCAGGAAATGAATTCAGCCAAAAAAGAAAGGGCTGCTTTTTTGAAGCAGCCCTTGAACTCCGCCTTCTCGCGTTCGCTATCTAAGTCTCAGCCTCTGCCGCGCTCCGTCGCGCCGGGTTTCTTCTTTCCCGGCACCTTTTCCTTTTTCTCTGTCGGGAACGACGAAGGATCCACCTTGCCCTTGTCGAAATAGACGAGCAGCGGCTGCGCGTCGTATTTCGCAAGTGTGCCCGTGAACTTAATCTGGTTTCCCTTCTCCAGCGTCGCCGCGTCCGGCTGTCCCGCCACCGTCACGTCCAGATTCGCCGCAGTTCCGGCCATGATCGCTTCGCCCGTCGCCGCGGTGAACACTTTGATGTCCACCGTGCTGTTGTCCGGAGCTCCAGGCGTAACGTCAATGATTTTGCCCACCACATTCGGAATTTCCTGCCCGCAAGCCGCCAGCCACGTCGTCTTTGCCTTGTCGCCGCCGGCTTCTAAGTCGCCCAGAATCGAAATCAGGTTGCTCGCCTGCAGCACTTTGCCCAGGTCGGCTGCGCTCGGAATCGAGTACGTTGCCGGGCGCGCCGGCGCGTTCGTCGCCAGTTGAACCAGCTCATCCATCTGCTGGTCGAGCAGCGTCCCGCAAGCTGGCTGCTCATAATTGAACATCTGCGCGCGCAGATACGATCTCATCTGCGCTTCTCCCTGCCCTTTCAGCCCGATTGCTCGGGCCACGTCCCAGAAGCCGTTCAGGTAGAGGTCCGAGGCCTGCTCCGCCGGATCCGCTGCCGCTCCCGCGGGAGGCGTCGGCGGTGCGCTGCCGCCGGCTGCCGGTGCCTGCGGCGCCTGCTTTGCCGCCAGTTGCAGGTATGCCACGCCGGTGCGGAAATAAGTCGCGGCGTCGGTCGGATTTTCCGCCAGCTCCGCGTTAAACGAATCGATTGCGCTCTTGTAGTCCTTCGTCTGATATGACGCCGAGCCCGCCGTGTAGTTGAACAGGATGATGAGCGGCTTCTTTTGCTGCGCGAATTGGTCGTCGTTCATATTCGCGGGCTTCGAAAGTTGCCCCAGCATCGTCAATCCCTGCAGCGCGTCCTGCCGCGCCTTCGTCAGTTCATCCTGCGCGTTCGGATCCGTTTCCTTGAATGACTGGTTGAACGCCAGCGCGCGGTAATAAAGTGCCGTCAGCCGCTTCCCCAGAATAGCTTCCTTCGTAATATTCAGCTTCGTGAAGCTGTCGTCGGGA
The DNA here is from genome assembly GCA_035280405.1 of Candidatus Acidiferrales bacterium. Classification (GTDB taxonomy): domain Bacteria; phylum Acidobacteriota; class Terriglobia; order Acidiferrales; family UBA7541; genus DAHUXN01. The sequence continues at coordinate 5,910 of DATEFX010000019.1, read as the reverse complement.
ATGGCCATGAACTGATCCACCGACTCGATCACTTTGGGGTAATTCTTTGCCAGGTTGTACGCGTTGTAATAAAGCTCATCGATCAGAGGAATCAGCACCGACTTCGGAAATTTCGCGACGAAATCGTCGCACGCTTGAATCTTCGCCTGCGGATTCGTTTGTCCCGCCGCCGCTTGATACGCGTTGTACTCCGCCAGCGAATACGGCGGATTCGCTGCTTGCTGGGCCTGCGCCACTGCCGGCGGCGAGGCAAGCGCCAGCATCGCTCCCAGCATTAAAATCATTCCATACGCCGCGATACACTTTCGCATCATTTTCTCACTGCCTCCTCGCTCATTTTCTTGGCTGGCGTGCAGCCTGTCTCTGGATTGGCCTGGCGGAAACTCAGAACACACGAAAACTTATAAATTATATGGAAAGCTACTCGCCTCTGCAAGGCCGTTTGCACCACTCTCATCGCGTGTCACCTTCCGTGACCCCGCTTCATACATGCTAAGATGGCTTCCTGGCTCAAAATGTCGCCCGAGGTGTTTCCGCATGCCTCCCGAACTGCCCCTATCCGGTCAATCCGCCCTCGTAACAGGCGCCAGCCGCGGCATCGGCCTCGCTATCGCTCGTCGCCTAGGCCAAATGGGCGCCCGCGTCGCCATGTGCGCGCGCGACGCCAAGCGCCTCGAACAAGCTTCCGCCACCCTCTCTCGCGAGGGAATCCAGAATCTTGCCTTTCCGGCAGACGTCTCCAACGCCTCGGAGGTTTCTGCTCTCGTCGAAACCGCCTCTAAATCCCTCGGCGCCATCGACATCCTCGTCAACAACGCCGGCGTCGGCCGTTTCGCCCCAATTCAGGAATTCAACGAAACGGACTGGGACGCCTTGTTAGACACCAATCTCAAGGGAGTGTTCCTCATGAGCCGCGCCGTCGTCCCGGGGATGATTTCCCGCAGCCGCGGCCACATCATCAACATCGCCTCGCTCGCCGGCAAGAACTCCTTCGCCGGCGGCAGCGTCTACTGCGCCTCGAAGTGGGGCCTGCTCGGCCTCACGTATTGCATGGCCGAAGATCTCCGCGTCTACGGCATTCGCGTCGCCGCCATCTGCCCGGGCTCCGTCGCCACCGAATTTTCGCCTCACCCGGGCAAGAAAATGGACAACATCCTCCAGCCCGGCGACGTCGCTCACGCCGTCGCCATGGTTCTCACCTCCGCTCCGCAGTCCTTCATCAGCGAAGTGCTCCTTCGCCCCACGAAGAAGCCCTAACTCCAGCAAAATGACCGCCCTGCGCCTCCCCGGAATCGAAGTAACGCTTTGTGCATCCAATAGTATCCATATGGATAACAGGAGAATCCGATGATCACCCTTCGCCTCCGCGACGAGCGCGGCCACAACAATCTCGGCTGGCTCGACACGCATCATTCATTCTCGTTCGACCAGTATTACGATCCCGCCCACATGGGCTTCCGCACCCTGCGCGTCATCAACGAAGACGTTGTCGCGCCAGGAAAAGGCTTCGGCATGCATCCGCATCGCGACATGGAAATCCTCACCTGGGTGCTCGAAGGCGCGCTCGAGCATCGCGACTCCACCGGCACGCGCGGCGTCATCCGCCCGGGCGAACTCCAGCACATGACCGCCGGCACGGGCGTGCTTCACAGCGAGATGAATCCTTCGCCGTCCGAGCCCGTGCATCTTCTCCAAATCTGGATTCAGCCCGAGCGCAAAGGCCTCAAGCCCGCGTACGAGCAGCACACGTTCGCAAAGGACGATTGGAACGGCAGCTTCGTCCCGCTCGCCGGGAAAGACGCGCCCGTCTCGATTCATCAGGACGCGAATCTGCTCGTCGCGCGCATGAAGGCCGGCGAAAAAATCTCGCACCCCATCGAGCCCGGACGCCACGCGTGGATTCAAATCGCGCGCGGTTCCGTGCGCGTCAACGGCAAAGAACTCGTCGCCGGAGACGGCGCCGCTGTCTCGAACGAGAAGCGTCTCGATTTCGAGGCCACCGCGCCTTCCGAAGTGCTATTGTTCGACCTGTCTTAACCCGGCACGAAATTCACCTTCTCCAGCGAATAAGGAATCGTTATGGAAAAACCTGCTGAGACTCGCTTCGCGATTCACGAGCTTCTTCGCCGCCGCTGGAGCCCGCGCGCGTTTGCCGATCGCCCCGTCGAACCCGAAATCTTCGGCAGCCTGTTCGAGGCCGCGCGCTGGGCGCCTTCGTGCAACAATCGCCAGCCGTGGCAATACCTCGTCGCGCGCAAGCAGGAAGCCGCCGAATTCGATCGCATGCTCGCGTGCCTCGTCCCGGGCAATGCCGCATGGTGCAAGGACGCTCCCGCGCTCATGATTTCCGTCGCGAACACGCGCTGGGACAATGGCGACCCGAATCCCTACGGCTGGCACGACGTCGGCCAGGCCGGCGCGCAACTGACCATCGAAGCGGTTTCCCGCGGCCTTTTCGTTCATCAAATGGCCGGAATTTTGCCCGACAAAATCCGCGAGACGTACGCCATCCCCGAAGGCTTTGAACCTGTCGCTGGATTCGCTCTCGGCTATCCGGGCGATGCGAACAAATTGTCGGACCGCTTGCGCGAACGCGAACTCGCCCCGCGCGCGCGCAAGCCCCTTGAGTCGTTCGTCTTCTCCGGCCATTGGGGCCAAACATCATTGCTCGTCAATCCGAAGCGCTGATATTCGATGCGCTTCCTTTCGCGCGACTTGAGGGTCAGGGTCTGCCCTGACATCTCAGCACGCGCGTGAAACGCCAAAGCGATATGAATTCCTCGATGCCGCACAGATCATAAAGCACGCCTTTGGCCTGTTGAACTGCTACCGAACGCAGGAAGTACGGCTAGTATACCTATACTGGGAGCCCCGCAACGCGAACTTGTGGCCCGAATGCCGCATCCACCGCGCTGAGGCTGATGAACTGGCCGCCAAAGTCCAAGAGTCACCCGTACGTTTGGTTCCGATGAGCTACCGCGAGCTTTGGGCAGAATGGGAACGTCAGGGTCCTCCCAACCACTTAGAATATCTGAAGGCCCATTATGATTTAGAAGTGAGACCAGCGCCCTTGCAACACACCTGCGCATGTGACCGCTTCGCAATCTGGACATCCAGGCGAAGCGAACCGTTATCGAGAGTTTTTCGACGCGTTTGTCAGGGCGAAACTGCGACACGCATTTGTCCGCGAGACATACTCGAAGGCTTGTTCCCTAGTCCGCGAATCGGGAACGGTCGTAGCAGTTGGCTACAGCTTCAACAAGTATGACAACTCATCTTACGGGCCGATTCTGCAAGCCTTAGACGCGTCGCGCGAACGGAAACTAATCGTCGTCTCCCCGCACGCCGCCGATCTCGCCGAGAAAGTTAGCGCGGAGTACCCTCGTCTTCGGGTCCAGTCCATCAAGAAAACTCTGGAGGTTTGGGGGGCGTGAGTCGTTCCGTTGCTAGCGTTGGGCAACTGTGTGAACTGAGATAGTTCGGCAACGCGCTGTTTCGCATTAGAAATTCCTGGTAAGTGGAAACTGAATCGTCCGGCGTTGTTGGTCAGCAGGGCAATCAGATGGCAGGTCGTGTACAACTTGTGTGTAAGCTGATCTTGGAAGTAGGATTGGCCCTCGCTGTTGTTTGGGGGCGAGGAAACGCAAAACATGGGCAGGGTAAGCTCACTCCCGATCCAAGACTTCGAGGGCATGGTCGCCGAGGTTTGGCACACGCTGAATGTCTGCCTGTATCACGCAGCGTACGTGAGAGTTTATGCGGACACGGGTGCGATGCGCTTGGTCGGAAGCAAGCGCGCCCATGCAGCCACTCAACCGTTATCGCAAGCTGAACGTGACATGCTCCAAGAAGACGCGCTCGTGTTCCGGGCGCATTTCGCAAGTGTTCTTTGGCAGCTTCGCCATCTCGCCGAATTGCTGTGCACGGCATACAAACGGTGCAAACGGGAAGGCATTGTGACGAAAGAGCGGTATGACGAACTCGTCAAGGCCCTCAACGACGACCCGATAGTCAAGGAGATTCAGGAATATCGAAATTTGTCCCACCAGTTTGCCGGGGTATTTCTCACACTGCATGATTCCACTGACGCATTCATCGCCCATGTCTTGCCGCCCCTAGACGCGAAGTCCCCCGAACAGCGTGCTCCGCTCGACGAAGCGGAGATACAAAAGGCGGTACGGGAACGGGAACTTAACATGAAGCTGGAAGCATACTGCAACCATCTCGCAGGATATTGCGAAGGTCTTTTCAGAATCGTAGATGCCAAATACAAGATGACTGTGATTCCTCGTAGTCACGGATTCTTGGTCACTGTTCCGCACTCCTACCAAGGACAACTACCCGAATTACCGCAAGCGATTTACGTGAAGGCCGTGGGGTCGGCGCAGAACGCCGGTCTCACCCCGTAGAGCCAACAAATGACATTTTGGGATGAGGTTCTCGCTAATTTCCTAGGTGCTGTTTTCGCAGGTTCTCTTTTCGTGCTGCTGTATAGGATGGTCCTGTGATTCTTGCGGGCGACCGACGTTCTTGTGGGTTACAACTGGTCATCGGAAGGCACACAATTCCACCCAAATTTTGACATTCGGAATCGGTCCTGGACGAAGCAATACCTGCTTGCGAACATCGCCTACACGAGAAACAACGGGAAGGAAGTCATTTGGTTCGACAACAAGTCAATCTGGGATAAGGAACTGCCGCCTAGTTCGATACGCCACTTCAGTAACATCGCTTCAGTGCCAAAAATAACGTCGCTTGCCGAATGCACAGAACTAGAGATCACGGTTCGTCTCCAGACCGGGAGGCTCTTTTGGCTTAAAGGGCAGGGGCCGAGGCAACTTCGCGTGGGCAAACTTCAACGCGCCGCATTTTGGCTGCGTGAGAAAATCGAGAGAAGCGCCATACCCTTCGAGGGGTGATATGGAACCTCTAAGCATTTTTCTGAGCTACTCGCATAAGGCGAAAAAGCTCGCCGGAGGACTGAAGTCGGGCCTTGAAGATTTTGGGTTCAGCGCGTTTCTGGCCCATGAAGACATCCGTCCGTCTGCCCACTGGCGCACCGAGATTAGAAAGGCGCTGCGCGAATGCGACATTTTCATCCCGCTGCTTACCAGGGCCTTCTCCGAATCAGACTGGACGGACCAAGAAACCGGATTTGCGCTCGCCCTCGGAAAAACGATAATTCCGGTCAAGATCAGGCGCGATGAGAATCCGCACGGTTTCATCGACCACATTCAAGCGTTGAAATGGAACAAAGAATCGTCGTACGCATCTGCTTGGGATGTAGCTGCGTGCATCGGAAGAAATGAGAAATTCAGTGCCGTCGCCCGCGATGGTGCGATTCAGGCGTTCTTGGCAGCGAATGATTTCAAAACCGAAGTCCCGATTGCAGCGCGGGGGTTGTTGGGCTTTCGCCCGTTCTCGGCGAAGCAACTACACAAAATCATCGACGAAAGCGCAAACAGACACGCTATCTATGGATGTTTTGCAGCACAGCATTCCATGCGAGAACTGATGGAGGATGCCGAAGGCAAAGTGAGCAGGCGTGTCATTCGACGTTATCGCGAAAGCGTAAGAAAATGGTGACTTCTTGCCCGAACAAGGGAGGAACTTAACGGACGGGCATGGAGCTTTGCGCCGCTGCTGCGCATTCCGTCAGGAAATCACGGATTTTGGCCGCACAACGGAGGATGCCAAAGGCCCACAATGGGTCCAGTGCAAATGTGGAGAAATCCACTGGCGATATGGCAAGGCGTAGAAATCCTCAGAGGTAGCGTAAATTCTTTTGTGTAAATTGGGATTTTAAGCAGGAAAAGAGGGTGTACTTTCCCTGGAGCGCTGAACTCACAGAGGAGGTACACCCTGATGCGAGAACTGGAAGTCCTCAACGACGGCCATCTTAAGCTGAAG
>DATEFX010000018.1:0-86332 GCA_035280405.1 Candidatus Acidiferrales bacterium | reverse complement strand
CTCGATGTCGGCTCATCGCATCCTGGGGCTGTAGAAGGTCCCAAGGGTTAGGCTGTTCGCCTATTAAAGCGGTACGTGAGCTGGGTTCAGAACGTCGCGAGACAGTTCGGTCCCTATCTGGTGTGGGCGCAGGAGACTTGAGGGGAGTTGTCCCTAGTACGAGAGGACCGGGATGAACGGACCACTTGTGTACGAGTTGTCCCGCCAGGGGCATTGCTCGGTAGCGAAGTCCGGAAGAGATAATTGCTGAATGCATCTAAGCAAGAAACTCACCCCGAGATAAGGTCTCCCAACGCCGCTACGGCGGCGTAAGAAGGCCGGTCGAAGACTACGACCTTGATAGGCGGGAGGTGGAAGCGCAGTAATGCGTGTAGCTTACCCGTACTAATCGGCCGTTCGGCTTGACCATAAAACTTTCCCAACAGCACACGCTCGTTGGCAAAGCCCGCGTCTTTTCACTTTCTCTACTCAGCAGCAATTGCGGTTCCCTGCTTCCTTCAGTTGCAAAGTTCGCTGTCAGCCTGGAGTTTTTCTGAGTCTCCAGCTTCTGACCTCGAACTTCCAATTTTCGGCTGCGCTGCTCGGCTCTGGCTTTTTTCCAGCCTTCAGCTTCCAGCCTCTAGTTTTTCTGGTGGTCTCACCGCGGGGGTCACACCCGTTCCCATCCCGAACACGGTAGTTAAGCTCCGCAGGGCCGATGATACTGCACGGGTAACTGTGCGGGAACGTAGGTCGCCGCCAGGATTAAATCACAAGGGCTCCGAGTCATCACTGATTCGGAGCCCTGTTTGTTTTTGCGTGCCCGATGAATCTCCAATTGCGGTCACATCTTGATCGTCACGCGGTGTGTTTTATTCCAGCGAATCTTTCTAAATCAACTCCGAACTTAGCGTTTTCGCTTGCCTCATTCGCGTCCTTTGCCGCCCACCTTCGCCGTCTTCCGGGTGTAAGCCGTCTCTACCACGGGCGCGGAATCCGATGGGCCGGAACCGAAAAGCCTGACGACAAAGTGGTCATCGTCGGTCTGCTTGAAGGTCACGTGCAGTTCCTGCGGCTTGCCGGCCGGCCCCAAAAACGCGCCGCTGTAGCGCACTGTCTTCCCGCCGTCGTCGCTCGACCCATTGAGCACGAGGAACGCAGTCGAGCCGGTGTAAATCCAGATGGCCTCGTACTGCTTCGAGCCTTTGTTGTAGCCATAAACCCGCTGGCCCGAATACGGCTGGTCGAAACTCTCGCCGGAATTTTCTTCCTCGAGGAACCTGCCGCCGAGGATTGGCTTCAGCGTCGCCGTGCCCGTAGACTCTTCCGGCTCCGCGCCCGGCTGCGCGAAAAATTTCATATCCACCGTGTATTCGCCCGCGAGCTTCATCAACTGCGCGTGCTGCGGCCCTGGCGTCGCCGCCTCGATCATCGCCTGCACCGCCTCTTGGGACGGCGCAGCTGGCGCACTCGGTTTTTGCTGCGCGGTTCCTTGCGCGCGAGAAGCGGCGGCACAAAAAAAGACCGCCGCAGAAATGGCCAAGTAACGCGAGCCACTTTTCATAGCCTCGCCCCCTCTAATTTCGGCGCTCCCGTAAAAAGCGGAGCAGCCCTACTTGATTTTTTCGTCTTTTTCGATTTTTCCGTCGCGCAGACGGATCACGCGATGGGCGTGCGCGGCGATGTCGGGTTCGTGCGTGACGAGGATGATGGTGTTGCCCTGTTCGTGCAGCCGCGCGAAAAGCGCCATGATTTCCTCGCCCGTCTGCGAGTCTAGGTTTCCCGTCGGCTCGTCGGCGAGAAGAATGGAGGGATGATTGACCAGAGCGCGCGCGATAGCCACGCGCTGGCGTTGCCCGCCCGAAAGCTCGTTCGGCTTGTGCATCATGCGCCCGGTCAGATCGACCTGCTCGATCGCTTTTTTCGCTCGCTCGAGGCGTTCTTCGGCGGGCGTGCCGTTGTAAATCAGCGGCAATTCGACGTTGTGCAACGCCGTGGCCCGGGGCAGCAGATTGAAAGTCTGAAAAACAAACCCGATTTCCTTATTGCGGATATACGCCAGCTCGTCGTCATCGAGTTCGCTGACGAGCCTTCCGGCGAGCCAGTAATTGCCTTTCGTGGGCGAATCGAGGCATCCGATCAGGTTCATCAGCGTGGATTTTCCCGAACCCGACGGTCCCATGATGGCCGCATATTCGCCTTTGCGAATTTCCAGATTCGTTCCGCGCAATGCATGGACCTGCTCGGAACCCATCTCGTATGTCTTCCAGAGGTCTTCGGTGCAGATGACGATGCCCGAATCGATCAGGTCCTGGCGGAACGTTTGCGGCGCGGTTGCTTCTTCGACGGCCATGAAGCCCCCAATCCCCTTGCATACGATGACCGCAGCGCGGAATTAGCTTTCCCGCCCTGCGGCCCGATTATCGCACGACCTCTATGTGGACGATTGATCGTTGAGCTTCGGCGCGGAATTGTCCACCTTGATCGACGTACCCGAACGCAGCGTGCGCAGCGCTTTATAGCTTCCCGTGACAATCGTGTCGCCTTCCTTCAGTCCGCTGAGCACTTCGATGTTCGTGACGCCCGTGATGCCCGTCTTCACCGGCACGAACGTCGCTTTGCCATTTTGCACGATGAACACGCCTTGAATATCGGTGCTCGCGGCAGAACCATCGGCTGAAGGCGCAGGCTTCGAAGCTGCGAGAGTCACGCTCCCGCCCGACTTGCCCTGATTCTGTGCTTCTTCAAGCTCCTCTTGAGAGCGGACCGCCAGCGCCTGGATCGGAATCGTCAGCACATTGGCGCGACGCGCGGTCTGGATCTTGGCGGTGCTTGAAAGCCCCGGACGGACTCCCTTCGGCGGATCGTCGAGTCGGACATGCACCTTGAAGTCCCGCGCTTCCTGGCTGTTTGCCGATGTTTGCTGCGTGGTCGCTAGCCCTGAGGTGCGCAGAATCGCCTCTTCGCCGACGTCAGATACATGGCCCTTAAAGGTTTGCCCCGGGTACGCGTCGACCGTTACGTCGGCTTCCTGTCCCGGCTTCACGTTGGGAATGTCGGTTTCGTCGACCATCACTTCGGCGTTAACGATGGACATATCGGAAATCGTCAGGAGGAAACTGCCCTCGGCATTCTGAATTCCGGGAACCACGTTCTCGCCAACCTTGACGGGAATGTAGGTGACCACGCCGGCAATCGGGGCTTCGTAGTCGGTCTTGTTCAATACGTCGCGCAATCTGATCAAGGTGGCTGATGACTGCTGCTGCGCGAACTGCGCCTGCGCATACTGCGCATGGGCCTGCTGGGCGCGAGCCTGGTTCGCAACGAGCGTCGCGGACGCGGCGTCGTAGGCTGACTTGTCGGAGTCGTACTGAGATTTTGGAATCAGGCCGTCCTTGAAAAGTCCCTGGCTGCGTTGCCAATCGAGTTGTGCCTTCTCCAGGTTCGCTTCGGCCTGCTTGACATCGGCCTGCGCCGATTGGTCGGCGGCTTCCGCGGACTTAATCCCCGCATCCATCGCGTCCATGTTGGCCTGTTGCGCTTTCACGTCGGCGGCCGGCTGAACGCTCTCGACGCGCAGAAGGACGTCGCCCTTTTTCACGACGTCGCCTTCCTTCACGTCAATCTGCGTGATTTTCCCGAAGCCCTGGCCCAACACGTTCGTGTAGTTTTGCGGGCGGATTTCGCCGGAAGCGGTGACCAGCGAGGTGATGTCTTGCTTGGTCACCTGCGCGGTCTGCACCGTGACAACGCCCTTATTCGCCTGCGTGATGCTGACGATCACTATGATTCCCAGCACCACCACGGCGCCGATAATGAGTACGACCTTCTTCCACTTCTTCATAGGATTAGTCCCATCGCTCCGGTTCCAGACCGGTCAGAAGTCTCCACACAGATAAATACGCCGCGAAGGGGCGAAAAGTTTCTTCGGCGGGTACTGCGCGCAGGAGGTGCTCACCCGCAGGACTGCTCGCCTCGCCCGGACGTCCCCCCTCAGGAATCGTGACCGGGAGCGAAGGCACTCATCGAAGATTGTCGTCCTTCATTGTAATAGAGTTTTCAGCCGTTTCCAAACAAATGCGCAGCCTTTCGCAATGCCGTTGGATCGGAATTGTAAGCGCCGGGGTTGGCCGGGGAAGAGAGATTTCGTGGAGCCCGGAATTTAGTCCGCGGAGCCGAAGATCGTGGGCAACCCTGCGGGAGGCTGGGGAATCCGAAACGGTAAGCCTCACTAGCGGCGCGGCTTAACTTGACGGGTGTTTCTAGGGGGGCTAGAATCCCTAAAGCTCGGGGGCTCTCGCATATGAAGCGTTCGTCGGTCCTTTCTATCTTGGGAATTCTCACCGCAGTGTTCATCCTTGCAGTCACGGCCTATCCTCAGGACACCCAACAACAGGACGAAAGCCAGGCCAAGTCAGAGCTGGACGCCAAGCAGAAGAAAAAGAAGGAAAAGGATCTGCAGAAAGAGTTGGCGCCCGTTTATAAAGAGTGGCTCAACGGCCCGATTTCTTACATCATCACGCCGGAAGAGCGCAGCGCCTTCCTGCACCTCGAGACGAACGAGGAGCGGGAGAACTTCATCGAGAATTTCTGGGAGCGCCGCAACCGCGATCAGGGCTCATCGGAGAACAGCTACAAAGAAGAATACTACCGGCGAGTGGCCTATACGAATGAACACTACTCATCCGGCATTCCCGGCTGGAAAACCGACCGAGGCCGTATTTACCTGATGTGGGGACCACCGGATGAAACCGACTCGCACCCCGCCGGCGGGCCATACACTCGAACGCCGGAGGAAGGCGGCGGCGAGACTTCCACATATCCCTTCGAAGACTGGCGCTACCGCTACCTGCCCGGGATCGGCGAAGACGTCGAACTCGAATTTGTGGATCCATCCGGCAGCGGCGAGTATCACTTGACGATGGACCCGAGCGAGAAGGACGCGCTGCTTTATGTTCCCGGCGCGGGATTGACCGACCTCGAAGCGATGGGCGAGGCCTCCAAGCTGGATCGCTTCAAGAACACTGACGGCACGCACATGCCGAAGAGCGACCTGCGCACGCAGAAAATGGACGAATTCAGCCGCCTCGACCTCTACGCCAAGATCCAGACGCCTCCGCCGGTGAAGTACAAGGACTTGGAAGCCGTCGTCGAATCTCGTCTGACGCCGAACCAGATCCATTTCCAATACATGTACGACCTGCTGCGAGTCACGGATGAAACAGACCTTGTGCCCATCACAATTCAGATTCCGAATCATGAGATGAGCTTCCAGGACAAGGATGGCGTCGAAACGGCCAACATGAATCTGTTCGCGCGCATCACGAGCGTGAGCGGCCGAGTGGTACAGACGTTTGAGGACAACATTTCGAAAGAATTTCCTGACACTCTTTTCCAGCAGTCACTCAAGGGGCAGTCGATTTATCAGAAAGCGGTTCCGCTGCGCCCGGGCCTCTATCGAATTGACATCGTGCTGAAAGACGTGAACAGCGGCAATCTGGGCGTGATCAACGACCGGCTGGCTGTAAAGCGGTTCGACGACCAGCAACTGGCGGCCAGTTCCCTGATTCTCGCCGACGAGATCCAGCGCGTTTCTTCGCGGGATATCGGGATGGGGCAGTTCGTGCTGGGCGACTTGAAAGTGCGGCCGAAGATCGACTCGACGTTCGAACAGGGCGCGACGATGGGGATTTTCCTGCAGGTTTACAATTTGACCATCGATCCCAAAACGCATTCGGCTGACTCGGACATCACCTATCAGGTGCTCGACGATTTTAACCGGCCCGTGCTGAAGCTGACCGAGAATTCGCGTCAATATAACCAGCACGGCGAGGAAATCTGGCTCGAGAAGGCGCTGGACCTCAAATCGCTCGCGCCGGCGCATTACAAGTTACAAGTTCAAATCACGGATAATCTTGCCAAGAAGACGATAGCTCCGGAAGCAAGTTTCACGGTCAAGGCTCCCCCGAAATCATGACGGGAGGTAAGACAAACGTGAATCTACGCACGCTCGGCATTCTCGCTCTGGCAGCCACTCTCCTTTGGGTGGTGGCCGCGCCCAGAGCGGCGGCAGAATCGAAAGCGGGAAAGATTGATGGAACTGTGCTCGACCCCGTTGGCGTGCCGCAGATGGGCGCGACCGTCGTAATCACCGCGCAGTCGTTCTTCGCTTCGACGACGCTCCAAATGCGCACCAATGAACACGGCCGTTTTTCCACACCGGAATTGCGGCCAGGGACATATTCGGTCCGCGCCATGCTCGCTGGATTCCTGCCCACGCTCGAGCCGGACGTTCATGTAAAGGACAGCGGGACGACGACGCTGCAAATTCAGCTCGGCTCGATTTTCTCCGGCCTCACCAGCGTGCTTCGCCAGACAAACCAGCGCCCAGCGAATGGCGACTGGGCTTGGGTGCTGCGTTCCGCGCCCAGCACGCGCCCCGTCTTGCGTCTGGATGACGGCGATCTTGTTCTTGTGGATGGAGACGAGCCCAGTGAAAGCGTTCCCGCCGCCGAATCCCATCAGGCGCGCAGCCGCATTGACGTCATCTCCGGTGCGCGGCCCGGCGCGCTGAATAGTTTCTCGGACACTCCGGGAACCTCATTTGCGTACGACCAAGGCATCGGGGCGACGGGGCGGCTTCTGCTCGCGGGCCAGTTCAGTTACGAAAGCCAGACTCCTTCGGGCGGATTCGCCACGCTCTGGCTGCCCGACGGAGACACGAAGTCAGGACCAGCCACGAGTCTGATGTTGCGCCAGTCACGCCTCGGGCCTACCGGCCCGATGTTTCGCGCGATGCGAATGGATCAGGACGGCTCGTTTGCCGTCACGGACGGCGTCACTCTGCGCTACGGCGCCGAATACCTGCTGGCCGGACTCGGCAACCAGACAACGACAGGCGTTCGCCCGCGAGCCGAAGTTGCTTTTCAAATCTCTCCTGCTTGGGAGGCGTCCGTCCTGCTCGCTTCGCGGCCTGTGCCGGAGGCGAGTCCGGAAGCCACCGGACCGCTCGATTCCGCTCTGGATTCGCTCGACGAATTTCCGACCTTGATGTTCCGCGCCGGCCGGCCGGTTCTTGTGAATGGCTGGCACGAAGAATTTGCGGTCGAACATCTGCTCGCCAATCATGCTCGCATCGAATTCGCGGGATTCCATGACGATTCCGACGACACGGCCGTGTTCGGCAAGGGCCGCGGCACGAACAATTTCGATTTTCTGCAGACTTTTCTGGCGAGCGATTTCGCATACGATGCTGGCGGGATGAGCGCATGGGGCGCGCGCGCTGCGTATCAGAAGCAGTTCTCCGATGACCTGTCGGCGACGCTGGTTTACGCCTGGGGCGGAGCGCTTTCACCGATTGCGGGCGGAGGCCCGACCGATACGCTGCGTCAGGCTTTGAGCAGTGGCTATCACAGCAGCGTCGCCGGCTCGATGACGGCGCATGTTCCCGGAACTGGCACACAGATCACCACAGGATACAAATGGGTCGGCGGAAGCGTAGTCTCCCGCGTGGATGAATTTGGCGAGACATTTTTCCGCGTGGACCCGTATTTCAATTTGATGGTGCGCCAGCCGATTCCCTGGAGGTGTTTCCGGCACGTGCAGGCTGTCGCGGACCTTGGCAATCTCTTCGCGCAGGGCTATGTCCCGGTGGCCACACGCGACGGCCAGATCATCATGGTTTCAGCCTACCGGACGTTCCGGGGCGGCCTGAGCCTTCAGTTTTGATGGTTGGCGTGACCTATGGAATTTGGAATGGCACCTACTGAAAAACGGAAGTGACGTCCAGGGAGACATAGGGTATCATCTAACCCACAGATAGTAATACGGATATGTCTCCCAATCTCCCCCAATTAATGGAAGTTCAAATGCTGCATTCACACGGAGCGCGCGGGTGTGTGCCCGCGAGGCTTTCCAGATGAACCATAGCGCGCAAAGCCGCTTTACCGCCATTCTGCTGGCTTTCCTGTCTGTGGCCGCGGTCGTCTTTGGCGTCCTGAACTATCGTCAGCGGTCTCAATTCGTGATTCCTGAAGACGGCGTCGTGTGGCTGGACAGCACGGCGGGAGTTCAGGCCTGGCGCGTGGAGCCGGGTTCGCCCGCCGCGAAAGCGGGCGTTGAGCCGGGAGATGTCGTCGAGTCTGTGCAGGGTGCCAGGATTCACCGCGCCACCCAGGTGACGGAGCAGTTGCTGCGCGCGGGAGTCTGGTCGCGAGTGAACTACCGGCTGCTGCGCAATGGCGAGCCGTTCCAGACCGAACTGATTGCCGCGCCGGAGGAAAATCCGACTCCGATCTGGAATTACCTCGGGGTACTCGCGCTGCTGTATCTTTTCATCGGCGCGTTCATCATCGTCAAGCGCTGGACGGCGCCGCGCGCGGTTCATTTCTACGTCTTCTGCCTGGTGTCGTTCATTTTTTACGCGTTTCATTACAGCGGAAAGCTGAATTCGTTCGACTGGACGATTTACTGGTCTAACGTCGTTGCGCTGCTCCTGCAAGCGGCGCTGCTGGTTCATTTCGCGCTCGTGTTTCCGCAGAGGCGCGTCCGGAATCTGAAGTGGTGGCTTGGCGGAGTTTACGCGCTACCGTTCGCGCTGTTGCTGCTGCATATCAGCGTGGCGATGTCGGCGCTCGACTTCATGCCGTCGCTCGCGAGCCGCTTCCGGCTCGATCAGATCGAATTTGCATACTGGGGCGCATACTTCCTGCTCGCGGCCGTGATCTTCCTCTCCAGTTATCGCCGCGCGCCGAGCGGGCTGCTGCGGCAGCAGCTCAAGTGGGTGACGATCGGTACGTTCGCCGGAAGCCTGCCGTTTCTGCTGTTCTTCATCATGCCCTTCATTTCCGGCGTCGTGCCGACGGGCTGGATGAATGCTTCCACGTTTTCCCTGGCGCTGATTCCGCTCTGCTTCGGCTACGCCATCATCCGCTACCGCTTGATGGACGTGGACATCATCTTCAAGCGCGGCTTGGTCTATACGTTTGCGACCGCGTCGGTGGTCGCGGTGTATTTCGGCGTGGTCGCCCTCATCGGGCTGCTGTTCCATTCGTTCGGTTCCGTGGGAACACTCGGCACGGCAATCGCGTTCATCGTTGCTTTGTTCTTGTTTCAGCCACTGCGCGATTGGATTCAGGCGCGGTTGGACCATTTCTTCTATCGCGACCGCCTGAACTACCGTCGCACGCTGATTGAATTCGGCCGCACGCTCACGAATGAAGTGCGGCTCGAACCGCTGCTTGGCTCCGTGCTCAACCGGATTTCGCAGACGCTGCTCGTGGACCGGCTCGCCATCTTCCTTGAAGATCCGGAGAGCGCGGGGTCGTTCACGCTTTCGAGGTCCGTGGGAGTGCAGGCTCGTGCGCCGCTCGATTTGAGCTTCCTCGATCCCACGAAGAGCCCGGCACTATGGGAATCGTGCCTCTTTTTCGAATCCGCGCGCGGCTCAGGCAAGAGCGAATCGGTCAACCGGACGCTCGAGCAACTCGGACTGAATTATTTCATCGGATGCCGCTTCCGCGAACGCATCGTGGCCGTCCTCGGCCTGGGCAAAACGGTTGACGGGGACTATCTGACGAGCGACGACATCGAACTGCTCGGCACAATGGCCGGCTACGTCGCCATCGCGATTGAAAATGCGCGCCTCTACCACTCGCTCGAACAGAAGGCGGCGCAGATTGAGCGCCTGAAGGAATTCCACGAAAACACGATCGAGTCGCTCAATATCGGCGTGCTCACCGCGGACCTTGAAGACCGCGTCGAATCGTGGAATCCGCAAATGGTGCGGCTGCTCGGCATCCCGCGCCACGAAGCCGTCGGCACGGCGCTGGCCGAGACAATGCCCTCGGACTTCATCGCCGAGATGGATTCCCGCTCGAGCGACGATCGCGTGCACAGTATCTACAAATTCCGGCTGTTCAGCCGAAGCGGCCAGCGCTACGTCGTGAACGCATCGTATGCGCCGTTGGTCGGCAAGAACGGCGAGCGGCTGGGCCGGCTGATTCTGCTCGACGACATCACTGAGCGCATCCGACTGGAAGAGCAGATGATTCAGAACGAGAAACTGACCTCGCTGGGCCTGCTCGCCGCGGGAGTGGCGCACGAAGTCAATACGCCGCTGGCGGTCATCTCAAACTACATCCAGATGCTCGGGAAGCAGATTCCCTCGGAAGACCCGCGACAGAAAACGATCGAGAAGATCGTGAAACAGACGTTCCGCGCCAGCGAAATCGTCAACAACTTGCTGAATTTCTCGCGCACGGGCGGCGCGCAATTCGTGCCGGTCAATCTGAACATCGTGCTCGATGAAACTTTGAGCCTGGTGCAGCATCCTTTTAAGTCAGCGCGAGTCACCGTGATCCGGAATTTTACGGACGAATTGCCGATCGTGCACGGTTCGACTACGCGGCTGCAACAGGTGTTCTTGAACCTATTTATGAATGCACGCGACGCCATGCCGAGCGGCGGCATGCTCGAGATCCGCACCGCGGCCGTAAACGGTTCCGTCGAGGTCGAAGTGACCGACACCGGCGTTGGCATCCATCCCGATAACCTGCACCGCATCTTCGATCCATTCTTCACCACGAAATCTTCGGCGCGCGGCACGGGGCTGGGCCTCTCGGTGAGCTACGGAATCGTGAAGGAACACGCGGGAAGGATGGAAGTCCGCTCGACGCCCGGAAAAGGCACGTCGTTCCGGCTGGAATTCCCCGCGGCAAGGAAGGCTGTCCATGCCTAGGGGAACGATTCTCGTCGTTGACGATGAGGCCGAGATCCGCGAAGGACTCGAAACCCTGCTCTCTTCCGACGGCTATTCCGTCGCCTCGGTCGAAACCGGTTCCGCGGGGTTGACGAAGCTTGAAGAGCAGCCTTTCGATTTATTGCTCCTCGACGTCAGCTTGCCCGACCGCAACGGCATCGAATTGCTGCACGAAATCCGTCGCCGCGACCCGAATCTTTCCGTCATTCTCATCACCGCGTACGGCTCGATCGACATGGCCCGCGCCGCGTTCAAGGGCGGCGCGCAGGATTACATCACCAAGCCGTGGTCCAACGACGAACTGCTCGCACAGGTCTCCATCGCCATCGAAGGCAGCCGGCTGCGCGAGGAAAATGTCCAGCTGAAGCGCGCGCTGAAGGAGCGCTACAACTTCCCCAACATCGCAGGCAAGAGCGACAAGATGCTCGCCGTGCTCGATTTGGTCACGCAGGTGGCGCCGTCGCGTTCCACCGTGCTGATCACGGGCGAGAGCGGCACGGGAAAAGAATTGATTGCCAAGGCGATTCACTCCGCCTCAACGCGCGCCGAAAAACCGTTCATCCCCGTGAACACCGGCTCCATTCCCGTGGATCTGCTCGAATCGCAGCTCTTTGGCCACGTGAAGGGCGCGTTCACCAGCGCTATCGCGTCGAAAAAAGGACTCTTCGAAGTCGCCGACCAGGGCACAATTTTCTTTGACGAAATCAGCACCATCGGCCCGGAAACGCAGGCCAAGCTGTTGCGCGTGATTCAGGAGCGCGAATTCATGCGCCTGGGCAGCACGGAAACCATCAAGGTGGACGTTCGCATCATTGCCGCGTCCAATGAAGACCTGATGGCGCTGGTGCGCGAGGGCCGCTTCCGCGAGGATTTGTTCCACCGCCTCAACGTCATCACGGTGGATTTGCCGCCGCTGCGCAACCGCAAGGAAGATATTCCGCTCCTCGTCGAACGCTTTCTGGAGCGATTCGCGAAGGACAATGAAAAATCGCGCCGGCGGTTCTCCCACTCCGCGATGCGCCTGCTGATGGATTACAACTGGCCGGGCAACGTACGCGAACTCGAAAATGTGGTCGAGCGCGCCATCGTGCTCTCGACGCAGGAGACGATGGACGCGGAATTGCTGCCGGAAAGCGTGCGCACGCGCGAGATCGCCAAGGGCGTGCACATGCAGCTCGCGGAATTTTTGCCGCCGTTGCCCGGCGAGACCAGCGCCGGAGCCAGCGGCTCGCGGTCACTCTTCGAAATTCTGGAGGAAGTCGAGCGCCGCATCATCACCGACATGCTCGACCACACCAACTGGAATCAGACCGAGGCCGCAGAGCGTTTCCAGGTGCCGCTCTCGACGCTCAATCAGAAAATCAAGCGGCTCGGCATCGAGACTCGCCGCCGCAGCTACAATCCTCGCCCATCCGAGCCGGGCAACTTCCCCGATTCGGCCAGCTTCGTAGCAGGAAAGTAGCGGCGCCGCCGCAGTCCGCCCGAATACTTGCCCGCGCGCACAGTTTTCAGATTTTTGGATTATCTTGAGGCTTCCAGCCGCGCGGCATCAGTGTGGTGCTCAGGTCGAGCCCGCCCAGGTCCACGCCGTTAAGATCCGTTTCGCGCAAAATCGTCGTCGTCACGTCGGCACCGTGCAAATCCGCGCCGTGGATTTTGGCGTTGCGGAAATTCGCTGCGCGCAGGTTGGCGCCGCGGAGATTCGCGCCGCTCAGATCCGCGCGAAAGAGTTCGACGCCGCCCAGTTGCGCTCCGCTCAGGTCCGCTCCGGCGAGATTCGTCTCCGTCAGGTCGCAGCGGCGCAAATCCGCGCCCGCAAGTTTCGCGCGGCTGAAATCGGCGAACGTGAGCTTGGCTTCGCGCAGGTCCGCGCTGGCGAGGTTCGCTCCGCTGAGCTGCGCGTGGGCGAAATTCAGGCCGCGGAGATCAGCGCCCGAAAGGTCCGCGCCGGAAAGATCAGCGCGCGCGGCGGCAGTATCTCCGCTAATGAACTTCGCGTGCGATTCGAGAATCTCCATCAATTTTTTCCCATTATGCCGGATGCTGTTCGCGGATTTCAGATTGGCCTCCCCGTTGCCTCACAAAATTATGCCCAAAATGACGACACCCGGATTTTACTAAAAATCTGGGTGCGCGACACAGTGGTGAATCCGCCGGGAGTGTCTTAACCGAGCGGAGCGTTCGCGGGTTTCAGGCTGCCGAAATTCCGCGCGGCCGTGAAGCCCTTGAACAGGAAATAGAGCGCCAGAGCATGGAAGCCGGCGCTGAGCATGTCCGAGAAGGAGACCAGCAGGAGTGCGTCGAGGGCGTACATCAGCATGCCCGCCAGGAAGCTCCACTGCTGCATCTTGTTCGCGAAGTAGCCGAAAAGCACGAACACGCCGGCGATCGCGATGCTGAAACCGAGAGCGACCACCTGGCCGGAGCCATGCAGCCCGCGCCCCACGGCGTCGAAGACTTCCGTGATGCCGAGTCCGACGACGAAGTGCGTGTTGCTGCCGTTGGCCATTATCACCGAATTGATGACCGACAGGCCCGCGATCCAGTAGAACCAGTTTGCGCCACGCTTGGCCGCATTCCGGAGCAGCGATTTCCGCGTGTCAATCATATTTGCCTGAGCCTGCGCCGGCCCTCGCGCCATGACACCGGGCATAGCCGTATTCGCCATTTTCATCTCCTTGTGAACTACGGTCGGAACTCCGGGCACCTTGTGTCCAGTGTGGAGGCGGCCATCGCCGCTGCCAATGGTACTTTCTCGAAACAGTAAACGGGCATCTAAACTACAGAAAACAGGGGAGAAGGGCATCCCGTGGGCGAGGCGCTCGCTTTTGTGGTAATTTGAAACATCGATGCGAATCATCGAGACAGTGCGGAAGGACGAGCGGCGATCAAATTCGCGAGCCGCCCCGAAACGCGCTGTGATCCTCTATTCCCTCATTATAATTGCCGCAATCGCGCTCGTTCCCCCGCCATCTCTCCCCCAGTCGGACCCGCAAGTGGATTCGGCCCACGAAATCGTTGCGAATCTCGACGCTGGCCGCGCCGTGATCGCCGTGGCCAAGGACGGCATCGTGGTCGCGACGCTGGAAAACCCGATCGAGCCATTGACGCGCCCGCCGGCGATTGTCGAGCTTGCCAGCGACCGGATCGCCGTGCTTTTCGGCGCCGTCGACTGGTGGCTGCCGGAAGAACGCCGCGAACTTTCACAGCTCGAGATGCAGCTTCCCAGCCTGCCGTCCGTCGAAGGCGCGGCCTCGCCGATTTTGAACTACGAATCGCCCGTCAACGGCGAGGCGCAAGATATCGAACGCATCGCAAACCGCGTTCACGGACAACTCAACTGGATCGCGGGCCACATCCACGGCAATCTCCACATCGCGGAAAATCAGCCCATCGTCGAAATGCTCCTCGTGGATTATGCGCACGATTACGGCCCGGAAGTATGGCTTGTCCAGTATTCTTTCGAGCAGCAACAGCAGCAGGGCGATTTCTGGCAGACGCGCGCGCTTCAGCCACAGTACACGCAACTCTGGCCTCCGGAAAAGGGCCAGCCGCGCGGTCTCGTCGAAGTGAGCTATCCGTCCGACACCGCCGCCCCGACTCTCGAACAGCTCCTCCGCAGCGATTCGCGCATCGCCGCAGCGCTCGCATCGCAACCCGACTTGCGGAGCGCGTCGGAAGCAGCCTTGAATTCCGACGTGAACAAAATCACGGCGGTAGATGCGGCAGCGCTTTTGCGGGTCGCGCTGGGTGCGATTGCCCCGCGCAAGGCGCGCATGGTCGAGGCGGAGGTCAACGAAAAACTCGGAGTCGGCTGGTTCATCCGCCCGCCGGCGTTTTCGGCCGCGCCCGGAACCATCGAGGCGCGTCCACCGGGCGCGCCAAGCCTGACGAGCGCGCCCAAAAAGCCCGGCGGCCCGGGATAAAAATCAATCTGTAGTGTGTAATGGAGAGCTTACTTCTTCTCGGCTACTTCGCGCTTCAGCCGCGCGCTTTTCTCCGCGACAGCCGCATCGAGTTCCTTCTTGTAGTCGGTGAGCTTTCGCGCGATCCCGGCGTCTGAGGTTCCCAGAATTTCCGCGGCGTAGATTCCTGCGTTCGTCGCTCCGGCTTTGCCGATTCCCATCGTTCCCACCGGCACGCCGCCAGGCATCTGCACAGTCGAAAGCAGTGAATCCATTCCGTTGACGGCCGTGCCGCCCATGGGCACCCCGATTACTGGCAACGTAGTCAGCGCCGCCACCACGCCCGCCAGATGCGCGGCGCCGCCCGCCCCGACGATGATGGCCTTCAGCCCACGCGCGATCGCCGTTTCCGCATATTCGGCCGCGCGCGCCGGGGACCGATGCGCGGAGACGACTTCCACTTCCGACGCGATCTCGAACTTGTCCAGCATCTTCACCGCTTCCGCCATGACCGGGTAATCGGAATCCGACCCCATGATGACGCCTACGAGTGCTTTTCCCTTCTCGGCTCCAGCCACACGTTCTCCTTAATCCGCCGCCTGCTTCGCGGGACTTTCTAAGAATTCGATCTCGTCGCTTCGCTGCACTTTGCCGCCTTGAATCACGCGAAAAAGCCATCCGCGGCGGCCGCGCAGCTCCGCCTTCAGCCCATTTCGGATCTCATCCATTCGATAGCATGGCTCGCAAGGTCCGGTCGCCTCCAGGATTGCCTCGCCAATTTTCAGTTGTCGTCCAAGGGAAATCTGCGAATGGTCGAGCCCGCTTGTAGTGAAATTCTCCTTCACATCTCCCGGCTCCAGGTTCAACGCGTCCATCACTTCCGCCGCCATCAGCAGCACTTGCCGCTTGCTGCCTGGCTTGCCGTGAATGCAGCCCTTCAAGCCCTTATCGGCAATCAGCTCAGCTGTGTCCAATTCTCGCATCGGAAAGCGGTGAACGAGGCAGACGAAAATATGTTCGACTTTACCCATGCGCCACATCGCCTGCTTCGCTCCCGATGTCCTTACGATAATGCATCCCCTCAAACGAGATTTGCTTCACGGCGCCGTAAGCTCGTCGCCGCGCTTCCGAAACACTGCCTCCGTTGGCGGCGACGGTCAGCACTCTTCCACTATTTGTGTAGTAGCTGTCGCCATCCCTCCGCGTCCCCGAATGAAAGATAGTTGCCCCAGCTGTGGATGATTTCAAGCCATCGATCCTCGTCTCCGTTTCGGGCTTTCCCGGGTATCCCTTTGCCGCTACCACGACGCATGCGCTCGCCTTTGGCTCCCAATTCATCCGGAAATTCCGCAGTTCTCCATCAGAAGCCAGCTTCAGTGCTTCGCAAAGATCGAAATTCATGCGCATCACCAACGCTTCTGTTTCCGGGTCGCCCAGACGGCAATTGAATTCGAGCACCTTCGGTCCGCCGCTGGTGACCATGAGTCCGAAGTAAAGGAATCCTTTGAACAGCTTGCCATCTTTCGCCATCCCCGCAATCGTCGGCCGTACAATCTTCGTTTGAATCAGCGTTTCAAGCTCCGCCGAAATTAGATCGTTGCTGCAGATGGCCCCCATTCCGCCGGTGTTCGGTCCTTGGTCGCCATCGAATGCGCGCTTATAGTCGCGCGACGGCGCGAGCGGCAGAAAACCGCTGCCGTCCGTCAGCACGATGTACGAAATCTCATGGCCCGCGAGCCCCTCTTCGAGGATCACCGCCTTGCCCGCGTCGCCGAATTCCCTCTTCTCCATCAGCCGTTCGATGAACGACGTCGCCTCGTCCGGCGACGACGTGACCAGTACGCCTTTTCCTCCGCACAGCCCGTCTGCCTTCACCACGACCGGCCAGTCCACTTCGCACAGCTCCGTGTACGCGTCGACTGCGGAATCAAATATCCCGTATGTCGCTGCCGTGGGGATTCCGTAGCGCTGCATGAATTGCTTTGCGAAGACTTTGCTGCCCTCAAGCCGCGCCGCCTCGCGCGACGGGCCTACGAGCCGCAACCCGCGCTTCGAAAATTCGTCCGCGACGCCGAGCACCAGTGGCTGCTCCGGCCCGACGACGGTCAGGTCCGCTTTGAGCTTCTCGGCAAGATTCGCCAGCGAGACCACGTCCGTCAAATTCGCTTCCACGCACTCGGCGTCTTCACCGATTCCGCCGTTCCCCGGTGCGCACCAGCGATGCTCCACCTGCGGGCTCTGCCGCAGCTTCCACGCAAGCGCGTGCTCCCGTCCGCCGCCGCCGATGATCAGGACTTTCATTCTTCGCTCGCTGTTCAGCACGATAAGGCGTCGCCGCCAAACATGTCAACCTTCGCTTTCGCCGCAATTCGCGGCATAATGCTGCGCAATCTTATGCACTGGGATTACATTCTCATTCTCCTCGTTCTCGCGGTCATCATCCCCTGGCGAAGCAGCGCCAGGATTCACACGTTGCTTGCAGGGCCGCCCCTCAGCTCGTTCGAACGCACGCAAATTTATCTTTCCACGATGACGTTCCAGTGGCTCGTCGCCTCGATTATCGTGTGGCGCTGCGCCGTTCACAAACTTTCCCTTGCCGCCCTCGGCATTGGCCTCTCCCGCCCCCAGCGTGCAATCGTAGTCGCCGTCGTCCTGGCGTTACTTCTTGTGCTTAACCAGGTTTTCGGCCTGCGCCGGCTAGCCGCGCTTCCAGCCGGCCAGCGCGGCATCATCCCCAAACTCGCGGACAGGCTCCTCCCGCGGACCAGCGCGGAGTCGTGCGTTGCTATTCTGCTCGTGGTCTCCGTGGCGATCTGCGAAGAGGTAATCTATCGCGGATTTGTTCAGACGGTTTTTCATGCCGAAATCGCTGTCTTCGCCTACTCCGGCGCACTGGCTTCTGCGATATTCTTTTCCGTCGCGCACCTGTATCAGGGCCGAAAGGGAATGCTCACAACTTTCATCGTCGGGCTTGTTTTCTCCGCCACTCGCATCTGGACCGGAAGCCTGTTTCCATGCATTTTCATTCATTTCTGCGTGGACTTATCAGCGGGTATTGTGGCGTCACGGCTTCCGAATATTGAAGGCTGTAACGCCACATAATATCGAGAATATACAGTGAATTTTACACCTGATATTGTCACGAAGATCTTGGAGCCCTATTGTCGGTGCGTTAGCCGACATCAATGCGACCAAATTAGCAGATATATCGACCTCCTAACTCGTTGGAATCGCAGGGTTTCCCTGACGGCCGTCGACAAGCCAGAGGAGATTCTTCGTTTTCACTTCGGCGAGAGCATTTTTGCACTTCAATATTGCGATTTTTCAGCTGGTCGGCTCGCCGACGTTGGTTCCGGAGCCGGTTTTCCGGGATTAGCCCTAAAAATACTCCGTCCTGAGCTGAAAGTTGTGCTTATCGAGCCTAATTTGAGAAAATCGGCATTCTTGGCCGAAGTTGTTAGGTCCCTGGAGCTTGATTCAGTTGAGGTTATCTCCAAGCCGTTCGCAGAATCGGCAATTCCGGCGAATTCTCTCCAATTCGTTACGTCGCGAGCCCTTTCGCAATCCTCAGCTTTTCTCTCCTGGTCAATGTCTGCGTTACAGGCTGGAGGCCGCTTGGTGCTATGGGCTTCGAGTGACGCTGCACCTCAGATCAGCGAAGATGCGTGCTTCGTTTGGAGCGCGCCCGTAATCATTCCAGGCACGAAGCGTCGTGCCCTTCTGATCGGACGAAGACTACCAGGCTGACGCTGAATTGTTCCACGTGGAACACTCTCATCTCACGCTTCGCGAGACATGTTCCACGTGGAACGTTCTTCAGCGTAGTCGATGTGGTTTTCACACGCGGCAAGCATTTCACCCCTGAGCCCTTGGTCCGTGTCTAATGAAACGTCGCCTGTACCGCACAAGTGTTCCACGTGAAACGATTTCATATAAAAATGAATTCATGCGTAGAAGTTCCGACGATTTAGCTTGCAATTCGGAAATCGCCTCTGCTAATTTCGCGAAATCAGCTGGGGGATCTTCTTGGGCCGGATTATTTGCATCGCCAATCAGAAGGGCGGCGTCGGTAAGACAACCACGGTCATCAACCTCGGTGCTTCCCTAGCAGCTGAGCACAAGCCCACACTCATCGCTGATTGCGATCCGCAAGCCAATACGACCGGCGGCCTCGGTTTCCAGAAAGATCCGACCCGCAAGACGATCTACAACGCGTTTATCCTCAACGAGACTCCGGAAAGGATCACCATCAAGACTCAGGTCGTCGGACTGGATCTCATTCCATCTGATAAGAATCTCGTAGGAGCTCCAGTTGAACTCGTGGACCTCGAAGGACGGGAATTCAAACTTCGAAATTTCCTTTCCCCACTGCGGGAAAAGTATGAATACATCTTAATCGATTGCCCACCAGCGCTAGATCTCCTGACGCTAAACGCGCTGGCCGCTAGCGATGCGGTTCTAGTACCTATTCAGTGCGAGTATTACGCCATGGAAGGAGTAGCCGAACTCCTCGACACCCTCATGCGCCTCCGTCGAACCATCAATCCTGACCTCGCCGTCGAGGGTATCCTCCTCACCATGTATGACGACCGAACCACTCTCTCGAAGCAAGTCGCCGCAGATCTCCGCAGTTTCTTTGGAACGCAAGTATTCAACACGGTGATTCCCAGAAATGTCCGTCTAGCTGAAGCGCCAAGCTACGGAAAGCCAATTCTGTTCTACGACATACATAGTAAAGGCGCCGAAGCCTACATCCAACTAGCAAAGGAGGTTATCGCCAATGCCGAGAAACGCCCTGGGGAGAGGGCTCAGCGCGCTCATTCGGGAGCCTGAACTTCCGACTGCCGCCCCGCCACCACCTCCCGCGGCTTCTGTTGCTCCGTCTGGCGCCGCTGCAGCGCCCGCACGCGCGGTCGATACCGAAGGCTCGGTGCTTCAGGTGGACATCGATCTCATCGAGCCCAGCCCCTATCAGCCCCGCACGCGCTTCGCCCAGACCGCTCTTGAAGAACTTGCGCAGTCCATTCGTTCCACCGGCATTATTCAGCCGCTCGTCGTTCGGCCGCGCGGGCATCGATATCAACTTCTCGCCGGTGAACGCCGCTGGCGCGCCGCGCAGCTTTCGGGAATGCATCGCGTCCCGGTGGTTGTTCAGGACGTCCCCGACGAAAAGGCTCTCGAGATCACGCTCGTTGAGAACTTGCAGCGTGAAGACCTGAACGCGATAGAACAGGCGCACGCGTTCGAGCGGCTGATCGACGAATTTCATCTGACGCAGGAAGAAGCGGCGGCTCGCACCGGCAAGGACCGCGTGACCGTTGCGAATGCTTTGCGCTTGCTGAAGCTCGAGCCTTCAATTCGCGAGCTTGTCGAAGACGGCCGCGTCTCCGCAAGTCACGCCCGCGCGCTTCTTTCCGTGGAGGATGTGAATCTGCGTCTTCATCTTGCCCGCCGCGCGGCTAAGGGCTCTCTCACCGTGCGCCAGATTGAGCGCCTCGCGACGCGCACGAAGCGTCGCGCGGTTCAAGCCGCGCGCGTCGCGCTTGATCCCAACACGCGCGCCGCCATCGATGAGCTGCAGCGCGTGCTCGGCACGCGCGTGACCATAAATCCATGCTCAAAACAACGTCCGGGCCAATTGATTGTCGAATATTACAATGATGGCGATTTGGACCGCCTGTACCAGATTATCGTTGGCAAGTGAAGCTTCGCGGCTATGCTTATCATGAAGGAGGATAGGCAATGTCAGCGAAATGGATTGGCGGCAAAGCCGAGGGCTCAAAGGAATGGGCCGGCTTCATCGAGAAGGGCGTTAGCGTCGAGGGCAAGATCGTTATCGCCGGAACTTTCCGCGTGGATGGGCAGATCAAGGGGAACATCTCTTCCGATCACAGCCTGCTGCTAGGCGAACATTCTCTGGTGGAAGGCCAGCTCGATGCGAACGATGTGGTCATCGCTGGCCATTTTGAAGGCACGATCTTCGCGAAAGAGCGCGTCGAAATTCAGCCCACGGGCGTAGTCAGCGGAGAAGTCCACACGCCCTGCCTCGTGATTCACTCGGGCGGCGTTCTCGACGGCCAGTGCCACATGCTCACGGCCACCAAGGAACAAACCTCCATCACAATTCCGATTCGCACGGGAGTGCAGGTTTAGCTTTGCAGTCAAGTGGAACGAGCAGGGAATTGCGCCGGTACGATTCTAACGTGCCGGCGCTTCTCGCTTGATTTCACTAAGAATTTCACTGAACGGCTTTTCGTACGAGCCGCTGCCCGTGAAATCCACCGAGGTCATCTCCTTCGGTACAATGCATGAAATCCAGTAATTCCCTGCGCGCGTGACGGAGACGAATTTCCAGCAATCGCCTTCCTCCCCGGCAATCTGCACATGTTCGTCGTCGATCTGCCTGTATCCTCGCGCCAAGAGAGTTTCGGCCTGCACTCTGGCGTACACTTTCGCATCGAACGTGTACCGCTTACCAAAATGCACCGGCAGGAAGACGACCACCGGCCCGTGGTTCCACGGGAGTCGCGTCATTCGCTCCACCGCCATCCCGTCGGCGCTCTTCATCGCGAACCACTCAAATGGCAGCGTCACGTCCCATCCGCGAAAGACAACTGATCGCCCATATCGCAGATGCCAGCCCGCGGACACCACCTCCGGCAGCAAACAAATCAGCGCCAGCACAATGACCAGCGCCGCGATTTTCCATTTGGTTTTCGTCGCCATTTCAAATCCATTTTACTTTCCCCAGCCTCGCGATGAAATTTGAATTGCGGCTCCGAGTGCCGTACTTGCACCCTCCGAAGCGTAGTATCATCCAATCGATTTATTCCCGAAGGAGAGAAGGCGCCTTGGCCGAACCTGTTCGCCTGACGTCCGCCGCCAAGGCCGCCGGTTGAGCGGCCAAGCTGAGTCCAGGTCTTTTGGACTCCGTGCTGAGCCGTTTGCCGCGGCCGAATGACCCGAATCTGCTCGTTGGCTTCGAAACCAGCGACGACGCAGGGGTGTATCAACTCTCCTCCGAGCTCGCCCTCGTGCAGACCGTTGATTTCCTCACGCCCATCGCCGACGATCCGCACACGTTCGGCCAAATCGCCGCTGCAAATTCCTTGAGCGACATTTACGCCATGGGCGGCAAGCCCGTGTCTGCGCTTTCGATCGTTGGTTTTCCGCCTAAAGAAAATCCGGACGTCCTCGAGCAAATCCTTCGCGGCGGCCTTTCGAAAATGGATGAAGCGCGCTGCACGGTGGTCGGCGGCCATTCCGTCCGCGACGACGATTTGAAGTTCGGCTACGCCGTTACCGGCGTCATCCATCCGCAACGCATCTGGCGCAACGTCGGCGCGCAGCCGGGCGACGCGCTCTTCCTCACGAAACCCATCGGCACCGGCGTCATCGCCACGGCGCTCAAGGCAGGGAAGTCGCCCGCTGGTTCCGTGGAAGCTGCCATCGCTTCGATGACGCGCCTCAATCGCGAAGCCGCCGAAGCCTTGCATGAAGTCGAGTCCGCCGCGAAAGACGGCTCGCCCATTCACGCTGTCACGGACATCACGGGCTTCGGCCTTCTCGGCCACGCGCGTGAGATGGCCGCGGGCAGCAAGGTGTCATTGCGCCTCGATCACACTAAAATTCCCGTGCTCACGGGCGCGCTGGAAGCCGCCCGCGGCGGCTTCCTAGCTGGCGGCCTCAAAAACAATCGTGAATTCATTGAACGCTGCGTCGGATTTTCCGCGAATGTCCCCGACGACTTCCGCACCCTCCTCTTCGATCCGCAGACCTCTGGCGGCCTGCTCATCGCCATCTCTGGCGATTCCGCGTCAGCCGTCCGCGCGGCTCTCGAACGCCATCGCGTCATCTCCGCCCAGATAGGAACTGTCGTCGCAAATACTTCTCCGCTCATTGAAGTGGTCTAGCTCCTGAAATCATTCGTGTAAACTGATTGCTTCTAATTTCGCCATGGATCCCATCACTCACGGCATAGCCGGCGCGCTCATTGGCAAGGGATTTTTCTCTCAACGTCACGCGCGTGTCGCCATCTTCGCCGCCACTTTGGGTGCCGTTTTCCCCGACGTTGACATCCTCGTCGTCATGCTCTCGCGCGACCCTCTCGCGCTCCAGCGGTATCACCGCGCCTTCACGCACTCCTTCATCGGCCTGCCGATATTTGCGCTTGCGCTCGCGTGGCTCACGCGGCAATTCCTCGTCTGGCGCGGAAGACGGCGGGGAGACGAAAATCCCGCTCTTCCATCGTTCCCGCTTCTCTTTTTTGTTTACGCCGCCGGAATTGCGAGTCATATCCTCCTCGACGCGACCACGTCCTTCGGCACGCGCTTCTGGAATCCCTTTTCGCGCGCCCGCGTCGCCTGGGATTATCTGTTCATCATCGATTTCACATTCACGGCACTGCTGCTGCTTCCCCAAGTCGCCGCCTGGATTTTCAGGGAACGCTCCGGCTGGCCCGCTCGCGCGTCAGCAATGTGGACGCTCTTCACCGCGCTCGCCCTGGGCGTCTGGTGGCTTGAACGCGCTGCCGGTTTCGCATTTCCGTTTCAGATCGACTTTATCGCGTCGCTGATTTTCGCCGCCATCTTCTTTCTGCCAGCCCGCCACAACCGGGGCATCCGTCTCGGACGCGCCCGCTGGTGCCAGGCCGGATTCTCCTGCGCCTGCATCTATGTCGCATTCTGCAGCTTTGCCCATGACGCTGCGATGGTTCGCGTCCGCGGCTTCGCTTCGAGCAACCGACTCAGTGTCGAAAGCCTCGCCGCGATTTCTTTGCCTCCGTCGCTCCTCGATTGGAACGGCCTCATTCTCACTCCCGACGGCGTCTATCAGTCCGACTTCTCTTTGCGCGAAGTTGCCGCGCCAGATTTTCGGTTCTTCGCCAATTCCCCGCCGAATCGCTTCACGCGTGCAGCGTCGCGGTTGGAACCTGTGCGCACCTATCTCTGGTATGCGCGCTTCCCGGTGACGAATTTCGCGGTCATCCGGGGAGAAAACGTCGTCGAGTATGTTGACCTGCGTTACTTCACCGGCCCCGGCCACGCGACGCCATTCGCCTTCAGCGTTTTCTTCGACTCCCAAGGTAGAATCATCGAACCGCTCGGGCGCGTTCGATGGATTCCGCAAAGCGCTCCGGCGGGTGGCGCAAAATGAAAGTTCAAATTTTCAGCGACATCCACGGTGACACCCGCTCGCTCGAGCGTCTTCTCGCTCAGCCGGCGGACGTCCACATCTCCGCAGGCGATCTTTCGACGTTTGGCCGCAGCCTCGATGCCTGCGGCCCATTCTTCAAGAAATTCGGCGAGAGCGCCTGGGTAATTCCGGGCAATCACGAGACCGACGCGCAGAATTCCGCGTTCTGCTCGCGCTTCGGCCTCACGGATTTTCATCGCCAGATTCGCCAGCTGGGCTCCGCGCACTGGGCCGGCCTCGGCTACAGCAACCCGACGCCCTTCGATACGCCGGGCGAGTACACTGAAGAGGAAATCGCCGCCGCGCTCGAAAAATTCCGCGGCCTCTCGCCGCTCTATCTCGTCGTCCATTTTCCGCCGCACGGCACGAAGCTCGATGAATTCGCTCCCGGAAAGCATGCCGGCAGCCCTGCGCTCCGCGCATGGGTGGAAAGCGAGCAGCCCGAGATGCTTTTCTGCGGCCACATCCACGAATGCGGCGGCCGCAGCGACCAGATAGGCCGCACGCGCTGCTTCAACGTCGGCAAGCTCGGCTACATCCTCGAGGTCCCCTGAGTCGTACCGTCTCAGACACTAGCCCTCACGCCGAAGAATCTAGAGCACCTGCACCCCCACGCGTTCGGCGTGAATCTGTAATGGCCAGCTTTTCGCTGACCACTGACAACTGATTACTGACCACTACCTCTCAGGCTTTTGCGGGCTTGTTCTTGAACGGACTTCTGGAAGGAAGCGGCTGGTTTTTCATCAAATACCACTGCTGCACGATGCCGACCAGGCTGCTCGTCACCATGTACAGATTCACTCCCGCCGACAGCACGAAGAAGAAAAATCCGAAAGCCAGCGGCATGAACTTCATCATCTTCTGTTGCGCCGGGTCGCCCATTGCCGGTGTCGGCGTCATCTTCGTCATGTAGTACATCGTGATCGTCACGAAGATGGGCAGGATGTAATACGGATCGCGCGCCGAAAGGTCATGAATCCAGCCAAACCACGGCGCGTGCCGCAGTTCAATCGAAACCTCGAGCATATCGTACAGCCCATAAAGAACCGGCAGCTGCACCAGCGTCGGCAGGCATCCTCCCATCGCCATCGGGTTGATGCCTTCTCGCTGATACACCGCCATGATCTCTTCGTTCACCCCCTTGCGCCGTGGATCGCGCAGCGAATATTTCTTGTAGCGGTCCTGAATCGAACGCACTTCCGGCGCCACCTTCTGCATCCGCTGCATCGACCGCCAGCCCTTCACCTTCAGCGGGAACAGGACCAGCGAAATCACCAGCGTCAGCACAATCACGCACCAGCCGTAATTCGGAATGTATTTGTACGTCCACTGCAGCAGTTCCAGCAGCGGCTTCGCGATGAATCCAAACCATCCGAATCGCACCAGCTCCGTCAGCGACGGCTGCACTTTGCCCAGCTCCGTCAAGTCCTTCGGCCCCACGTACAGCCGCACGCTCCACGGCCCGGGTGCCTGCGTCCCCGCCGCCATTTCCACCACGGGCTGTTGGCTCGTCTTGCCGTCAGAGGTGATGTTTTGCTGCTCCGTCTCGTCCCAGATTGTCAGCCCAGCCTGATTGGGCAGAAACGCCGCGGCAAAAAATAAATCCTGAATGCCGCCATATTCCGCGTTCCCCGTCGCCATCTCTGGTTGATCGGGATGGTCTTTTGCGCCGAGTTTCTTGTACGTCAGCGTGTTCAACTTCCCGCCCGTGCTGTAGAACACCTGCACGCCTTCCGGGGCGTTATAAACCGACGGATCGCCGAACCCTCCGCGCCATGCGAGCCCCACCGGCAGCGGCCTCCCATCGAGCTTCGCGGAGACTTCGATCGAAACCTCATAGCCCGTGCCGAATTTCAGCTTCTTCTGGACTTCCAGGTGCCCGTCGCTCCATTCGAAATCAACTTCCGCCGGTGCGTGCACCGTGGTTTCTTTCGAGCTCACCTCGTACAGTCCCGTATTAGCCGCCGCGTCGAGCCCCGCGTCGCCGAGCCGCACGGATAGCGGCCACGAACGAAGCTGGTTCGCTGCGTCCGCGTGCACCAGTTCGAGCGGCTTCGGCGGCGTTTCGCCGTCTTCGTAACCTCTGAGCGTCCAGCTCTTGGCCACCGCGCCGCGGTTCGACAGCTCCACTCTGTACTTTCCGCCCTCAATCGTGATTGTCTTTTCCGCCTTCGCCTGTTCCACGGCCACAGCCGGTTTTGCCGTTGCCGCAGCCTTCTCTTGAGCTGGCTGCTTAGTGATTTCCGCCGGCCCGGGCGAAACTGGTGCCGGAGCCTGCTGCACGTTCGCTGATTTTTGCTGATTTCCCTGCTGAGGTGTTTCCGGGGGCCGGTTATACCACGACCACACAAGCAGCAGCATGAGCATCAGCATAAGCGCAATGCCGCTGCGTTGCTCGTCGCTCAGGCTCAACTCGCTGCCTCCACTCTGGATTCTTCGCGCCGCTCCGGCGCGCTATTTTTTCGGGCTCCGGAATTTTCCGGCACGGGATCAAGTCCTCCCGCTGAAAACGGCTGGCAACGCAGCAGGCGCTTCATGCCCAGCCATGCGCCGCGCCGCGCGCCGAATCGTTCGATTGCTTCTTGTGTGTAGTGTGAACAGGAGGGATAAAACCGGCACTGCCCGCCGAAGATCGGCCCGAGCAGCACTTGATACGCGCGTATCGCGCCAAGCAAAATCCACTGCGCCGCGCTTACTCGCGCCCCTGCGCCTTGCGCGGCAGCAGCGTGAGCAGCTCCGCCTCGAGCTTCGCGAACTCCATCGAGCCCGCCGCGCGGTTCGGATGTATCACTACGTCCCATCCCGGGAGAATCTCCTCGCGATGCAATCGCAGCACTTCACGGACGCGCCTTCGGATTCGGTTTCGCGCCACGGCGTTGCCCAGCGCTTTCTTCACGCTCATCCCGAACCGCGTCTTCTCGCTTCCGTTGGGTCGCAGGAAAATGACGAAGGTCGCACTCGTGCGTCTTCGCCCCCCGCGGTAGACGGCCTCGAACTCCGCGCGCCTCACGAGCCGCCAGTCGGGCGGCAGATTGCGTTTCCCCGGCGCGCCGGCGGCGTTCATCGCGGCGCTCAGACGCGCGTCAGGCTGTGGCGACCCTTCGCGCGGCGGCGCGCCAGCACTCTGCGCCCGCCCTTCGTCTTCATTCGCGCGCGGAAACCGTGCTTCTTGTGGCGGCGGCGAACGTGGGGTTGATAAGTGCGCTTCGGCAACGGATCTTCTCCTCAGCCCGCGTAAATCCCTTCGGGCGAAACTACAAGTGTATGCGACGCCTTCCGACCGGTCAAGGAATCCGCCATGACAACAGTTTGACTCGGGCCCAGAAGCCTCCCATACGGTTCGCTTTCGCGTGCTTATCTCCCAAGACGAAGATGGCGTATTTGTCGCCGAGTGCCCCAACCTCCCCGGATGCGTTTCACAAGGCAAGGCCCACTCCGAGGCTCTGGCGAACATTCGCGACGCCATCCAAGGTTACCTCGCCAGCCTGCAGAAGCTCGGCGAACCCATTCCTCTCCCGATTCAAGAGGAAATCGTGGAAGTAAATCTCAAGTAGTTGGGTATTTCCGAAGAATCCACAAGCTGCCTGGCCCCTGATGTATTTCCCTTCTTTATTCAGTCCCTGCAAACCCCTAAGATACACGTCGGGATGAAACTCCCTGCGATCTCAGCTAAGGATGCGTTGCGGGCATTGGAAAAGTTGGGCTACGCCGTGGATCTTCATACGGGCTCTCACATAATCATTCGTCAGCCCTGGCCTCCCTTTCGCCGGCTGACTATCCCGAACCACAAGGAGTTAGCGAAGGGCACCTTCGCTCGATTCTGCGCCAAGCCGGAATCACAATTGAAGAATTTGTGAAACTGCTCTAGGAGCAACGTGTCTCGGCGTCGCAAAAACTCGCTGCTGACCCTCATCGTCGTTATTCTCGTTCTTGCCGTCTATCTTTACCGCCTCCGCCGGCCAATCGGTCATCAGCAAGGCCTCATCGGCTGCGGCGTCGCGTGCGGCGTCGAGCGCTGGCCGGTCAAGACTCTTTCAGACGCCAGCGCCGCCAGCGTCAATTTCTCTCCGCGGCCCTCGACCGTCGTCTGGCTCACGGCCCAGCCCGCGCCACCCTCGCTTCCTGCCGACTCCCGCATCGCGCCGCTCGAATTTCAAGCCTTCACCGTGCGTGCCATTCTCGTCGGCTACAAGGAAGAAACCGACCGCGACTTCCATCTCGTCCTCGCCGACCCCAGCGATCCTTCCGTCACGATGATCGCCGAAATCCCGTCTTCGGAATGTTCCGGCGCCTGCTCCTCACGCTATGCCAATTCTTTTGATTCCGCGCGCACCGCGCTCGAAGCCCGCTTCGGCATGCCCACCAATCGCTTCCAGTCCCCTCCCGGCGAAGTTTTCGTCGACGTCACCGGCGTCGCCTTCTTCGATTTCTTCCATCACCAGCGCGGCGTCGCCCCCAACGCCATCGAACTCCACCCTGTCCTCAACCTCCACTTCGAATAGTTCGCGCGAGCTGAACTATTTCTGGGCCGCGTTAGGTGCCGTCAGATGCCGCGCAGGAACTGCCTCCGATCCCGGCCCTGGCTCCGGCGCGGGTTTCGGCATGTCCGCCGCGGCGAATCGCGGCACCATCTCGTCCGCCATCGCCGTCGCATACACCGCCGAAGCAATCTCCACCGCGCCCTCGCGCACGTCCTCCTCGTAAATTCGCTCATACGTGTCGAGGTTCGTGTGGTGCGTGTAGCTGCCGTAATCGAACGGGTCCTGCATCAATCCGATTCCGGGCAAACCCGCGTTGTTGAACGACGTGCTGTCCGTCCCGCCGGTCCTGCGGCTGTCCGTCGTGCGCACCCCCGTGAATCCCCAGTCCGCGAACGGCATCAGTTCGGTGCGAATAATTTCCGCCGCGGACGCCGGCCCGAAGACGCTCGCGCCCCGCGGCTTCCCCGTGCCCGAGTCAATATTGAAATACGCGTCAAGCTTCGCGAACTCCGGCTTCTGGTCCTCGAAGCTCCCGAAGTGCTGCTTCACGTACGCCAGCGACCCCAGCAGCCCTTCCTCTTCGCCGCTCCACAGCGCGATGCGAATCGTCCGCCGCGGCTTCACGTGCAACGCCGCCAGCAGCCGTATCGCCTCCAGCATCATCGACGATCCTATGCCGTTGTCCGTCGCGCCCGTCGCGTCGTGCCACGAATCGTAGTGCCCGCCCAGCATGACGATTTCATCCTTCTTGTCCGTCCCGGGAATTTCGCCAATCGCGTTATAGACCGTCGTCCCTTCCGGATATTCCCGGTTGCGGATATTGATCCGCAGCGTCACCGGAGTGCCGTCGGCCATAATTCTCGTGATTCTCCCGTAGTCTTCATTCCGCATCACGAGCGTCGGCACGGCTCGCGTCAAATCGTACGTGTAATTCTGTTGCGCCACGATCACGCCGTGCGCCCGCCCCGCGTCGTTGATGCGAACCAGCGCGCCGTTGTCCACCAGAAACTGGTCCACCTGCATCGCCACCTGCTGCCGCGTCAATTGGTCAGGCCCGAGCGGCGGAGGCTGCCGAAAGTTCCCGAACGGCGATCCATTCGGATTATTCGGATTGAATAAATTGGCCCAGAAGCTCTCCGGCCGCCGCATCGCGGCGGGGTCCATGTCTTCTCTCACTTCCACGTGCTTCCCGACGAGCACGATCTTCCCGCGCACCTTCTCGCGCACGGAATTCAGATACGCGTCCAGCTCCGCCTGTGTCGGCTGCTTCGGCGGCTCTTCCGTTGCCGCGGGAGGCATCGGCGGCGCGGCCCATTTCGGCGCCGCGACGGCAGCCGCCGCCGCGCCAAAACCAAATCCCCCGCCGCCAAGTCCTGGCGGATCGATCTCCACCACTTCTCCGGTCACTTCGCCCTTCGTGCTCGGCGTCCACGCCAGCGGTTCCACCATCAGCGGCCCATGAAATGGCGACACGGCCTCGGCCACGAGCTCCGTGTTCACCCATCCCGGCACAGCCTTCGCCGCCGTCGGCGGCTGAAAAGTCCACGGCTCCAGATGCGCGTTCGCCAGGCCCCACTTCGTCATCATCCCGACGGCCCAGTCGTCCGCCGCCTTCAGGCTCGGCGATCCCGTCACGCGCGGCCCATAGACATCCGCGACCTCGTGGATGATCCACATGATTTTCGAATTGTTCGTTTCTTCCGCCTTGATCTGCGCGTACATCTCCGCCACGCCCGGGGCCTGCGCCGCCATCGGCAGCGCCGCAAGCAAACAAATCGCCAGCGCCAACGCACGAATCTTGCTCATCGCTCCTCCTCCGCAATTCTTTGCGCGCCGCATTCTACCCGCTTTTCGTATTTTTGGGAGTGCGGCGGCACCCCGCCGCTTTGCCTTCCTGCCGATCTGGCTGAACACTCGAAGCAACCGGACTCACTTCCGATCAGCCATTTATCGCTTGTTTCGCCTATTCTTTTTTCGCTTGGCTCTGTTCCTTTTGAACCCTCCT
This sequence comes from Candidatus Acidiferrales bacterium, assembly GCA_035280405.1. GTDB lineage: Bacteria > Acidobacteriota > Terriglobia > Acidiferrales > UBA7541 > DAHUXN01. Next base: position 56,008 of record DATEFX010000018.1, on the reverse strand, counting down.
TGCGCAATTCTCGCCTGAGTCTTCTTCGGCAGTTTCGCCACCACCTGCTCATACGACTTCCTCAGCAGCCGCTCCACCTCCGCGCGCTCGAGCGCCCCGTCGCTTTCGAGCGAAATCCATTTCGCCCGCGCCAGGTACGCCGCTGGACGCACGCCGGGCCGCTCCGTCAGCTCCGCAAATTCCTCCGCTGACGCCTTCAGCGACAGCCACGGCCAGTCTGGATGCGCCGGCCCTCCCGGCTCGATGGGCATCACCGCAAACATCTTCCCGCCGGTCTTGAACACCAGGTCGTCGCCCCACTGGATCTGCTCCGTCGCCCCGGGCATCGCCAGACAGAATTTCCTCACCCATTCGATGTTCGCCATCCGCGCAGCTTATCTTAGCCATCTCGGCTCGTCGAGGCTCGCTTTGCCCCGATGCGTTAGGATTCCCTCGATGTCCACACAGCTCGCCCTTGAAGCGCACTTCTTCCCCATCCATGAGAAACTGCAAAGTCGGACTGAGTTATTCTTGTGCGGGAAAAGAGCTTGCACCTTCCCCCTACAGGAAGGTTTAGCTTCTCAGGGAGGCAAATCCATGCCAGAGACGCTCACCATCTCGGCACTTGCGAAACGCTCAGGCGTGCCCTCCAAGACCCTCCGCTATTGGGAGGGTCTGGGGCTACTGCCGAAAGCCACGCGAACGCACACCGGTTACCGGGTCTTTTCCCCGGACGTTCTCCGATACGTCGCCTTCATCCGTAAGTCTAAAGCCATCGGGCTGACACTGGCCGAAATGCGCGAGGCCTTGCGCCTCGTGCGCGCCGGCCACTGTCCTTGCCCGGAGGTCGTGCATTGGACCGAGGCCAAGGTGACGTCCATCCGCGAGCAAATCCGGTCGCTTTCGGCCTTCCTCGAGCGGCTTCAGCGAATCCGCCGGGAATGGATCGGTCGCTCCTGCTCGCGCGGCGAGTGCCGCGAAGTTTGCTATCTCGTCGAGGAATTGCCGGAATGCAAATCCCTGAAAGGAGGAAAGCGATATGCGCAAACTCTGGATCACGATCAGCGCTGTTGCGGCAGTGCTTGTTGCGACGGCGTGGCCAGCCATCGCGGCGGTAAACGCATGTTGTCCACCCGGATGCTGCCCGCACTGTCCCTGCAGGTGAAACGAACAGTTGCGGGGCATGTCCGCGACTAAGGCAAAAAGCGGCTTCGGGCGGGCTCAAAAAACTTTCGCAATTCGCCTGAAGCCGCCATCTTTTGCGCGCGTGTCCTCGCCGTCGCGCGCTCCGCCTCCTGTGTTACGATTCCGCGATGCCCTCTCCACTCGCGCTCGATCCCGCCCGCACCGCCGTCCTCAGCATGGACCTCCAATCCTTCATCGTCGCGCAATACGCGAAGGAGCCGGAAGCCTTCCTCGCCCGCGTCTCTAGCGTCCTCGAACGCGCCCGCGCCTCCGGCATCGCGGTCATCCACGTTCAAGTCGGCTTCCGCCCGGGCCTCCCCGAAGTCAGCCCGCGCAACGCGCTCTTCGCCGCCATCCGCGCCAATCCCAAGCATCAGCAAGCTTTCCTCGGCCCCGCCGGCGCGATTCATCCCGCCGTGGCTCCGCGCGAGGGCGACATCATCGTCACCAAGCACCGCGTCAGCGCCTTCGCAGGCACGGACCTCGAAATGGTCCTCCGCGCCCGCGAAATCGACACGCTCGTCCTCTTCGGCATCTCCACCAGCGGCGTCGTCCTCTCCACTCTGCTCCATGCCTCCGACGCCGATTATCGCCTCATCGTCCTCCGCGACTGCTGCGCCGACCTCGACGCCGAACTCCACTCCTGCCTCCTCGATAAATTCTTCCCCCACCGCGCAACTGTCCTCTCCTCCTCCGATTTCCTCGCCAACCTCAAATCTGCTTCGGTCTAAACGCCAGACTCTCGCAAGGCTAAAAAGCCACAACCCTCTAGAGGTTCGTACAGCCAACACAAAGCTCATTTACCCCCTTTGGACTTATGCTATCCTCACTTTGTCTGCCCGAGTCAGTGGCAGCCTTTCTTCGTTCTCCTGCATAAGGGGGGCACGCCAGTGTCCGCTGCCGCAACAGCTGGGAATCAAGCATCGCCGTCCGCCTGTATAAGCTGCGGCTTGCAAGCGCCTACGAAATGGGTGGAATTCCAACAGAATATCGGGATGGTCGTCACCCGGCGAAGAGCGAAGGCATCCGGGCTCATGTGTCGTCGCTGCATCCGTGCATACTTCAAATCTTATACATTGACCACACTCTTCCTCGGTTGGTGGGGTCTAATCTCTTTTGTGGTCACGCCGGTCTTCCTCGTTAACAATTTGGTCCAATTTCTCAAGTCATTCAAGCTGCCCGAAGTCCCCGCGGTTATGGCTAACGTGCCTTACGATTCTCCCACTGCCCACATCCATGTCGGCACGCCCAGCCTGAGGTTCAAGCTCGCCTATGGCGCAATCATATGGATTATTGTCCTAGCCTTTGCGGCGGAACAGAGCGTGAATTTAGTCCAGAAGTACGCTCCATCCCTTAACGCAAAGCTGCACAGCGGCGAAATCACCGACGAGGCAGATGCTCAATACGCAGGACTAAAGATCTGGGGCGATATTACGGCACTTCAGGCCCAGACCAAGCGCAAAGATTGGCCGGGGTTGCGCGCCGAATTCTTAGCGAGACAGCCCTACCTAGATGACCTCGTAGCTACGAACGCCAAATTACAGTACGCAGTGGCATCTGAGCAGGCTAATGGCACTGCGGCGAATGACCCCTGCGAACAGCTGGCGATAAGTCAGCTAGCCCCTGCAATAAACGAATACACAAATGCGTCGCAGCAGTTCTTTTCGCTTCTGAAATCAACGGCAGCTCCAACTCAAGAAGCGCAGGGGTCCATGGACACAATAATAAACCGAGAACAGGAGGCCGATGACCGGATGTCAAAATATTTTCTGACTCCAAGGCCAAGGGATGTAAATAATAACCGCCGAACTTTCCTGACCATCTCATCTCCCTACGGCAAGCCTGTGGGCGCGAATCAACCCGGGTCACGTCCACGGGGCAGGCGAGCCCCCATTCCACAGGAACCACCTGTTGCGACCAAATCCGCCGCGTGCTAGCGTTGCTTCTAGAGGTTAGAGATTCGATGTTTGAGGTTCGAAAAAAAGAGAGGCGATCCGGAGCCTCCACATTCTCCGGTTGTCATCCCGAATCCCCGCGTTGTTTGCGGGGTGAGGGATCTGCTTTTGTATTGCGCGACGACGCCTGCCGAATTATGTCAACATGGCTTGCAAAATTAGGCCGCCACGTAACTCACTCAAAGCAAACCACATCACATTTTCTAATCGATAATTTTGAGGATGTATTTGAGCGTGCGTCTGCAATCGCAAATTTCACTTATGCTTTTTTTAATCGCCAATACCAATTATTAGAACCACTCGTAAGTCATAGAAAACAAAGGACAGAAGATTTTCTAATCGACAAATTTTGCCCTATCACTCAGCCGCGGCCTTGTCATCCGTCCTTCCCGCCTTCGAAGGCGACGACAGCTCGAGCCTCCAGCCTCGAGCCTCCAGCCCCTAGAAACTCTAATCGTCCCTCTCCGCGATTAGAAAGGCCCGTAAGTCATAGAAAACAAACGATCGACCCCTTTTCTAATCGTCCCTATTTCGCGGTTTGCAAAATTGCACTTCTAAGTGCGCTTCTTCCGTTTTCCCAACTTTCAACTCTCGACTCTCAACTGTGGACTAGCTGATGTTCGAAAACCTCACGGAAAAGCTCCAGCGCGCCTTCAAGAACCTCCGCGGCCAGGGCAAGCTGACTGAAGAGCATCTCGACGCCGGCCTGGCGCAGATCCGCGAAGCGCTCCTCGACGCCGACGTCAATCTCGGCGTCGTGGACGACCTCGTCGCGCACGTCCGCGCCAAGGCGCTCGGCTCAGAAGTGCTGCTCCAGCTCTCGCCCGACCAGCAAGTCGTCAAAATCGTCCGCGACGAGCTCGCCGAGCTTCTCGGCAAAGAAGTCCGCATGCAATTCGCCTCGCGCCCGCCTTCGGTCTGGCTCATCGTCGGCCTGCAAGGCTCCGGCAAGACGACCACCACGGGCAAGCTCGGCAAATGGCTCGCCTCCAACGGCCATCGCCCCGTCGTCGTCTCCACTGACGTATACCGCCCCGCCGCGCGCGAGCAGCTCGCGCAAGTCGCCAAAGCCACCGGCACGCCGCTCTGGCCCGGCGCCGGCACGGATAAGCCTCTCGAAATTGTCCGCGGCGCCGTGCGCGAATCGAAACTCTCCGCTTACGACGTCATCCTCGTCGACACCGCCGGACGCCTCCACATTGACGACGAGCTGATGAACGAACTCGGCATGCTGAAGAGAGAACTCGCGCCCGCCGAAATCCTCTTCGTCGCCGACGCCATGATTGGCCAGGACGCTGTCCGCTCCGCCGGAGAATTTCACAAGCGCCTCGGCGTCACCGGCGTGATTTTGACGAAACTCGACGGCGACGCGCGCGGCGGTGCGGCGCTCTCCATCCGCAAAGTCACTGGCGCGCCCGTCAAATTCGCCGGCATCGGCGAAAAATACGACGCCATCGAGCCGTTCCATCCCGACCGCATCATTTCCCGCATCCTCGGCATGGGCGACGTCCTCTCGCTCATCGAAAAAGCCCAGCAGACGATCGACGAGAAGCAGGCCCGCGAGCTCCAGCGCAAGCTGCATCAGAACGAATTTTCGCTCGCCGATTTTCGCGACCAGTTGCAGCAGATTCGCAAGATGGGCTCGCTCGAGCAGCTCATGGGCATGCTGCCCAAGATCGGTCCGTTCGCCAAATTGCCCAAGGACACCGCCGTGGACGAGAAGCGCCTCAAGATCGCCGAGGCCATCATTAATTCCATGACCGCCGCGGAGCGCGACGACGCCAACGTGATTGATGGCAAGCGCCGCAAGCGCATCGCCCGCGGCAGCGGCACCTCGGTGCAGGAGGTCAACGAGCTCCTTCGCCAGTATTCCGAAATGCGCCGCATGATGAAGATGTACGGCAACACCATGAAGGGCAAAATGCGCGGCCTCGGCAAGCATCGCTCCGGCCTCACTGTATAGGGTTTATAGAGTATTTACCTGCTTGGGAAAATGTGGCAGGTGATGTAAGATTGATGTTTCATTCTGGAGGAAACAGCTCGTGTTGATGATTCGACTTTCTCGGGTTGGCAAGAAGAAGCAGCCCTCATATCGCGTCGTGGTCATTGAGAAGTCTCGCCCTCGCAATGGCCGGTTCGTGGAAATCGTGGGGACGTACAATCCGCTGAAGAAACCAGCCGCAATCCAGCTCGACGCCGAGCGCGTGAAGTACTGGCTCGGCTGCGGTGCCCAGCCCAGCGACACCGTTCGAAGCTTTCTGCGCAACCAAAAAATCGCATAAGGCTTCGGAGAATCTGAGGCTTGATTTCAAGCGCCAGATCACGCTCACGTGGGAAATTCGCTCCTGGTGAATACGGCGTGTTCATGGAGGCTTCTCGTGAAGGAGTTAGTCGAAGCCATCGCTAAAGCCCTCGTCGACCACCCCGAAGAGGTTGCGGTGAAGGCCATCGAAGGAGAGCAGGTCACGGTTCTGGAGCTTCGCGTCGCCCCGGACGACCTTGGCAAAGTTATTGGCCGCCAGGGTCGCACCGCGAAGTCCATCCGCACTCTCCTCGGCGCAGCGGGCATGAAGCTGAAGAAGCGTTACACTCTTGAGATTCTAGAATAGTGGGTGAATCCCAGCCTTCTCGGGTCACGCTGGCGCGAATCCTGCGTCCGCATGGCCGCCGCGGAGAAGTCGCCGCCGAAGTCCTCACGGATTTCCCTGCCCGCCTCACGAAACTCGCCTCCGCTGAACTCTGCCGTGATCAGCAGCCGCCGCGCCGTGTCGTCATCCGCTCCTGCTGGCTCAGCAAGAGCCGCGGTGGTCAGGCCATCTTCCACTTCGAGGGCTGCGACTCCATCTCCGACGCCAAACTGCTTGTCGGCCTCGAGGTGCAGCTGCCCATCTCCGAACGCGTCGCGCTCCCGGCCGGCACGTACTACGTCACCGATCTCATCGGCTGCGACGTCTTCGACGCCCATAGCTCCCGGAAACTCGGCGTAGTCCGCGAAGTGGGGTTCACCGGTGAGACGGTTTCCGGCACGCCGAATCTCACAGTCAAGACGCCCTCCGGCGAAATCCTCGTCCCTCTCGCCGCCGAGTTCTGCACGCTCATCGACACCTCCGCCCATCGCATCGAGGTCTCCCTGCCCCCGGGCCTCCTCGAACTGAATGCGCGCTAGTTCTGCTGATGTGAGATAAGATTCTTGCGAATGCGTTTCGACCTCATCACGATCTTCCCGGAGTTCTTTCGTGGGCCGCTCGACTGGGGCATTGTGCGTCGCGCGCGCGAAGCGAAGCTCATCGAAATCGGCGTGCATGATTTGCGCGAGTTCACGCACGACCGTCACCGCACCGTGGATGACCGCCCCTTTGGCGGCGGCGAAGGCATGGTCCTGAAGCCCGAGCCGATCTTCAAGGCGGTCGAATCACTCGTCGGCCCTGTGACGGAAATGCCTCCAAGAGACTCCGCAATCGTTTTGCTTTCCGCGTCAGGGAAATTATTTCGCCAGGAAACCGCGCGCCGATTTGCGTCTCTTCAACGCGTGATTCTGATTTGCGGCCGCTACGAAGGAGTGGACGAACGCATCGCCGAGCATTTGGCAACAGATGAAATCAGCGTAAGCGACTTCGTGCTCTCCGGCGGCGAGCTGCCCGCCGCGATGATCTTGGACGCCGTCACACGCCTGATTCCGGGCGCGCTGGGCAACGAAGATTCCGCGGCGAACGAATCATTCTCGGAAAGCCTGCCGGGAAATATCCCAATCGAATCGCCAAACACATCGAGCGCGAATCGCACTCTTTTCGATTTCCCTCACTACACCCGCCCGCAAAAGTTTCGCGGCTGGGAGGTCCCGGAGATTCTGGTCAGCGGTAACCACGAGGAAATCCGCCGCTGGCGCCGCGGCATGGCCATTGAGAAAACTCTGCGCAACCGCCCCGACCTGCTTTCCGTCTCCTCACTGAGCCCCGCGGATCGTAAGCTGCTTGCCGATACGAAACAAGCGAGGAGCGTGAATGCCGATCATTGATTTTCACAATCACTACTACCCGCCGGCGTACCTCGAAGCGCTGCAGTCCGGTTCGAGCGTGGTGAAAGTGGAGATCGACGCGGAAGGCAATCCGCGCGTCTATTACCCGGGCGATTACAACATCGCCGTGCGCGGCCACCGCGACATCGAATTCCGCGCAACGGACGTGACGAAGCAAGGCGTGGACATGCAGGTCATCACGCTCACCACACCGGGCACGCACGTCGAATCGAAACCTTTCGCCGCGAAGCTTGCCTCGCTGGTGAATGACGCGTTCGCGGAAGTAGTTCGCACGCGTCCCGGCAAATTCGTCGCGCTGGCGACGCTGCCGCTCAACGACCCCGTGGCTTCGATGAAGGAACTTGATCGTGCCTGCACCAAACTCGGCATGCGTGGCGCCATGGTCTTCAGCAACATCAATGGCGTGGCGCTGGCGGGCGAACGCTTTTGGCCGCTATACGAACTGGCGAACGATCTGGATGCAATCCTGCATATTCATCCGACGAATCCCGTCGGCGTCGAAGCGATGACGGACTACTGGCTCACGGCGCTGGTGGGTTTCCTGCTGGACACGACGCTTGCGGCGGAAAAACTCGTCTTCAGCGGCGTCGCGGAACGTTTCCCGCGAATCCGCTGGGTACTGGGCCACCTTGGCGGCGCAATCCCATACATCGCCGAGCGCGCCGACCGCGGCTACCACGCATTCAAAGAGTGCCGGGCGAATATCAAGAAGCCGCCCAGCGAATATTTCAAGCAGTTCTACTACGACACGGTGAATTTCGATCCGCTCGCGCTGAAATTGGCCGTGGATTTCGCCGGCGCCGACCATATCCTTGCCGGGAGCGATTACCCGCATCAGATCGGCAGTATCCCACTCATGCTCAAGGCGCTTCGCAGCCTGCCCATACCCGCGGCCGACCTCGAGAAAATCCTCGGCGGCAACGCCGCGGGATTGTTGAAGCTCGGAGCAGCCAAGGTCGAAGCGCGATAGTTCTCGCTGGAGAATACGCCTCTTCGGCGCCGCCTGATAAGCTTGCGTCCACGTACCTTTTGGAGTACGTTATTGCCCAAGACCCCTCATGGGGCCACCCGATGTTCCCTTGGAGGCAGATAATGAGAAAATTTGGGACAGCAATTGTTTTACTTCTATTCGCTTCATCGTGCCTGGCGGGCAACAAAAAGCAGGACCCAGCGAAATTCATGCCGCCGGCCCAATCTCATGGGCAGACGATAACCGGCTACGGCTGTGACAAGTCGGCTTCGGGAGCTTCAACGACCGAATCCGGCGGCTCGTATTGGTCGCTGACCGTCTGGGCACAATATGGCAAGGACCACAAGCGGTACTGGCAGAAGACGTACGGCACGTACCAGGTACCGGTGAAGCACCAGGTCGGATCGAGCGGCGAGTCGGCGGGCAGCGGGGGAGCGATTGGCGCGTATGGAACCGAGTCCTACGACTTCAGCGAGATGGACAAGACCTGTGCCGACTGGGGCGCGCTTGTGAATTCGACGTTAAAGGTTAAGCCCACCGAGGCGCCGACAAAACCTCCGCAGCAATAACTAGCTCGAATTGTCGAGATGCGGCCTGCGGTGTGACGCGGAAGAAGCCAGCTCGTCCTGTCGCGCGCAAAGTTCTGGTAGCATAACGCTCAATATTTCTGGCGAATTGCCCGCATTTTCGCTATAGTTGCCCCTTGTCCTAATTGAGCTGGCCCCACCTGAGCGGGTCTGCCGGGAAAACTTGCCATGAATCGCGCCATCGATAAAGTGCACGAGTCTCAAGTGCGGAAAGACATGCCGGAATTCCGACCCGGCGACACGATCCGCGTCAACGTAAAGCTCCGCGAAGCCGAAGGCGAAAAGGGCGAGAAGGAAAAGGAGCGAATCCAGCCGTTCGAAGGCGTGGTGATCAAGCGCCGCGGACACACCGCCGGAGCGAGTTTCACGGTGCGCCGCGTGAGTTTCGGGATCGGCGTGGAGCGCATCTTTCCCACGCATTCACCGATGATCGCTTCAGTCGAAATCGTGCAAAAAGGCGACGTCCGCCGCGCCAAGCTCTATTACCTGCGCGGCCTCAAGGGCAAATCAGCGCGCATCAAGCGCGTCGAACGCGAGCGCCCGGAGGAAGTCGCCGCAAAATCCGCCGCGGAATAGCTCTGTCTCCGATTTTCCTTCCAGGCCGCAGCGATTGCGGCCTTTGCTTTATCCTCAACTTGTTCGAAGTCGAAAATTGTGTGCAAGGCGCTGTGATAGAATGCCGCGCGATGGCGCGGCTCTGTTCTTCACGCTTCGAGCGCATGGCGCGGCAGCAAGGCTGGCTGCGCATCGCCGGAGTTGACGAAGCCGGACGCGGCTCCCTGTTCGGCCCTGTCGTTGCCGCCGCAGTTGTCCTCAATCCCCGTCGCCGCATCGTCGGCCTCGACGATTCCAAGAAACTCGCTGCCGACCGCCGCACGGAACTCGCCGCGCGCATCCGCGAACACGCATTAGCCTGGGCCGTCGCTGAAGTGGACGCGAGCCGCATTGACGCCTGGAACATCTACCAGGCCAGCCGCCAGGCCATGCTTGCCGCTGTCGAAGGCATCCGCCCCGCTCCGGATTACCTTCTGATTGACTCGATGGAGCTTCCACTCCACCTCGAACAGAAGTCGCTGATTCATGGAGACGCGCGCTCGGTCTCGATTGCGGCTGCCTCGATCATGGCCAAGGTCGAACGCGACCGCCTGATGGACGAATTCGACGAGCTTTACCCACAGTACGGCCTGGCGCAGAACCGCGGCTACGGCACGCCGGATCATCTTGAGGCTCTGCGACGCTGGGGCCCTTCGCCGCTGCATCGCTTTTCATTCGCTCCCGTGCGCGACGCCAATTGCTGGGCCGCGCACGCCAAGCAGGAAGCTCTCCCGCTCGCAGATTCTGCGCAAGGCCTTTCCGCTTCTCCAGATTAGCTGAGCAAGTTCCGCCCGAAATCCCTCGAACAGCGGGTGTTATCGAGTTCATATCCGACTTCTCGGCATCGCGTTGACCCCTGTTTTTTTCTCATGCTACCGTAGTTTAGTTTCGCTCCAGAGCGTGCTCTAAGACTCTGAGGGGATGCCTGCGTCAGTTCGCAGGCAAGGGTATCGAGAGAATCGGATGGCCTTCAACAAAACCAAAGCCATGGAGTCTGCCCTGAAGGCTCTCAATCAGGGCAAGGTCGCGCAGGCGATTCAGGAGTACCAGCAAATCCTGCGCAGTGACCCGAACGACCAGGTCGTCCTGATGACCGTCGGCGACCTCTTCGTCCGCCAGGGCAACATGACGCAGGCGGTCGAGTATTTCGAGCGGCTCGCGGACCGTTACCTCCACGACGGCTTCAACAGCAAGGCCATCGCCATCTACAAGAAGATTTCGAAGCTGGCCCCGGCCGAAACACAGCCCCTCGAAAAGCTCGCGAACCTCTACGTCCAACAAGGCGTGCTGAGTGAAGCCCGGCCGATTTTTCTTCAACTCGCTGAAGCGCACCTGAAATCCAACCAGACGCCCAAGGCCGTCGAAGTTCTCCGGCGATTGCTCGAAGCCGAACCGGACAATCCGCGCGTGCAGCGCCGGCTCGCTGAACTCTACATGGCGATCGGCCAGAAGAAGGAGGCCGCGCAGACATATCTGGCCTACGCGCGCTACCTCGCTGAGCACGGCGATCCGGTCGAAGCGGCAAAGATGGCCGACGCGGCGCTCGGCGCCGAGCCCGACAACGCCGCGGCCATCATGCTCAAGGCCAAAGTGCATGGCGAATCCGGAGACCTCGACGCGGCGATGAAGGCTCTCGGCAAGCTGCCGGATGCGGAGTCGAATCCCGAGACGCAAACCCTGCAGATAGATTTGTGCTTAAAAGCGGGAAAAATCGATCGCGCGATTGAGCTAGTTCGGCAACCCGATGCGCAGGGAAATATCCGCTTCTCTCAGGTTTTCCGGCTCGCGAGCACATTACTGAAATCGGGCGAAGCCGACAAGGCTCTGGACCTGGTCGCCGGGATTCGCGAAGCCGCCCTAACTGCCGGCGAAAAAGAACCGCTGATCCAAACGCTCACGGGAATTGCCGAACGCCTCAAGGGACGACCCGAACCGCTCGAATGGTTGTGCGATATTTATCGCGGCGCTGGCGACACCTATCAGCTCTCCGAAACACAGGCGCAGCTTGCGGATGTCCTGACCACGGCCGGCCACTTTGACCGCGCTGAGGCTGTCCTCAAGGAAATTTTGGAACACGAGCCGGATAACGAGCTGGCCCGCCAGCGGCTCGCGCAACTCCACAAGGAAATGGGCCGCGGCACCACCGCGCCTGCTTCTCCCGGCGAACTCGTAGCAGAGGTTTCCGCTCGCGAGAGCATCACGATTTCGCCGACGCCTGTGGCACTTTCCGCGGCGGACTCGAACCTGGATGAAGACACGCAGCATTTTGTCACGCAGGCCCTCACCGACGTGGATTTGCTCGCGAGCTATGGGCTGAACCAAAAGGCAAACCAGCTTCTCGAGACCGTCTTGCAGCGCGTCCCGGATCACGCTCCAACACTCGAACGGCTCCTGGACATTTCGCTGGGCTCCGGAGACGACCGCCAGACGGCTGAATATGCCGCCAAGCTCGAACAGATTTATGCCGGCCGCGGCGATGCGGCCAACGCCGAGCGGTTCACCGAGCTTCGCCGCCGCTTCCAGCGCGCTTCGGGAGCCTCCGAGGAAGAAATAGCTGCGACGCCGGTGATCGCTCCTCCAGGCTCCACTCCCGCGCCGGCTCCGAAACGGCCGCAAGTCGTGGCGCCGGCAGCTGCGGCTCCGCCGCCGGCCGAATTTGCCGTCCCCATGGCTCCAAGCGATCCCGAAGTCTTGCCGCCGCCTGCTCCTGCGCCCTCTGCGCGCCCACCTGCGCCAGCAATGGCCGGGACTCCGCCGGGCGTGGTGGATCAGGAAATTGACCTTTCCGATGAATGGGAGAAGATCTCGGCCGAAACGGCCACAGAGCCGGAACCTGCTCCACCGCCAGCGCCTGTCGCCGCAGCTCCTCCCCCGCCACCGCCCGCGCCTGTCCCTGCAGCGCCGGCCCCTGCCGAGCCTGTGGAAGTAACATTGGAAGCCGCGATGGCCGAGTTCGACCTCGAACTCATCTCGGAAACAGCGGCGCCCGGTTCGGAAGCGATGACGTCCGACAGTTTCCTTGATCAGCTTGTCGCGGAAGTTGAAGGCCTCGAAGCACCTGCGGCGGAGAAAGAGCCTCCCGCGAAGAAGAAGGAGGAAGCCAAGCCCGCGGCCAAGAAGGTAGCCGCGCCTCCGCCGCCCGCGCCTGCTCGCGTCGAGGCCCCCCCGCCACCGCCTGCTCCCAAGGTCGAGCCGGCGATCGCGGCTCGGTCAAAAGCGCCTGCCCCTTCCGCCGCGCCTCCCTTGGCAGTCGCTGCGGCTGGCTCCGAAGATCTCAGCGAAGTCTTTCAGGAATTCCGCGCCGAACTGGGCGAGATGGGCGAAGACGACGAGGACCTCGAGACGCACTACAACCTCGGCATCGCTTATCGCGAAATGGGCCTGCTCGACGAAGCCATCGGCGAATTCCAGAAGGTCGCCAAGTCCATCCAGGCGGGCCGCCCCTTCCGCTACGCGATGCAGTGCTCCACGTTGCTCGGCGTCACGTTCATGGACAAGCAGGAGCCGAAGATCGCCGCCCTCTGGTACGGCCGCGCTCTCGAAACGCCCGGACTTGACCAGGAAACTGTCCTCGCCTTGCGGTATGATTTGGGCGTGGCCGAGGAGCAGGGCGGCGACGCGCGTGCTGCGCTCGAAAGCTACCGCCAGGTCTACGCCATGAACATTGACTACCGAGATGTCGCCGAACGCATCGCCGGTCTCCAGAAGCACTGACGCCGATTCTCCATCCAGTCGGTTGATGAATCAGATTCTTCGCGTGCTTCTGCTGCTTCTCTGGCTCGAATTGGGTCTGCTGCTCATACTGCTTCCGTGGTTGCCGTTCTGGGAGACGAACTACGTCCTCAACAAGTATCCGTCGCTGATCCACATTCTGCTGAACTCGTACCTTCGCGGTGCGATCTCCGGTTTGGGGGTTTTGGACGCAGTTTTTGCCGTGGACGCTTTTCGGCGCAATCTCCGTTTCGTCGCGAATCGCACTTAGCCCCCACAAGAGCATGCTTCTCTGTTACGTCACTGACCGCACGCTCCTCGATCCTTCGCGCCGCAACGGCGCGCTTTTACAATCGATTAAGGACGTGGGCGCCGCTGGCGTCGATTGGATACAAATCCGCGAAAAAGATTTGTCCGCAAGAGAGCTGCTCGATCTTGCCCGCCACGCTATTGCCGCTGTTCCTCGCTCCACGCGGATTTTGATCAACGACCGCCTCGATGTTGCCATCGGTGCGGGCGCGGCGGGAGTCCATTTGGGTGCTGCATCGATTCCCGTTGCCGAGACGGTTCGCTGGTGCAGTGCGGGAAAAGCGCCGAAGGATTTTCGTATCGGAGTTTCCTGCCACTCCTTGAAGGAAGCGATAGCCGCGGAGCAGGCCGGAGCCAGCTACGTTTTCTTTGGCCCTGTTTACGATACGCCTTCAAAAATCCAGTTCGGCGCTCCGCAGGGAATTGCGCGTCTCGCCGAAGTCTGCAAGAGCGTGAAAATTCCCATTCTCGCCATCGGCGGAATCGATGAAGGCAACGCAGCGGAATGTTTGCAAGCCGGCGCCGCGGGGATTGCAGCGATCCGATTGTTTCAGGAAGCGAAAGACGCGGCAGCGCTTTCCCGCCTAGTCGCGCGGCTCCGAAAGCTTTCCGCGGTCGGCTAAGCCCCGAGCCAGCGTCCCACGGGCTGCCAGCCCTCCACGTGGTCGCAAACGACCTTAATTGTCCCTGTGATGGGAATCGCAAGCAACAGTCCGGCAGCGCCCCAGAGCCATCCCCAGAAGAGCAGCGCGATCGTCACCGCAACCGCATTCAAGTGCACGCGCCGCCCGACCAGCGAGGGCAACAGGAAATTCGCCGCCATCAGGTGAAAAAACGAAAGCATGCCGCAAATGCCCAGGAACGGCCCGATCGTGTGGAAATGCTTGAGCCCGATGACCACCGGTGGAACCCAGGCGACGATCATGCCGATGTACGGGACGAGATTGATCAGTCCCGATGCCAGCGCCGTCAGAAATGGGAAATCCAGCCCGATGGCCCAGAAAAACGCCCAGCTCGCGAGGACGAGAATCAAGCCCACGAGCGCCGTCCCCACCACGTAACTTCGCAGCGTGTTACTCACTTCGTTCAGCGCCGTCTTCACGCGCGTTCGCGCCGGCGACGGAAACAGCTCCATCGTCGTGTGCCAGATTTTCCGCTTCGCAGCCAGCATGAAGAAAACCAGGAACGGCACAAATGCCGCGGCGAACACCGCCGTGTAAAGCGAGCCTACGCGCTGCAGCAGCGCATCTCGCACGGGATGCGCCTCGGTGATGGCCACGACGCGAGGCTCCTTCGGCGTTGGGGTGATTTCGCTCACTCGAGTCTCGAGCAGGCTCAGCCGCTTTTCCACGGCGTCCGTGACGGCGCGCAATGGCGCGCGGTATTGCGGCCAGTTCGCGCCGAATTCGTCCACGCGATCCACCAGTGCCGAGCCGAGCCAAACGAGAATCGCGATTGCCAGCAGCATCACAAGCAGCGACCCAAGCGCCCGTGGCACGCGAAAGATTTCCAGCCAGTTCACCACGGGATCGAGGAAGTAGGCGAGCAGGATTGCCACGAGAAGCGTCACCACCACGCTCGACGCTAGATAACAGAATCCCAGCACGATTCCGGCGGCAATGATTCGGGCGCTCGCGGCCGGTGGACGCGCTCTTCGGTCGATTTGCGCTTCTGTAGCGACTGCTTCAGCCATCGTCCGCGAAGATACCACAGCCAGTCGCGCGTGTGGCGCCAACGGAAATCGCCGGTGCCTGTATCGCACATCGGCAATTCACCCGAGTTCGCCGGATATTTCGTATGCTAAGATTTTCTTCTCGGCCAACAGCAAAATCTTGCTCTGAGCTATGCCCAAGGAACTTTTCGGCACCGATGGCATCCGCGGGGTCCCCGGCGAGTATCCCCTCGACGATGCGACGCTCTTTCGCGCGGGGCAGGCGCTCGGCGATTTCCTGCGTGCCGCGCCGTCGTCCGCGAAGCCGCGCGTCCTGATCGGCATGGACACGCGCGAATCCGGGCCGCATATGGCCGAACGCATCGCCCAGGGACTTCGCGCTGCTTCGTGCGAGCCTGTGTCTGCTGGCGTCGTCACGACTCCCGGCGTTGCCTGGCTCGTCCACGCCGAAGGTTTTGCTGCCGGCGCCGTCATCTCCGCCTCGCACAATCCCTACACCGACAACGGCGTGAAACTTATCTCCGCGAGCGGGATGAAATTCCCCGACGAAGCCGAAGCGCGCTTGGAGGCGGTCATCCTCGCCGCGCAGAAGTCGAATGCCGCCGTCCCAGCAACGACCTCTGACGGCCTTCCCGCTTCCGGAAAGCTCCATGACGACTATCTCGCGGCATTGCGTGGCGCGATTTTCCCGGACGCGAATCTCAAGGGAATGAAAATCGTCCTCGACTGCGCGAACGGCGCCGCGAGTGCCCTGGCGCCCAAGCTTTTCCGCTCCCTGGGAGTCGACGTCGTCTCCATCTTCGATAAGCCCGACGGGCGGAACATCAACTCCGGCTGCGGCTCGCTTCATCCCGAAGCCATGCGGAAGAAAGCCGCCGAGGCGGGAGCCGCTTTGGGCATCGCGTTCGACGGCGACGCCGACCGCGCCATTTTTTGCGCGGCCACGGGACGCATCGTGGATGGCGATGGCGTGCTCTACGCCGCGAGCCGCCATTTGAAATCCACGGGCAAGCTGAAAGGTTCCGCGATCGTCGGCACTTCCATGAGCAATCTCGGCCTCGAACGCGCCCTTGGCCGCGAAGGCCTGACGCTTACGCGCGTCCCCGTCGGCGACCGCTACGTCCTCGAAGAAATGCTCCGCAGCGGAGCGAATCTGGGCGGCGAGCAGTCGGGTCACATCATCTTTCTCGACGATGCCACCACCGGCGACGGCATGCTCACTGCCGTAAAGATTGCTTCGCTCGTTTCAATTGCAGGGCCGCTCGACGACCTCGTCGCCGGCCTGAAAATCTATCCGCAGACCATCGTCAATGTCCGCGTCCGCTCGAAGCCGCCCCTCGAATCGCTCCCCGCAGTTTCCAGGGCGCTCGCGGAAGCCGAAAAGTCGCTCGGCAATTCAGGTCGCATCGTTTTGCGCTATTCCGGGACGGAATCGCTCGCCCGTGTCATGGTCGAGGCCGAGCGCTCCGAAGACGTCGAACGTTACTCGCAATCGATCGCCGCCGCAATCCGTACCTCCATCGGCGCCGGCTGATTTTTCCCTCGAAAATCGCTTGCGTTTTGTTACTCGCCTGGTTAAGTATTGCGCAAAGGCAACAACTGGGCGAGGTGTGCAATTATGAGCGACAAATCGAAATGGACTGCTATTTGTCTGTTTGTGTCCTTATTTCTCTTTTCAGCAGGCCCGGCAACGGCAAAACCGCGGCTTTCTCATCCGGCTGCTTACGTCATGCAGCAAACCCCTTACCCGCAGACGACTGACGGCCTCCACCGGCTCGTCGCGGACATGCTCGACGCGCAACGCAAGGGCGGGCCGGAAGCTGTCGCCAAATATCTGCCGACCCTGGTGCTTCCCGGCGGCGCCGCATGGTTCTCCACGACGTTTGGCGATCTAAGCGGCCCGCAGTTGGCGATCTTCTATAACGCTTGGGCCGGCTTCCGCAATTCGCAGCTCTCCGGCGATCTTGTGCGCGCCATCGCCGCGCAAATGACGCAAGTCGAAGTCTTGCGTTTCGACAAGCCCGACGATCCCGGGACGACCTCTCGCGATGACTACTTTCTGAGCCTGCGTCAAGAACCTGAGTCGCTTTATGTCGTCGTCTTCAGGTCCGCCAGCGGCGCCACGATGCGCTGGGCCTACTTTGTTTTCGCCGATGACGCCTTCCGCTATCTCGGCGAACTTCCCGACTTGCGCCTCACCGGCAGTGCGGGAATATCAGGCATTGAAAAATCCTCGCCTCAGCTCACACGTCGCATTCGCGTCGACGGTAACGTGATGGCAGCAAGAATCGAACATCAAGTCGCGCCCGTATATCCGGCGATAGCAGACACGACGCATATCGAAGGCACGGTCGTCCTGCACAGCGTCATCGGCAAAGACGGTTCTGTCCAAGATTTGCAGGTCGTTTCCGGTCCTCCGCTGCTCATGCGCGCCGCGATGGACGCCGTCCGCCAGTGGCGCTATTCGCCTTTCTTGCTCAATGGCCAGCCGTAAGCAGACGGAGCCGACGTTCCCTATGGGTCTCAGCACGAGAAACGCCGCAATCGTGAAACTCTGGGGCGTCATTGGCACGGACGGGAGCGTGAAGGATCTCCACGTCATCGAGGGCAACTGCGATTTCGCCCGCGCAACCATCGACGCTGTGAAGAAATGGCGCTATACGCCGCTGATGGTCAACGGCCAGCCCCAGGAGGTGTATTTCCCGTTCCAGTACAGCTTCGGCATCAGCCAATGAGCAAGAAAACGAGGAAGAAGACCAGGAAACCGAGGGAACGATCCTGATTCGCGCGGTCATCGGTGAGGACGGTTCCCTTAAGGACCATCAGCTCATACAGGGGCAATGCTGGCGGGCTCAGGCAGCGATTAAGGCGGTCAGGAGATGGCGTTATACGCCCTATGTGCTGAATGGCCGGCCCGTCGAAGTGGACACCACCATCCAGGCGATATTCAATATGCAGTGATGGTAAAGAAGGCGGAGGCTTCAGCCCTCCAGCGGCCAATGCGTCGGCTGGCACTCTTCACAAGCGATTTCTATCTGTTCCAGCGCCTTCAGTATCGCTGGCATACCCGGAAAATCGCTGTCTTTCCCGATAACCCATCTCGCGTAAAGCTCGCCATAGCGGTCCGCGACAAACACTCCCTGCCGTGGCATTCCCGAAGGCCCAAATGCATTCTCGCCCAGATACCGCTCCGTGGCGTGCCCGCTCGCGTCCTCGCCGGCTATAACGTCCTCAGGTAGCGCCCCCAGCAAATCGGCGGGCGGCGCCTCAGGGAACACGATCATGGCCACCGCGTCTCTTTCCTTCCAATCCGCGGCATGCGCAACAATTTCCCGCACGAAGCGCCTCGTCCCCGGTGAGTTTCCCCGGACGAGGGCGATGACTCGGTTTCTCTTTTGCTTGAAATCCCAGATCGAAACATTCTTCCCGGCAAGATTGCGTACTGTCAGCGCCGGAATTTGCTGACGAACAACGAGGGTGTCTTTCACGGCTGATGGACTCCTGACCCCAGGTCCGACCCCAGGCAAGTAAATATCCGTATATAGTATACAGATTTCACAAGCCCGCCTGCAGGCTTTTCCTCTAGTCGTGTTCCTCAAGCGCAAGCTGGTGGGATCTCGCGGAGGGTCGTTTCAGTCGCGGTTACAGCAGGCCCGCATCGCGGAGCTCGGTCCGCGAGAACGTCAAGTCGTGGATGTAGCCCGTCCCTCGGAGCAGCACGTCCTCGACCGCCTCTTTCACTTCTGGCCGCCGGAAATCGATACGCAGCCGGTCGAGCACGTCCACAAGCGCGTCGCTGTTGGCAAGTCGAAGCGGTTGCGGCGACGGAGCAGCGTCCGCCCGCGCGCGGAACGTGACGTCGTACGCCGAATCGGGTCCGAACCCTTCCTTCGCGATGCGAAGGGTGCCCCGAAGCGGCTCCTCAAGCAGCGCTGTCTTCGGTGAGGCGCTCATTCTAGCTGCATCCCGACGTGCTCCCGCAATTCTCGCACTTGTAGCAACTTCCGTTCGGGGTCATCAGCATGCCGCACTCCGAGCACGACGGCGCGTCGTCAATCGCCGCTTTTGGGCGTCGCACCGCCTCCGGGTCGTCGGCTTTTGCCGTCGCCACGGAAGCCATCGCTGGCGACTTAGCAGCGGACATCTCTTCTGCCGTGTCTCCGTTGCGGACCATATAGTCCGGCGAAATGAACTTCCCGCCGAGCCACCGTCCGATGTAGTCCACGATGGACTTCGCGTAGGGGATTTCCTTATTGCCTGTAAACCCCGAAGGCTCGAAACGCGCATTCACGAACTTGTCCACCAGCGCCCGCAGCGGCACGCCGTACTGCAGTGAGATGGACACCGCCAGCGCGAAGCCGTCCATGATGCCCGAGAGCGTCGAGCCTTCCTTCGCCATCTTGATGAAAATCTCGCCGGGCGCTCCGTCGTCGTACATCCCGACGGTCAAATACCCTTCGTGTCCGCCGATCGAGAACTTGTGCGTGATCGACTTCCGTTCGCTCGGTAGCTTCCGCCGGCCCGCGCGGAACAGCTCCTGCTGCGCCTGCGCCGGCTCGGCCTTTGGCACAACGGCTGCCGCAGCCTCCGTTTTCTTCCCTCCCGCTGCCGATAGCGGCTGCGATCGCTTCGAATTGTCGCGGTAGATGGCCACGGCCTTCAGCCCCAGCTTCCACGACTCACTATACGCCTGCATGATGTCTTCGACCGTGGACTCCTCCGGCATATTAATCGTCTTCGAGATCGCGCCGGAGAGGAACGGCTGCGCCGCCGCCATCATTTTCAGGTGCCCGCGCCATGAAATCGAACGCCCGCCTCCCGCCGGAGCCAGCGAACAATCGAACACCGGCAGGTCCTCCGGCTTCAGTCCGGGCGCGTCTTCGATCTTCCCGTTCTGGTCGATGTAATCCACGATCTCGGCCGTCTGCTCGCTCGAATAGCCGAGGCGCATCAGCGCCTGTGGCACCGTGTTGTTCACGATCTTGATTACGCCTCCGCCCACCAGCCGCTTGTGCTTCACCAGCGCCAGGTCCGGCTCGATTCCCGTCGTGTCGCAGTCCATCATGAAGCCGATCGTGCCCGTCGGAGCCAGCACGGACACCTGCGAATTCTTGTAGCCGGACTTCTCGCCCTGCTCCACCGCCGCGTCCCAGGATTCCCGCGCCGCGCGCAGCAATTGCGCTCCCGCGTTCTCTTCCTTGATCGGTCGCAGCGAGTCGCGGTGCATCCGCATAACTTCCAGCATCGGCTCGCGATTCTTCGTGAAGCCCGGGAACGCCCCCTTGCGCTCGGCGATCCTTGCCGACTGCGCGTATGCCTCTCCCGTCATCAGCGCCGTCACCGCGCCGCAGATATCTCGCCCTTGGTCCGAATCGTAAGGCACGGCGAGCGACAGCAGCAGCGCGCCCAGGTTCGCGTAGCCCAGTCCCAGCGGCCGGTAATCGTGCGAATTCTGCGCAATCTTCGGCGTCGGATAGCTCGCGTTGTCCACCAGGATTTCCTGCGCCGTGATCGTCACGTCCACAGCATGCCGGAATCCCTCCACGTCGAATTGCCCGTTTGTTCCGAGGAATTTCAGCAGGTTCAGCGAAGCCAGATTGCACGCCGTGTCGTCGAGGAACATGTACTCCGAGCACGGATTCGAGGCGTTAATCCTGTCCGTCGTCGTGCAGGTATGCCAGCGGTTCACCGTCGTGTCGTACTGCATTCCGGGATCCCCGCACTGCCACGCCGACTCCGCCATCCGCCGCAACAGCTCCTTCGCGCGGTATTTCTCCACCGGCTGCCCGTCGGTCACGTTCTTCGTCCACCAGTCCCGGTCCGTCTCCACCGCCTCCATGAATTCGTCCGTCACGCGCACCGAATGGTTCGCGTTCTGGAAGAAAATCGAGCTGTACGCCTCGCCGTCAATCGCAGGATCGTAACCCTGCTCGATCAGCACGTGCGCCTTGCGCTCCTCTTTCACTTTGCTGTCGATGAATTCGACGATGTCCGGGTGGTCCACGTTCAGGATCACCATCTTTGCCGCGCGCCGCGTCTTCCCTCCGCTCTTGATCACGCCCGCGAACGCATCGAACCCCTTCATGAAGCTCACCGGCCCGGAAGCGATTCCTCCGCCCGAGAGCGTTTCATGGCTGCCGCGCAGCGACGAGAAATTCGTTCCCGTTCCCGAGCCCCACTTGAAAAGCATCCCCTCCGTCTTTGCCAGGTTCATGATCGAATCCATGTTGTCCTGCACGGAGTTGATGAAGCACGCCGAGCACTGCGGCTTCGCCTGCACGCCCACGTTGAACCACACCGGAGAATTGAACGCCATCTTCTGCTCGACGAGCAGGTGCGACAGCTCGTCGCGGAACGCCACACGCGATTCCGCCGTAGCGAAGTAGCCGCCCTCCTCGCCCCAGCGCACGATCGTGTCCACCACGCGGCCGATCAGCTGCCGCACCGAAGTCTCGCGTTCCCGCGTGTTCAGCTTGCCGTGAAAATACTTCGACGCAACGATGTTCGTGGCCGTCTGCGACCACGACTTCGGCACTTCGACGTCTTCCTGGCGGAAGATCACCTGCCCTTTTTCGTTCCCGATCTGCGCCGTCCGCTTCTCCCATTCGACGGCGTCAAATGGAGACACCCGTCCATCCGTGAATCTCCGGCGAAACTCCATTCCTTTCGGGACACTCGTTCGCCGGCTCTCCTGCTCGATCTTGCTGTTCAACGCCATCTTTGCTTCCGCCATATCGTCCGCCTCCGCGCAGGCAGTCTCCCGATTGAATTCTCCGTTGCCTGAGAGGAGCGAACATCTCAATTATACGCTTACCCTCAGGTGCCGGCCCCGCGGCGATGGAAGGGAGGGAATCCAGCCGCCGAATTCGGTTTACCGCGATTTCAGTCTTCGCAGTCGCTCCACGACGCTGCCCGTGCGCTGGCGAAACCTTCCGCCTCTGCGCCCGAATTTGGGAACGCTTCGCCCCGCCGCGTTTACACCACTATCGCGGGCGAGCGACTCGCTCTCGATGTTCGGTTTTTAGCCCGGGCCTGCTTCGTGACTCCGGCTATCCCCCGCTGCGGTTGGACCGAATCACGCCCCGAATCTGGGCGAGCAGTATTACCGGGTTGTGGAAATCGTGTCAAGCAAAAACAGCAAGTCCACCACAAAATCTTTGGGTCGCTGTGCCGATTCTGTCTATATCTAGTAGTTTCAGTGCGAAACGCAACTAGCGCGGAATTGCTCGCCTTTGGGCTTGATCCTGCAGTGCAAGATTTCTTGTCGGGGAAACTCCGCACTCGAACGACCCGCACGCAGGCTACGCAACGCTTTCCACGCAGTCAATAGTCGCAACTGTGGTAATTCCGCTTCTCTGTGGAAATCATTTCCGGAAAGATTTATTCGTACCGCAGCGCTTCAATCGGATCCAGCTTCGAAGCCTTTCACAATACAATAGCCCGTCGCGCTGGTTTCACTGGCGCCCGAATTCCCGCCGGTAACTCTCCCACTCGCGCTTCAAATCTGCCATGAATCGCAAATACGGCGCGTAATCCTGCATCGGCGCGAAATGCACGTCATCGCGAAACAGCGGATAGTTCGGCAACCCTAAAGCAGCGGCTCTCCGCAGAAGTGCGAGCGCCTTCGCGCGTTTTCCAATCAGGGAATAGGTCGCCGCCGCCGCCTGCCACATATGATGTGTATGAGCAAAGGTCTTTGGCGATCGCAACGCGCGCGACACGGTTTGGTCCGCCCTCCGGAAATCCCCGCGTTTCGCGCTCAGCAAAGCATCACAGCCGACGAGCCATGCTTCGTCGGGCAGGAGCTGCCTCCCAATTCGGATTCTTTCTTCCGCCTTTTCCAGTTGCCCGCACTGCAAAAGCACGGCCGGGTACATCATGTTCGCCCAGATATTCGACGAATCAACGCGCAGGGCGCGGGTCTGGAATTCGCACGCCTCTTCGAAATTCCCCATGTAACTTGCGACCTGGCCTATGAACACGAGCACAAAAGCGTCGTCCGGATGCGTCGCCAGCGCAAGGCCGAGGCCCTCTCTGGCTTCCTCATGCAGGCCAATATGCAGGAAGATGAGACATTTCCATGTCAAGGCCGGATGGCATCCGGGATTGAGCTTCAACGCATGTCCTAGCGCGTGCAGTGCTGGACGATTCTGGAACCGCTTCACCGGCGTCCAGAGCACCCGCCCTCTCGAGCAGTGCGCTTCCGCATTGTTTTTGTCGATCGCCAGCGCTTTTCGGATGGCGTTCTCCGCTTGGCGATACCACTTCATCGAGGGGTCAAATGACACCGCCATCAGCATATAAGCTTCCGCCAGTCGCGCCCAGGCAACAGCGAATCTTGGATCTAATCTTGTC
Source organism: Candidatus Acidiferrales bacterium (assembly GCA_035280405.1). Lineage (GTDB taxonomy): Bacteria > Acidobacteriota > Terriglobia > Acidiferrales > UBA7541 > DAHUXN01. Next base: position 32,655 of record DATEFX010000018.1, on the reverse strand, counting down.
GCCTCCTCCAGCATCTCGATGGCTGTCCGCGAATCCCATCGGTTTAGTCTCGATAGGCGCTCTGCCGCCCGAAGATACACTTGATACGCCGCGGGATTCTTCGTTGGAGACTCGGCCGGTTCCTCATCCGTTTGAGTCTTCGTCAGCCCGAGCGAGCGCGCGAGGGTTTCGCCGATCTTGTCCTGCAGCCCGAAGAGATCCGACATCTCCGAATCGTACTTCGCCGAGATGAGCGAGCTGCCATCCGCGGAATTCCAGGCTTGAAAATGAACGCGCAGCTTGGGCCCGAATTTCTGAATGCTTCCGTCCACCACCACTTGTACGTTCAGCTCCCGCGCCGCTGCCAGCGGATCGACGGCTTGTTTCGCGAAACGCTGCACGGTGCTCGCCGGCCTCACCAGCAATTCCCCGCTCGCGCTGAGAAGATTGATCACGGCGTCGGCCAGAGCCACGCTCAGGTAGTCATCCTCGGGATTCGGCGTCAGCAGTTTGAATGGCAGCACAGCCAGTGCCCGTTTCCCCGCCACCGCAGGCGGCAGCACGGCGCCTGTCTCCAGCTCGCGCGCCAGGTTCGCTAGGTCCACCTTCACCTCTCGCGCCGACTGGTAACGCTCCTCCGGCTTCTTCTCTAGCAGCTTGCGGATAATCCTCCCCAGTTCTGACGGCAAGATGTGTCGCGCATCCGCCATTGGCGGCGTGGGCTGATCGAGTATCTGCGCCATCAAATCCGAGACGGTGGGCCCGGGGAAAGGTCTGCGGCCGCAGGCGACTTCATACAGCGTCGCGCCCAGCGAAAACAGGTCCGCGCGGGCGTCCGTCGTCCCCCCGCGCAGCAGTTCCGGCGGCATATAGGCGAGCGTCCCTGCGACGCGTGAATCGCCAGAAGGCAGAGTCTGCGCGGCCGACTTCGTCATCGTAAACGTTTCCGCCGCCATCTGCCGGGCGATGCCGAAGTCCAACAGCTTTGTGCGGTCGTTCTCCAGCACGACGACGTTTTCCGGCTTGATGTCGCCGTGAATCACTCCCTTTTCGTGTGCCGCCTCCAGCGTTTCCGCAATGCTTGCCCCGAGCCGCGCCAGCGCCCGCGGCTCAATCGATCCCTCCGCGAGTTGCACCTTCAGCGTTTTCCCCTGTGCCAGCTCCATCACCAGTAGAATTTGCTTCCCTTCCTCGGCCACCTCGTAAATCGTCGTGATTCCCGGATGATTCAGCGCAGAAGCCGCACGCGCTTCCGCCAGGATTCGCTCGCGCCTTTCCATTTGCCCGAGCAGCTCGCCAGACAGCACCTTCAGCGCAACGTCCCGCCGAAGCACCTCATCGCGCGCGCGGTAAACCACACCCATTCCTCCCCGGCCGAGTTCTGCCTCGATGCGGTAGTGCGAGATTTTTTGTCCAATCATTATTTCGGTTCGGGAATTGTTGATGGAGGCTACGCAAACTAGCGAGGAAAGTCAACGCAGGAACGCGGACGCACCATGAGCACGGATGAAATACTGAAGGCTATTCGTAACGCAGCGCTTCGATCGGATCCAGCTTCGAAGCCTTCATCGCCGGCCACACGCCGAATACCAGCCCGACTCCCACCGACACGCATATCCCGGTCACGGCGGCCCAAAGCGGAACTGTCGCCTTGAGTGTCGTCACATACGGTATCAGCATCACTAATCCGCCGAAAAACAGCACGCCCACCAGTCCGCCCGCGCCCGTCAGCGTCATCGCCTCAAACAGGAACTGCCACGTAATGTCTCTGCTGCGCGCTCCGATAGCCTTCCGCACGCCAATTTCTCGCGTCCGTTCCGTGACGCTCACGAGCATGATGTTCATCACGCCCACGCCGCCGATCAGCAGTCCGATCGAGCTCAGTACGACCAGCACGAGCGCTACTCCTCCGATGATCGAGTTGAACTGCTCTTCCTCCTGCACCTGCGTGGTGATCGAAAACGTATCCGGCTTGTCCGTAGGCACCTTGCGCAATCGTCTCAGCGCCCCGCGCGCCTCGTCTGCCGCTTCGTCAACCTTTCCATGAATCGCGAGGAATCGGTAGCTGTTGTCCTGCGCCGAAGGGTACATCTTCAGAAAAGTATAATACGGGATGATGGCGCGCCGGTCCTCGTCGTTCAATCCGAATCCGCCGGGCGGCTTTTCGAACACGCCGATTACGTAAAACTCCGACCCGTCCAGCGTGACGCTCTTTCCCAACGCGTCCTGCACCGTCGGAAACAGCGCCGTCGCGACGCTCTCCCCCAGCACGATCTCCTTTTCGTGGTGAAGGTTTTCCACATCCGTGAAGAATCTCCCGGCTTTCATCGCGGCATTCCCGAAGACGTCCATGTACTCCGGAAAAGTCCCGCGGAATTGCACGCCGTCCACTTCGTTCTTCTGGTAACGGATGTTGTGCACGAAGTGCCAGTCGAAAATCGACACGGCCACTTGCTTGATGGAGGGACACATCTCCGGCAGCGCCAGCCCGTCCTCCAGATTCAACGGCGGCCTCTCTCGCAATTGCTTGGTAAAACTTCCCGCTGACGGCCCCTGGTCGAACCGATCCACGTACGCCGTATCCGCGCCAAATCCCTCGATAATTCCGTTGATGGTCGATCGGAATCCCGTGATGAGCGAAGCGACGATAATGATCACGCCCACGCCGATCACCACGCCCAGCACGGCGAGCATGCTGCGCATCTTGTGTGTCCGCAGCGTGTCGAAAGCCAGCGCCAGATTTTCGCGTATGTCCTGCTTCATTGCCCGCCTCTACGTTTCCGCCCGCAGCGCCTCGATCGGATCGAGCCGCGAGGCCCGTACCGCCGGATAGATGCCGAAAAACAGTCCCACGCTCGTCGAAAGCACCAGCGCGATCACCACCGCTTGCAGCGGCATGGAAATCGGCATCGGCGTCGTCGCGCGCACCAGCAGCGCCACTCCCCATGCGGCCACGATTCCCGCCGCGCCTCCGCTCGCCGCCAAAATGGACGATTCCATCAGGAATTGCAGCACGATGTGCCGCCGTCGCGCCCCGAGCGACTTCCTCAATCCGATCTCCCGCGTCCGCTCGGTCACGCTCGCCAGCATGATATTCATGATGACGATGCCGCCCACCACCAGGAACACGCTCGTCAGCCACACCGCGATCCCGAAAATATTGCCCGTCAGGCTTTGCCACACGCTCATGATCGACGAAGGCGCCACGATCCCGAAATTATCCGCGTCCTGATACTTCATGTGGTGCCGCGCCCTCAGCAGCACCCGCGCTTCGTCTTCCGCCGCTGGCATTGCATCCATGTTGATTGCTTCGACGAAAATCGTTACGCTGCTATCGGCTCCCTGCCACACGGTCAGGTACGTCGAAAGCGGCATCATCACGAAATTGTCCTGCGACTCCCCGAAGACCGACCCCAGCGGCTTCGCGGTTCCGATCACTTCGCATTGCTGCGCGCCCACGCGGATTTCCCGTCCCAGCGGATCGAGCCCTCCGAAAAGCTTGTCCACCACGTCGTGTCCGATGAAACAGACCGGCGTGCGGTGCAGTTCATCGGGAGCCGTCATGAATCGCCCGGACGCGATGTCGAAATCCCTCACTTCGGCGAACTCCGGCGTCGCGCCTATCACGCTGATGTCTTCCATGATGTTCTCGCCATAATGCACGGTTTGCGTCGTGTCTTCTTCCGCGGCGGCGCGCTGCGCGTACTTCAAATGGCCCTTCAGCGCGTAGTAGTCTTCCATCCGCAGCGGCGGCCTTTTCAGCGCGTTCAGGAAATCCTTGCGGTTTGTGATAATTCCGATTCTGTCGATTACGAAAGCATTCGCGCCCAGGTTCGCCACCTTCGTCGAGATGTACAGATTCAGCCCGTTGAGCACGCTCATCACGGCGACCAGCGTCGTCACAGCCAGAATTACGCCGAGCAGTGTGAGGAAGCTCCGCATTTTGTGCGCGCGCAGCGTGTCGAGGGCCAGCAGCGTCGCCTCGCGCAGCGTCACGCTCGCCTGCCGGAATCTCAGTCGCAGTGTAGGTGCATCAGGCATCTAATCTATATAGACGGCTCAACGCCCTGAAAAGTTCTCAGCCGCGCCGGTTTCGGGGATAACCCGATGGCCAACGTCAATCGTCCGATCCCTCGCCCTCTCCTGTCTTCTCCGCTTACAATGTTTGTGCAACCTCGCCCAGCGTATGTGGAATCGCATGTGTGGGCTGGCAAACGCCCAGGCGTTGCGGCCCCCGAAGCATGACTCGATATGACACGACGGCTCCAGACTATTCTCGTTTTAGCCCTGGCAGCTTTCCTTCTCGCCGCCTTCGGCGCCGTTCGCCCTGCTGTGGCCCAACAAACTGATACTTCGCCGCAATTCACTCCCGCGCCAGATCAGACTCCCCTCACTCCCGCTGAGACTCACGACCTTGTCGTGCGCGCCATCGCCAATCAGCATCACGACGACGTCGCTCTTGACACCTTCGAACGCATCGAACACCACGTCGAGCGCAATGGCGGCTCCGACGGTCGCATCACCGAGGACAAGACTTACCGCGTCGTCCCCACCGGCAGCGGCAACATCAAAATTCTAATCAAGGACTCCAGCGCGCCTGTCTCTGCGACCGAATATCAGCACGACCTGAACACCTGGCAGTCCATCTTGAACGTCGCCGTTCATCCCGACAATCCCCGTCAGGTCGCCGCCGTCGCCAAGCAGCTGAAAAAACTGAAAGACCGCGCTCATCTGGTGGACACGGCCTTCGACGCCTACACCATGACCTGGCTCGAGCGCGACCTCCTCAACGGCCGCATCATTGAAAAACTTCATTTCGAGCCCAATCCACGCTATGTCCAGCAGGGAAACATGGCCGACTGGCTCGTTCACGCACGCGCCAACTTATGGATTGATGCGCAGGCAGCCCAGGTCGTTCGCGTCGAAGCCGAGATTATTCGCGACATCTCCATCGGCGCCGGCATCCTGGGCAAAGTCTATAAGGGCGGCCATTTCATTCTCGAACAGGCCGAAGCCGCCCCCGGCATCTGGGAACCCACATCCTATGAATACGATTTGGCGGGCAGGAAGTTTCTTTTCCGCTTCAAAATGCGCGAAATGACTCGGGCCAGCCGCTATCGCTACATCGGCACGCCGGATAAAGCCCTCGCCATTGCCCGAAAAGACCTCTCCGCCGGCGGCGGCTTCGTCTCCGATCCTTAGTCGAGGAATTGCTGCGGCGGGCGCTTCAGCTCCACTTTTTCTTCAGCTCTCCCGCAACCGTCGCGAAAAATCCCGGCGGTTTCTCTTCATGCAGCACGTCTTCCGGATTGTATTCCTCGAGCCCGCGGATGATCTCATTGTCCGGCAGCCTTTTCAGCCTGTACACATGTGGCCGCTCGCGCCCGGCCCCGGCATGCTCCTCCCCCTGCACCTGAAAAAATTCACCTTCATACCGAATCGTCAGCGGGTATTTCCAGTGGTCTTTCGCCTTGCAGGAAGCAATCCTCAGTTCGCCCGTCAATCCGTGGCGGTCCACTTTGTCCCGCACCGGCGCCGGCTCGCCTCTCCATTCCCCGCGCCCCACGAATCGCGCCGCCCGATCGTAAAGCACCAAGTACAGCGACCCGGGAGATTCCTGCGTCGTAAGTCCCGCCAGCGCCCGCACGGCGCCCTCGAATCCCGTGTAACAAATCACCCATGTGAGCGGGTGCATATAGAACGAGAGCAGCCCGACTTCGCCCGCGTAGGGCCACGGAAAATATTTCCAAATCGCCGGTCCCGTCGCGGTTACAAAAACCGAGTACCACACCACCAGCGCCACGACCGCCGCAAGCGCTTCGATCAATCCCGAAATCAAGGTCGCCGTCTCCCAGTTCACGGATATGTTGGTGAAGCGGCCGGTCCTCCACCGCTTGGGCAGGAACGCCAGAAATGGTCCAACAATATAGGTCCACACCGCGGTTGGTCTCTCTTGAAAACTTAGGCGGAATACTCGGGGGGAGCAAGCTTCGCGCTTATTTTCCGCGCGAAAACGGCAACCGCCGCTGCGAATCTCCCAGCGGCGGTCGGACCGAATCTTCAAATTGTGAGCCAACGAAAATGCTGCGATCCTAGTGCGCTGCCGCGGCCACTTCCTTCTCAATCGGCGCCCCGACCAGATTCCCCCACTCCGTCCACGACCCGTCGTAGTTCTTCACGTTCGCGAACCCGAGCAGGTACTTCAGCACGAACCATGTGTGCGAACTGCGCTCCCCGATCCGGCAATACGCGATCACTTCTCCGTCTCCCTTCACGCCTTTGCCGCCGTAGAGTTCCTTCAGCGCGTCCGCCGATTTGAACGTCCCATCCTCATTCGCCGCCTGCGACCACGGCACGTTCACTGCTCCGGGTATGTGCCCCGCCCGCTGCGCCGTCTCCGTCATTCCCGGCGGCGCGATGATTTTTCCCGTGAACTCATCCACCGACCGCACGTCCACCAGCTTCGCCGCTGCCTGCCTCTTCACCGCGGCATTCACTTGCTCGCGGTACGCCCTCACTGTCTCGTCCGGCCCCTTCGCTTGGTATTTCGCCGCCGGATAATTCGGCGCGTCCTTGGTCAGCGGCCGGTTCTCCGCCAGCCACTTCTTCCTCCCGCCGTTCACCAGCCGCACGTCTTCGTGCCCGTAATACTTCAGCTGCCACAGCGCGTACGCCGCGAACCAGTTGTTGTTGTCGCCGTAAAGTATGATGGTCGTGTCGTTCGAAATCCCTGACCGCCCCAGCAATCCCTCCCACGCCGTTTTGTCGAGCAGGTCCCGCCTCACGCCGTCCTGCAATTGCGTCTGCCAGTTCCAGCCTGCTGCTCCCGCGATGTGCCCTTGCTCGTAAGCCGAAGTGTCCACGTCCACCTCGACCAATCGAATCTTCGGATCGTTCAAATGTTCGGCCAACCACTGCGTCGATACCAGCACTTCCGGATGCGCGTACTCAGCCATTTCCTTCTCCTCTCCATTCAGAATCTCTGGGCGACTGTCCGCCGGGGCGTTGCCAAATCACCCTCAAATTTATCAACATTCGATGCTCTTTGCACCCACTCGTTGCATCATTCTTATTCTCTTCAATTTCTATCAGTTAAGAACAGTTAATGCCCCTTGTACAGAGACTCCCTCGCGGATGGAACCTTCCATCCCCGGCATTCGTACACTTCTGCATGGAAAAATCTGCCCGGCGACTCAGCGCTCCCGAGTGGCTCATTCTGCTTGGCGGCAGCTTCTTCATTATCGTGCTTTTCGTGTCCGCCTATTGGGAAGCCGACATCCGCTGGCTCCATTTTTTTCAAACCTGGATGTACATCGCCACGATTGCGCTTAGCCTTCGCGGCAATCGCTGGGGCTATTTCATCGGCATTTCCGCCGCCGGCTTCTGGGACTACACGAATCTGTTCGTCACCACTTTCTTCGCCGCCGGCCTCCAACAGACTTCCATCTGGTTCCACACCGGCCATCTCCCTCGGCCGGACTTGTTCATCGCCGTTCCTGCCTGGCTATCGAATCTCCTCGTCGTCCTCGGCTGTCTGTGGTCCTATTCACGCCATTTGGCAAAATCCCGCGCTGACCTCGCGAGATTCGTAATCACTTTCATCTTCACCACCGCTTTCTTCGCTGGTGCCATGGCTCTCTTCCAGCCGCGCTATCTCGGCCTTTTCCCTCGCCTCCTTCATCCCCATCTTCATCTCTGACACTTCTACACGGCCTTCAGCTTCTCCCCCTCCGACTCCAGCTCGACCCTCATCAACCAGTCATAGTGAAACTTCTGTTCCGCCATCCACGCCTCCAGCGCCTCGCGCTTTTCCGCCTCAAACTCCGCCAGCATCTTCCCCTCGTACAAGTTCACCACGACTCGCCTCATTCTCACGCCCGTCGCCTTCGCCATTCGCGAACTCAATTCCTCAGCGCCTTGCCGCGTCAGGCACGCCAGCGTGTGCAGCGAAATAAACCGCGCCATCGTCCGCTCCTCTTCGACTAGAATGTCCGTGTCATCGACTGCAAATCAGCCCTCGGATTTGCGCGCCAAGGATACACACAAAACATGCCCACGAGCGAACCCCGCACCGTGCATCCTTTTCACCTCTACGACGCCATCCACGCGCAGCCGGCCATCGTGCGCCGCATGCTCGCCGAACGCGCCGGCCTCGTCGCCGAAGCCGCCTGCGCCGCCGCGAAAAAAGAGCGCCTCTGGATCGCCGGCATCGGCAGCTCGCTGTACACCGCGCAAATCGCTGAAAATTTTCTTCGCCATCTCACGTCCGGCCGCGCCGCCGTTCGCGCCGAGCAATCCTTCGAATTCGTCCGCTATCCGCATGCGCTCGGCCCGAAAGACGCCGTCATCGTCCTCTCTCATACCGGGGGTACGACTTACTCCATCGAAGCCCTCGAACTTGCCCGCCGCGCCGGCGCCCTCACCATCACGATTTCCGGCGAAAATGAAAACGCCGCCATGCGCGCTTCCGATTTCCTCATCAACACTTGCGAGCAGGAACTCTCCTTCGCTTACACCAAGAGCCTCACTGCCGCGCTTGCTCGCCTCGCGCTTTTCTCTCTCCATTTCGCCGAATCTCGCGGCGAGAATGTCCCTGCCGCCGGACAAGCGCTAAATCAAATCCCCGATTTGATGCGGCAGGCTCTCGGCCTGGAGCACCAGGCGAGGGCCCTGGCCGTAAAAGTCGCCCATCGCGGCCGCATGGTTCTTTTCGCCTCTGGGCCCAACTGGTTCACCGCGCGCGAAATTGCCCTCAAAATCAAGGAAACCAGTTTCAAACCGGCCGAAGGCGAGGAAACCGAGCAGCTCCTCCACGGCCCCTTTTCCGAAGTGGACGACCGCATGACCCTCGTCGCCATCCTCTCGGGCTCGCCCTCCGACGCCCGCGCTCGCCAGATCCTTCTCGCCGCCGGAGTCGCCGGCGCTCATCGCATGGCGCTTCACGTTCCTTCGGCCACGCCCGATGACTCTGCTGACGATTGGCTCGCCGTTCCCGCGGTCGAGCAATGGCTCTCGCCCTTCGTCTTTCTTGTTCCTCTTCAGTTGTTCACGTATTTCCTCGCTCTCGCCCGCGAAACGAACCCCGACTGCGGCCGCCAGGATCAGCCCGCCCACGCCCGCGCCCGCCAGCAGCACTACAAATACTGACGCCGTCTCCTTGGCACGGGCTCCCTGCCGCGAGCGCCGCCGAATGTGTCAGCTAGCCTGTGCGGGGCCGTCCCACCAGCCAGCCCCTGCTGCCTCTTCGGCCAGTTGCCTTTCAAGCACCGCTGCCTTGCGCCGCGCTTCCAGCGCTCTTGCATCCCGCTAAAATTTACGCATTGCCCAGCCGGGAGGTTCTGAGATGCGCAGATCGTTCTTGTACGCATTCGCAGCTTCGTATCTTGTCGCGTCCGCTGCCGCGGCGCGCAGTCGCACGGCCACGCTCGCCGGCACCGTCCTCGGCACCGACGGCAAGCCCGCCGCCGGCGCCACGGTCACTGCCCAGCGCTCCGACGGCACCACGCCGCTCGGCACGCACACGAATTCCCAGGGCCGCTTCTTTTTCCCGTTGCTTCGCGCCGGCTACTACGACGTTCGCGCCGCCCGCGGCAACACGGTTTCTGAATGGCGCCACAATATTGGAATTCACGCGGGCAGACAGACCGACGTCACATTGCACCTGGCTCCCGCGCACGCGCCGAAAAAAGTCCCCGCCTCCGTCCGCCAGAACTGAGCCTTGGATTCGGGGCTACCTCTGTTCAGGCGCGGTTGTCTTGGAGGAGCATGGCTTGCCCTGCCCGCGCGATGCCGCGCATCGCAACGCCTTTTTGCGACTGCGGCCGCATGATGCCGCTTTGCGCCTCCGCCAATTTGATCTAAATGCGCCGCACCCCTGACGCAATGGGCGTCAGGTCTCTCGAAGGCAGCCGAAGATAGAAGTACCATCCCTCCCCTCTTATTCCTCCCCTAACTCCTTATTTATCAATCCGAGTACCACTCCGCGCGTACTATCTTCCTTGGTTCTTCCGCCTCATTGTCCCCTGCCGCCCCTCTCTCTAGCATCGCTGTTGCGGGTTGGAACGTGCTGCGGGGACGACGGTTCCGATTGGAGCCGAGGCCGCTTCAACCCGTACCAAGCCGCCCGCCGGCGTTCCCCCATCCGACCCCCGCCGGCGCGGTGGCTTCACACCGAGTTTCGCGCTTGACCTGCCGCCAGTCGAAAAAAGTTCTTGACTTTTGGTTAGTTTTTAGTAAACTATCTCCGTGAATAAGACTTCCACATCCGTCATCTCATCCCCTCCCTCACGAGGCCCCCGGTGGAGTCTCCCCTCCGCCTAACCTCTCACCCCTGCCACATACTGGCATCCCGCAACCAAATCACCCCAAAATATGATTTTTTTAATCGCTACACCAAACGTCAGTCAGAAATTCTTAACTGCCTGGGATTCAATCACTTAACTTTTTCTAATCGCTACAAATTTTTGTTTTTCAGTTGGTCTTTTTTGACCACATCTTCCATTTTTTGTATCTCCCGTCACTCTGCGACTAGAATTCCAACTCTCGACCCAGCAGACCTTCTCCGGCGGCCGCCCGTCGCTAAAGCCTGTGTTTTGGCCCGTCCCTTGCCTTCGAACCCAATCGTGATCACAAGAACTTGCCGATCCGCCATTGAAAATCAATCACTTACGATGGTCTTGCCCCATCCAGCCGCCGCACTTGGCCGACAATTGGCGCCCCCGCACTACAATCGCCCCCTGCGTCTCACCATGCTCCTTCTCTTGTTCGCTTTCGCTCCGGTCCGGCCTGCATCTGCCGCTGACCTCAAGCAACAAACGACCGCCGCCTTCGACCGCTATGTCGCTCTCTCCGAAGCCAGAATCAATTCCTCCCTCAGTCTCTCGGAAACTGACCCCGCTCCTTTCCTTTGGGTAGACACCCTTCCCGCTTCCCAGCGTGTCGCCGCTCTTGCTCAACTCCGTTCCGGCAAGATTGTAATCGAGAAGTTGACCACTCTCGACGATGGCAAACCTATCCCCGTACCGGGCGGCTTGATTCATCATTGGATTGGAATCGTCTTCATCCCGGGCGCCACGCTCGCGCAAACTCTCGCTCTCGTCCAGGACTATGATCATCACGCGCAGTACTACAGCCCGCAGGTCATCGCCTCGAAAATCATCTCCCGCAACGGCGACGATTTCCGAATCTATCTGCGGCTCTACGAAAAGAAAATCCTCACGTGCGTCCTTGATACCAGGCACGAAGTCCACTACGTCGTCCTCGATTCGGCGCATGCGTGGAGCCGCTCGCGCACCACCGAAGTTCGCGAAGTCGCCGATTGGAAACAAGCTGACGAACACGATCTCCCCGCAGGACGCGACGACGGTTTTCTGTGGCGGATGAATACCTACTGGCGATTCGAGCAAAAAGATGGCGGGGTTTACGTCGAATGCCAGTCCATTTCCCTCACGCGCGATATTCCCACGGGTCTCGGCTGGCTCATTGGCCCTTTCGTTGAGTCCATCCCCCGCGAGTCTTTGGAGTTCACGCTCGGCGCCACGCGCAGATCGCCCCTTAATTGGCTCCCAGAGCGCAAACCCAGCTTTCAGCAGGAAATTCTTCGCAGGGAAAATGGAATCGTTCGAACTCAGAACGTTGTCACAGCGAGGAAAACGTCGGCGAATCCGTTGAGGTCATTATTCACTAGATTGCTTGCGGCTGAGAAGAACACGACTTCGTGGCCTAAACCCGTTAACAGAGGATTGAGCGACTGGCCATTTCCGGGCAATCCCGTGGACGACTCGCTCACCAGCGCCGTCGACTGCGTGCAGCCCGTGCTGAACCCGTTGCAGGTGTTTCGCACGTACACGTTCTCGATGCCATTGGTAGTTGCCGGAACCAAATTTGTTGCCAACGACGAAAACGCGACGAACTGCGCGGTATTGCCCATGCTCGGCGACTCGCACAATCCGTTCGCGGGCGATGAACCGTCCGACGCGATGGAAACGAGCGACGTCGTAGGCGCGCAAACGCTCCCCTGCCCCGTGCACAGGTCTCGCAAGTATATCTGCTGTGTGGTCGCCGATGCCGCTCCCAAATTTGTCGCCGTGGAAGCAAATGCAATGAACCTCCCGCCGGGGTTGATGTTCGGCTCGATGCTCGCGCCATTGGCAAACGCCGTCCCGTCGGGCGTTGAAACCAGCTCGCCTGGATTCGCTGTACAGCCGGTCGTGATCCCGATGCACAGCGCCACTGCATATACTTGCGAAGTTCCAGCCGTATTCCCGTCGATGTCCGTCGCTGTCGAGCTGAATGTGACAATTTGTCCGAATGGGCCCGACGCTACCGACGGCTGGCCGCTCACTCCTCCCGCTGGCCCGCCTCCGCTCGCGGTCGAAATCAGCATCGTGGATGGCGTGCAGCCGCCTCCTGCCTTCAGGCACGTATCCCGCAAATACACTTCCGGCGTCCCAGCCGTCGCTGTCGCAACGAGATTTGTTGCCGTGGAAACAAAGGCAACGAATCTTCCGTCCCCGCTGATCGCCACTTGCGAGCTTGGGCCGTTCGCCGGGCTCACGCCGTCACCGGAAACGGAAATCAAGCTGACTGCTGGCGTGCAACCGGAGGGCACGCCCGCGCAGGTATTGGCAACAAACACTTGCGGCGTCGTTCCATTGAATGTCACTGTCGGAACAAGATTCGTCGCGAGCGATATGAATGCCAGTTCAATTCCGCTCGAGTTCATCGCCGGATCGGAGCCGGCGCCGTTCGCGATGACGCCGTTCGGGCCGGAGTCGATCAGCGTGGTCCTCGGGGTGCATGAAGATGTCGTGCCTAGGCACGAATCGAAAAGGAAGATGTCCGGCACTCCATTGGTATCCGGATTCGTGTTGGAGGGCTGATTGATGGTCAACAGCAGGTTTGTCGCCGGCGACGCGTACGCAATGAACCGCCCGCTCGAGTCCATGGTCGGCGCGCTCGGATCAGTTACCCCATCGTCTGCTTGCGTGCCATTGTTCGAAAAATCCACCAGTTCCGGCAGTCCCGCGCCCTTGCTCGAGGGGACCACGGAGAAGAGCAGCGTGCTCGACGTTCCTCCGCCCGGCAGTGGATTCACCACTTGCACCGGGAATGTCCCGGCCGTGGCCACGTCCTGGCTCGCCAACTGGGATGTGACCTGCGTCGGACTGACCGGATTTGTAGGTCGCGCGCTCCCATTGACGAACACCTGGCTCGCCGTGTCCATCCCCGTTCCCGACACGCTCAGCGTTGTACTTGCCGCGCCCGCGACAACCGTCCTCGGGCTCAGGGAACGCACTGTCGGGCTTGGGTTCACGACGTTCACCGGCACCGCGTTCGATAGTCCCCCTCCGGGTGGGTTTCCCCCTTGCACCGGCGGATTCAATATGGCGACCTGCACCGTCCCCGCTGTGACGATGTCCGAGGCGTTCAGAGCAACAACTAGCTTTATGCCGCTCTGGAATGAAGTCGGGCGATTGGAACCATTGACCACTGCCGTCGAAGTATTGATGAAATTTGTGCCGTTCACCGTGATGGTCGCCGAGCCGACTCCTGCGAGAACAGTAGACGGAATAATGGAAGAGATCTGGGGCACGGGCGCAGTGCTCGGAGTGACGTTCAGCGTTACTTCAGCCGAGATGCCGCCCCCAGGCGCGGGAGTGAAAACCGTCACGGAAACAGCCCCAGGGGTCTGCATAATTAGATCGGTAGGCTGGACGAGCGTCGTCAGTTCAGTCTGGTTCAGGAAAATTGTATTCGGGGTACGATCCGGATTGAGTCGCGGAATTCCGTCGAATAGGATCTCAGAGTTTGGCGCGAAACCCGAGCCCGTCACATGCAGCGTGAATTGGACGGATCCGGCAACAACGCTCGACGGATTCAGCGAATTGAGAACGGGAACAGGGAGATTGATGACGCCCCCGCATGAACCGAGTGCGAGCGCCGCAGCCAGAAGGATGATTGCCCTGAACCTAAACCTTCGCGCCAAACCGATCTCCAATTTGAGGTGTCGTTTGCCCAGGCGCCGATTTGCCCGAGTGGGCAATCAGCAAGACTACTAAAGATGACGAATCAGGGCAATTGGGATGCTTTACTGGAATTGGTAATCTGTCTCGCTCCAGCGGGGAGCCTCGAACGAGCACAAGCGAGCATGAACCAACCCCCGCTGAAAACAGAAATGAGAAGCCAATTGAAGATTATTCCAGGGCGGATTCAACACATACTCCCATTCATATTGCTCGTTACTCTGGCGCTTCTTCAGCCGCGGCCGATTCGCGCACAATCCGCGCAGGCTTCTGCAGACCCGGTCTCATCCGATTCCGATACTCGTACACTCTTACCGCACTCGGAATCGTCGCGATACTGGATATCCGGCCAGGGCAATATCATTTTGCAATGGCACGCATCGTTCCCGGCAAAATATAGCGGGCCGAACAGCCTCTCTGCCCCAGCGCAAAGCGCTACATCGCGCGTCTTCACGATTTACTCAGGATACGAGCTGACGGATTCCACGGAAGTCTTATTGGATATTGAAGATTCCACCGGAACAGGCATCGGCAACGCCCTCGGTCTTGCCGGCTTCACCAATCTTGACGTTGTCCGCACGGCCGCAGGGGTTCCTCTTTCGCACGCGCTTTATCTGGCGCGGCTCCTGTTACGACAGGTCATTCCGCTCTCGAAGGAGCGCGTCTCAGCAGAGAGAGGTTTTCTAGGCTTGGCAACTTCGCTCCCAAAGCGCCGCCTTGAATTGTGGGTGGGCAAGTTCACGATTCCAGATTTCTTCGACACCAATGGTCCGGGGAGCGATTCTCACCTGCAATTCATGAACTGGACGGTGGACAACAACGGCGCGTACGACTACGCCGCGAACACGCGGGGCTACACCGATGGCGTATTGATGGAATATGACGACGGCCGGTGGTCGGCGCGGTTCGCTGAAGCTTTGATGCCGAAGGTAGCAAACGGCATTCAGCTCGATGCGGACTTTACCCGCGCGCGGGCGGAGAATTTTGAAGCTGATTATAACGGCGGCTTCCTCCATCATCGCGCAGGAGCAATCCGTTTCCTGACGTATCTCAATCATGCCGACATGGGCAACTATCGCGAAGCCATCGATGATTTCCTGGCCGGCAAGACAACCCAGCCCAACATTATCGCGACGCGGCGCCAGGACCATCACAAATACGGCTTCGATCTAAATCTCGAACAGTACTTAACGGAGAAAATTCGCGCGTTTGGCCGCTGGGGTTGGAGCGACGGCCGGAATGAGTCCTTCGCCTACACGGAGGTAGATCGCGCGCTGGAATTCGGCGGGGACTATCGCGGCGACGCTTGGCATCGCAAAAATGATCGCGTAGGAGCCGCGTTTTCCCTCAATGCCATCTCCGGCGACCACGCACGCTACCTTGCGCTGGGCGGGATTGGTTTTCTTCTCGGAGACGGTGCGCTCACGTACGGACGCGAGAAAATCTTCGAAGGCTATTACACTGCGCACGTCTGGCGCGGAACGTTCGCCTCTTTCGATTTGCAGCACGTCAAAAATCCTGGCTATAACCAGGATCGCGGGCCAGTGCTCGTGCCCGCAGTGCGTCTGCACCTGGACTTCTAATTCATTTCCCCCGCTCGATTGGATAGCCGGGAACGATCCAGTCCTGATGAAAGTCGTGCGGGAGAAGCAAAACGACGAGATTCGTGAAGTGCATCTTGCGCAATTCGTCGTAAGCGGGGTGCACGTTGGGACATTTCTCCCATGGGCAACAGCCGCAGTAAATCACCGCTTCTTTGTTACCAGGAATCTTCGCTGCCTCCGATCGCAAGAGTGCGAGACCACTCGAGGATGCAGCGGGACCAGCGAAGATCGCTCCGGGGATGTGCGCACCCTCGTACAACACGCGGAATCCTACTTGCAGGACGACGGGACGCTCCGCGGCGGGGCCCGCAATTCTCCGGACCAATTCCGGCGGAGAAATTTGCCTCGCGTCTTTCCATTCGGGCGCAAGTTGGGAGGCTTTGACTGCAGGAGGATCGGGCGGATCTTCGCCCGCGCTCCCGGTCGCCAGCACGTCCGTCGCTTCCCGCGGGAGCTTGTCGGCGCGCGTCACAAGCGCGGTCACATCCCACATCTGTTCTTCCGTCAACGAGGCATGGAATCCGGGCATGCCGGTCAGCCGAATCCCGTTCTTCACTTTCCAATACGCCAGGCCCGGAGCATCATCGGTGACCATGTCGTCTTCGTTGAAAAGCTGGGGAGGCTCGGGGAACATCCCTTGAGAGGCTGCGGAAGGCGAACCGTCCGGCAAGCCGTGGCAGAACGCGCAATCCGTTCGGTAAATTTTCGCGCCAGCGACGAGTTGCGCTGTCGTGAATCCGGAGACGTCGCATTTGGGAGCTTCTTTGAACATCCGCGCGCGCAGTGCCCGGCTGGCCAGATAAGCTTCCATGGGCATTGGCTTGTCGGAGGTGGCGGCGGGCGCAAATCCGAAATAGAAGTAGCAGAACGCTCCGGCGAACACGAGCACGATCCCCACGACAATTCCGGAAATGAGTTTAATCATGTACGACCTCGTCTGCCGATTTCCGTGCGTATTATGCGTTCCCTCCTCTTCGGATGCGACAATTCTTTCTCTCGTTTGCGGGAAGAAAGCGTTAAGCTCGGCAATCCCGATTGCAGGAGACGAGCTGCAAGGAGAAAACTCTGTGGTTCGAAGATTGAGCTTGGTCGCCGTAACGCCGATTCTACTCTTCGCAATGTGCGCACGAGGACAAGAAAAACCTGCGTCGAAAGACGCCCCTGCGCAAATTTCCTCCGCGGCAGTTGTGTCCGAGCCAAATTCAATGGACGTTTCTTCACCTGACGCAATTCTTGCAGCCCTATACGATGTAATTTCCGGGCCATCATCAAAACCGCGCGACTGGAATCGCTTCAGATCGCTTTTTATTCCCGGCGCGCGATTGATCCCGACAGTCGCCAATCCGAATGGCGGGGAACGCGTCCGCGTTCTCTCCCCGGATGATTACGCCGCCGCGGCGGAGCCGTATTTTGAAAAGAACGGCTTCTTCGAAAAGGAAGTCGCGCGAAAAGCGGAGCGATTTGGAGGCATTATGCAGGTGTTCAGCACCTACGAATCACGGCACGAGTCAGCCGACGCAAAGCCATTCGCTCGCGGCATCAACAGCATTCAGCTCTTTTTCGATGGAAAGCGTTGGTGGGTGGTCACCGTGTTCTGGCAGGAAGAAAATCCGGCAATGCCGCTTCCGAAGGAATTCCGGCCGCCAGCCGACGCAAAGCGCTGAGAATCAGGGTGCGAGGAGAAGTGCGATGTTTCAGCCTGATCTTCTGAGAGGTAGGACGATTTTCATCACGGGCGGCGGAACGGGCCTCGGCCGCTCGATGGCGCTGCGGTTCGCGGAATTTGGGGCGAATCTTTTTCTCGTGGGCCGGCGCGAGGAACCGCTCGCAAAAACTTGCGAAGAGATTCGTGCGAAAAAGTCCTGGGCGGCGTTCGCAACGTGCGACGTAAGGGAATTCGATGCCGTGGAAAAAGCTGTCGCCGCCGCCGAGAAGGAATTTGGCCGCGTGGACACGCTGGTGAACAACGCAGCAGGCAATTTCATCGCACGCACGGAGAAGCTTTCGCCCAATGCATTCAACGCCGTTCTTGGCATCGTCCTGCAGGGCAGTTTCTATTGCACGCTAGTCCTAGGACGGAAATGGATAGCCGCCAAGCAGCCTGGGAACATCCTGAGCATCGCGACGACCTACGCGGCCGCGAACTGTGGCTCGGGGTTCGTGGTCCCGTCGGCTTGCGCGAAGGCAGGAGTCCTCGCGCTCACGCGTTCGCTCGCCGTGGAATGGGCGCCGCATCATATTCGCCTGAACGCGATTGCTCCCGGGCCTTTTCCGACGGAGGGCGCGTTTTCGCGCCTGTTGCCCGCAAAGGAATTGGAGGAGCGCGCCCGGCTCAATCATCCGATGAAGCGATTTGGGCGCCACGAGGAGCTGGCGAATCTTGCCGCGTTCCTCCTGAGCGACGGCGCGGAGTACATCAACGGCGAGTGCGTGATTATCGATGGCGGATTGTGGCTGCGCGGCGCTGGCGAGTTCAATGACTTCCTCGATTTCCCCGCCGCCGCGTGGGAAATGCTCGAGAGTGCGCGCAAAAAATAGCCGCGCCTGCTAAGGCTGTGGCTGCGTCTGTGGCTTCTTTTTCTTGAGGAGCCCGCCGATGATGCCGCCGATCCCACCCTGTTGATTCGGATTGATCAGCTTTTGCACGGAGCTTCCGCCAATTTCGGGAACGACCTCAGGCTTCGAGGTAGTCCCTCCCACATGGAACGGAACGCCGCCGTCCTTGCTGAAGAGCGGCAGCTTTGTCAGCGCCGCGAGCGGGCTGCTTCCGGCGAGCTTCGCCACCAGATGAAAGTCCAGGGAATTATTTGAGCCGACTGTTCCCGAACCTGTGACGCTTCCGATGAGGGGAATGACGACATTCAAAGCGTCCGCGCGCACCCCTTCAGGGGCGTAACGCAAATTCGAGCTGGCCAACTGGATCAACGTGTCATTGCCGTTTGCCGCGCTGGCGTTGCCCAAAGCTTCGCCCAGTTTCGACGCGAGGCTGAATCCCGCGAGCGTCACGTTGCTGAGCTCGACGGGGCCGTCGGTCACGAGACGCTGCAATGGACCGTGAAGCCCCATGTTCGCATTGATTGTCCCGCCTTTAAGGGAAGAGCCTTGCGGCAGGGAGTAGCCGAGCACGGCTAGAAGGTTTTGAACGTCCGGTGCTGGAACATTTTCAGCCTTCATCTTGCCATCAAACGGCATGCGATTCGCGTCGCCGTTGCCGATGGGCCCGACGCGCGCGTTGAGATTCAACTTCCCGCCGCCGGGCGTTCGCGCGTCAAACGTCATGGGAAATGGCGCGGTTTGCGAGACGTTGTCGGCTGAAATATTCACGGACTGATAGGCAAGGCGGGAACGCTCACCCGCACGGCCGAAGGAAATTGTACCGTTCGAAATCCTTACCTTGTCGACGGATATATCGTTGATTCCCGAATTCGCGGACGCTTTCGCGGGCGGATCGCTCGGAGGGTCATTTTTGGGATCGACAGGCGGGTCTCCGCCTGCTTTTGCAGCGGCCCCCAAACTTGCGAAATTCCACTCTCCCGCAGCGGTCCGGAGCAATTGCACCTGCGGATTTCCAATCTCGATGGAGTGCACGTGGAGCACGCGGGAGGTAATCAGAGGCCAGATGTCTACACCAACAGAGAGCGATTTGGCCGTTACGAACGGATTACGGCTGTATCCAGGGTCGTCGGCGATGGAGATCTGGTCAGCCTTGAGGCTGCCGGTAAGCAGCGAAACAGTGAGGTGGCCAATTTCAACTTTTCTTCCGATCTGCTCGCCAAGCGCCTGCTCGATTTGCGGCCGAAAATGGTCGACATCGATGAAAAACGGAGTGATGACCAAAATCAGGAGAATCACCACGATAACGATTGATGTTATATAGATCGCTTTTTTCATGGCAGGCGTCCTTCCGGGGTCAAGGTGTTGGGCGGCAGGAGGAAGCATAGCGCACCGAGTCTGGAGACTCAAACTTTCCGAGCCTCCGGCTCCTGCGGCGGGGCCAAATGACTCAATGAGCGCGCAAGCCGCTGTATGTCGGATTCTGATTGCTTGAAACGGCACAATAGATTGCCGCCGCCAACCCTAAGTGAGGCTTTCTCATCTAATCTGGGACCAGCCAGGAAGGTTCATAAAGTCCGGAAATAAACGGATTTGAAAGCCTTAGGCGCCTTCCGCAACTCCACACTGAGGAGACTCGAATGAGGAAACTACTTGTGATGCTTGGGCTGCTGCTCGTTCTGCCGTTAGCGGCCCATGCGCAAGGCACAACGATTTTCGGCGGGTATTCGTATGTCCGTCTGAATACTGGCGCAGTCGGGTCGATCACCCCGACCAACATCAATATGCATGGCTGGGACGCCTCACTCACGGAAAGTATGTTCAAAATAATCGGTGCTACAGCGGACTTCGGCCAGACATACGCGACGATCTCGGGCGTGAAGACGCGGCAAACCACATACATGTTCGGCCCGGAACTGCATTTCCCGGCGCGGATTTCACCCTTCGTCCACGCATTGTTCGGCATCGCGCATGTCAATGGTGGCTCACTGTCGGATAACGCCTTTGCTTCAGCTGAAGGCGGCGGGATCGACTTACATGCGGGCCATTTCCTCGGCTTGCGTGTAATTCAGGCGGACTACCTCAACACGCACTTTCGCAGCACCCGCCAGAACGATCTGCGTCTTTCCGCTGGCATCCTTCTGCGTTTCTGACGCCCTTCCCAGCCAAACTCGCTCCAAGGGGCCGGCGCAGCCATGCGTCGGCCTCTTGCTTTCTACGTCTGCCTTACTTGTCCAAGACAAAGTTCACGGCGATCCGCGTTTCGACCTCCACGGCTTCCCCATCTAGGATCGTTGGCCTGTAGCGCCATTGCCGGACCGCGTCGACCGCCGCGCGGACAAGCAGCGGGTTGCCGCTCACGACTTCGATGGAACCCACGCTGCCGTCGCGGCCGATAATCGCGCGCAATTCGACGGTTCCCGAAACGCGCGCGATTCTCGCAATCGCCGGGTAAAGTGGCTCTACGCGGTGAATCAGCATTCCGGACTGAACGCCTTCGCTCCTGCGGATCATGCGAGGCGTCTTCGATTGCGGCGGCGCGAGAATCGAGTCCTCTCCAGATAATACGTTCGGGCTTCCCGGCAGCCCGTTCGGAACGCCGGGAATAGCACCTGGAATTGAATACTGGCCAACGTTTGGTGCGGAGGCGGTGGCCACCGTCTCTATGTACGTGGGAATACGCGGCGGCTCGAAGATGGGGATTGCCGTGTACTGCGGACTTTGCCGTGTTACCGGGTGGACAGGGGCTGGGGACACTTGCGTTTGCCTCGGCGCATACGGAATTTTCGGCATCATCACAACTTCGGCGGGAGGGGTTCCGGGTGTCAGAATGGGCCAAAGGAGAAGCCAGGCTACCAGGACGGCTTCAAAGGCCAAGGCAACCACAATGGCTCTCCTCCATCTGGCTCGCCTACCTTGCCTTGTTTCAAGATCGCTGTCGATCAAACACGCAGCCAGTATTTTGTCTTCGCGCATGGGCGCACCTCTCCCCTGACTTTTTACAGACTGGTAATACTCGACAGGTAAGCCCTGCCGGAACAATCGCTTAATCGCCATCCGGCAGTACTATTTTCGAGTTCGCGCGCCCTCTGCCATGATTGACACCGGAAAGGGAGTGAAGTTCCGTTGAGGTGCTGAAAATGGATACATTTCGACACAAGTTCCATCTAACTCGTTGTTAATTAAGTACTTCCCGGAAAATACGAAATTTTGTATCTCGGCGACGGCACTTCGCATCCAATTCGGCCGATTGCGGCATCCAATGCATTGACACTGGAATTATAGGCAACTGGGAGGCAAGGCATCATGGCAAAAGCAGCACTAGAGACTTTAGGGGTCCGATTTACCGGGCGGGCGGCGCTGGACCGCGATCCGCAGGACGACCGTCTCGATTTCACGTGTCCGCACTGCGGAACCGTGGGAACCAAGGCGGCACGGCGGCCCCATTCGGAGTATCACTTCACCGATGGATTCGTTCAGGATCTTCAGGGCGAAGTAGCCACATGCAAGGGATGCAAGCGCTCGCTGCGGATTGTTCCGGTTGTGATGTTGCACGACCAGGACGAAAAGCGGCGCTTCGAGCGTTTTTTCTCGACCGAACTGGTCGCGTCGTCAAATTGATTTTCTAACTTGGCCGGGCGCGGATATCGTCGTCTCCCTCGGTCTTGCCGCGCTCGCGCTTCAACAAGTTATACTCCCTCCCAGTCTGTATCGAGCACGAGGCAGTATTTTTCGAGCCACCCGCGGATGCGCGCGAACGCATCTTCCACCGTGTCGGCAAACTGCAGAACGCCATATTCTTTCTCGCTGATCGTGCCGGCGCGCACCATCGTCTTCCAATTCAAGACCTTGTCCCAATATTGCCGGCCGTAAATCAGAATCAGGTGATGCTCGGGCAGCTTCCCGGTTTGCAGGAGCGTCAACATCTCCCACAGCTCATCCATGGTGCCGAAGCCGCCGGGAAAAACAATCAGCGCTTTGGCGAGCTGCGCAAACCACAGTTTGCGCATGAAGAAGTAATGGAAGCAGAAGTTCAGCTCGGGCGAAATAAAGCGGTTGGGGCGTTGTTCATGAGGCAACTGAATGCTCAAGCCAATCGTCGAGCCGCCGGCTTCCGATGCGCCGCGGTTGGCCGCTTCCATGATTCCCGGGCCGCCTCCAGAGCAGATGACGAAACGCCGAGGATGCTCGCCCAGGCTCATGGACCAGGCTGTAATTCGCCGCGCCAGTCCCCTCGCCTCTTCGTAATAGCGCGACATCTCCAAATCGGCGCGCGCCTTGCGAAGTCTTTCCCGCTGCGCCGGGTTTTTCTTGGCGCGTATGCCGTCGAGCTGGTGAAGCCGTGCCAGGGCGCGGTCACGCGGCAAGATTCGCGCGGAACCGAACATCACAATCGTATCGCCGACGTTTTCCTCGCGAAGTTTCTTCAGCGGATCCAGATATTCGGCCAGAATGCGCAGCGGCCGCGCCGCCGGACTTTCCGTAAATCGCCCGTCACGATAGGCCAGCTTGGGCATGGGCAAATGATTTCGAGGACTCATCCTGTCTCCCTTTGTAAAATCGCAGAAGAAGCATTCTAGTGCTCTCCTAGTCCAAACCCAAATGGCCAATTGATTCGAATACTGGAAGTGTTCACGAAAATTCGGAAGTTTGAACGGATGAAGTAGATCGACTCCAGCAACGTCAATTCAGCCTTTGCAAGGCAGTGCGCAACTATTCTTCGCGAAGTGCGCGCATCGGATCGAGGCGCGAGGCGCGGCGCGCGGGCACGTAGCCAGCAATTAACGCCACGGCAACCAGCACAAGCACGACAAGGGCGATGGTCGGCACATCTTGCGGCTTTAATCCAAACAGGAATTGCTGAACAAATCGAGTCGCCCACCAGGCCCCGAGTAGCCCTGCCGCGATTCCTGAGACCAGCAACGCGGTGACATCGCGCATAATGAGGCGCAGAATCCTCCCTTGCTGCGCTCCGAGAGCCATGCGAATTCCAATTTCGCGCTGCCTGCGCGTCACCACGTAGGACATCACACCGTACAGCCCAATGGCCGTCAGCAGCAGCGCCAGTCCGCCAAAGAAACCGGAAAGCACAGCCAGAAGGCGTTCCTGAATCACCGAATCGTCGGCTTGCTGCTTCAGTGTCGTGAATTGCAGCGACGCGAATTTATTGACGCCCGTCAGCGCATCGCGCACGGCAGGAATCACCGCCGCCGGATACATCGAAGTGCGAATCTCAAAAGCACTGTCCTCGGCAACCATGCTGACTTGAGCCATCGGCACATACGCCGTGGAGAGAAACTCCTGGCTCAGCGAATCGTACTTGGCGTCCTTCACGACTCCAACGATTTCCAGCGGTTGAGGTCCGAACACTTCCTTGTCATCGAACACTAGGTGCTTCCCGATAGGGTCCTGGCCTGGGAAATACGTGCGAGCGAGCAATTGATTGATGACGACGACGCGAGCCGCCGCCGCGGAATCGCCGGCGTTGATTGTCCGGCCTTCAAGCAACGGAGTTCTCATCGTCGAAAAATACCCGGGCGTAACCCAGTTCAGGTAAACAAGCGGTTCGACGCCAGCGGGAGGATGATATCCGGGCACTGACACGTCCTCGTTCCATTCCATTCCCGAGAGCGGCCGCATCCAGCACTGGCTAGCCGCAGCCACTCCCGGAATTTCCTGAAGTTTTGCCAGCATCTCGACATAGACGGCGGCGCGCGCGGGCCCTGGTATCCCCGCGTTGTGAATATTTGATTCGACCAGGAGTACGTTGCTGGGATCAAAGCCGGGATCGAGAGACATCAGATTCGTGAACGTCCGGATAAACAGTCCTGTCCCGACAAGGAGAATCAGGGAAAGCGCCACCTGCGTGGCGACAATCCATCGCTCCGAGGAAAACCGCATGCGCCCCTCGCGTGACTTCGTGCTTTCGCCCTTCATCGCCGACGTCAGCGTGACTCGTGTCGCCCTGAAAGCAGGCAAAATGCCGAAGAGCAATCCTGTCAACACGGCGATTCCGACAGTAAAGGCGAGGACGCGGCCGTCCATTCTCAGATCAAGGAAGAGCTGGGCGTTCGCACGCGTGACGAAGCGCACCAGAAAAGCGCTGCCCCATCGCGCAAAGAACACGCCGAGAATCGCGCCTGCTCCCGAAAGGACGACGCTTTCGGTGAGTACCTGGCGGATGAGCCTTCCGCGCGACGCGCCCAGCGACAGCCGCACTGCGATCTCCTTTTGCCTTGCCGCCGCCCGCGCAAGCAATAGGCTCGCAATATTGGCGCACGCAATCAACAAGACGAGTCCGACGACGAACATCAGGATTTCGAGCGGCTGGCTATACTGCTGGCGCACGCCAAAAAATCCGCCTGTTCCCGTGTCGCCTGGAGTCAACACGAAAGCGTATTTGCGGAAAATGTCCTGCAACTTGGGATCCCAATCCTGCGGAACCACGGCGCCGAATAGTTGAGGAGACAATACTTTCAAGCGGGCTTCGGCTTCCGAAATATTCATTCCCGGCCTGAGCCGCGCCATCATCAACAGCCACCAGGCAGATCGGTGATCGAGGAAAGAATTCTTTCCCCGCAGGATCGCTTCAGCGCATATCGGTATGGCTACATCGAGGGGAGTGCCAACGTCTGTGCCGGTAAAGCTGCGCTGGGCCACGCCGATGATGGGAAACGAGTGCCCATCCAAGCGAATGAAACTGCCGAGTGCGGACTCCATTCCGCCAAAATGCTGCTGCCAGAATCCGTATCCGAGAACAGCCACACCGCTGCACCCGCGGACATCATCGGCGGTCGAAAGCAGACGCCCTGCCGCCGGCTGGACGCCGAGTGTCGTGAAATAGCTGCCGCTGGCATAGATGCCGTGAATATTCTGTTCTTCTCCTCCGTTAGCGAGATCAAAAGATGTTGGGTTCCAAGCGAATACGCCAGAAAAAGCATCCTGGTGGTCGCGGACCTGTTCCCAAATCGGATTGGTGACCGTTCCGCGGGAGGGCGCGGACATGGGCGAGCGGAATTTGATCTGCACAAGTTGCTCTGGGTTCCGCACCGGCAACATTCGCAGCATGACTGCATCAATCAGGTTGAAGATCGCCGTGTTCGCGCCGATTCCAAGTGCGAGCGAAAGCAGCGCCACCGCAGTAATCACCGGAGTCTTACTTAAAATTCGCGCGGCGAACCGAATGTCCTGCCACAGCGTCTCCGCGAAAGTCTCCCAGCCGACGCTGCGCACTTCTTCCTTCACGCCTTCGACGCTACCCATGTTCATTCGCACCTGGCGCATCGCTTCCTCCCGGCTCAGCCCTGCCTTCATTTTTTCCTCAGCGGCCGTCTCCACGTAGCCGCGCAATTCTTCATCGAGTTCCTGCTCTGCGAATTCCTTGCGAAACACGCCCCTCAGACCACCAGCCAGTTTTTTCAGCAGGGCCATGTGCTATCTCCGTGCTTGCGGCTATTCGTACCGCAGCGCCACTATCGGATCCACACGCATCGCGCGCCGCGCAGGAATCCAGCAGGCGACGAGCGCCACCAGCGTCAAAATCAACGCCACGAGCGCGAACGTGGCCGGATCGTTCGGCACGATGCCGTAGAGGAATCGCGTTAATAGCCGGCTCAAGGCAAGTGCGCCGCCCAAACCTATGGCTACACCCACGAGCACCAGCTTCAAGCCTTGCGCGACAATCAATCTCATGATGTCACTCCTCTGTGCGCCCAGAGCCAATCGAATGCCAATCTCCGAAGTTCGCTGCGCCGCCGAATACGCCATCAATCCATAGAGTCCGATCACCGAGAGCAGTAGAGCGCTCGCAGCGAATATTCCAAGGAGCATCGTCCGAAAGCGCGGATCGCTCACCGAAGTTGCAATGTTTTCCTGCATGGTGCGGAAATTCACCAGCGGCTGGTCAGCATCGATATCATGAACGGCGCTCCGCAATGCGGTAACCTCCCCATGCGGATCATTTGCCGTTCGGAGCACCATCGACATCGCGAATATCGGTATCAGCGAGTCCGCCTGACGGTAGGGGATGTACATCTCCGCGCTCGCTTCGGTCGCCAGGCTTTGCTTCATGTCTCCCACGACGCCGACAATTTCTGCCCAGGGAATCTGCGCGTCAGGCGTCGCGCCAATTTGAATGTGCTTTCCCAACGGCGATTCCTCTGGAAAATACTGTTTCGCCATGCTCTGATTGACGACGGCGACATACGGGCTTCGCTCCGTGTCCGCTTCATTCAGCATCCTCCCCGCCAGCAAGGGCACGCGGAGAGTTTGCAGGTATTCCGAGCTCACGGGCCGGTATCCAATCAAAATGTAGTCGTGTGGCGTCTTCGGCGGCCGACCCTGAATGTTGAAATGGATCACCGACCCGCTGCCTGTGACCGGTAGAATCAGCGCTGCTCCCGCCGCCGTCACGCCCGGGAGCGTCTTCGCGCGCAAGATCATCTGGTCAAACAACGACATTCGCCGCGGCGGTTGCGCGTATGCGTTTGGAGAGACAGGCACATCCGCCACGAGCAGGTGCGACGCGTCAAAACCAGGCTGCACGTCCTGCAGGCGCGCAAAACTCCGGATCAACAGTCCCGCGCCGATCAGCAAAACGAGCGCAAGCGCCACTTCCGTCACCACCAGAAAATTCCTGATTCGATGCCGGTTCGCTCCGCTCGTCGAGCCCCGCGACGCATCGCTCAGCGCGGGACGAATTTCCATCTTGGCGGTTTGCAGCGCCGGCGCGAACCCGAAAAGTACTCCAGCCAACAACGCCACGATCGCCGTGAACGCCAATACTTTTCCGTCGAGCCCGATGGCGCCCACGCTCGGCAAACTCTTCGACGCAAGGCTTAAGAGCGGCGTGAGAATCGCTCGCGCCAGCAACAGCCCAACGGCTCCGCCTGCCAGTGACAGCAAGATGCTTTCGGTCAGGAGTTGCCGCACGATCCGCAGTCGCCCCGCTCCCAGCGCCGTACGAACGGCAATTTCGCGGTGCCGTGATGCAGCCCGCGCCAGCAGCAAGTTGGCAATATTTCCGCACGCGATCAGCAGTACGAAGCCTACCGCTCCGAGCAGCATAAGCAGCGCGGGCCGCACGTTCTGCACCAGGCTGTCTTGTAACCCGTTCACGTTTGCGCCCATGTCCGTGTCGTAGAGCGGGTATTGCTTGACGAGGCGCTGCGCGATTGTCGCCATCTCCGCGCGCGCCCGCTCAAGCGTTACTCCCTCTCTTAGACGCCCAACGGCCGTGATTCCTGGATGCCAATTTCGATCGTCCGGCAGCCCGTGAGCCCACGGCGCAAACGGTACGAGGATGTCTACGGGCACGATGATTTGAAATCCCGGAGGCAGAATTCCCGTGACGGTATAGGGCTGATCATTCAGGCGGACGGTTTTCCCCAGAATGCTTCGTGCTCCGCCAAAATTCCTCTGCCAGAATCCGTAACTCAGCAGCACAACTGCGGGCCCGCCGTAGCGGTCCTCGTCCGCTGTAAATGTGTGCCCTTCGATCGCATTCACTCCGAGCAGCGGAAATAGGCTGGCCGTCGCCATTTGAGCGCTCAATCGCTCAGGATCGCCCTGGCCGGTGAGGTTTAGCCGGTCAATGTGCACCGCGGCCAGGCCCTCAAACGATTTAGCTTGGTCGCGAAAATCCACGTAGTTCTGATACGAGGGTCCCAGCGCCGGAAACGAAGGCAGACTCTCTGTCACCAGGCAAAGCTTCCCCGCATCGCGGAATGGGAGCGGCCTCAGCAGCACCGCGTTCACCACGCTGAAGATGGCGCTGTTCGCGCCGATTGCCAGCGCCAATGTGAAGACGGCTACCAGCGTGAAACTGGGATTCTTTCGCAGCAACCGCGCACTGTACCGAACGTCTTGCCAGAGTGTCTCGGCGAATGTCTCCCAGCCCACGCTGCGCACCCCTTCCTTTACCCCTTCCGCGCTACCCATGCTCATCCGCACCTGGCGCATCGCTTCCTCCCGGCTCAGCCCCGCTTTCATCTTCTCGCCCGCGGCAACTTCAACGTAGCCGCGCAGCTCTTCCTCAAGCTCCTGTTCCGCCTCAGACTTGCGGAACAATGCGCGCAGCCCGCCGAAGACCTTGTGCCCGAGCGTCATGTCTTTCTTTAGGAAGCTTCGAGAATGCGCGCGATGGCTGCCGTTTGCCGCCCCCATTCGCGCGTTTCGTTTTTCAGGCGCTTGCGGCCGGACTCCGTTAGGCTGTAATACTTTGCCCGGCGATTGTTCTCCGTTGCACGCCACTCGCCTTTGAGCAATCCGCTCCGTTCGAGCCGGCGAAACGCTGGGAAAAGCGAGCCAGGGTTGACGCGGAAGACCCCGCGGCTAATCTGTTCGATCCGCACGGAAATGCCGTAACCGTGCATCGGTTCGAGCGCGAGCGTTTTGAGAATGAGCATGTCTAAGGTTCCCTGTACCAGTTCACTCTGGCTATCTGACATCCAGTCTTCCTCCTCTAGTTCATCGACGGGAAGAATATGCCCTTTCTCCAGATTGTCAAGAGGAGATGAGTTGGTCGGCGCCTCGACATGGCCTGAACGAGAGAATTAGCTGTCCTTCGATGCAACGTCCCCTCCCGGCTCCGAATCAGATACACTGGAATCGTGAAGAAACGGATGAGATTTGACATCTCACTGGCGTGGGTTCCGGGAGTAGTGGCAATGATTCTCGGTTGCTCGCCGCTGCTCGCTCAAAGCGTTCCGGCCGGCCCGATTCACCCCAAACAGGACGCCCAACAGCAGAAAAAGCCGCCGCTTCCGGTTCCTCCGCAACGGCAAACTGTCATCGTGCGTTCGCGCTTGGTTACGCTGCCTGTCGCGATCGCCAACAGTTCTGGGGAGCCTGTGCTGAACCTCACGCAAAAGGATTTCGAGGTTTTCGATGATGGCAGGCCGCAGCCCATCACGCACTTTGACCTGGGCGGAGATCCACTTACCATCGTGCTCGTGCTTGAAACCAGCTCGCGTATCGCTCCTCTGCTTCCGGAAATCCGCAAAGTGGGAATTATCTTCACCGACATGGTGATGGCGGGGACTGGCGAAGCCGCGGTGATCGGCTACGACGACGAAGTAGACTTGCTGCGACCCATGACCACCGACTCTGACCGCGCGCTCGATGCGATCCGCCACATCAAGGAAGGCACTTCCGGCGCGCGGCTTTATGATGCGTTATCGCGCGCGGAAAATATCCTCGAAGCGGAGCCCGAGGAACGCCGACGAGTGATTTTGGTGATGGGCGAGAAGAACGATTCAGGCAGCGAGACCAAGCTGGGCGCATTCCTTCGCAGGGCGCAGCTTGCCAATACTTCGATTTACACAATCGGGCTGAGCAGCACCGCCGCGGCGTTCCGGCAACAGAAGCAAGAGCCTCCGATGGAGGTCAGTCCGCCCGGAACGTACCCTTTGCCTCCGCCGCCCGGGACGGCGCAGACCTCAGACACCGTGAGCGACCAGATGGGAAACCGAAGCGTGGCTCTGCTGCCGCTGATTATCTGGATGGTGCAGCACGGGGTGAATGCGATTGGCAAGAATTCGCTGGAGCTCGCGGCGGAGGGCACTGGCGGGATCTACATGGGCACGTTCAAGGACCGCTCGATCGAGAAGGCGATGAACGCGATCGGAAATTCGCTCCACAACGAATATCTGCTGGGATATACGCCGCCGGGGGCGGAGCCTTATGGTTATCACGAAATCGAAGTGCGCGTGCTGAAGCCGCACCTGAAAATCCGCACGCGGCCCGGCTATTACCTCGCGCCGCCAACCGCCAACTGAGACCGCATCGCGACTCCGCAGTCAGCTATCGCCATTAAGAAGAGCCCTCTCCATTCTCGCCTGACTCTTCTTCGAGGATGCTTGCGGCGGCGGCGATGCGGTCGCCCTCCTCGAGGCGCAGGAGGCGGACGCCCTGGGTGGAGCGGCCGGCCTCGCGAATTTCCGCGGCGTGGACACGGATGACCTTGCCCTGTCCGGTGATGATCATGACGTCGGAGTCTTCCTTCACCTGCAGCGCGGCGACGACGGAGCCGTTGCGATCTGTGGTTTTCAGGTTGATGACGCCCTTGCCACCGCGCGACGTGACGCGATATTCGGCCAGCGGTGTTCGTTTGCCGTAGCCTTTTTCCGCCACGGTGAGCATGAGCGAGGTGAGCGATTCACGAATCTGGTCGCTTTCGAGCTCATCGAGATTCTGCGTGGTCTTCTTGAATTCCTTCTTGATGATTTCGAAATCGGGCTGGACAGCATCCATCGAGACGACGTAGTCGTCCTTGGCAAGGTCCATGCCGTTGACGCCGGCCGCCTGGCGGCCCATGGCGCGGACTTCGGTCTCGCGGAACAGGATGGCCTGGCCTTCGTGGCTGGCAAGGAACATCATTTGCTTGCCGTCGGTGAGTTTGGCGCCGATGAGCTCATCGTTTGAGTCGAGATTGATGGCGATGATGCCGCTGGGTCGCGGATTCGAAAATTCGGCAAGTTGCGTCTTTTTCACCGTGCCTTGCTTGGTGGCGAGGAAGACGAACCTGCCTTCCTCCTCGAGGCTCCGGGCAGCGACGACGGCGGTGAGTTTTTCGCTTTCCTGGAAATGAACCAGGTTGTTGATGGCCTTGCCGCGCGTGGCCGCAGCGGCTTCGGGGATTTCATAAACTTTCAACCAGTAGACGCGGCCTTTTGACGTGAAGAGGAGGATGTACGTGTGCGTCGAAGCGACGAAGAGATGCTCGACGAAGTCCTCTTCACGCGTTTTCGCACCGATGCGGCCCTTGCCGCCGCGGGATTGGTGGCGATAGACGTCCACCGGCGTGCGCTTCACGTAGCCGGCGTGGCTGACCGTGATGGCCATTTCTTCTTCTTTAATCAGATCCTCGAGCTTGATTTCCTCGACGCGATCCACGATCTGCGTGCGGCGGTCGTCGCCATAAGATTTTTCGATTTCCTTCAGCTCCGTGACGATGACGCCGCGAAGTTTCTTGTCGCTTCGCAGAATCTCTTCCAATTCGGCGATCCGTTCGCGGATTTGCGCGAGCTCCTTGAGGATTTCATCCACAGAGAGCTGGGTCAGGCGGTGCAATTGCAGTTCGAGGATGGCATCGATCTGCATGTAGGTGAGCCCTTCGCCTTCGGCCGGGCCAATCACGTCACCCGTGAGCGTCACAATTCCATACTTCTTGCGATCTACTTTGATGCCTTCGACTGTCCGCTCCTTGCCGGCGACCATCACGCGCACGTTTTTGTTCGCAAAGAACTCGTGCAGGTTTTCGCGGGCGTTGGCACGGCTCGACGATCCACGGATAATTTTGATCACATCGTCGATGTTATCGAGCGCAATGCGATAGCCGGCCAACATGTGCTCGCGTTCGCGCGCCTTGCGCAGGTCGTATTGCGTGCGGCGGCGGACGACATCGACGCGATGATCAATGAAGATCTTGAGAAGGTCGATGAGGCCCAATTCGCGCGGCTGGCCGCCGACGATGGCGAGCAGGATCATCCCGAAGGATTCCTGCATTTGGGTGTGCTTGTAGAGGTGATTGAGGATGAGCTGCGGCTCTTCGTCGCGCTTCACTTCGATGACGATGCGCATGCCGTCGCGATCGGATTCGTCGCGAATGTCGCCGATGCCCTGAATTTTTTTGTTCTGGACGAGCTCGGCGATGTGCTCGATCAGGCGAGCCTTGTTAACCTGATACGGCAGCTCCGTGATGACTATGTTTTCGCGTTCCTTGCCGGCCTGCTCGATGGCGGCTTTGGCGCGCACCTGGAAGGTGCCGCGGCCATTCTTGTAGGCCTGCTCGATGCCCTCGCGGCCGTAGATGTATCCGCCGGTCGGAAAATCAGGGCCGGGAACGACTTTCAGAACTTTTTTCAGATTCGTCTCGGGGTCCTCGATGAGCATCATCGTTGCGGCGATGATCTCCTTCAAATTGTGCGGAGGGATGTTGGTGGCCATACCGACCGCGATGCCGCTGCCGCCATTGATGAGAAGATTGGGAATGCGGGTGGGGAGGACGGTCGGCTCCTGCGTGCTCTCGTCGTAATTCGGAACGAAATCTACGGTTTCCTTTTCAATGTCGGCGAGCATCTCGCCCGCGATTCGGGAGAGCTGCGCTTCCGTGTAACGCATCGCCGCGGGCGGATCACCATCCACCGAGCCGAAATTGCCCTGGCCATCCACAAGCGGGTAGCGCATGTTGAAGGTCTGGGCGAGGCGGACCAGGGCGTCATAAACGGGGACGTCGCCGTGAGGGTGGTACCGTTTCAGGACTTCGCCGACCACGCCGGCGGATTTCGAGCGCTTCCGGCCCGCGAGCAGGCCCATGTCGTACATGGCATAGAGAATGCGGCGATGGACGGGCTTGAGGCCGTCGCGGGCGTCGGGAAGGGCGCGGCCGATGATTACGCTCATCGCGTAATCGAGGTACGACTTCTTCATCTCCGATTCGATATCGACCGGAGTCAGAATCTGTTGGGGCGTTTCATCGGCCATTAAGCTGTCCT
>DATEFX010000017.1:0-26601 GCA_035280405.1 Candidatus Acidiferrales bacterium | reverse complement strand
TCCTGCTTTTCCTCGGCAGTTCCCTCAGCTTGCTCGCCGCGCCCAGCGGCTCCGCGCACGCATGGAAGGGCTACGTCACCGACACGTATTGCGGCTTCAACCGCGTCAACAAAGCTCCCACGGCGAAATGCACGCTCGCCTGCGTCAAGAACCAGCACGCCAGGTACGCGTTCTTCAATTTTGCCGATAAAAAAGTCTACATCCTGAATCCGCAGAGTGAAGCCGCGAAATACGCCGGCCAGACAGTCCAGGTGAGCGGATCCGTTACCGCCCATGAAAAGTTCGTTACCGCGAATGGCCCGAGCTCTGGAGACGTCATCACCGCCGACTCCATCGCGCCGGCCAGCAAGTAATCACAGCCGCTTCTCTCCGCCTTCTCGACTCAGCGCCAATTGGACGGATTACTCGGCTAATCGGAAATCTGGTACCCAGGGTTCTTCCAGAACTGACTCTCGTCTCTTAGCTCTTAGGTGGGTTCGCGGTTCGCTGTCTCTTCCGCGAGGAAGATGCCAGTGCCTTGCTCGCCGATGGGGCGTCTTGCTTCGCCCTCTGCGCTTGCCCCGCCTTGGTCATCAAGCGCGATTGTTCGTATATCTCGATCCACTTCTCGCTCGAAATCGCCGAGATCAGCTTGCCAATCGCCTCAAGCGGCAAATCGTCCGGCGATTCGAAATGAACGCAGCATTTGCCCATGTCGAGCTTCTTCCCAGCCCGCTTGAACGCCGCCTTCAGCCGCTCGAGTTGACTCGTGCCCCAATACGCGCCCATCAGGTAGAGCGAGCAGTAGTTCTTCTGTGACGCGAGCGCGACGTAGCAGAGCGGCTGCTTGTTGTAGGTGTTCGGATATCGAGACAGCGGGATCGTCCAGCCGATCGTGCCCCAGATGAGGCACTCATCGTAGCCGCGCGGAATGTGCTTGTTCACGAGCGCGCGCACTGTCGCGATCGTCTTCGAGCGACCGCCGGGGAGTGAGGCGATGTATTGCGCTGGCGTCTTGACGTTCGATGCTGGTTTCATGAACTCGTCGTCTTCCTGAGCGGAGTGTATCACCGAACGTTTGAAAAACAGCCAGGCCCCGCCGGCGGCCATCGGGAGGGTTTACGGCTGCTTTACCCGTGTCTCGGCCAATCGAGCGATTGGAAGCTGTCTTGTAAAAGGGCAGTGTCAGGGCACGGGTTCAGCCGTGCCGAAGAGCCTCGGCATCTCAGGGGTTTTAACCCCTGAGGTTTGTCGAGATCTTTTCCATTACATTTATGAGGCGAGTTTTAGTCGGCCAACCGGAGTATCGGCCCTCAGTTGCCGCAGAATTGACTCTCGCCTCTTAGCCCTTAGGTGGGCTCGCGGTTCGCTATTTCTTCCGCGAGAAAAACCCGAGCACCTTGCTCGCGAAATCGTCGCTGATTCCGAATTTTTCCTTGGCTCGCGAATATAAATGAACGGCCTTCTTGTCCATCCAGATCAGCGCCGCCTTGCTCTTGCTGTCCGCCGGACGCGCCTGATAATTCGTCGACTTCGCCACATACGCCGAATCGTGCTCCTCGGTGTAGTAGTAAAGCGCCAGGCTCCGTCGCGACACGTCCTCCGGGCATGCCAGCTTCTCCGGGAATCCGTGATACGAAGTGTCCGTCGTATTGAATATCAGCGCGTGATTCAGCAGCGGCTGCACGCTCGCGACGCAATGCTTCATCTGCTCGTCCCACAGCTCGATCGCGCCGCCCCACTCCGGCTTCCAGTCCGGATTCAGATAAAGGATCAGGTTGATTCGCCGCCGCCAGTTTTTCTGGTGGTGGTGCATCGTGAAATCCGCGTGCATGTTTAGAAATCCGCCGCGCCCCGACTGGTGCAGCCCGCCGCCCTCGAGCGTCGGGTCCGCGAGCAGGTTCTCGATTCCGGTCAATTCGGTCAGCCACGCGAGAAACTCCGGCGAATTCAGCTCGTCCGCCAGTTTTCCCTGCGCTGCCGGAAACATCTCGCGCTTCGTCAGTCCAGTCTTGTTCTCGTTGAAATGTTTGTACTGAGTCCACGCGTTGCTGTTCGGCTTCGGAAATTCATCCGCAAGCTCGCGCGCCAGCGACGGCTCGATGAAATTTTCCAGGTGAATGTGCGGGAAAGGAGAAGCAGTTCGGTACTGCCGCGTGAGTGCGGGCAATTTCGCGCTCCAGAGCTCGTAAGGGAACATGCGCATTTTTCCCGCGCCGATCGTCGCTGTCGCCATATTCGCCTTCTTATAGCCCGCAACTACGCCGGAAAAACCAGAATCCATGCTGAAAATATCTGTGAAGAATGACCCTCGGCAAGTATAAGGCACAATCGATGCGCTTCACACCCCGGAATTCAGTTCACTTTGCAAATCTGCACTCCGCTGTTCCGGTACGGGCAATTCATCCCGGCGATGGCGTGCTCCACCACCACCCACGTCACGCCATACGTTTTTTTCAGTCGCTCAAAATCCGCCGGCCCGAAATTTTTCCAGCCCGCGAGCGCGTTCACCTGCTCCTCGACGTGGTCCGCCATCGGAAATTCCGGAAATAGCACCGCAGCGCTCCAGTCTGTTTTCGCGTCGGCCATTCGGCTGCGCTCCGCGGCGGCGCGGAAGCCCTGCCAATTTTCTCCGCGCGCCGCCATGTAATCCGGGTCGAGCGCGAAAATCGCGTCCGTCGGCGTATTCTCGCGCACCCACGCGAACGCCTCCATCCACGCGCCCTTCGGCGCCGCTCCCGGCCATTCCACGTGCCGGTTTCCGGGGAAGAGCTGCAGTTGCGCGTAGCACATTCCCGCGCACAGCGCCGCGAAAATCACGATCCATCGCCATGCGCGATTTCGCAGCAGGAATTCCCCCAGCATCCCGCCGGAAATCAGCGCGAACAGGCAGTAAATGAGCTGATAGCTCCGCATCGGCTGATACGGCGTCAGGATTTCGAACCGCTTCGGAATCGTCACGATCAATCCGGCGATGAAGCTAATCGCGCCAAACGCGAACACGGCCATCGCCAGATGCTCCAGCATCGGCCGGCGCTTCTTGCGCGCGATTCGCGCGAAGCTCCAAAGGATCGCCAGCGCCCCGATGATTCCGAGCCATTCGTACCACGTCCATCGCATCAGGTAGTAATAACGGTGGTCTCGCAAGCATCTCCAGAACGCCGCGGACACATGCCTCGGAATCAGGGCAGGGAAGAACATCATCGCCCCCGCCGCCGCCTTCGGCCCTCTCACTTTCTCGAACCCGATCAGCAGAATCAGGAATCCCAGCCCGAACACGGTCATGAACGGATGAATCGCCGCTGTAACGGCGAGCCAGATTCCCATCAGCCAGTATCGTTTCTCGAGCGCCGCGTCAATCGCCAGCACCACCGCGAACGCCGAAAAGCTTCTCGGATTCAGATATTCGTCGAAAATGTAAAGCGCAGTCCCCGCGACCGGCAGCGTCAGCAGCGCCGTCACCATCGCCACGGCGCCCCATTGTCCCGTTGCTGTCGGAAAGCATTTCGCCGCGATTTTCCAGCATCCGAGCAGCAGCAGATAAATCGTCGCCAGGTACCAGAGGAACAGCGCCCATTCCAGCGGCAGGTGAGTCAGCCGCACGGTCCACGAAATCAGGTTGGGATACAGCGTGAACCGCGCGTGCGTCTCGAAAAATTCTTGCCCGAAGGGGTAATACGCCGGGTGCAGCATCTTCACGATGCCCGGCACGTAGATTTCCGCGTCTTCTGCGTAAGGATGGTATCCGTGCACGGCGAGCGCGCCCAGCGTCAGCAGCAGCAACATCAAATACGCTGTGCGCTTCAAGTCGCCCGCCCCCGCGGTGCCAGCTCCGCCGTCATTCTAAACGCGCGCCGCCGCGGCTTCCCGCGCGCCCGTGGAGTAATAATTGAGGTCCAGTTTGCGTCCTGTGGCCTTGAAGATCCGGAAATGCATCAATCCCATTTTCTGCAGCGCGAACCTCGCCGTCGTCGCCAGCACGCCGAATCCGTACCGCACGCTTCGCCGGAAATTGATCGACGACGCCTCTTCGAAATATCGCGCCGGGCACGAAATTTCCCCGATGCGGTACCCGAAATAAATCGCCTGCGCCAGCACTTCGTTGTCGAACACGAAATCGTCCGAATTTTCCAGCAGCGGCAGCGCCAGCAGCACCTCGCGGCTGAACGCGCGGTAGCCCGTGTGGTACTCCGAAAGCTTCGCCCCTAGGAACAGGTTCTCGATCAATGTCAGCGCTCGGTTCGATATATATTTGTACAGCGGCATTCCGCCGCGTCGCGCTCCGCCGCCCAGAATTCGGGAAGCCAGCGCCACGTCGCACGATCCGCACGCCACCATTCCCGCCAGCGGCCCCGCCAGCCTCGGATCGTATTGATAATCCGGATGCACCATCACGACGATGTCCGCGCCCGCCGCCAGCGCCTCGCGGTAACAGGTCTGCTGATTTCGCCCGTACCCGTAATTCCGGTCGTGCACGTACACGCGCAGCCCCAGCGACTCCGCCAGCGCCGCCGTGCGGTCCGTGCTCGAATCGTCGACCAGAATCTTCATGTCGACGACTTCCGGCAGTCCGCTGACCGTCGCTTCCAGCGTCTTTTCCGCGTTGTACGCGGGCATCACCACCGCGATGCGCTTGCCCTCAATCATCTTTTTTCATCCGCACGATCCGAAGTCTGTCATCCCGAACCCGCTCGCCGTTATCGCGAGCGGCGCGGGGGATCTGCCTTTCGCCCAATAATCGCATCGTAATTGTGTGCTCAACTCTCGTCAAGAAATATCGGGCGGCCAGGTTTTTGGATTTGTTATAGTCCCAGAACGGGATTCGCCTCTGGCCCAGGCCCAGCGGGAACACTCATCATGATGATGTGGTCGGAAACCTGGAAGCTGGCCGTCAATTCGCTCCGCGCGAATAAACTCCGCGCCATGCTCACGATGCTCGGCGTCATCATCGGCAGCGCCTGCATCGTTCTCGTCGTCACCGTCGCTCTCGCAGGAAAAAAATTCATCATCGGCCAGATCGAGGCCGTCGGCTCCAACATTATATACGCTCAGCTCCTTCACGCCGACGTCGGCCAGACCATCACTCTCGCCGACGAAATTTCCCTCGCCGACATGGACGCCGTGAAGCAGGGCATTCCCCAGGTCACAGAAGTCGCCGGCACGTACGACCTCCCCATGACCGTCGTCGCGCAGGGCAACGCCCGGCCCATCAGCCTCGTCGGCGTCACGCGCGGTTTTCAGAAAATCCGCAATCTTCTCATTCTCAACGGCCGCTATTTTGACGATGGCGATTTTCTCGAAAGCAGCAAGTTCTGTCTTCTCACCGAACATCTCGCCCGCGCCGCGTTTCCTTACGACAATCCCGTCGGCCAGACCATCCACGTCGGCGAACTCGGCTTCACGGTCATCGGCGTCTTTCGCGAACGCGTCCAAACCTTCGGCCAGTCCGAAATCGCCGACGACACCGTCCTCGTCCCGTTCCCTCTGATGAAGTACTACACGGGCAAATCTTCCGTCCGCACCTTCTATGCTCAGGCCGATAGCCCTCAGGACGTCGACCTCGTTACGCACGGCGTCGCCGATATCTTGCGCTCGCGCCATCGCCCGGGCGCCGCCTACGACGTCCGCAATCTCACCTCCTTTCTCCAGGCCGCGCGCTACATTTCTCTCGCGCTCACCATCGTCCTCCTCCTCGTCGCCGCCATCGCGCTCGTTATCAGCGGCATCGGCATCATGAACATCATGCTGGTCAGCGTCACCGAGCGCACGCGCGAAATCGGCATCCGCAAAGCCATCGGCGCTCGCCAGAAAGAAATCATGTATCAATTCCTCATGGAAGCCACTCTCATCAGCGGCTCCGGCGCCGTCGTCGGCATCGGCATCGCGGTTCTGATTCCTCCGTTCATCACGGCCATCGTCAATCTCCTCCAGGTCCCGGGCATTTCCATCCCCGTCTCCTGGATTTCCGTCGTTCTCGCGTTTCTCGTTTCGTGTTCTACCGGTGTCCTTTTCGGCTATCTTCCGGCGAGCAAGGCAGCCAAACTTCTTCCCGTGGAATCCCTACACTATGAATAATTTGAAAAAATTCGCGGTTTCAGTCGGAATTTACTGCTTCATGGCGGCGGTTTCGCCGGCGGGCGCCCAGCAACTCCCCCCGTCGTTCAAGCTCCCATCCTCCGCGCAATCCTCTTCTCAGCCGCAAACTCAATCGCAATCCCCATCCCAAGCCGCGCCTCAATCGCAGAATCCTCCCGGCACGCTCTCGCTCGCGCAGGTCGTCAACCTCGCTCTCACGCACAGTCCCGAACTCGCTCTCGCCCGCGTCCGCTCGAGCGTCGCGAAAAACGTCGCTGGCGTTGACCGCGCCGAGTTTCATCCCAATCTTTACACCGGCTCCGGCGCTGAGTACTCCAACGGCTTCCCGCAGACTCCCGGCGGCGCTGCCCCTGCCGTCTTCCAGATGAACTACACGCAGTCCATCTTCAATCCCGTCAAGAAAGGCCAGCAGCGCGCCGACGAAGATCTCGCGAAAAATCAGGAGCTCGAATACGAAAACACGCGCAATGCCGTCATGGTCAAGGCCGCCTCCGCTTATCTCGAACTCGCCGAAGCTCGCCATTCGCTCGATCTCCTCCGCACCGAACGCGATAGCGAGCAGAAAATCGTCGACGTCGCCCAGCAGCGCGCCCAGGCCGGTCTCGAATTGCCTGTCACCGTCACGCGGGATCAGCTTGCCCTCGCCAAAATTGACCAGCGCATCGTCCAGTTCGAGAGCCGCGACGAAATCCTCTCCGATCAGCTTCGCGACATGGCCGGCCTCCCCGCCGGCCAGCCCGTACAGGTATCTTCTTCGGAACAGCTTGTATCCCCGCCCACCGCGGGGGCATCCAACTTGGTGGACCTCGCTCTCGAAGCCAGTCCTGCGATTCACGAGGCCGAAAATACGCGCAGCGCGCGCGAGCACGAGTGGCGCGGCGCTCATCAGGCTTACTGGCCGACGATTGACCTCGTTGGCGTCTACTCCGTGCTCGGCAAATTCAATAATTATGATCAGTTCTTCAAGGCCTTTCAGCGCAACAACGTGAACGCGGGCATCCAAGTCTCCATCCCGATCTTCGCCGCGAAGACCTCGGCCAACGCGGCTCTCGCGCGCAGCCAGTTGAACGAGGCGGATCTGGAATTGAGCAATGAGCGTCGCACCGTTCGCATCGATACGGAGACCAAGATTCGCACTGTGCGGGAGATGGAGGCTGGCAAGGAAGTGGCCCGCTTGGACTTACAGCTCGCTCAGGAGCAGCTTCAGGACGAACAGGCCAAATTCGACCAGGGCCGCGCCACGCTCGAGGATCTCGAGCAGGCTCGCGTCACCGAAAACGAGAAGTGGCTCGCCTTTCTCGATGCCGATTTGTCCCGCGAGAAGGCTCAGCTCGGCCTCCTCCAGGCCACTGGTCAGCTTGCTCAGGTGTTCCCATGATGAAACTAATGGAAAACCATTGCTATTCCATCGCTATGAATTCAAGTAGAATAGTTTTTTGCCCCGCAGCCCAGTCTGTCTCGTTTTTGCCGCAAACTGAGGAGGCCTCTGAATGCCGTCAGTAATGAAAACGTTGCTGCTCAATCCGCCCAGCTTCGAGAATTTCGATGGAGGCGCAAGCTCCCGCTGGCCGGCCACGCGCGAAATTGAGTCATTCTGGTATCCCGTCTGGCTCACCTATCCCGCGGGTATGCTCGAAGGCAGCCGTCTCCTCGACGCTCCGCCGCACAAAATCACGGCGCAGCAGACCGTCGAAATCGCGAAAGATTACGAATTTCTGGTCCTTTTCACCTCCACTGTCGGCTTCCAGAGCGACCTGAAAATCGTCCGCGCCATCAAGGAAAAGAATCCGGGCATGAAAATCTGTTTCGTCGGCCCTCATGTCCAGATCAAGCCCGCCGAAACGCTGATGGCCAGCTCCGACATAGATTTCATCGTCCGCGGCGAATTCGACTACGCCGTCGTGGATTTCGCCAAGGGCAAGCCCCTCAGCGAAATCAAGAACGCCAGCTATTTGAAGGACGGCAAAGTCGTCCACAACGACACTCGTCCTCCTCTCCACACCGCCGAGCTCGACGAGCTTCCGTTTGCCACCGATGTTTACAAGCGCGACCTCACCATTGAGCGCTACAACGTCCCGTTCCTCCTTCATCCGTTCGTCTCGTTCTATTCTTCTCGCGGCTGCCCCGCGCAGTGCACCTTCTGCCTCTGGCCGCAGACGCTCTCTGGCCACACCTGGCGTGTCCGCGGCGTCGACAGCGTCGCCCGCGAATTCGAGCAGGCCCACAAGATGTTCCCGCAGGCCAAGGAATTTTTCTTCGACGACGACACGTTCAACATCCGCAAGGATCGCGTCATCGAACTCTCCAAACGCTTTCAAAAAGTCGGCTTCCGCTGGTCCTGCACCGCCCGTGTCCACAGCGACTACGAAACCTTGAAAGCCATGGCCGATGGCGGCGCGCGTCTCTTCATCGTCGGCTTCGAGTCCGGCGACCCGCAAATCCTGAAGAACATCAAGAAGGGCGCCACCGTCGAGATGGCTCGCAACTTCGCCGCGAATTGCAAGAAAGTTGGCATCCGCATCCACGGCGACTTCATCATCGGACTTCCGGGCGAAACGAAGGAAACGATTCAGCGCACCATGGATTTCGCGCGCGAACTCGATTGCGAAACTATTCAGGTCTCCATCGCCCACGCCTATCCGGGCACCGAACTTTACAATTTCGCTTCCTCCAACAATTTCCTCGCCACCGAAGCCCTCGCCGATTCCGGCGGCCATCAGCTTCCGCATTTGATTTATCCGGGCCTCTCGCGCGAGGAGATGATGGACTCCGTGAATCAATTCTACGATTCCTATTATTTCCGTCCGCGCGTCGTCTGGCGCATCGTCCGCGAAGTGCTATGGGACGCCGACGAGCGCAAGCGCCTCTATCACGAAGCCGTGGATTTCATGAAGCTGCGCCGCCAGCGCAATAAGTACGCGAAGACCGGCAAGGCTCCGGAAGTGAACTCGAAGCCGCCGCGCATCTCTATGCCGACCCCCTCTGGCGCGGAATTTCCCACGGAGACTCAGGGCGCATGAAGTTTCCTCATCGGCTTCACGGCAAGACTATCCTCATGCTCGCCGTCATGGCTGTCTTCGGCGCGCTCGGCGACGTCCTGCTTCGCAAAGGCATGAAGCAGGTCGGCACCATCACGCATTGGTCCCTGGCGGCGCTCGGCCACGCCTTTGTTCGCACCTTTCGCACGGAGACCATCTGGATGGGCATCGGCTCGCTCCTGCTTTTCTTCGTCGCGTATCTCTTGGTGCTCAGTTGGGCGGATTACAGCTATGTTCAGCCCGCCTCCGCCACCGGCTATTTCTTCGTCGCGCTTCTCGGCTACCTGATTCTCGGCGAAGTCATCGCCCCCATGCGCTGGATCGGCGTTCTGGTCATTTGCCTCGGTGTGATGCTCGTCGGCGGCACTCCTCCGCGCACCACGGAAGAGGAGGAAGGATGAGTTTCCGCGACGCTGTCCTTCTCGCCATCATCATTGTCGGCGGCACCACGGGCGAGCTCTGCGTCACGCGCGCCATGAAAGTCATCGGCGAAGTCCGCACATTCTACCCGCATCACATTCTGCGCACGATCGGCCGCGCCCTTCGCGTCGGCTGGATGTGGCTCGGCCTCGTTCTCATGGGCCTCGGCTTTTTCTCGCTCCTGACGATTCTCTCTTGGGAAAACGTCAGCTTCGTCGTTCCCGTCACCGCCCTCAGCTACGTCATCGGCGCTCTCGGCGGAAAATTCATGCTCGGCGAGCAGATCGAGCCGCGCCGTTGGGCCGGCGTCGCCCTCGTCTGCGTCGGAGTCCTCCTCGTCTGCGTCAGCTGAGCATCTCATTGAAAACCCGAGCACTGTCATTCCGAGGAGCGCACCGACGAGGAATCTGCTGTTGCCTTTATTTGGAGCGCGGCGGTCTCCGCCGCTTTGCCTTTACGCATCGTTCATCGGCTCTCGATTGTTGCCCGTGAACGCGTTCCTGTCTCGTAGCGGCCGTTCGCTCGCCGTTTACTCGGTGCCTGCCCGTCGTGGCGAGTGCCGAGATTCGGGCGACCGGGCACTTTTCATTGTTCCTGGTTTGCCTTTCGCGGCTGCGAAGCAGCCGCTTTGGAGTGCGGCGGTCTCCGCCGCTTTGCCTTCACGCAGCGTGTCACGTGTCTCGCACCGAAAGGAAGGCCGCAACGCGCATCCGCAAAGCATTCGCGTTTGGCAGTCGTTCTTACGCTGTCATCCCGAGCGAGGCGCCGGCTCGTCGGGGCCGACGAGCTTGCGTGCCGCAGGCAGAGGATCTGCTTTTTCTTTTTTGTCTTTCGGTGCATCCTCGATGCCGCTAGCAAGGAATCTACATGTGGCATGAAATCCTTCGTTGGACGTTGCTTGCTCTCGCGCTTGGCCCTTTCGGCTACTACATTCTCGCCATCACCGCCGCGCGACGCTTTTTCCGCAATCGCCCGCCGCTCTCGAAAAATTTCGCGCCGCCCGTCAGCGTCCTCAAACCCGTTCGCGGCCTCGATCGCGACGCGTACGAAAACTACGCCACCTTCTGCTCGCAGGACTATCCCGATTTCGAAATCATCTTCGGTGTAACCGAACGCGAAGATCCCGCCGTCCCCGTCATCGAAAAACTGATCTGCGACTTCCCGGCGTGCAAAATCCGCCTCCTCATCGGCGCCGAAAAATTGGGCACGGGCGACAAAGTCAACAAACTCTGCCGCATGGTCCGCGAAGCGCGCCACGATATTCTCATCATCAGCGACAGCGACATTCGCGTCGCGCCCGGCTATCTCCACGCCGTCGCCGCGCCGTTTGCCGATCCGCAAGTCGGCGCCGTCACGTGCCTCTATCGCGGCATCACCGACGGCTCGCTCGTCAGCGAAATGGAAGCTCTCGGCAACACCTCCGATTTCGACGCCGGCGTCCTCTCCGCCTGGCAGCTTGGCGGCGTGGATTTCACTCTCGGCGCCACCATGGCCACCACGAAAAAGCATCTCGCCGAAATCGCCGGCTTCGAGGCGCTCGTGGATCATTTCTCCGACGATTACGAGCTCGGCAACCGCGTCAAAAAACTCGGCTATCGCGTCGAAGTCACCACGTTCCCCGTTTACACCGTTTTCCCCGCGCAAACTCTCGCACAGTGCTTCCGCCATCAGGTTCGTTGGAATCTGACGATGAAGCACTCGCAGCCCTGGGGCCATTTTTCTCTCATCTTCACGCAAGGCCTTCCCTGGACGCTTCTCGCCATCGCCATCGCGCCCTCGTGGCCCGTCGCCGCGTTCTACGCTGCCGGCTACGTCGTTCTTCGCTCGCTCATGGCCTGGACCGTAGGCGTCTGGGGCGTTCATGACCCGCTCCTGCGCAAAAAATTCTATCTCGTGCCTCTCCGCGACGCCTTCGCCTTCGTCGTCTGGCTCACCAGCTTTTTCAAACGCCGCATCGAGTGGCGCGGCGCCTACTATTACATCGTCAACAAGCGCCTCGTCCCCGCCAAATAGTGGAGTTAGGTCATCTCGTAGCGGCCAAATGGAGCACCCACGTCGACGGCAAATCGAGCCTGTGGGATCGGTCGAAGTTCACCCGCCGTGGCGGGCTGTTTCGCCTGTCTGCCGCTCTCGCTTCGCCTCTCGACTCACGCGGCCATCCCGGAGCGAAATCGAAGCGCTGTCTCATTTTCATAGCCTGTCGATGTGTAAACGTTTTCCCAAACCAGCCAGCCAAGGCGGCTTTCGAAAGGCTACTTTATAAAATATCCCTTGACTTCGCTTCTCCCCTCCGTACACTCTCTGACGGGGCCACCGTGTACACGCGTCATGTACCGGGCAATCCGTTCTTTAATCATCTGGAGCTTTCCTGCGACGTCTCCACACATAAAGTTGCGTCTGCGCAACCGATTTAAAGGAGGCACCATGTCGTCCACTTTTCTGCGCCGTCTCTTGACCTTGCTCGCCGTCTCCGCGCTCTTCGTCCTTTCCGCCACGGCGCAAGTCGCGACCACTGGCATTCTTTCGGGAGTCGTAGTTGACCCTTCCGGTGCCGGTGTCCCTGGCGC
This sequence comes from Candidatus Acidiferrales bacterium, assembly GCA_035280405.1. Lineage (GTDB taxonomy): Bacteria > Acidobacteriota > Terriglobia > Acidiferrales > UBA7541 > DAHUXN01. Next base: position 14,501 of record DATEFX010000017.1, on the reverse strand, counting down.
GACGCTCACCATCACCGACCCCGCGATCAACTTCTCGCAAACGGTGAAGGCGAGCTCGACCGGCGCGTACGTTTTCCCCGCGATTCAGCCCGGCACGTATAAGCTCCAGGTGACTGCCTCCGGTTTCGCCACTGCCGCGTACTCCAGCGTCGTGATTGAAGCGGCGCAAACCACAAATGTCCGCGTCCAGTTGAAGGTTGGCGAGGCTAGCCAGACCGTCGAAGTTTCCGCTGCAGCCGAGACGCTGAAAACAACGCAGAACACTCTCGCGACGACCATCAGCCCCACTCTGGTCGAGAATCTTCCCCTCAATGGCCGCGACTTGCTCCAGTTCGCCACTCTCGTCGCCGGGGCGGCCAACCCGGATAATCAGCGGTACACGACTTTCAACAACCTCCCCAACGCCGCCATCAACATCACGGTCAACGGCACGGATAACAATTTCCAGCGTTTCCGTACCTTCTCCACCGGCTTTTTTACTGCTGCTCCTTTGCGCGAGGGCGCTTTCGAGGAAGCCACCGTTTCCACCAACGACCTCACGGCCGATGCGGGTGCGGAAGGCGCTTCTCAGATTCGCTTTGTCACCAAGCGCGGTACCAAACAGTTCCACGGCCGAGGCTTCTGGCAGGCCCAGAACAGCTTTTTCAATGCCAACAGCTACACCAACAACGCTCTCGGAAGGTCGCTGCCAAAAAGCCGTAGCAATTTCTACGGCGGCGACCTCGGCGGTCCGCTCTGGCCCCACAACAGGGCCTATTTCTTTGCGCATCTCGAATACAACGCCGTTCCCGGCGGAAGCATTCGCACGAACAGAACCCTGACCCCCAGTGCCGCTAGCGGCCTTTACACGTACGACGTCACCTCGATTCCAGCCTCAACCCCTGCTTGGGTCACGGGATGTGATGCCATCGCGCAAACCTGCACTGCGAATTTGTACACGCTCGCCGCGGATAATGGATTCAATACGGCTCAGGAAACTTCCGGGGATGCCACCGTCGCGTCAATCTTCAGCGAAATCACCAACACGTATTCGGCAGGCACTCTGATTCCTCTCTCGACCACCCCGGGCGGGCTATTCAACATCAATCAGCAGTACCTGCAGAATCTCATCTGGTTTCGTCCGACGCATACGACGCAGTGGTTCCCAACCACTCGCCTGGATGTGAATATCACTCCCCAAATTCATTGGAGCGATTCCTGGGATCTCTTCTGGCGCAATATCGCCAATGTCCCCAACTGGCCAGGCTCGAAATTTGCCGGCAACGGCTTTAAATCCACCTACTACACTTGGTCCAACCAGGTGGACTGGACCATCTCGCCCACCATGTTCAACACCGCCAGCTTCGGCATCGAGAGCAACGTTGAGGAGTTCAACCCGGGTGCCGCCTCCGATCCATTCAAGACGCAGGCGGAGCGCCTGATTGGTGGCTTCAATAGCCTTTTCGTCTTCACTCAGGGCTCCAGCGTTTCGAGCTTTATTCCCGGCTTCATTCTTCCCGTTCCGCGCAACAATCCGTCCTTCAATCCGTCCGACATGCTCACTTGGACGCGCGGCAATCACACATTCAATTTTGGCGGCGACATCCGCTACTCCAATAGTCACGAGCTCGAACAGAATGATCCATCAACCTACATTTTCAGCGTTCCTGCCGCCCAGAACCCTACCGGGCTGGGCGTCGGCGACCCTGCGGGAAGCATGTTCACGACTGCGAATTTTCCCAATATTAGCGGCAGAAGCGGCAACCGCGACTTGGTCAGTGCCGCCCAGCTCTATGCCACGCTCACCGGCCGCCTCAGTTCAGTTTCGGGCGGCAATTTCGTCAATCTCGCTACAGGGCAATTCCCCCTCGAGCAGGGCCTTGTGGCCAAGGAAGCCCAGACGATTGGCGGGCTCTACTTCCAGGATGCCTGGCACGCCACCTCCCACTGGGCCTTTAACTGGGGTTTCCGGTGGCAACTCTCGGGCGCCGTTCACAATACGAACAATTCTTACTTCGGCCCGACGTTTCTCGATCTTCTCGGTCCTTCCCGCACGCTCTTCACTCCGGGCGTGATAAACGGCCTTACCAATCCGCAGGTTGTATTGCGCCCCAGTCCATATAGTGGTGACTTCGTTCAGCCGAATCCGAACTTCGGCTTCGCCTGGAATCCGAACTTCACGGATGGCTTCCTGGGCAAGATTTTCGGCGGCAGCAAAACCGTTATTCGAGGCGGCGCTTCCATCGCGTCCTACGACGAGGGCTGGGAAACCTTCGAGAACGTCTCCATTTTTGGCAATCCGGGCGACACGAACACCATTTCCTACTTCGCCGGCATGCCGAGCGGTACTTTCCCTCCGGGCTCCCAGTTTTTGAGTGATCCGACGCTCGACAACCGGGTGAATGCGACCGCCTTCCCAGCCACGTTCCAGACGTCCATTCCTATGTCTTCGCTTGCGTTCACCGGCCAGGGTTACGCCACCGTGGATCCCAACATCAGAACTCCCTATGTCGAACAGTGGAACCTGGGCGTCCAGCGTCAAATCCCGGGCAACACCGTCGTCGAGGTCAATTACGTAGGCAACCACGCCATCCACACCTGGCAGGATTTCAATTTGAACGAAATCAATGCCAGCCAGCCAGCGTTTCTGAACGATTTCAAGAGCGCCATAAACAACCTCGCGGCCAACGGTGGCGCCACCTTTGCCGATAACACCGGCAACCCGGGAGTCGTTACCACGCCTATCTTCGACGCCGCCTTCAACGGAAACGGCGTCACCACCGGCGCGGCCGATCCCAGCGGCTATGCGAACTCGGGCTTCATCTTCGACTTGCAGACGGGCCAAGCCGGCGCGCTCGCAACCACTTTCGCGGGGAGCTCCACGTATCTTTGCAACATGATCGGCGCCAATTTCGGGCCCTGCGGAAATACCGGCGGCACGTTGCCCATTAATTTCTTCGAGGCAAATCCTTTCGCCGCTGGCGCTCAGGTGACCGTGCTTTCCGATCCCGGAAGCTCCACGTACAATGCGTTGCAGATCTCGGCCCGGCATCCCACCGGTTACGGCCTCACTCTCGGCGCCAACTACACCTTCAGCAAGTCGCTCGGCAGCCGTTTCCTCAGCTTCTTCACAGACACCGCGCAAGAGAATTACATCTCACTTAGGAATATGGGCCTGAACAAGGGGCCCTCCGACAACGACATGCGCAACGTCTTGAACACGTATTTTTCCTACGACTTGCCGACTGGCAAGGGCAAGCATTTCGATATGAACAGCACCATCCTGAACAACATCGTGGGCGGATGGAACGTCGGCGGCATCTTCACGTTCCATTCCGGCATTCCGTTCTGGCTCCAGGGCGGCCAGAGCACGTTTAACGATGAGGATGGCGGTGTTGTTCTCACCGGCGTCAGTCGCAGTCAGGTGCAGCGCAATATCGGCGTGTTTCCCACTTCGAACCCGTCTGCTCCGGTTTTCTGGTACAATCCGGCGCAAGTAAGCGCCAGCGGGTTGAACGGCGTCCAGCCCGAATCAACCCCCGGCGCGATTGGCAATCTCCTGTTTCTCTACGGACCGAAGTTCATCCAGACGGACCTTGCGCTCACAAAAGACATTCCCGTCTACGAACAGGTCCACTTCTTGCTCAAGGCCAATTTCTTGAACGCGTTCAACCATCCGAACTGGAGTGTAGGCAGCAACGGCGCGCCGGGTTTCATCGCGTTCGCGAACAATCTGACGGAGCCTTCGGCGATCCTCGCCAATAGCCCTCGGACCATCCAGTTCCTGATGCAGTTGTCTTTCTAGTTCGCACCGTTTGCTTTGCCCTGAGCGCATTTGCGAAGGGCCGCAAGTGGTAGGTAGTCGGGACGATTCTATTTGCATCCTGAGACCCCTCCGCTGCCCGTCGGGGGAGGGGAATGAGGGCTGCAAATTCGCGCTCCTGGACCAATCAAGTCAACAATAATTGGTCCTCTGAAAACGCCATTTTTTCTTCAAATTGGCTCTTTGTAAACGTCTCGATTTCGCAGTCCGAAATCCCGTGCTCTTTTGCTCTACGCTGCGAAACCCCGCGTATCGACGCATGTTCGCGCATGTATGCATCCGTCTTGCAGTTAGGAAATCGAATTTGGAGGCGAAAATGAATGGACACTTGTACCACTAAAAATTGACCGAATTTACCCCCGAAAAGAGCCAATTTGGTTCTTTGGTGAGTTCTAAAACACCCCTCATTTTTACGGTGGGTCAATTCGATTTTCGAAGCGAGGCCAATCCATGCAGGCGCACTGCTAGGAATCGGGCAGGCAGACGGCGATTAAGCCGTCTGCCGAACTGGGGTGAGCGAGAAAATTAGTCCGAAGCTGTCGCCGCGGTCTTCGCGCTGCCGGAGCTGCTGCGAGCGAACGCCGACTTCTCGAAGCTGCCCGAAGCTTCGCCGCCGGTCTTGTCAATCTCGATCGAGCCCTTGAAGTACGCGCCATCCTCGATCATGATTCGCGCCGTCGTCAAGTCGCCGACCACCGAGCCGTCCTTCTTGATCTCGATGCGATCGCGCGCGCGCAAATTGCCTTTCACGTTTCCGTAAACGACAACTTCGCGCGACACGATGTCCGCGGTGACTTTCGCGCTCGCGCCGACGGTGAGCTTGCGATCGTCGAGTTGCACCAGCCCTTCGACCGTGCCGTCAATCTGCAGGTCTTCGTTGCCGGTGATCTCGCCCTTCACGTGCAGACTTGCTCCGAGCCGGGCGCCATTGCCTCCGGACGGATTGAGCGAATGAATCGGTTCGTTTGGAGCCATTTTATTTTCCTCCAGAATTGGCGGTTGATTGCTCGCCGGAGCCGATGCCGGTTTTTCGGGTGCCGCGGATCGTGCGGGCGGTTCCGGATTTCTGTTCCCCCACATTGCCCCTCCATGGATTCCGAAGACGTACACCAATGCCAGCGAAGCGAGTGGCTGGGGGACTTTCAATCTAGTCTTGGCCCGAGAGCGAGGCAAGCGGAAATTTTCTGAAAAGTGCCGCTTGGAACAATGGGAGTACTACTTAAGTGGATGTAGGAGAATCGCACAGGTCGCACGACAACGAGGCGACGCGTCAGTATTTCCTGAGCACGCCGATGACGCGGCCCTGAATTTTCACGTCGCCGGCGGGAACGATGATCGGAGTCATCTGCGAATTCGCCGGCTGCAAGCGGATTTTTCCGGCGCCTTCGCGATAAAAACGCTTCAGCGTGGTCTCCTCGTTAGCGATGAGCGCGACCACGATCTCGCCTTGATTGGCGACCTGCGTCTGCTCGACGACAACGTAATCGCCATCGAGAATGTGATCATCCTGCATCGATTCGCCTTTCACCTGAAGGACGAACGTGTGCTGGCCGCGCGTGAAATCGCCGAGAGAAATCGTTTCGCGATCTTCGATCGCTTCGAGCGGGCGGCCGGCGGCGATGCGTCCCATAAGGGGAAGGCCAGCGGAGTGGCGTTCGATGACCTGTTCGCGGACGGGCTTCGGAAGCTGCGTGACTTCGATGGAGCGGGACTGATTGTAGCCGCGGCGGATGAATCCCTTTTTCTCGAGGGTGGAAAGATGCTTGTGCACGGTGGCGAGAGACGTGAGCTTGAGGCCACGCGCGATCTCCTCGAAGCTGGGCGAATAGCCACGCTTGTTGAGAAAGCTGACCAGGTAGTCGAGAACTTCCTTCTGCCGCTTTGTCAGCGCCATCGCAACCCTCCGTTCCGGCTTCACCGAGAGACTTCTTTCACCGAAAATCACCTGCCGCACGGGGCCGCATGGGCCGCACGGCAACCGGGACTGCGGAACGAGGAAAGTCTAGGCGAAGTAAAGGCGAAAGTCAATAGTACTCTTTTGTGGATAACGGCTTATTTAGCTCTTACATTTTTCCTGGCCACGTGAAATGCAAAAGTTCATATCACTCCTATGGAAGAAGCCTTAAATCCCCTGTTATCAATCGCCCTTCTGGACTTCTTTCATCCTTCGTTGTGGGTCTGAAAGCGCCATGAGTTACTCGTAACGGAGGGCGACCATGGGATCCACGCGCATGGCGCGGCGCGCGGGAATCCAACATGCTGCAAGCGCTGCCGTGAGCAGGATGAGGATTCCACCTGCGAACGAGACCGCATCCAAGGGCTTAACTTGAAAAAGTAGGTTAGCGAGGAAACGAGTGAGCCATAGAGACGCTACGACGCCGAGTGCAGCACCGGTCAAGGCGAGGCTCAATCCTTGGGTCAGAACCATCCGCAGAACTTCACTTGGAGGAGCGCCGAGCGCCATACGAATGCCAAATTCGCGGGTTCTCTGGCTGACCGAGTAGGCGACGACTCCCGCGAGGCCGAGGATTGCCAAGAGAAGGGCCAGTCCCGCGAATCCGCCCAACAAGAACAGACGCATACGGGGCTGGAGGATCGAGGCCGACACGACCTCGTTCATCGAGAGGACGTCATAAATCATGAGATCAGGGTCCAGTGCCCAGAGCTGTTGCCGAGCGGCAGAAGCGCTCGCCTCCGGGTGAGAGTTCATGCGCAAAACGAAGGTAGCGAAGGCGAGCGGCTGTTGCTGAAGAGGAAGAAAGATTTCTGGCTCGACTACGTGGCCGAGGCTCCTCTGATGCTCATCCCCGACGACTCCGACAATCTGCCACTTTTCCCCGCGGAAGGACAGGCGCTCGTCCATCGCCAATTCCCGCGAACCGAGCAAACGAGCGAGTGAGTCGTTGATGACTGCGACGCGCGGCGCACTGGAGAGGTCAGCCTCGGCGAACCAGCGGCCTGCCAGCAAGGGAATCTTCATCACTCGGAAATAATCCGGACTTATGGAGAGCCCTTCGACGCAATCGGCATTCTCAATGGGGCGATTTTCGACGGTCATGTCATTGCACGACCGATCGCCGCTGAGCGGAAGCATGCTAATGGCCGCTGCGGACTGCGCGGTTGGCAGAGCGCCGAGCCGTGCGAGCGCCTGGTCGTAAAATGCGAGCGCGCGCTGGTGAGTCGGATAGCGGCTATCCGCCAGCGAGACCCGGAGAGTCAAGACGCCCTCGGGTTCAAATCCTGAGCGGACATTGGCAAGGCGCCAAAAACTTTTCAGCAGCAATCCTGCGCCAGTGAGCAAGACGAGAGCCATGGCGACTTCCACAACGACAAGGGTGTCTCGGAAGTTGACCCTTCGCTGCGCCGATCCGGAATCGTCTGAGGCCTCCTTCAGCTTATCGGCCAAGTGCGGGCGCGTTGTTTCGATTGCCGGGATCAAGCCAATGAGAGCTCCGGAAAACAGCATTGCGATGATGGAGAACAGTAACACCCACGTGTCGATGCTGATCTCTTGCTGCCGAGGAAGATTTGCGCCGAAAAAGAGGAGCAACGTTTTCGTACCCACTCCCGCCAAGGCTAATCCCAAGACTCCACCGAGCGAAGAAAGAAGCACACTCTCCGTCAAGAGTTGTCGAATGATACGACCGCGGTTCGCGCCGAGCGCGATCCGCATGGCGATTTCGCGCTCACGGCGCTGGACTCGCGAAAGCAGCAAATTGACTACGTTCAGGCAGGCAATCAAAAGGACGACGCAGATTACGCCCGCCAAGACCAAGAGAAGATGGCGGCTTTCACTCACTAGCGCTTCCTGCAACGGCTCAAGGCGGTAGCCGATATCTACATTCGAGTCCGGATAAAGACGTTCGAGGCGTGAGGCGATCGTGGTTATCTCTGCTTGCGCCTGCGCTAGAGACACACCAGGCCGAAGGCGGGCAATGGCATCAAGATTGCGAGATCCCCGCGACGAATCTTCCGAACCCACCGGCAGTGGCACCCAGAAGGCAATCGTGGCAGAAGGAAATGGGAAGCTGCTCTTGGGCAGGATGCCGACAATCGTGAAAGCGCGCTCCTCGAGTGTCAAAGTCTGGCCGATCACTCCGGGATTTGAGCCGAAACGACTCTGCCAAAACGCATAGCTCAGAATTACGACCTTCTCTCCACCAGTTTGGAACTCCTCTCGAGAAAAGGATCGTCCCAAGCTCGGTTGGATATCCAGAACGGAAAAGAAATCTTCAGTCACTCGTGCGACTGCGAGGCGTTCGGGCTGGGCGCCTCCGGTCCAGGCCCACTCGTCCTCGCGCGATGCTCCGAGAGCGGAGAAGACCGCGTTCTGGCGCCGCAAATCTTCAAGATTTGGATACGATGTCCACGCTCGGAGGTTTCCGGTGCGTCTGTTTACGCCCCACACTCTCACGAGGCGCCCGGGCTCAGGGTAAGGCAACGGACGCAATAGAACAGCGTTCGTCACGCTGAACATGGCGGTGTTGGCGCCGATGCCGAGGGCGAGAGTGAGGACGGCGACGGCAGTGAAGCCCGGGGATTTGCGCAACATGCGGAAGGCGAAGTGCAAATCCTGCCAAAGCGTTTCGAGAAAGAGCAGGCCGCGCTCGGCGCGATAATCTTCTTTGATGGACTCGACGGGGCCGAATTTGAGGAGGGCTTGGCGACGCGCTTCGGAAGGCGAGAGGCCGGCGCGAAGATTTTCGGCGGTTTGCAGCGCGACGTGAGCGGCGATCTCTTCTTGCAGACGCCGATCATCGCGGCGGGCGATGAAATTTGTGAAACGCGCGAGGAGGCGGCGCAGAGGTCTCATAAGAAATTCTCCGCTGTGTTTTCCAAGGATCGGGAGTCAAATGGAGTCGACACTCTTTCCTTCCGAAAGGAACAAGACCGACGAGGGTCGAGTGCGTTATTCATAACGGAGGGCGACCATGGGATCCACGCGCATGGCGCGGCGGGCGGGCATGTAACTTGCCGCCATCGCAACAAGCGTTAGCAGAATGGCCACAGCCACAAATGTCGGCGCGTCGGTGGGCTTAATTTCAAAAAGCAGGCTCTGCAGAAATCGCGTCCAGGCTAGTGCTCCGCCAATTCCCGCCACCGTGCCGAAGCCAGCCAGCAGCGCTCCTTCGCGGACCACCATGCGCAACACCTCGCCTCGCTGCGCTCCGAGCGCCATGCGAATGCCGATCTCGTGGGTGCGCTGGCTGACGGAATAAGAAATTACGGCGTAAAGTCCGAGCATGGCCAATAGAACGGCGCAGAGGGCGAACAGGGTAACAAGCGACGTTTCGTAGCGGCGCGGAGCTTCGGCGCTTGCCAGGATGGTCTTCAAAGTTTTCTCTTCTGGGATGGCAAGATCCGGGTCGACGCTCCAGATAGCTTGACGAATTGCACCTGCCGCCGAAGCGGGACTCATATTCGTGCGAACGACAAGCGTCTCTGCGTCTTCTGAGAACAACCAGAGCGGAAAATAGGCCGCGAGAGCGGGCGCTTGGTCGGATTCGTCGCGCATATCGCCCACCACTCCGACAACACGGCACCACTCGGCCCCGAAACTAAAATTGCTGCAGGAGACATGCATTCCAACCGGATCGCGCCGACCGAACACGTCCCGTGCAACATTTTCTGAGATCACTGCGACAGGCTGGCCGCGATCCGACTCTGTGAAGAACCGTCCCTTCATCAAAGGCAGCTCGATTGCGCGGAAATATCCTGGGCTGACAAACCTAAATTCCCCGGATGGCTGTTCGGCATCGGGAAGCGGGATTTCCTGGACGTTAATACTGTCGCCCCAGTCGAAGCCTTCCAGCGGCACGTCGTTGGTGAGCCCGACGGATTCGACGCCGGGCAACTGCGCGACTTTTTCTTCGATGGAGGTGAAAATATGATTGCGCTCTTCGAACGCGCGTTGCCCGTTGTCGCGTGCCGGATGAGTGAAGCGGATTTGGACGAACAGCTTAGCCGTGATGACGTGTTCTTCGTTCATCCACTGATTCGCGAGCGCCACGTGCCGCAGGCTTTCGATGAGCAGCAAGCAGGCCGGCAGGAGGGCCGCGCAGAGAGCAATCTCGCCAATCACGAGCGCGGAGCGCAGACGCGTCGCTCGTTTACCGACGCTCGCCGTGGGGCCCGCAGACTTTAAAGCGTCCGCGAGCGGGACTCGTGTAGCCCGCAAGCTCGGAAGCAAGCCAAAAATAAAAGCCGCAAGTATCATCACCGCGAGCGTGAACCATAGGACCGTCGAATCCAGACGGATTTGATTCACGCGAGGGATTCCGACGGGGGCATTCCTGACCAGCAGCCGCAGTGCGCCGTCGGCGAAGAGCAGACCCAGCGCTCCTCCCGCCGAAGCCAAGACGAGGGTTTCGGTAAGAAACTGCCGCACGAGACGCCGATGGCCCGCGCCGAAAGCGGAACGCAGGGCCACTTCTCGCAGGCGGTTGCCGTTTTTCACCAACAGCAGGTTCGCCAGATTCGCGCAGACGATGAGCAGGACAAGCGCTGCAGCGAACGTAAACATCCAAAGCGATTTTTGCATCGGCCCAACGATTTCCGTTTTGAGCGGTGTGAGGATTGCATAGAGATTGAATTTGCCGCCGGAATCCTTCTGCGCAATTCGGGCTTCAATAACGTCGAGCTGCGCTTTGGCTTCGGACGGAGTGACGCCATCTTTAAGTCTGGCAATCGCCGAACAATTATGATTCCCAATGCCCGGTCTTGTGTTCCATTGGGCCCATGGGAGAGGCACCAAGTACTCCGGATCATGAGCCAAAATGTGAGGGAAGATGAAATTCGCGGGAAGAACACCGATGACGGTCATACCGCGTCCGCCCAAGTTGATGACCTTGCCCAAGATGTTGCGATCGGAATGAAACTGCTCCTGCCAAAGCTGGTGCGTCAAAATAATTTCCGGCTTACCGCCTGAGCCTTCGTCTTCGGGCACAAACGCACGTCCCATCTGCGGCTGCGCGCCTAGAACTGAGAAGAAATCGGAACTTACTTCAGCTCCATTAAGCCATTGCGGGCGTCCCGTGCCGAGCAAGCTGTCGTTCGAAGAGTTGATCAGGGTCATTGCCAAAAAAGCGTGAGACTCTTTCTCCCAAGCGAGGAAATTCCCTCCGTTCACCGGCAGGGACGGGTAGGCGGGCCACTGAGGGACAAACTCATGAAGGGCATAAAGCTGCGTTGGCTGAGAGTATGGCAAAGCTCGCAACAAAATCCCATTGACCATCGAAAAGATCGCCGTATTGGCGCCGATGCCAAGGGCGAGAGTGAGGACGGCGACGGCGGTGAAGCCGGGGGATTTGCGGAGCATGCGGAAGGCGAAGCGCAAATCCTGCCATAGCGTTTCGAGAAAGAGCAGGCCGCGTTCGGCGCGATAATCTTCTTTGATGGACTCCACGGCGCCGAATTTGAGAAGGGCTTGGCGACGCGCTTCGGACGGGGAGAGGCCGGAACGAAGATTTTCGGCGGTTTGCAGGGCAACGTGAGCGGCGATCTCTTCTTGCAGGCGCGCATCGTCGGGCCGACGGGCGGCGAAGTTCGCGAGGCGCTGAAGGAAGCGGCGCAGAGGTCTCATGGCAATTCCTCGGCTTTCACATTGAAGAAGCGCTCGATGATCGCGGCGGTCTGCTCCCAGTCGCGCGTCTCCGCATGCAGAAGCTTGCGGCCGGCGCGCGTGAGGCGGTAGAAACGCGCGCGACGATTATTTTCCGAAGCGCCCCACGCGGAGGCGACGGCGCCTTCCTGTTCGAGCTTGAGGAGGACGGGATAGAGAGTGCCTTGATTCACGGCGAGGACGTCCTTGCTGATCTGTTCGATGCGGCGGGCGATGCCGTAGCCGTGCATCGGGCCGAGGACGTCGAGGGTTTTTAAGACCATCAGCGCCAGGGTGCCTTGATGGACGTCAGATTTCGGTTTCATGTTTCCATCCCGAGTGCGGACATTTTGGTTTCCAACAGGAAGATAGCACAGCTCATTTTGGAAAGCAACAGGAGTTCCAGAGGCTAGATGCTTGAGGCTGGAAAGGGGCAAAACAAAGGGCCGTGCGCGGCAGGGAAAGCGCCGACGGGCCCCTACACGGGCAAAGGCGAACAGCAGATTCCCTGCCTGCTCGACACGGCGGGCTCCTGCGGGCGGGCGGGCGCGCAGATCGCGACACGGTTCATGGCGCGCGACGTGGTCTCATTCATAACGCAGGGCGACCATCGGATCTACTTTCATGGCGCGGCGGGCGGGGATGTAGCAGGCCGCGAGCGCGACGAGCGTCAAGACGACGGCGACGCCGAGGAATGTCAAGGGATCGGTTGCGCTGACGCCGTAAAGGATCGAACTCATCAGGCGCGTAAGCCCGGCCGCGGCGACGAGGCCGATGCCAACGCCGATGAGCGCGAGGCGCGCGCCTTGGCCGAGGACAATTCTCAGCACGTCGGCGCGTTGAGCGCCCAGCGCGATACGAATGCCGATTTCATGAGTGCGCTGGCCGGCGATGTAAGAAATCACGCCGTAAATTCCGATGCTCGAAAGCAGGAGCGCAAGCGCGGCGAAGACGCCGAGGAGAATCATGGCGAAGCGGCGCGCGTCGAGGGACTGGGAAACGATGTGGTCCATGGTGTCCGGCTTAAAGAATACGGCCTTGCTGTTGAAGTCGTGGACAGCGTCGCGAATTGGGCCGACGAATGCGTCGGGCGAGCCCTGGGTGCGAACGAGGAAGCCGGCGGAGCTGAAGAAGGCTTGGGTGACCTGATCGGGAAGCTGGAGAGTCGAAGTGTAAAACTGCGCTTGAAGGGCCGCGCTAGCATTTTCGTCGAGGCCAAATTGCTTGACGTGGACGACGACGCCGACGATTTCGAGCTGTTTGTAGACGAGATCGAAGTCGAGGTGCTTGCCGATGGGATTCTCATTCCCGAAATATTTGCGCGCGAGGTCTTCATCAATGACGCAAACGCCGGGAGAAATGGCATCGTCCTGCGGACCGATGAAACGGCCACGGAGGAGCGGAATTTTCATCACTTTGAGATAATCGGGGCCGACGACATACCAGAGGGCGTCGGGCATGGTGTTTTCTGTGGCGGGCTTTGGAGTGCCGTCTATCCAGAACGGCAGATCGTTCTCTTCGGCCATGGGGAATGCCCCGTTCATCAGGGAGACGGCAGAGATGCCGGGAACGGCGACGATTTTGTCGGTGACCTGACGAAACTCGGCGCGAATTTGAGGGGCGCCTCCGCCAGCGAGCGAAGGAGGAAAGCTGACGCTGAAGCTGAGCACGCTATGCGGATCGAAGCCCGGATTGACGCTCCAGAGGCCGAGAAGAGTGCGGATGGTGAGGCCGGCGCCGACGAGCAGAATGACGGCAAGGGCCATTTCGACGATGACGAAAACGCCCTGGGTGCGATAACGCGCGCCGCTCGCGCCGCGGCCGCCTTCCTTGAGCGTTTCGTGGAGATCGGGATGGGAGGTTTTCAGCGCGGGGGCGAGGGCGAAGAGAATTCCCGCGACAACAGAGATGACGAGGGTGAAAAACAAGACGCGAGGATCAAGGCGGACATCACCAGCGCGCGGCAGCGTGCCGGGAACGATGGAGAGCGCGGCAGAGGTTCCCGAAGAGGCGAGAAACAAGCCGAGCGCGCCGCCCGTGAGCCCGAGGAGCACGCTTTCAGTGAGCAACTGGCGAACGACGCGGCTCTGGCTGGCGCCGAGAGCCGCGCGAATGGCGAATTCGCGCGCGCGTCCCGTGGAGCGCGCAAGAAGCAGATTGGCAACGTTGACGCAGGCGATGAGCAGTACGAATCCGACGGCGGCGAGCAAGACGAGAAGGAATGGTTGAATGCTCCTGACCATTTCCTCCTTGACCGGAGTGACACCAATGCCGAGGTCTTTATCGGCGTCGGGATAGGCAGCGGCGAGGTTGCGGGCGACCCCATCCATGTCTGCACGAGCCTGCGCGAGGGTGACGCCGTCCTTGATGCGCGCGACGCCCATAATTCCGGGATGAATTTTGCGGTCGGTCATCAAGGGATTGCGGGCCGCGCCGAGGGGCACGTAAACATCGCCAGGACGGAAATTAATGTTCCGGCAGCAAAAGTAGAAGCTGGCGGGAAGCACGCCGACGATCGTGTAGTCGGTTCCGTCGAGGTTCATCGTTTTGCCGATGACATCCGGCGAGGAGGCGAATTCGGATTTCCAGAAGCCACCGCTGAGGATGATGGCAGCAGCGGCGTTCGGTTGATCTTCGGAAGGAGTGAAGTTGCGGCCGAGAGTGGGATTGACGCCGAGGGTGGGGAAGAAATTGGCGGAGACTTGCACGGCGGAGACGATTAGCGCGTCGCTCTGGCGTGTCCAGTTGAAGCCGACGAAGGACTTGTAGGCGGCAAGCGAGGAGAAAGAATGATTGTCGCGGACCCAATCGTGATAGTCAGGATAGGAGATGGGACCTTCGCCGGATCCAGGGTCGGTGCTGGCGACGGTGACGACTTGATCGGGATGCGGATAGGGCAAGGGATTGAGGAGCACGCCGTTGACGACGGAGAACATCGCGGTATTGGCGCCGATGCCGAGGGCGAGGGTGAGGACGGCGACAAGCGTGAAGCCGGGAGATTTGCGCAACATGCGCAGACCGTAGCGCAGATCCTGGAGCAAATCCTGAATCCAATTTATTTTTCGCATGTCGCGACACGCCTCCTTGGTTTGTTCGAGG